>CAXRHZ010000055.1:0-21878 GCA_964230745.1 Maritimibacter sp. | reverse complement strand
CACGCAGGTCTCGTCGATGTCGAGGGCATCGTCGTTGATCCGCGCCTTGTAGTCGTCGATATCCTCGAACACCACCGCACGCCCCCGGTGTTTGAGCAGGTGGGGACTGGCGGCCGAGGGCTTCAGCACGGCCCCCTGCGGAGCGAGGTTGCCCTTTACCACCGCGATCCCGCCCGACTGGGTCAGCGCCTTTTCGGCGGGCCGGATCACGTCTTCGTTCCAGTTCTTCGCGTCTTTCACCTCGTCCCAGATGCCGGCGCCGGACACGGTCAGCGCTTCGCGATGCAACTGCCCCGCCTCGCCCAGGTGCCGTAGGACCACCGGCAACCCGCCGGCATAGAAGAACTCTTCCATCAGGTACTTGCCCGAAGGCATGAGGTTCACGAGCGTGGGCATGTCGCGGCCCAGCCTGTCCCAGTCGTCCAATGTCAGGTCGATACCCACGCGCCCGGCTATCGCCAGCAGGTGAATGACGGCATTGGTCGACCCGCCAATGGCCCCGTTCGTGCGGATCGCGTTCTCGAAGGCCTCGCGGGTGAGGATGTCGGACGGCTTCAGGTCGTCCTTGACCATCTGCACGATCCGGCGTCCCGAGAGCTGCGCCATGACCCGCCGGCGGCTGTCGACCGCCGGGATCGCCGCGTTGCCCGACAGCGCCATGCCAAGTGCTTCGGCCATCGACGCCATCGTCGAGGCGGTCCCCATCGTGTTGCAGGTGCCTGCGGAACGGTTCATGGCCTGCTCGGCGCTCAGGAACTCCTCCTGCGTCATGGTCCCGGCCTTGATCGCCTCTGACATCTGCCACAGCGCCGTGCCGCTTCCCAGCCGCTCGCCCTGAAACCAGCCGTTCAACATGGGGCCACCAGTGACGACGATGGAGGGAATGTCGGTCGATGCGGCCCCCATCACTAGACTGGGCGTGGTCTTGTCACAGCCCACGAGGAGGACGGCGCCGTCAATCGGTTGCCCGCGCATCTGTTCCTCTACCGCCAAGGCCGCGAGGTTTCGGTACATCATCGCGGACGGGCGGAATGTGTTCTCCGACGCCGAGAAAACCGGCACTTCGACAGGCAGGCCCCCGGCCTCCCATATCCCCGCTTTCACCTTTTCAGCCAGTTCCCGCAGATGACCATTGCAAGGCGTGAGTTCGGACCAAGTATTCATGATTCCGATCACCGGGCGCCCGTCGAAAAGGTCGTGGGGGTAGCCCTGGTTCTTCAACCACCCCCGGTGATAGATGCTGTCGCGCGTGGTGCCGCCATACCATTCCTGGCTGCGCAGCTTCCGGGGCCAGTCTGCCTTCTTGAAGGTCATCGTCCCCCCTTACAACCGGCGCACGGACTGCCGCTCCGTCGCGGCGGGCGCGACCGGGCGGGAAAGGGGATTTCGCAACGGCAGGCCGAAGCCCGGCGCCTCGATCTCGAACACGTCGCCGTCCACGCAGGAAATCCCTTCGGCGAAGGAAAGCGTGGCGGTGCCGAACATGTGGATATGCACGTCGCCCGGCTCCCGGAACAGCGCATACTTGAAATGGTGGTGTTCCAGGTTCGCGATACTGTGGGACATGTTCGCTTCGCCGGACAGGAAGGGCTTTTCGAACAGGATCTCGTTGCCGCGCCGCACGCGCGACGTTCCGCGGATATCGTCCGGCAGATCGCCGATCAGCATCTCCGGTCCGATGGAAGCAGGGCGTAATTTGGAATGAGCGAGATAGAGGTAGTTCTGCTTTTCCATCACATGGTCGGAGAATTCGTTGGCGAGTGCGAACCCGATGCGGTACGGCGTGCCATCCGGACCGATCACGTAGATGCCAGCGATCTCGGGCTCCTCGCCGCCGTCATCGGCGAAGGCCGGCGAGGCGAGCGCGGCGCCTGGCGCCACCAGGGTGCTCCCGTTCCCCTTGTAAAACCACTCCGGCTGCACGCCCGGCTCTCCATCGGCCGGTTTCCCGTTCTCGACCCCCATGCGGAACATCTTCATCGAGTCCGTCTCGTCCTCGGCCTTCGCTCCCGCGTGCATGGACGCACGGGTGGAGGCGGAGCCCAGATGGGTGAGCCCGGTGCCGGTCAGGTGCAGGTGGGCCGGATCGGGGTGAGCGACCGGCGGAAGGAGCCGACCATCCGCATAGAGGCGATCGATGTCCACGGCGCCATTGAGACCGAGGCGCGCCACAGCGTCACGTAGTCCCTCTCCGTTCGCGGCGCAGGCCATGGCTAGGTCGTAGATCGTCTGCTCCGTGCGCACCTCGAAGGCTTCGGTCCCGTCGCGGGCGACGATCTGAACCTGGCCTTCGGATTTCAGGTATTGCGACAGCAGCATGCACTCGGCCTCTCATGTTCCAATTGACACGGAAACGGCGCATACGCTGCACGCGCTGGCGTGCTCGAATGCATTCACGTCGTCCTCCCGCGCCACGCGCCCCCTTCGTGGGAGGCGTTCCTTTCGGCGATGTGATGCACACCAGGTCAGGGGCATCGAGGTGCCCGCCCGGTGTGCGTTCCGGCCTCGTTGTGCCTTGCAATTCCATACCAATCAAATCAGTGTTTGCGCGAACATTATACCAAATAGGTAATATCATGGCCGAACTGCCCCCCCAGCCGTCTACCCGCGATCACCTCATCAGACAGGGGCTGAGGTTTTCCCAGCTCCGGTTGCTCGTCGCGCTTGCGGAAACCGGGCAGATGTCAGGTGCGGCGGCACAGGTGGCGATCACGCAACCGGCAGCGTCGCGCCTGATGGCGGAATTGGAGCGTATCGTGGGAGCGGCGCTTTATACCCGGCACGCGCGCGGCGTGACCTTGACCGATACCGGCCGGCTTCTGGCCGACAACGCACGCGATATCCTGAGGCAGCTGGACGAAGCCCAGGACACGGTGCAGTCCTTCACCCGCGGGGCGCGTGGGCTGGTGCGCATCGGGGCCGTGACCGGACCCGCGCTCGAAATCGTGGTGCCGGTGATCCGCGATCTGCGCGTCACCTATCCGGAGATCGAAATCACGGTGAATATCGATACGTCGGACAAGCTCGCCGAGAGTCTGCTGTCCCATGACCTGGACTTCTACATCGGGCGGTTGCCGGGCGAGGTCGATGCACGCGCGTTCCGCATGCAGCTCATCGGGCCGGAACCGGTGGCACTCATGGTCCAGAGCGACCATCCGCTGTTGCGGCGCGATCCCGTCACGCTCGAAGATTGCCTTGCCTATGACTGGGTGATGCAGCCGCCCGGCGGTCTGCAACGGCGCACGGTCGAGACCTATCTCCTCGAAAACGGCTACGGCGTGCCTCAACGCGTGCTCGGCACGGCATCGCTCCTCCTGACGCTGGCCCTGGTCGCGGACACGAATGCTGTGGCGCCGGTGGCGCGGTCGGTGGGAGAGTTTTATGCCGGAAGTTCGGCCCTGGGCGGTAACATCCGTTTGCTGGACGTCGCACCCGACATGGCGGTTTCCCCATATTCGCTCGTGCGGCTTGGGGACCAGGTTTTGACGCCGCCCGTCGCGCGCGTCTATGCGTTGATCGAGGCGAACGCGGCGCGTCACCGGAGCTGACCAAACGACGCCGCTGCGCTCAGACCGGCTTTGCGTCAGTGAGTTTCGGGCCGAATTCCATCACGCCGAGTTGCGGGTTGAACAGAGAGTAGCGCGCCCTTCCCGCGGTCTTGGAAGCATAAAGGGCCGTGTCCGCGTCAGACAGAAGCTGGTCGGGGTTCGGCGCTTCGTATTGCGTGGAGCGCACAAGGCCGATGGAGGCCGACACGCGACAGGCTTCCCCCTTGAACGACACCGGGGCCTCGAGCCGCCGGATGATCCGTTCCGCGATGGCAGAGATCCTTGCGTGATCGACGAGTCCCACGAAAAGCAGGACGAACTCGTCGCCACCAACGCGCGCGACCGCGTCGTCGTCCCGCGTTTCTGCGACCAGCACGCGGGCGACATTGCGCAGCACTGCATCTCCTGCCGCGTGGCCGAAAGTGTCGTTCACATCCTTGAAGAAATCGAGATCCAGATGGGCGAGCGAAAACGGTATCTCGCGTTCGATCAGGCGATGCAGCTGCTGATCGAGCGCACGCCGGTTGCGCAGCCCGGTCAGGGCGTCGGTGAGCGCGTCGCTCTCTGCGCGTTCCTTGGCACCGTGAAGGCGTTCGTTCAGTGCCCGGCTGTCAGCCATGGCCGCTGCGTTCGCCTCGGCCACGTAGAGCAGTTCGAGGGTCAGATCCGTCGGGGCGAAGTCCGACCCTGCGAGGCGGTAATTCCGGACCGCGTCGAAGATGGAGATTCCGAAAGACAGGTTCACGAGCACCCCGTCACGGCCCGGCAGACGCACGGCACACCCGATGAACTGAGTCTGGAACGGATCGTTGAGGCGCAGAAGCACTTTTCCGGTCGCCCCCTGCCTGAGCAGGTCATAGATCTGCGCTTCGCGCGGGCGCCGAAGTTCGAACAGGTCGAGCATTCGCTGGCCGATGTAATCGCGCCCGGCAAGAACCTTGGCCATGGTGGGCCCGACCTGAGTGATCGTCCCCTCGGTGTCCAGGAGCAGGTGGAGCGGCATCATGGCGTCGAGCGCTCCATCGGTCACGCGGACCGGCTGCATCACGGTCATGGCGCACCTCCGACGGCGAGGCTCGGGTCAGTCAGATCGAAGGATCGGCCTTCGGAGAAAGCATGGTCGAGGAGCTGAATGTGCACGACCTCCGCACCGTCGCGCCGCCCCCCGTGTTCGAGCAGGGCAAGGGTGCCGTAATCGTCCGCAAGCGCACGCAACAGCCCCGTGAGGACATGTCCCGCCCCGTCGATATTGGCACGGCACAAGAGCTGAAAGCGCCCCGGTTCATGCTCCTCTAGTTCCAGTTCGGGCAGGGACAGGTCTGGCATGGCAAGCGCTGCACGCCCCGGCAGGTCATCCAGCGAATGCAGGAAATCCTCGTAGTCGATTCCGCCGTACCGCAGGAGCCTTCGGACACGATCGGACCGTAGGCCTGCGATCAGATGAATCCCGAAATCCTCGAGCAAAGCCTCGCGTGGCTTGCCGAGCGTAGCGGCGCAGGAGGCGACAAAACGAACGACGAGGTCGTCGTCGTAGTGAAACATCGGCTCGAACCCGTCGCGGGGCAGTTCGATGCCCCCCGCGGCGTCTCGCCAGACATGATTGCCATAGGCCGATCGGACGAATGCCTCGAAAGACCGGCAGATAATACCGTGCATTCACAAACCCTCATTCACGATCATTGCCTACAGCGGGGACGTTAACAAAGCCGTAAACGCTCCCCGGTGGATCAGGAAACAAAGGCGTTTTGCGACTAAACTCGGGCCGCGTGCGAGCGAATTCCTGCCAAACGGTTAACAGGATCGCCTGGTAGTTGAGCACTCACATGCCAAGCCACGCAGGGAGCTGGCCGATATCCGCGAGAACCACATCCGCGCAATTAGTGATTCGCGACTCATCAGCAGGTCCTGTCAGGACTCCGACGGTCTGCATGCCGGCCGCACGCCCCGCGTGCAGGTCGTGAAGGCTGTCGCCCACCATGACCGCCCGCCCCGGCGCCACACCGGCAGCTGACGCGAACGCGAGACACATGGCGGGATCGGGTTTCGGGGTCCAGCCACTGTCGGAACCGGCGAGGAAATCGAACTTGTCGAGCACATGGGCCAGATGCGCGCGTGCCGGAGCCTCCGCATCGTTGGTGGCCACGCCCAGCGCCAATCCGGCGGCACGCAGACGTCCAAGCAAAGGAACGAGGGGCACGGCCTCGGTCATCGGTGCCTCCGTGGCGGCCGCGTTGATTTCTTCTGCAAGGGCATCGGGCGAACGTCCGAGGATGGGGGCGCAAAGCAAGGCCACCTCTTCGGGCGTGCCGGCGATGGCGACCGACGTGGGAAGGAATTCCTCCCGCTCTTGATCGTAGCCGATGGCTCGGGCGAGCCGCGACGCGACCTCATCGTCGCTGCCGGCCATACGCGCGAGGAACAACTGCGCCCATTGCGACCAAGACTCGTCGAAAGAAAACAACGTGCCGTCCTTGTCGAACAGCACCGCATCCGCGCGCAAGTTCATGTCCAGTGCATCTCTCCGCCGCCCGGAAGCTTGCCGCGGGCCTGCAGCGGCTGGGTGTAGTCGAGCCCCGCGTCGTCGCAAAAAGCTGTGATCCACGCGTCGTCCATCGTGATGAAATCGAGCACGGCGCCGAGGAACTCCGGGTCAGTCGCCCGATTGCGCAGATCGGCGATGTCTCCGCCGGTGGAACCGAGGAAAACCGGCAACAGCTCGTCATTCGCGGCCAGCCAGCCAAGCGCCCGCAGCCCTATGGTTTCGGCCATTTCCTGAGTCATCTCCGCCTCGATCCGTCCTGGGAAACCCTTTGTTAATCTTTCTTGGGCAAGACTTACCCGAACGCAACGCATCTTAGACAAAATCGAGCAAACCTGAATGGGCGGACGCATTCTCATCGCTGACGACACGGTGACTGACCGGATCGCGCTGAAAGCGCGACTCGCCACCGCCCGCCACCGCGTCACACAGGCGCGCCACGGTGACGAACTGGTGGCGGCCATGCGAGCCGAACGACCGGATGTCGTCCTAATGGATATCGACTTTCCCGGCGGAGGGATCGCTGCATGCAAAGCGCTGAAGGCTCATGCGGGGATGCGGGAAGTGCCGGTGATCCTTTACGGAGCGCCGGACGAGACCGCGGCGCGGGTCGCTGCCTTCGAAGCCGGGGCGGAGGAATGCCTGACGGCCCTGCCCGGCGAAAACCTGCTCCTCGCTCTGCTGCGCAATCTCATCCGCCGGCAGGCCGAGCTTTCCGAACTGAGGCACCGGCAAGCGCTCCACTGCTCGGGCGCCCTTGCCGAAACTCCGGTCGAATACGCAGCCCGACCCCGCCTCACACTCGTCCCCACGTCGCCCTCCGACGGGCCTCCGTGGCGTGCGGGTGTCGAAGCGGCCCTTCCCGCCCGAATTACACTCGCCAGCGCGGCTACCATGTTAGAGGCACGAAACCCGTCCGATATCTACGTGATCGGCGTGGCGCCCGAACAACCGGGCAACGCGCTGGGACTCGTCGCCGAACTCCGCGCGCGATCCGAGACCCGGCATGCGATCGTCCTGCTTCACAATCCCGGCCCTTCAGGCGATACGGCGGACATGGCACTCGACTTCGGCGCGGACGGGATCCTGCGTGGAGGGTTCTCGCCCGACGAACTCGCGGCGCGACTGCACCGGCTGCTCTCCCAGAAGCGTGAGATGGATCGGCTGCGCGCCCTCGTCGCGGACCAGCTCGACGAGGCGCTCCGCGATCCTCTGACCGGGCTGTTCAACCGCAGATATGTCGACGGCTACCTCGCGCGCATGATGCGCGACACGGGGGCAGCGACGGGCGGCTGCGCGCTCCTCCTTGTAGACCTCGACCACTTCAAGGCGGTCAACGACCGTCACGGCCACCTTGCCGGCGATGACGTGCTCGTGGAAATCGCGCGCAGGCTGAAGGACACTTTGCGCGAAATCGACCTTGTCGCGCGGATCGGGGGCGAGGAATTTCTCGTGGTCCTGCGTGGTGCCGACACGGCGACAGCGCGCGACACGGCCGACCGGCTGCGGCGAGTCATAGCCGGTGAACCCGTGTCGGTGTGCGCCGGGCGCGAGACAGTATCCGTCACGGCCTCGGTCGGCGTGGCGCTATGTGACGGGAGCGGGTTGGATCGTCGCGACCTATTCGAGCAAGCGGACCGTGCGCTTTATGCGTCCAAGTCGGCCGGCCGAAATCGTGTGACCTTCGCCGCTGCGAAAAGCGCCGCCTAAGGACGGGCCCGGTCCATTGCGCGACGAAATCCCTTCTCCAGACGCTCGGCAAGCAAGGCCCGGTCCCGGGCGCTCATCCGGGAGATCTGTTCCAACACGACATCGCGGCCGACCTGTCCGCGTGCGCGGAAGGCCTCCGACTGCGCTTCCAGCACGGCGCGCAGGGCGGCTTGGTCGAACTCATCATCCCTGAGCAGCGCGATCATCTCGTCGACCTGTGCGGCCAGAACGGCGCGGTTGTCGCGAATGTCACCTGCGCGCTCGCGCAGGTCCTCCACCGCCTGAGAGCGGTACGGATCGGGCAGCGCTCGCGAGAAAGGACCCAACGCCGGGTCGAAAGCGCCACGAGACTCTCCGGAACGATGATCCGGGCGTCTTGCATGATCGTCGACCCGCGCGCCGACGATCACGCCGAGGACGAGCAGGTTTAATGCAAGCGACACGGCAAGAAGCCCCTTCATCCAGGGACGTGCGCCCCGGGAAAGCGCTTGTTTCGCGCCGGTCATGGGGCCACTCCCTCGGAAAAAGATGACAGAAGGGAATACCCGGGGATCAGCGCCTCGAGTTCGTATGTAGCGGGCTCAGTCGTTCCGATTAGCCCTCCCGTCACGGCCGCAAGGGCCGTTGGCTGAGCGACGCCGATCCAGACCCCGGCCGCAGCGGCACTTGCCAGACCGGCCAGAGCGGGCCACCCCCCGATCGCCTCGGATATCGTGGCAAACAATCCCCGGCGCCGGCGAGGCTGGCGTGCAGGGGCATTCCGTGCGGCCTGAGCTGCCGCATCCGCGGAGATACGGGCCAGCAGGTCGGCCGATGGTACCGGTGCTTCGGCCCTTCCGGCCGCGAAGAAGTCGTCCAGCATCGCGTCGTCGCGACGCGCATCGTCATTCCGAGTCATATCCCAACTCCTCGCGCCGCCCGGACAGGATCCGGGCCAGCGTCCTCTTGCCCCGGGCGGTCAGACTTTCCACCGCCTCGACGCTAATCTCCATCGCTTCCGCAATCTCCGGGTTCGCGAGCCCCTCAAGATGGCGAAGCACCACCGCCTCGCGTTGCCGGTCCGGCAGTTCCGCGAGCGCCAGTTCCAGCGCCCGCGCCCGGTCGGCCTCGATCAGGCCCGCGACCGCACCGGGCGCCGTATCCTCGGGCTCCGGCACAGTGTCGATGTCCACGCCATGCCGCTTGCGCAGCCGGTCCGTGCACAGGTTCGATGTTACGCGAAAGAGCCACGTCGTCACCTTGGCCTCGCCCTGCCGCCAGTCTGGCGCGATCTTCCACAGGCGCAGCATGGCCTCCTGCGTGACATCCTCGGCCTCGGCCCGGTCGCCGCCCAGCATCCGCGCGGCGAACCCCAGCACGCGCGGCGCGAGGCGCGCGGTCAGCATCTGCGCCGCCGCCCTGTCGCCGTGTCCGAAGGCGACGAGCAAGGCCTCGTCCGAGACCGCCTCCGCATCGTCGAATGCCATGTCCATTGCGTCCGGTCGTTGATCGGGGTCCGGTCCACCACGGGCCGGGTCGGACGGGCCCGCGCGCAGGCCCGCCCCATCGTCTTACAGCCTCAGCGGTCGCGGTGCCACGGGGCCTCGCCGCCGCGCGGCCCGTGGCCGTCACGCCCGGCCCGCTCGCCACCGCGTTCGCGCATCCGCTCCATCATTTCGGCGCGGGCAGTGTCGAACTCTTCCTCGGTGATCGCCCCGTCGCCATCGGCATCGGTCCGGTCGAAGAGCCGCGCCATGCCGCGTCCGCCCGTCATCTCGTCGGCCTCGAGCGTGCCGCTGTTGTCCGCATCCGCGCGCGATAGCATCCGGCTCGCCATTTCTTCGGCCCGGGCGCGGACCTGTGCGTCCGACGGGCGCCCAGGCACTTCGCCCGGCGCGGCCGCCGCGACGCGCGCGTCGTAACGCTCTTCGAACCGGGCGATCCCCGCATCGATGAGTTCGGTGAGCGTTACGGCGCCGTCGCCATCCGCATCCGCTTCGGAAAGGCGCGCTTCGGCGCGGGCCGTGATATCGGCTTCGGTGATCTGCCCGTCGCCGTTCGCATCAAGCTCGGCGAAGGCCACCGGCCCGCCGCGCATCTGCCCGTACTGGCCGTGATGCCCGCCGTCGCGCGCCATCGCGGCACCGGAGACCGCGAGCGTGAGGGCCGCTCCGGTCAGAAGCATGGTGCCGGTCCGTTTCATCGCTGGTTTCATGTCATTCTCTCCAAAAGGGTCAAGGTGTCCTGCCTTGCCGCCCCGGCCGGTCGCGACCGTGACATGCCCTTCTAACGGGCGGTGCCACCGCTTCCGTCGCACCAAAGGCGAAAATCCTTGCACCTTTCCGCTCACCGCCCCCCGCGACATTCCGTGACATGGCAATCCGCGCCCCGGCGTCTTATCTCTGTCGCGCGAACACAGCCCCGAGTGAGACCTGCGATGACTGCCACCACCACGGCCCCCGCGCCCGACACTGGCGCGGAACGCCCCCTGAAACCCGCCGTCTGGCATGGTTGGCGCAGGAAATGTCCCCATTGCGGCACCGGGCCCTTGATGAAGAGCTACCTGAAGGTGCGCGACACCTGCACCGTCTGCGGCGAGGACCTGCACCACCAGCGGGCCGACGACGGGCCTGCATATTTGACCATCCTCGTGGTCGGCCACCTCCTCGTCCCGTTCTTCCACTTCGGTTTCACGATTTTCCGCCCCGACCCGATGGTGCTCTTTTCCGTGTTGGCCATCCTCGCGGTTGCGCTCTCCCTCTACCTTCTGCCAAGGTTCAAGGGCCTCATGGTGGGCGTGCAATGGGCCAAGCGCATGCATGGTTTCGCCCCCCCCGAGGCCAAGAACGAGATTTAGCGGGGCCCGCTCCCCGACATCCCCGGGGGGCGCATGACCGCAGAAACCATCGATAAGTCCAAGATCATCCGGCACGCCGCGACCGTCGTGCTGATCCGAGATGTCGACACCCAGCCGCGCGTCCTCATGGGACAGCGTGGGGCGAAAGCCGCCTTCATGCCCAACAAATTCGTCTTTCCGGGCGGCGCGGTGGACAAGACCGACCACGGGCTTCCGGTCGCCGAGGAAGGAGCAGAACCCTGCCGCACGCGGCTGGGAGAAGACGCGCCCGACGGAATCGGTCCCGCTCTGCTCGCCGCCGCGATCCGCGAGTTGTGGGAAGAGACCGGGCAGATCCTCGGCACACCGGGCGACTGGCCGACGCCTCCGCCCGAGAACTGGCGGGCCTTCGCTGAGGCGGGCTACCTGCCCTCCCCCGACGGCCTCGCCTTCGTGTTCCGTGCCGTGACCCCGCCTGGCCGTCCGCGCCGGTTCGACGCGCGGTTCTTCGTGGCCGACGCGGCGCGGCTCGAGACGGATCCGGACGATTTCTCGCGCGCAGCGGACGAACTCAGCCACCTCCAGTGGATTCCGCTCGCGGACGTGCGCGATTTCGATCTGCCCTTCATCACCCAGGTGGTTCTGGCGGAGATCGCCGGGCGCCTGCCGGACCTCGACGCCCCGCCGAACGTGCCCTACTTTAAGAACGACGAAGAAGAATCGCTTTTTCTGCGGCTCGAAGGAGCCAGTCCGCTCGACTGAGCTGACTTCCAGGCCCGATGGATCGCGCGAAGGCCGGGACATTCGCAGCCGGTCCTGTCCCGCAGTCTTCTGCCCCGGTCTCCTGCCGCCGGTTCCTTGCCCAGCCGCGCCCGCCAGATAGGCAGCCCGGCAACACCTGTGCCCCATCCGCCATTTTTCTTTTGATCAAATTTCGCGGCGCGGTAACCTTTTTGCATGGTCCAGCGTTCACCAGAAAGGACCCGGCAAAAACAAGGAGGTATCACGGATGCAGGATGCGCTTGTCGCTGCCGCCGACGAACTTGTCGGCGACGGGATGCGGGAGACGGGGATTCCCCTCACCGATACGCTGCGCCATTACATCGCCATCACGCTCGCCCGCTACATGCGCGAACAGGTCCAGGTCGACGGGCTGACCATCCGCGTGGTGGACGCAATGGACCGCCGAGCCGACAGTGCCGAGATGCGTGCCCTCGCCGATACCTGCCTGATCGCCTGTTCCGTCTTCGAACGCCGCCTGCGCCGCGCGGGCGGGTCCCTGCGCCACTATGCGGGGCTGGGTCAGACCGCCTATGACGCGGCCACGCTGACCGAACAGGCATATTCCTTTCCCTACATGCGCGACGTGATCGCGGCGGCCACCGGCCATCCGCCCGAGGGGATGCGCGACCTTCTCGAAGCCGCGCGCGCGGGATCGGCCCATGCCGCCGAGAAGCTGTCGGAAGATGGCGTGATCGCCTTTCCGTCCCAGCGCTTCTTTCACTGAGCCAAAAATAAGAGCCCCGTCCGGCAAGGGGGTCGGACGGGGCGTTTCCGCGCTGGTGAAATGGGGGGCAGGAACGAGCGCGAAAAATCTGGAAATCTGTGAACGCGACGCGCGCCAGGGATGCGTTCGGCGCGCGCCGCGGCCCGCTCAGGCGGCGGAACGCATTGGTCCCCCCTCCCCCTGCAGGGCTGCATCGCGGGTCATCGCGGCGACGAGCCGCCGCGCATCTTCGCCCGCGTAGGTCGTGTATGGCTCCGGTCCCTCGGTCGGCGACAGGAAAGCGAGCGTGGTTTCGCCCGGCACATCCGAGGGCGCGACGACGAGCGCTCCGCCATCGACGTGCAAAACCTCATCTTGCGCGAAATGGATGGTGACGACCTCGGAAACCATGGGGCTTTCGCTCCGCCCGATACCCGCGAAACCGACGAGATCGCGCGCCTTGAGCACGGCGAAGGGGTCACCGAAGAGCCGCTCGGCCGCGTCACTTTCCACCATCACCGGTTGGCCGGGAGCGAGTTCCATTTCGGTCTGGTTGCCCAGCGCGCCGGCCGGGACATGGACCGGAAGTGCAGCTTCGGGCAAGTGACGACCGGCCAGCACGGCGGTGCGGGTCACGGCCACGACCGGCTGCATGCCGTTGTCGAAGGTCAGGACGAGGTCGCCCACGGCAATCTCGGACGCGCGCTTCCACCCTTTCGAAGTGGCGATCCGGTTATCCGCATAAAGACCCTTCGTGCGATAGGTCGAGAGGTCATGCCCGGCATCACCGAGCGCGTCGCGCTTGGCTCTGTGGACGTCGAGATCGATGATACCGAGCATGGCTAAGGTCCCCAGGTTTGTGGCGACGGGTTGGTTGGCAGCCCGTTTGGTCGTCGCAATTCCACAGTTGAGAAAGACCGGGGGAGATTCTCGGGCGCAAAAAAGGTGAATTCTTGGCAATGTCGCTCATGCCAGAACGATCCTGATTGTTTGCTTGTGACTGTCACCGTGCTCGCAACAACCTACCCGTCGAAGCTGTACCCGAACCGCTCGATATCCGTCCTGCAAGCCTGTGCCACCGCCTCTGCCCCGGTCGGGGAATAGGCCGAACGGTAGTCCCGGACCCGATTCGAGGCATTTTCATGGGCGATGTCGTGAAATTTCACGCCGAGTGTGGCCTCAACAGGGCCGAGATCGGCGCGAAAGTGTTCAAGCCGGATGAAATGGTTGCCCCTTTCGACGCCGTCCCGGTCCTCGACATAACGGCCATATGGATTGAGCTCCATCGACCGACGGATCAGCGGATCGGTCACGAAGCTCTCGAACGAGAGGGTCTTCGCCTTGCCCACGGCCGGATGGTCGAAACTCTGCGCCTGGAGCCAGTGGTAATAGCTCACCATTCGGTCCCACGGGTTGCGCACGAGTGTGAAGACAAAGAACGCCTCCATTTCCTCCTGCGTCACAAGTCCGTAGAGATCGGAGAGCATTGAGTGTTTCCACAACCGCCCCGAAGTCTCGATCCCCTTCACCTTGCCGCGCCGCTTCTTCGCTTTCGGCGTATCGCCCAGCATGATGTCGTCCTTCATCGCCTTGTCCTCGAGCATGAGGGCCAGCGACGTGCCGCCCGTCTTGGGCGCATGGACGAAGATGTAGCGGCGACCGCGGGAAAGGATCATGGGCCGACCTTAAACCCCCGGCGCATACGAAAAAACCCGGATTGACCGCGCGGAGGCGATCCGCCCTAATCGGGGTCCGAGGATCAACGGGAGGGACATCATGGGTTGGCTCAAGGACGAAACCGGGTTGGACAAGAATGCGGCGAATTTCGTGCCGCTCACGCCGTTGTCGCATATCCGGCGCGCGAACCGGCTGTTCCCCGAAAAACCCTCGGTCGTCCATGCCGACCGCCGCTTCACATGGGGCGAAACCCATGAACGCGCCACCCGCTTCGCCTCGGCCCTTGCCCGCGCGGGCGTCGCGCCAGGTGACGTGGTCGCCACCGTCATCCCCAACACGCTCGCGCAGGTCGAAGCGAGCTGGGGCGTGCCAGCCGCAGGTGCGATCCTGAACACCATCAACGTGCGCCTCGACGTGGGCACGGTCGCCTACATCCTCGATCACGGCGAGGCGAAGGTCGTCCTCTGCGACACCCAATTCCTGCCGGTCGTCGAAAAGGCGCTTTCCCAGATGGAGGGCCCTGCGCCGAAACTGGTCGAGGTCGCCGCCCCCGAAGCTGGCTTTCCGGCCAGCGGAAACCACGAGGAATACGAGGATTTCCTCTCCTCCGGCGATCCGGAATTCGACTGGATCATGCCCGAGGACGAGTGGGAAAGTCTCGCGCTCAACTACACCTCCGGCACCACCGGGCGGCCCAAGGGCGTCGTCTACTCCCACCGGGGCGCGTATCTCCACACGATGGGCGTCGCGGTCGCCTGGGCGCTTACGCCCAAGACCCGCTACCTCACCATCGTCCCGCTGTTTCACTGCAACAACTGGTGCCACACCTGGACCATGCCTGCCGTCGGCGCCACCATCGTCACCTGCCGCGACATCACCGCCAAGGCGATCTACGACGCCATCGCGGACGAGGGCGTGACCCATTTCGGCGGTGCGCCCATCGTTCTGGGCATGTTGGTGAACGCCAAGGACGCTGACCGCCGCGCCTTCGATCACATCGTCGAGGTCTACACCGCCGGCGCTCCGCCCCCAGCCGCCACCTTGGCCGCCATCGAACCGCTCGGCTTCCACGTCTGCCAGGTCTACGGCCTGACCGAAACCTACGGCCACATCACCGAAACGCTCTGGAAGGACGAGTGGGAGGAGAAGCCGGATACCGAGCGCTACGCGATCAAGGCGCGTCAGGGCGTCGGCCACGCGGATATGGAGGAGGTCACGGTGCTCGACGCCGACACCATGGCGCAGGTCCCGTGGGACGGCGAAACGGTTGGCGAGATCATGGCGCGCGGCAACGTGGTCATGAAGGGCTACCTCAAGAACCCCGAGGAAACCGCCAAGGCGTTCAAGGGCGGCTACTTCCACTCCGGCGACATCGCGTTCCAGCACCCGGACGGCTACATCAAGATCACCGACCGCGCGAAAGACGTCATCATCTCGGGCGGCGAGAACGTTTCGTCGGTCGAAGTCGAGGACGTGCTGATGCACCACCCCGCCGTGTCGCTCTGCGCCGTAGTCGCCAAACCGGATGAGAAATGGGGCGAAGTGCCCTGCGCCTTCGTGGAGCTGAAAGAGGGCGCCGAAGTCACCGAGGACGAGCTGATCGCCCACACCCGCGCGCAGTTGGCGGGCTTCAAGACGCCCAAGCGTGTGGTATTCACCGAGCTTCCCAAGACCTCGACCGGCAAGATCCAGAAGTTCGAACTGCGCAAGATGGTCGCCGAGTTGTAACCGAGACTCGCACGTTCACCGAAATGTCACCGCCCGCCCGGATTGCCCGGGCATGTGCGTGAACATATAGTGAACACATGGCAAGCCTGACTCTCGACCGGAAACTCGCGATCCTCTCGGACGCCGCGAAATACGACGCCTCCTGCGCCTCCAGCGGGGGCGACAAGCGCGACTCGCGCGACGGCAAGGGTATCGGCTCGGTCACCGGCTCCGGCATCTGCCACGCCTATGCACCCGACGGGCGCTGCATCAGCTTGCTCAAGATCCTGATGACGAATTTCTGCATCTACGACTGCGCTTATTGCGTGAACCGTGTGAGCAGCAACGTCCAACGTGCCCGGTTCTCCCCTGAAGAGGTCGTGACCCTCACGCTCGAATTCTACCGCCGCAACTACATCGAGGGCCTGTTCCTCTCCTCCGGCATCATCCGCACGCCCGACGACACGATGGCCGACATGGTGCGCATCGCCCGGATGCTGCGCGAGAATCACGGCTTTCGCGGCTACATCCACCTCAAGACCATCCCCGACGCCTCGCCGGAGCTTCTGGACGAAGCGGGACGCTTTGCAGACCGCCTGTCGATCAACGTGGAACTGCCCACCGACGCCGCGGTCAAATCCTACGCGCCGGAAAAATCCCCCGCCCGCATCCGCCGCGCGATGGCCGATGTCCGCCTGCGCAAAGAGGCGGCGGGCGACAAGACCCACACCGGCCGCCGCGCGCCCAAGTTCGCGCCCGCAGGCCAGTCGACCCAGATGATCGTCGGCGCGGACGGCGCGACCGACAGCACGATCCTGCAAAGCTCCACCCGGCTTTACGCGAGCTACGGCCTCAAACGCGTCTACTACTCCGCCTTTTCCCCGATCCCCGACGCCTCCGCCGCCCTGCCCCTCATCTCGCCGCCCCTCGTGCGCGAACACCGGCTCTATCAGGCCGACTGGCTCATGCGCTTCTACGGCTTCGACGTGGGCGAGATCACCGCGGCGCGCCCCGATGGGAACCTCGACCTGACCATCGACCCCAAACTCGCCTGGGCGCTGGCCAATCGCCACCTCTTCCCGGTCGACATCAACCGCGCCGACCGCGAAACGCTGCTGCGCGTTCCGGGGATCGGGACCCGAACCGTGGGCCGCATTCTCAAGGCGCGCCGTCACCGCACCCTACGTTACGAAGACCTCATGCGCATGGGCGCGAACCTAAAGAACGCGCGCCCCTTCCTCACCGCGCTCGACTGGCGCCCCCGCAACCTCGACGCGGCGGACCTCAAGGCGCGCTTCGCCCCGCCGCCCGAGCAACTGTCTCTGTTCTGATGCTGCGCGTGGAACTGCCCCGGATCGGCACCTACGAGGCCTGGCGCGACCACGCCCGTGCCTTTCTGGCGGATGAGACGCCGCCCGAGCAGATTCTCTGGCATCGCGGCGCGCAAGAGGCCGACTTGTTTGCCGATACGATTCCCACGCCAAAAAGCGCCCCACAAACGACCGTGCCGAAAGACTTCGTGTCTCTCGCCCGTCTCGCCGTTTACCATTCAGACCCGGAACGCTTCGCCCGGCTCTACGCCCTCCTCTGGGCGCTCAGCACCGACAAAAGCCTGACCGACGACCGGGGCGATCCGCGCGTGGCGCATCTCAACCGCCTCGCGAAAGAGGTCGGGCGCGACCGCCACAAGATGCACGCCTTCCTCCGCTTTCGCGACCTCGGCTCCGACACCGAGCGCCGCCGCTTCGCGGCCTGGTTCGAGCCCTCCCACCCGATCCTCGAACTCGCCGCGCCCTTCTTCGCCAAACGCTTCGGCGACATGGACTGGTCGATCTTCACACCCGACATGACCGCGCATTTCGCCTCCGGCACGCTCACCTTCACTGACCCCGCCCCACGCCCCGACCTGCCGGAGGACGCCGCCGAGGATCTCTGGCGCACCTACTTCCGCTCGATCTTCAACCCGGCCCGGCTGAAGCCCAAGGCGATGCAGGCCGAGATGCCCAGGAAATACTGGAAGAACATGCCCGAGGCGGACCTGATCCCCGACCTCATCGCCACCGCACAGACACGCGCCCGCGAAATGGCCGAAGCCGCCCCGACCCTCGCGCCTGCGCGCGCCGAAAAAGTCGCGGCCCGCGTCGCCGAAGCACAGGATGCGCTCATCGCCTCGCAGGACCGGTTCCACGCCGCCCTCGACGCCTGCACCCGCTGCCCGCTCCACGCAAGCGCCACCCAGGCCGTCCCCGGCGAAGGCCCCGCCGACGCGCCCCTCATGTTCGTGGGTGAACAACCCGGCGACCGCGAAGACCTCACGGGCCGCCCCTTTGTCGGCCCCGCAGGCCAGCTCTTCGACCGCGCCCTCGCCTCGGCCGGAATTGCGCGCGACAAAGCCTATGTCACGAACGCGGTGAAACACTTCAAATTCACACCACGCGGAAAACGGCGACTCCATCAAGCCCCCAACCGCGACGAAATCGAGCACTGCCGCTGGTGGCTCGACCTCGAACGCGAACGCGTCGCGCCCGACCTTCTCGTCGCCCTGGGCGCCACAGCGCTCGAAAGCCTCACGGGCAATCGCACAGGCCTCCTTAAACGCCGAGGCAGCATAGAAGAAACCCGCGACGGCGCACCGCTCTTCGTGACGATCCACCCGAGCTTCATCCTTCGCCTGTCCGATCCCGTCCGGAAGGCCGAAGAAGAAGCCCGCTTCATCGAAGACCTCCGCACCGCGAACCTCCTGCTCTCGAAATAAGAAGAGGGACGCGAACCCCGCGCCCCTCTTCTCTGTTTCAAAAAACCTCGGGGAGCGCGAGGGGCTGGCCCCTCGCTCCCGCCCTCACCTCACGCGGCGCATTCGAGCAGAAGCGTCCCCGCCGCCGTGTTCGAAATCGGAATGTGATAGTTGCGCGTGATCTCGTTCACGTCGTCGCCCAGCGCACCGCGCATCATCATCCACATCAGGAACTCGGTACCTTGCGCACCCGCCTTCTCGACCAACTCCATCCGCGTGATCTTGGTCAGTTCCTCGGGGTTCGACACGATATTGTCGAGGCAATAGGCGTCGAACTCCTTGTTGATGAAGCCTGCACGCTGCCCGTCCAGCTGGTGCGACAGACCGCCGGTGCCGAGGATCACGATGCTCGCATCCTCAGGGAACGAGCGCAGCGCCTTGCCCAGCGCCTTGCCGAACTCCAGCGCCCGCGCCAGCGTCGGGATCGGGTGCTGCACCGTGTTGGCCGAGATCGGCACCGTCTTGGGCATGTCCGGGTGATGCGGCGCACCGGGCCAGAACAGCTGCATCGGAACGACAAAGCCGTGGTCGACCGCTAGTTCCTGACAGGTGGTGAGATCGAAATGATCCGCCACCATGCTCTCGGCGATATGCCAGCTCAGTTCCGGCGCGCCTGGGAACGGGTCGAGCGCGGGCAGGCCCCAGCCCTCGTCCTCGTTACGGTACGCGTTCGCACAGCCGATCGCGAAGGTCGGCATCCGGTCGAGGAAGAAGCCGAGCCCGTGGTCGTTGTAGATGTTGATGCAG
The DNA here is from genome assembly GCA_964230745.1 of Maritimibacter sp. Lineage (GTDB taxonomy): Bacteria > Pseudomonadota > Alphaproteobacteria > Rhodobacterales > Rhodobacteraceae > Maritimibacter. The sequence goes on along the minus strand of CAXRHZ010000055.1, from coordinate 2,855 downwards.
TAATCCGGCTTATGGTCCTTGATCCACTGATGGACCTTCGGATAGCCATCAAAAAACGGCTTCCAGTACGGATCGTCATAAAGCTCCTTCTGGATCGCATTGCCGACCGCCGGAATGTGGGAGGTGGTGATCCCGCCAAGAATTTTCGCCATTGTCCGTCCCCCTTACGCCTGGCTCGCCAGGTATTCCTTGAATTCTTCCGTGGTCTTTCCGGTCTGGAGGCCGCCCACGTCCTGCACGCCGAGGCCGAAGATCCCGGCAAACTTGGCGAGGTAGTAGATGTTGCCTCCGGCATCGATGAGGCCCAGCACGTTGCGATCGCGGATCGCCTGCTTCTGCTCGTCGTTCAGGCCGTATTTTTCCATCCAGCCTTCTTCGTCCGCCTTGAACCCTTCGCGGTTCTCGGCCTTGTTGAAGTCGTAGCACATCTTGTTCAGCGCATAGCCCTTCATGGCCATCTTGCCGTCGAAGATCGTCGTGCCCGGAATGTCGATATGGTAATCGTAGCCCGGCATATCATGCATGGCTGGTCCTCCTGTTCATGTCCTGCACGCTTTTGACATGCCGGGCCGGGACAGGAATTTGACCTGAATCAAGCGCCGATGGCGGCGACGCAGATTGAATGAAAAATACCCAAAACTTATAGACGCCCGGGTGACGCGAACTTGAAAGCCCTCCCTTGTAGCCCCCCAAAGACAAATGGCCGCCGGCCACTCGACGGCCCATGCCTGAAACTGATGCCATTTGGAAAGCAACGGGGCCGGAGCGATGCGTCGCCCCGGCCCCCGGTTTCTCTCGGCGTCGACCCCCTCAGCGCGCCCAGTAAAGCCGCATCGGATTGTCCACTAGGAGCTTCTGCTGCTCCTCCGCCGTCGGAGCGATCTTCGGAATGAAATCCACAAGGTTCCCGTCGTCCGGCATGTGGCTTTTCATGTTCGGATGCGGCCAGTCCGTGCCCCAGAGCACCCGGTCCGGGAACCGCTTCACCACTTCGCGCGCGAACGGCACCACGTCGTCATAGGCGGGCGGGCCTTGGACCGACAGCCGCTCGGGGCAGGTCACTTTCGACCAGATGTTGTCGTTGTCTTCCATGAGTTTCAGAAACCGCTGGAAATCCGGGTGATCCACACCCTTCTCGACATCCGGACGCCCCATGTGATCGACCACGATGATCCCCGGCAGGCTTTCGAGGAAGGGAACCAGCTCCTCCAGATCTGCCGCCTCGAAATAGACGACGATGGACCAGCCGAACTCCTGAATGCGCTCGGCCACTTCCACGAAATGCTCGCGCGGCGTCGCGTCGACCAGCCGCTTGACGAAGTTGAAGCGCACCCCGCGCACCCCGGCCTCGTCGAGCTCGGCCAGTTCCTCGCGCGTGATGTCGTGGCGCACGCTCGCCACGCCGCGCGCCAGGTCGCCCCCCGTCCGGCAAGCATCGGCCATCGCCGCGTTGTCCTTGCCGTGGCAGGTCGCCTGCACGATCACGTTGCGCGAAAACCCGAGGTAATCGCGCAACTCATAAAGTTTGTCCTTGCCCGCGTTGCACGGCGTGTATTTGCGCTCCGGCGCAAAGGGGAACTCGGGCGATGGCCCGAACACGTGGCAATGCGCATCCACCGCGCCCTCGGGCAGCTTGAAGTCCGGCTTCTTCGGGTCCGGGTGGAAATCCAGCCAGTCGTCGTCCTTCACTTGCACTTCGGTCATCTCAGTCTCCAAACACTTCGCCGTCCATCAGCTTTCGCGCGGTGCGCAGGATGGCGGCGGAGACGGGCGTGCCCGCCTCGTCCAGTTTCGCGATTACGGTCATTTCGCCCGTGGGATGTTCGATGGAAAGGCTGCGCTCGGTCCCCTCCCCGGTCTCGGCCAGCGCATGCGCGGGCGATCCTTCGAGCAGACAGGCGGTCGCCACGCTCACCGCGCCCAGGACCCCGATGGTCTTGTGGCAGCGATGCGGGATGAAGGTGCGCGTGTTCACCGCGCCCCCGGCCTTAGGTGCCGTGACCATCGTCATCTTCGGCACCGATTTCTCTTTCACGTCGCCCAGGTTCATTATCGGGCCACAGGCCAGCCGGATCGCTTCGAGCTTGGCGCGCAGGTTCTCGTTCGCCTCCAGCTCTTCCGGCGTCTCGTCGCCAGACACTCCCAGATCGGCGCCGCGCATCACGACCACGGGCATCCCGTTGTCAATCATCGTGACCTCGACACCCTCGACCGTGTCCACCACGTTGCCGGTCGGCAAGAGCGCCCCGCACGACGACCCGGCGGTATCCTTGAACTCCAGCGGAATGGGCGCAGCGGTGCCGGGAACCCCGTCGATCGCGGCCTCCCCGGCATAGCTCACGAGCCCGCCCGGCGTCTTGACGTCGGCGACAGCCACCTGCCCGGTATTCTCCATATAGATCGACACCTTGGTCTCGTCGCCGGTTGCCGGGATCAGCCCGCGCTCGATGGCGAAGGGGCCGACGCCCGCCAGCATGTTCCCGCAGTTCTGCTTGTCGGTGACGATGGGCTGGTCCACGAAAACCTGCAAAAACAGGTAATCCACGTCCACGCCCTCGCGTTCGGACCGCTTCACCACCGCCACTTTCGACGTCAGCGGATCGGTCCCGCCCATCCCGTCGATCTGGCGCACATCCGGGCTTCCCATCACCCGCAACAGAAACGCATCGCGCGCCGCCTCGTCTGCAGGCAGGTCCTCGGCCAGGAAAAACCCGCCTTTCGAGGTCCCGCCCCGCATCCACATGCACCGCACACCGTCACTCACGGCGATCCTCCTTCTTCGGTTCCAAAATATCCCGGAGGGGGTCCGGGGGAGGCTGGCCTCCCCCGCCACCGCGACGGCCCGCGCGCCAGCG
>CAXRHZ010000054.1:0-43520 GCA_964230745.1 Maritimibacter sp. | reverse complement strand
GGTTGCGCCCGCGCGGTGGGCGCGGACGACCCGCCGGGGGGCCAGCCCCCCGGACCCCCCGAAGTATTTGCGAAACGAAGAAGGGGGTGAACCTTCGTGACGCGGGCGGCGTTGGGAGCAGCGGACCGGACGACCCGGTGCGCGATGAACGGGAGATGACGGATGCGTGGATGGATCACGGCCCTCGCGGCGCTGATGACGATGCCCGCCTGGGCGCTGGATACACGGTTCGGTCCGGTGGAGATCGCGCCCATCGGCGAGATGGAGAAGGGCCTTTCCTTCCAGGGTGAGGTGCGGCCGCTGCCCTCCGCCCCCTACATCGCCTCGATCGAGGCCGCGTTGCACGACTGGGTGCTCATCGCCGTGTCGCAGGGGGGCAATGCCTGTGCCACCGAATACGTCTGGGCGAAGCTGTCGGAGGCGGGCGTCGAGTTTTCCGAAGTATTCGGCACCTGCGCGGAGGGGTTCGAGCTGACCGAGGTGCCCGAGGGGGCGAAAGTCACATCGCCCACCGTCGAAGTGGGGCAGGGCCCCGTCTCGTTCATCTACGACGGCGAGACGATCACCGAGGTCCAGGAACCCGCCCGTGACATCGGCTGGAGCATCGGCGACCCGGGGGCCTTCTGGCTCGACCGCTACGTCTTCGATTTCCTCGAGGCGGGCGAGTTGCAGGAGCCGCTTTCCGAGATGCTGACTCCCGAGGCGCTCGCCACCGCCCGGAAGAACGCGGAACTCGGCGGGCCGTTCACATACGAGGGCGACTGGATCGTCGCCTCGGCCTGCGAGAAGCTGGACTGCGACGCGAACCGGGTGGCCGTGGCCGTGTCGGACAACGGCGAGCGCATCGTGATCGCGCTGGCCGAGGGCGGCGAGGTGCGCCTCTTCGGGGATACGGAAGGCGAGCTGCCCGAGACGATCCGCGGCATGGGCGCCCGGTAGTTGCTCCACGGCCCCCGACGCGCTATCCCGCGCGGCAAAGGGGGCCCCATGACCGCAGACGAGATCGAGACGCTGTTTCAACGCAAGGGGCAGTATGCCTTCGCCCGCTGGGGGCGACCCATCGCGCCAGTCGTCTTCGGGGTCGAGGACGCGACCCTCGCCACGGTCAAGGGCGCGCTGGAGGCGGTGACCACCTTCGCCGGACACCCGATGGCCGAGACCGACCCGGAGCTGGGCGCGAACCTGATGCTCTTTTTCTTCCGCGACTGGGACGAGCTGCTCGACGTGCCCGACCTCGATCGGCTCATCCCGGACCTGCCAAAGATCGTCGCGAAGCTCTCCGAAGTGCAGGCGGTGCAGTACCGCACATTCCGCTTCGACAGGGACGGCGGGATCAAGGCGGCCTTCGCCTTCGTCCGTCTCGGCGGCGGGATGGAGAAGCTGCCGGCGGAAACCGTGGCCATGATGCAGGCGGCGCAGATCATGCTGGCCTGGGGCGACGGGGCCTTTGCCGAGCGTTCGCCGCTCGCCAAGCACCCCGAGAATGGCATCACCATGCTGAGGCCCGAGATCGCGGACCTGATCCGCGCGGCCTATGACCCGGTGATGCCGGTGGCCGCCGACGACCCCGCCCACGCGCTCAGGCTCGAGGCCCGGATACAGGCGGGCTGATGCGCGCCTTCATCGCCCTCGACCTGCCGGAGGCGCTCATCCGTCCGCTCACGCGGTTGCAGGCGGGGCTGTCGGTCGGGCGGCTGGTCGAGGAGGAGAACCTCCACCTCACGCTCGCCTTCCTGGGCGAGATCGACCCGGGGCAGGCGCAGGAGATCGCGACGCGCATGGCCGACCTGCCCGACGCGCCGATCGAACTGACGCTCACGAATATCGACGTGATGGGCGGCAGGAAGCCAAACCTCGTCCTCATGGACGCACGCCCCACGCCGGAACTCGTCACCCTGCACGACCGGGTCACGCGGCTGGCCCGCGAGGCCGGGGTGACGATGGAGCGCCGCCGCTTTCGCCCCCACGTCACGCTCGCCCGGTTCCCCAAGCAGATGAGCGACAAGGATCACCGGGGCCTCGACGCCTTCCTCAGGCTGAACGCGCCCTACGCCCTGCCGACCGAGGTGGCCGACAGCGTCTCGCTCAACCGCTCCCACCTGCGCGAGGACGGGGCCTACTACGAGCCGCTGGCCGAATTCCTGCTGACCGGATAGAGACGGGCCAAACGGAGACCGCCATGACCCACACCTTCCCCGTCCATGTGTATTACGAGGACACCGACCTCGCCGGCATCGTCTATTACGCCAACTACCTGAAATTCATCGAGCGGGCGCGGACCGAGTGGATCCGGGGCATGGGCGTGGACCAGGCGCGGGTGAAGGCCGAGACGGGCATCGTCTTCGCCGTGCGCCATATCGAGGCCGACTACCTCGCGCCCGCGAAATTCGACGACGATCTCACGGTCGAGACGACGCTGGAGGCGATGACCGGGGTGCGCATCGTCCTGCGCCAGGACGTGCGCCGGGGCGGAGACCTGCTGTTCCAGTCCACCGTGACCATCGTGGCGCTGACCGAAACGGGCGCGCCCGCCCGTTTACCGGCGAATATCCGCCAAAACCTGCACTGAAACCCGGAAAATACGGGCCTACACGCGGTTTTGTTGGCTATTGGGCTTCATTTCCGCTACCGTCCCGGTCAATAGAGCCGTCCGACAGAGATGGCGAACCGAGGCAGGTAAACGGGACCGATATGGAACAGGAAGCCCTCGCGCTGGCAGGGGAAATGGATTTTTCCTTCTGGGCGCTTTTCATCCGCGCAACCTTGATCGTGAAACTGGTGATGATCTTGCTCATCGCCATGTCGTTCTATTCCTGGGCGATCATCGCGACGAAGTTCCTGCAATACCGGCGCGCCAAGGCCGAGGCGGCGGTGTTCGACCGGGCGTTCTGGTCGGGCGAACCGCTGGACGAGCTTTATGACCAGATCGGGCCGGCCCCCTCGGGCGCTTCCGAGCGGGTATTCGCTGCCGGGATGCTGGAGTGGCGCCGCTCGCACCGGGCCGACGGCGGTCTGATCGGCGGGGCGCAGGCGCGCATCGACCGCTCGATGGACGTGGCCATCGCGAAGGAGGCCGAGGGGCTGAACGCCCGGCTGGGTTTCCTCGCCACCACCGCCTCCTCCGCGCCCTTCATCGGGCTCTTCGGCACCGTCTGGGGCATCATGCACGCTTTCACCGAGATCGCGCAGCAGCAGAACACGAACCTCGCCGTCGTTGCGCCGGGGATCGCCGAGGCGCTGCTCGCCACCGGCCTGGGCCTGCTCGCCGCCATCCCGGCGCTGATCTTCTACAACAAGCTCACGCAGGACAGCGACAACCTCGCCGCCGGCTGGGAAAGCTTCGCGGACGAGTTTTCGACCATCCTCAGCCGCCAGTTGGACAGCTGACATGGCCGGCACCGTCACCCAGGCAAAGCCGCGCGCCCGCCGGGGCCGCCGCCGCGGGCGCCATCGCGCGATGATGGCCGAGATCAACATCACGCCCTTCGTGGACGTGATGCTCGTGCTGCTCATCATCTTCATGGTCGCCGCCCCCCTCATGACCGTGGGCGTGCCCGTGCAGCTGCCCGAGACCGCCGCCACGCCGCTCCCGGCCGTGGAGGAGGAGCCGCTGACCGTCACGCTGACCGAGGAGGGGACCATCACCCTCATGACGACCGAAATCGCGCGCGACGACCTGATCCCGCGCCTGCGCGCCGTCGCCGCCGAACGGACGGATAACAAGATCTTCCTGCGCGCCGACGGTCGCGTGCCCTATGAGCGCGTGGCGCAGGTCATGGGCGCGCTGAACGCCGCCGGGTTCAACGACATCGGCCTCGTCACCGACACCGGCGGGCCGAGCATGGACGAGGCGTCGAGGTAGAGGCGGATCGTGAAGACCGGCTACTATATCTCGGGGATCGGTCACGGACTTCTGATCCTCTGGCTCCTGTTCGGGGGCCTTTTCGAGCGGCGCGCCGACGAGCCGCCCGTGCCGGTTGCCGACGTGTCGATCATCTCCGAGGAGGAGTTCGCGGCCCTCACCGCGCCGCCGGTTGGCACCCCGGAGCCCGAACCCGAGCCGGCACCCGAAGTGTCGCCAAACCCGCCCGCACGGCCCGAACCGGAGCCTGAGCCTGCGCCGGAACCCGAACCAGTCCCGCAGCCCGAGCCGCCGACGCCGGAGCCTGCGCTTCCGACCGAGGACACGCCGCCGGAGACGACCGATCCGACCCCGCCGGAGGCCGACCGCGTCGCGCCCGAGATCGCGCCGGAGCCGGAACCGCAGGCCGAGATCGCGCCGGAGGTCGCCCCCGAGGTCGCGCCGAGCGAGGAGGCGGTGGAGGCCCCGCCCGAAGAGGAGCAGGAAGCGACCCAGCCGGAGGAAGCGACGACCGAGATCGTGACCGAGGCCGAGACGCCCCAATCGGCCGCGCCCACGAGTTCTGTCCGCCCGCAGCCGCGCCCGCAGCGCCCCGAACCGCCCGTAGAAACCGCGCAGCCGGATCCGGAAACGGAGCCCGAGCCGCAACCCGATCCCGCGCCGGAGCCGGAGGAGGCGCGCGATCCCATCGCGGACGCGGTGGCCGATGCCGTGAACGACGCGCTCGACACCCCCGGCGCGGCGGATACGCCCGCGCCGACCGGCCCGCCGCTCACCTCGGGCGAGCGCGAAGGGCTGCGCGTGGCGGTGAGCCAGTGCTGGAACCTCGGCTCCGCCTCCACGGACGCGATGAAGACGACCGTGGTGGTGCTGGTGCAGATGCAACCCAACGGCGTGCCTTCGGGGGTTGAACTCGTTTCCTCCGACGGTCCCAACGGGCAGGCGACCCAAACCGCCTTCCAGGCAGCGCGACGGGCGGTTATCCGTTGCGGCGCGAACGGCTATAACTTGCCGAGTGAAAAGTACGAACAGTGGCGCGAGATTGAAATGACGTTCAATCCGGAGAATATGAGGCTGCGATGATCAAGACCAAACTCCTAGCATGTGCCATGGCGCTTTTCGCGCTCGCCCCTCTGCTCTCCGCCACACCCGCGACCGCCCAGCAGGGGCCGCTGCGAATCGAGATCACCGAGGGGGTCATCGAGCCCTTGCCCTTTGCCGTGCCGACGTTCCAGGCCGAGACGGGCGGGGCCGGCGCCTATGCCGAGGAGATCAGCCGTGTGATCGCCGCCGACCTGTCGGGCACGGGTCTCTTCCGGGAGATCCCGTCATCGGCCTTCATCTCGAACGTCACCAACTTCTCCGCACCGATCCAGTTCGCGGACTGGAAGGCGGTGAACGCCCAGGCGCTCATCACGGGGGCGGTGGCCGAGCAGGGCGGGCAGATCACGGTCAAGTTCCGGGTCTACGACATTGTCTCGGGCGCCGAGCTGGGCCAAGGGCTACAGTTCACCGGCACCGCCGACGGGATCCGGCGCATCGCGCACAAGGTGGCCGACACCGTCTATTCCCGTATCACGGGCGAAAGCGGCTATTTCGACAGTCGCGTGGTCTTCGTTTCGGAAAGCGGGCCCAAGAATGCCCGGCGCAAGCGGATCGCGGTCATGGATTACGACGGGGCGAACGTGAAATATCTCACCGATGCCGAGTCCCTCGTCTTCGCGCCGCGCTTTTCGCCGGACGGGAACCGCGTGCTCTACACCTCCTACGAGACCGGGCAGCCGCAGATCTTCGTGCTCGAGGTGGGCTCCGCCCAACGCCGCTCGCTCGGCACCGGCGGCGGCAACATGGCCTTCTCCCCGCGTTTCTCGCGCGACGGGCAGTCGATCATCTTCTCGCTGGAGCAGGGGGGCAACTCCGACATCTACCGGATGGACGTGAATGGCGGCTCGATCCAGCAGCTCACCAGCTCGCCCGCGATCGAAACCGCGCCCAGCTTCTCTCCCGACGGCTCGCGCATCGTGTTCGAAAGCGACCGCTCGGGCACCCAGCAGCTCTACATCATGCCCGCCACCGGGGGCGAGGCGCAGCGCATCAGCTTCGGGCCGGGCCGCTACGGCACCCCGGTCTGGTCCCCGCGCGGCGACCTCATCGCGTTCACCAAGCAGAACAGCGGGCGCTTCCATATCGGCGTGATGCGCACCGACGGCTCCGAAGAGCGCCTCCTCACGGCGTCGTTCCTTGACGAAGGCCCGACCTGGGCGCCAAACGGGCGTGTCATCATGTTCACCCGCGAAAGCCAGGGCGCGGAGGGCGCGCCGGGGCTCTACTCGGTGGACATCTCCGGGCGCAACCTGCGCCGGGTGCCCACGCCCGACGCTGCCTCGGACCCGAGCTGGGGTCCGCTCCAGAACTAGGAAATCCGCGACGATCCCGCGCGCCCGTGCTAGGATCGCCGCATTCGAGCAACGATAACGACAGGACATTGAAGCCCATGAAGAAGATGACCCTCGCTGCCATGCTGATCGGCGCCGTCGCGCTCTCCGCCTGTTCGCAGGACCGTTTCAACGCCGCCGACGCGGCCAACAGCGCGGGCGCCAACGCGGGCGGTGTGAACGATCCGACCTCGGCGGCCTATTTCAACCAGGCCATCGGGGACCGCGTCCTCTTCGCCGTCGACCAGTCCACCCTCAGTCCTGAGGCTGAAGCGGTGCTGGCCCAGCAGGCGCAATGGCTGTCGACGAACCAGGCCTATTCGGCCATCATCGAGGGCCACGCGGACGAGCAGGGCACGCGCGAATACAACGTCGCGCTCGGCGCGCGGCGCGCGAGCGCCGTGCAAAGCTACCTGATCGAACGCGGCGTTGCGCCCAACCGCCTGAAAACCGTAAGCTACGGCAAGGAGCGGCCGCTCGCGATCTGCTCCGATGAAAGCTGCTATGCGCAAAACCGCCGTGCGGTGACGGTGCTGACGACCGGCGCCGGAACCTGACGGCGCGGGTGAGAGAGGGCCGAATGGGGCTGACGAAATTCTTCCTGGCCACGGTGACCGCCGTGGCCATCGCCGTGCCGGGGCTGGCACAGGACCGGGCGCAGACGCTGGCGGATGTGCGCCAGGAGCTGACCGTGCTCAACGTGGAACTCGCGCGCCTGCGCACCGAGCTCAACACCACCGGCGCGCCCGCGCCCGTGGGGTCCGGCACGCCGCTCGACCGGGTCAACTCCATCGAAACGGCCCTGCAACGGCTCACAGCCAAGACCGAAGAGCTTGAGTTCCGATTGAACTCAATCGCCACGGACGGGGCGAACCGGCTGGGCGACCTGTCCTTCCGTCTGTGCGAGCTCGAGAGCGACTGCGACATCATGAACGAGGGGATGTCCAAGCCCTTGGGCGGTGTCGAAGCGGTGCAGCCCGACCTGCCCGCAGGTCAGCTTCCGCCCTCGACCCTGCCCGATGCGAACACCGGCGACACCACGACACAACTGGCCGTGGGCGAGCAGGCGGATTTCGACGCGGCGCTCGCGGCACTCGAGAGCGGCGATTTCGCCGGGGCCGCGACCCGATTCCAGACCTTCGTGGACACCTATCCCGGCACGCCGCTCACCGGCCGCGCGCTGTTCCTGCGCGGCGAAGCGCTCAACGCCCAGAACATGGTGGCCGAGGCGGCGCGTGCCTACCTCGCCTCCTTCTCGGCCGAGCCCGGCGGACAGTCCGCGCCCGACGCGCTCCTGCAACTGGGCACCGCGCTCGGCCAGCTCGGGCAGGTGAACGAGGCCTGCGCCACGCTCGGCGAAGTGCCCAACCGCTTCCCCGGCTCGAACGCGGCAGCGGAAGCGCAGGCGGAGCGCCAGCAACTCGGCTGTTCGTGACACCCGACGCGGCGCTGCGCTCGTCGCTCGGGGCCGAGCGGGACCTTCATCCATTCGACACCGTGACCGTCGCCGTTTCGGGCGGCGGCGACAGCACCGCGCTCCTCCTCGCCGCCCATGACTGGGGCGGAGAGGCGGGCGTGACGGTCCATGCCGTCACCGTCGACCACGGGCTGCGACCCGAGGCGGCGGGGGAGGCGCGCATGGTCGCAGACCTCTGCGCCGCGCGGGGCATTGCCCACGAAACGCTGCGCTGGACGGATTGGGACGGGCAGGGGAACCTGCAATCGGCGGCCCGCACGGCGCGCTACGACCTTCTCGCAGAGGCGGGGGGCGGCCCGATCCTTCTGGGCCATACGCAGGACGACGTGGCCGAAACCTTCCTCATGCGGCTCGCGCGCGGCTCCGGCGTCGACGGGCTCGCCCGGATGCGGGCGTCCTGGGACGACCGGGGCCGGCGGTGGCTGCGCCCCTTTCTCGGCGTGACCCGCGCCGCGCTGCGCGACTGGCTCCGGGCGCGCGACGTGACCTGGGTCGAGGATCCGACGAACGACGATCCCGCTTATGACCGGGTGAAGATGCGCGCGGCGCTGGAGCTACTTTCCCCCCTCGGCATCGACGCGGACCGGCTCGCCACCACGGCAGAGGCGATGGGCGAAGCGCGCACGGCACTGACCCTGTTCGCGCATCGTGAAGCGGTCCGCATCGCGCGGGTGGAGGCGGGCGATGTGGTCTTCGACGCGCCCCCCCTCGAGGCCCTCCCGGCTGAAACCCGGGACCGCCTGCTGGCCCATGCGATCGGCTGGGTGACCGGCGCGACATATCGTCCGCGCCGCCGTGCGCTGATCGCCGCCGCCGCTGCCGCACGCGAAACCGGCAAGGCGACGCTTGGCGGCTCCCTCCTGACACGGCGGGGCGAAACGCTGCGGGTGGCGCGGGAATACCGGGCGGTGGCCGACCTCGAAACGTCCGCGACAGCCCCGTGGGACGGACGCTGGCGCATGGTCGCCCCGGACCCGGCCGTGGCGAAAACCCTGACGATCCGGGCGCTTGGGGAAGCGGGGCTTGCGCAGTGCCCCGACTGGCGCGACACCGGCCTGCCGCGCGACACGCTCCTCGCCGCGCCGGGCGTCTTCGACGCCGCCACGCTCGTCGCCGCGCCGCTGGCGGGGGCGCCGAACGGCTGGTCGGCGGAAATCGTCCCCCCGCGCGGCGATTTCTTCACATCGGTTTTATCGCATTGAACATACGGCAACCTTCCCTATTTTAGTGTGAAGGTTGCGCGGAGGGGAGCCGCCGCGCCTGCCACCATCCGGCTCACAAGGAGAAGACCTTGGGTAACGCGCGTAACTTCGCCTTCTGGATCGTGCTCTTTTTGCTCATCCTGGCCCTGTTCAACCTGTTTTCCAACGGTCAGGGGTCCATCGCCTCGACCGCTGTAAGCTACTCGGAATTCATCGAAGACGTCGAGAACGGCGAGGTCACCAAGGCCACGCTGGACGGCGAAGACGTCACTTACGTCGGGCAGGGCGGCACCGTCTATTCGACCGTCGTGCCACGCGACACCGACGTGTCCGAGCGGCTTCTCGCCGAGGGCGTGAACGTCGAGGCGAGGAAGCAGGAGCAGTCCGGCTTCCTGTCCCTCTTGTCGCTCCTCCTGCCCGTGCTGATCCTGATCGGCTTCTGGTTCTTCATGATGAACCGCATGCAGGGCGGCGGCAAAGGCGGCGCGATGGGCTTTGGCAAGTCCAAGGCCAAGATGCTGACCGAACGTGAGGGGCGTGTCACCTTCGACGACGTCGCGGGCATCGACGAGGCCAAGGAAGAATTGCAGGAGATCGTGGAATTCCTGCGCAACCCGCAGAAGTTCTCGCGCCTCGGCGGGCAGATCCCCAAGGGTGCGCTTCTCGTTGGCCCTCCGGGCACCGGTAAGACGCTGCTGGCCCGCTCGGTCGCGGGCGAGGCGGGCGTGCCGTTCTTCACCATCTCGGGCTCCGACTTCGTCGAGATGTTCGTGGGTGTCGGCGCAAGCCGTGTCCGTGACATGTTCGAGCAGGCCAAGAAGAACGCGCCCTGCATCGTGTTCATCGACGAGATCGACGCGGTGGGCCGTTCCCGCGGCGCCGGCTACGGCGGTGGCAACGACGAACGCGAGCAGACGCTGAACCAGCTTCTGGTCGAGATGGACGGCTTCGAGTCGAACGAGGGCGTCATCATCATCGCGGCCACCAACCGCAAGGACGTGCTCGACCCCGCGCTCCTGCGCCCGGGCCGTTTCGACCGCCAGGTGACCGTGCCGAACCCGGACATCAAGGGCCGCGAGAAGATCCTGGGCGTCCATGCCCGCAAGGTGCCGCTCGGCCCCGACGTGGACCTGCGCATCATCGCGCGCGGCACGCCCGGTTTCTCGGGTGCCGACCTCGCCAACCTCGTGAACGAGGCGGCGCTGATGGCCGCGCGCGTGGGCCGACGGTTCGTGGTGATGGAGGACTTCGAGAACGCCAAGGACAAGGTCATGATGGGGGCCGAACGACGCTCCATGGTCCTGACCGACGAGCAGAAGGAGCACACCGCTTACCACGAAGCCGGTCACGCGGTGGTGGGCCTGTCGCTTCCGAAATGCGATCCGGTCTACAAGGCGACGATCATCCCGCGCGGTGGCGCGCTTGGCATGGTGGTGTCACTGCCCGAGATCGACCGCCTGAATTGGCACAAGGATCAGTGCGTCCAGCAGCTTGCCATGACCATGGCCGGCAAGGCCGCCGAGATCATGCGCTGGGGCGAGGACGAGGTGTCCAACGGCCCCGCCGGCGACATCATGCAGGCCAGCCAACTGGCCCGTGCAATGGTCATGCGCTGGGGCATGTCGGAAAAGGTCGGCAACATCGACTACGCCGAGGCTGCCGAAGGCTACCAGGGCAACACCGGGGGCTTCTCCGTCTCCGCCCATACCAAGGAGCTGATCGAGGAAGAGGTGCGCCGCTTCGTGCAGGACGGCTATGAAACCGCCCGCCGCATCCTCGAAGAGCGCCGCGAGGAGTGGGAGCGCCTGGCCGAAGGTCTGCTCGAGTACGAGACCCTGACCGGTGCCGAGATCAAGCGCGTGATGGCGGGCGAACCGCCCCACATCGACGAGGATGAGGACGGCGGCGCGGGCGAGGCCGCCGACGACAAGCCCTCGGTCGCCGCGATCCCGAAGACCAAGCCGCGCAAGAAGCCCAAGGGCGACGGCGGCATGGAGCCGGAACCGACCGCGTAAGCGATGCGACAGAGATTGAAAGGCCGGGCCACAGCGCCCGGCCTTTTTCATGCGCCCCCCGGCGCGCGGGCGGAGCGGCGCCGGTATACTCCCCCTCCACCACGGTTTAGACTGGGACCGACAGATGCGAAGGACGATCGCCGCATGACCACAGCCGACTGGAACCCCGAGGCCTACCAGCGTTTCCGTGGGCTGCGCCTGCGCCCGGCGCTGGAGCTTCTGGCACAGGTGCGCGACCTGCCGGACGGGCCGGTGGTGGACATGGGCTGCGGGGCAGGGGCGGTGGCCGAGGCGCTCGCCACCCGTTATCCGGACCGCGAACTCTACGGTGTCGACAATTCCGCCGCCATGCTGGCGGAGGCAGAGGTGACCGGATACTACACCCGGCTCACGCGAGACGATGCGTCCGACTGGGCTCCGGGCTATACCCCCGCGCTCATCTTCTCCAACGCGCTCGCCAACTGGCTCCCCGATCATGGCGCGCTCTTCTCCCGCTGGGCCGGGCTCCTGCCGACGCGGGGCGCGCTCGCCGTCCAGATGCCACGCCAGTATGACGAGCCGTCCCACCGCCTCCTGCGCGACCTCGCCGAGGACATGTATCCGGACCGCTTCGATTTCTCCGACTGGACCGCCCCCGTCGCGCCGCCGCAGGATTATGCCGCGATGCTGGCCCCGCTGGGCGACCTCCGGGCGTGGGAGACGACCTATGTGCAGGACCTCGCCCCCGTGGCCGAGGGGCACCCGGTGCGCCATTTCACCCAGTCCACGGTCATGCGCCCCTTCCTGGCCGAGATGACCGAGACCGAGGCCGCGCGCTATGTCGCGGCCTACGAGACGCTGCTTGCCAAACATTACCCGGAACGCGACGGCGGCCACGTGCATTTCCCGTTCAAACGTGTCTTCTTCGTGCTGACCAAACGCGAGCAGAATTGAGCCATGCCTGACATCTACGAGCAGACCGCCTTCGAAGGGCGCATCACTTACCTTGGCGCCGTGACCGACCGCGACGCGGCGCTGGCCTCGCAGCCTGCCGACAGCGTGCGGGTGTCCTTCGAGGGGCTCGAAGGCGAATCCCACGGCGGTCTCACGCGACCTGCCTGCGTGCGCGTGGGCACGCTGCACCCGAAGGGGACCGAGATCCGCAACACGCGCCAGCTCTCGATCCTGTCGGAGGAGGAACTCGCCCTGATCGCGCGCGGCATGGGCCTCGACCGGCTGGAGCCCGCGTGGATCGGCGCCTCCATCGTGGTCGAGGGTATCCCGGACCTCACCTTCCTGCCCACCGGCTCGCGGCTTCAGGGACCGGACGGCTGCACGATCGTCGTCGAGATGGTGAACCACCCCTGCACCCTCGCGGGCCGCTCGGTCGAGGCGCACGCGCCGGGCTACGGTCCCAAGTTCAAACCGGCGGCGACGGACCTGCGCGGGATCACGGCGTGGGTCGAGCGGGAAGGTCGCCTCGCGCTCGGAGACCGGCTCCGCCTCTACACCCCCGCACAGCGGGCATGGCATCCCGAGGGGGCAGGCGGGGGCACAGGTTTCCTTTCGTAGACGCCGTGGCCCTCCCCGTGACGTGACCGGGTGCAATTAGGTCGCGTTTCGGGTTGCGCTGCGCGCCATGTATTCATCATAACCCCCTCACACGCGCTTTGCCGTGGAATCCGGGAGGAATGAATACATGAGCCACAAATCCGACATCGAAATCGCACGCGAAGCGAAGAAACGTCCGATCCAGGAAATCGGTGACAAGCTGGGCATCCCCGCCGGCCACCTGCTGCCCTATGGCCACGACAAGGCCAAGGTCAGCCAGGAGTTCATCAACTCGGTCCAGGACCGCCCGGACGGCAAGCTCATCCTCGTGACCGCGATCAACCCGACTCCCGCGGGCGAGGGCAAGACGACCACCACCGTGGGTCTCGGCGACGGGCTCAACAAGATCGGCAAGAACGCCGCGATCTGTATCCGCGAAGCCTCGCTCGGCCCGAACTTCGGGATGAAGGGCGGCGCGGCCGGCGGCGGCTATGCGCAAGTCGTGCCGATGGAGGAAATGAACCTCCACTTCACCGGCGACTTCCACGCCATCACCTCGGCCCACAACCTGCTGTCGGCGATGATCGACAACCACATCTACTGGGGCAACGAACTCGCCATCGACGAGCGCCGCGTGACTTGGCGGCGGGTGGTCGACCTCAACGACCGTGCGCTCCGCGACGTGGTGACATCGCTCGGCGGCGTGGCCAACGGTTTCCCGCGCCAGACCGGCTTCGACATCACCGTGGCCTCCGAGGTCATGGCGATCCTCTGCCTCGCCAAGGACCTGGCCGACCTCCAGTCGCGCCTCGGCGACATCATCGTGGCCTACACCCGCGACCGCGATCCCATCACCTGCCGCGACATCGGCGCGGACGGGGCGATGACGGTGCTCCTCAAGGACGCGATGCAGCCGAACCTCGTCCAGACGCTCGAAAATAACCCGGCCTTCGTCCACGGCGGTCCCTTCGCCAACATCGCGCATGGCTGCAACAGCCTGATCGCAACAAAGACCGCGCTCAAGCTCGCCGACTACGTGGTGACCGAAGCGGGCTTCGGGGCCGATCTCGGCGCCGAGAAGTTCATGAACATCAAGTGCCGCAAGGGCGGGCTCGCCCCCTCCGTCGTGGTGCTCGTCGCCACCGTCCGCGCGATGAAGATGAACGGCGGCGTGGCCAAGGCCGATCTCGGGACCGAAAACGTCGACGCGGTGAAGGCGGGCTGCCCGAACCTCGGCCGTCACATCGAGAACCTCAAGTCGTTCGGCGTCCCGGTCGTGGTCGCGATCAACCACTTCGTCACCGACACCGACAACGAGGTGCAGGCGGTGAAGGACTACGTGGCCGAAAACGGGGCCGAGGCGATCCTGTGTCAGCACTGGGCCAAGGGGTCCGAGGGCACTGCCGACCTCGCCACCCGCGTGGCCGAGATCGCGGATGCCGACATGGCGAACTTCGCTCCTCTTTACGGCGACAGCCTCAGCCTGTTCGAAAAGATCGAAACGGTCGCCAAGCGCATCTACCGTGCCGATGAGGTGCTCGCGGACAAGAAGATCCGCGACCAGCTCAAGGCCTGGGAAGACGCGGGCTACGGCCACCTGCCGGTCTGCATGGCCAAGACGCAGTATTCCTTCTCGACCGATCCGAACCTGCGCGGCGCGCCCACGGGCCATTCCGTGCCGATCCGCGAAGTGCGGCTCTCGGCGGGCGCGGGCTTCGTCGTGGTGATCTGCGGTGAGATCATGACCATGCCGGGCCTGCCGTCGAAACCGGCGGCCCTGACCATTGGGCTGGACGAGAACGGGGCCGTCGAAGGCCTGTTCTGATCCACACTATCACCGAAACGCGCCGGGGCGGCCGCCGCCCCGGTGCTGCGTCGATCCCGGCGCCTGCACGCGAAGAGGAGAGCGACATGCAATCATCGACCGAGCATCGGGCCGCCCTGATCGACGGCAAGACTATCGCGGCACGGATGCGCGAAGAGGTCTTGGCCGAGGCCAACGCGCTCTCCGACCTCGGCTGGTCCCCCCGGCTGGTGTCTATTTCCGTGGGCGACGCCGCGGCCTCCGACATTTACGTACGCAACCAGAAGAAAAGCGCCGAAAGCGCGGGTGTGGAGTTCGAGGCGCGGGCCTACCCCGAAACCACGTCGCTCGAACAGCTCATCGGCATCCTGCAAGGGCTCAACCATGACCCGCGCGTGAACGGCATCATCATCCAGCGCCCGTTGCCCGCGCATATCCCGGTGAAGGTGCTGCAAAAGGCGGTGCACCCGCTCAAGGACGTCGAGGGGATGCACCCGGCCTCCATCGGCAATATCGTCTACAACGACCTCGCGCTCGGGCCATGCACCGCCGTTGCGGCGGTCGAGATCCTGAAAACGCTGCCGCTGTCGCTGGAGGGCCTGACCGTCACCGTGATCGGGCATAGCGAGATCGTGGGTAAACCCATCGCCTTCCTCCTCATGGGGCTGGGCGCGACCGTCACGGTCTGCCACCACATGACCCGCTCGGTCGCGATGCACAGCCGAGCTTCCGACGCGGTGTTCGTCGCAGTGGGGCGGGCCGGGCTGGTGACGGGCGACATGATCAAGCCGGGGGCGGCGGTGATCGACATCGGCATCAACCGGGTGGACGGCAAGACGGTGGGCGACGTGGATTTCGACAGCGTGGCGCCGGTCGCGGGCTGGCTCACGCCGGTGCCCGGCGGTGTCGGCCCGGTCACGGTCGCCACGCTGATGAAGAACGCGGTACTGGCCACGCGGATGCAGATGGAGCATTACCGCGATGCCTATGACAAGACGGATTTCTGAATGACGCGCCCCGATCCCGCCACACTGACCGACCTTGCCGCCATCCGTGCCGGCATCGACTCCATCGACGACGAGATCATGGAGCTTCTGGCCGAGCGCATGGCCCATGTCGCTGCCGTGGTCCCGATCAAGAAGCGCGACGGCATCGCCGCGGCGGCACCGGGTCGGGTGCAGGAGGTATACGACAAGACCCGCGCACGGGCCGAGGCCGCCGGGGTCGACCCGGATATGGCGCAGGCCATGTGGCGGGTCATGGTCGAAGCGATCATCGCTCACGAAGAGCAGGAACTGGGAACGACGGGAGAGGACGCATGAGCGCGACAATCATCGACGGCAAGGCCTTCGCGGCCGAGGTGCGCGGCAAGGTGGCCGAGCATGTGGCGGAACTGGCCAAGCAGGGCATCAAACCGGGGCTGGCCGTGGTCCTGGTGGGCGAGGACCCGGCGAGCCAGGTCTACGTCCGCTCCAAGGGCAAGCAGACGGTCGAGGCCGGGATGGAAAGCTTCGAGCACAAGCTGGACGCCTCCACCTCCGAGGCCGACCTGCTGGCGCTGGTCGAGAAGCTGAACAACGACCCGGCGGTGAACGGCATCCTCGTGCAACTGCCGCTCCCCGACCACATCGACGAGGACAAGGTCATCAACGCGATCGACCCGGCCAAGGACGTGGACGGGTTCCACATCTCCAACGTCGGCCTGCTCGCCACGGGGCAGAAGGCGATGGTGCCCTGCACGCCGCTGGGCTGCCTGATGCTCCTGCGCGACCATTTCGGTTCGCTGTCGGGCAAGTCGGCGGTGGTCGTGGGCCGCTCGAACATCGTTGGAAAACCGATGGCGCAGCTTCTCCTGCGCGATAGCTGCACCGTCACCATCGCGCACAGCCGCACCAAGGACATCGAGGACGTGGTTAAACAGGCCGACATCGTGGTCGCCGCCGTGGGCCGGCCCGAGATGGTAACGGGCGACTGGCTGAAAAAGGGGGCCGTGGTCATCGACGTGGGCATCAACCGCCTGCCGCCCGCCGAGGAAGGCGGGAAAGGCAAGCTGGTGGGCGACGTGGATTTCGCCTCCGCCTCCGAGGTCGCGGGCGCGATCACCCCGGTTCCGGGCGGCGTCGGCCCCATGACCATCGCCTGCCTTCTGGCCAACACGCTGACGGCAACCTGCCGCGCCAATGGCCTGCCGGAGCCCGAGGGTCTGACGGCCTAAACCAATTTGCGCGCTCCGGTCGCAAATCCGGGGCGCGCAACCGCTTGATCTGAACGCTCGTTCAGTTAATCTCGCACCATGGCGCGAAAATCCGGCTCCCATGCCGACATCACAGGCCCCAAGGTACGCGACGCGGCGTTGAAGCTCTTCGCTCGCGACGGCTACGCGGCCGTCTCGATGCGCAAGATTGCGGCCGAGGTGGGCGTGCAGGCTGGGGCGCTCTACCTCTACACACCCGACAAGCAGTCGCTGCTCTTCGACCTGATGAAGGTCCACATGGAGGAACTGCTCGACGCTTGGGGGCAGGCCGACACCGGAGGCAGCCCGCCGGAGCGGCTGGAGGCCTTCGCCCGGTTCCACATCCACTATCACCTCGACCGGCCCGACAATATCTTCATCGCCTACATGGAGTTGCGGAACCTCGACGACGCCAACTTCGCCGAGATCGAGGTGCTGCGCCGCCGTTACGAACAGGGGCTGATCGACATACTGGAAGCGGGCAACGCCAGCGGCGATTTCGCCGTGCCGGACCCAAAGCTCGCCGCCATGGCCGCGATTTCGATGCTGAACGGCGTCACCACGTGGTTTCGCGACGGCGGCCGCCTCAGCCGCGAGACGGTCGAGACGATCTATTGGGACATGCTGCGCAAATCCGTGGCCGCGTGACGCGTCCCCCTGTCGCTTCCCATCCGGCAGGCTTATATTGATCCCATGTCGCTGCCCCCCGGATTCTTGGATGAGCTTCGCACCCGCACCTCGCTCGCGCAGGTGGTCGGGCGCAAGGTCATGTGGGACCAGCGGAAATCGAACCAGGCCAAGGGCGACCTCTGGGCGCCGTGCCCGTTCCACCAGGAAAAGACCGCCAGTTTCCACGTCGATGACCGCAAGGGGTTCTACTACTGCTTCGGCTGCCACGCGAAGGGTGACGCGATCGGGTTCGTGAAGGAGACGGAGAACGTCGAATTCATGGAAGCGGTGGAAATCCTCGCCCGCGAGGCCGGGATGCAGATGCCCGCCCGCGACCCCAAGGCGCAGGAAAAGGCCGACCGGCGCACCCAGCTGGCCGAGGTGATGGAGCAGGCGGTTCAGTTCTTCCGCCTGCAGCTCAAGACCAACTCCGGCACCGGCGCACGCGAATACCTCGTCCGTCGCGGCCTCAGGGACGCGGCGCAGGAACGCTGGGACATCGGCTATGCGCCCGACGGCTGGCAAGGCCTGTGGGACCACCTGCGTGGCAAGGGTGTGTCCGAGGACCTGATCCTCGGCGCGGGGCTCGCCAAGGCCTCGACCAAGGGCAAGCAGCCTTATGACACGTTCCGCAACCGGATCATGTTCCCGATCCGCGACGCGCGGGGGCGGTGCATCGCTTTCGGCGGGCGGGCGATGGACCCGAACGACAACGCGAAATACCTCAACAGCCCCGAGACGGAGCTCTTCGACAAGGGCCGCTCGCTCTACAACCACGGCCCCGCGCGCGAGGCGGCGGGCAAGGGTGCGCCGCTGGTGGTGGCCGAGGGCTACATGGACGTGATCGCGCTCTCCGAGGCCGGGTTCGGCGCCACGGTGGCCCCGCTCGGCACCGCGATCACCGAGGATCAGCTCCGGCTCCTCTGGCGCATCGCGCCGGAGCCGATCATCGCGCTCGACGGCGACACCGCCGGTCTTAGGGCCGCGATCCGCGTGATCGACATCGCGCTCCCGCTACTCGAAGCCGGGCAAAGCCTGCGCTTCGCGATCATGCCCGAGGGGCTGGACCCCGATGACCTGATCAAGGCGCAGGGCGCGGGCGCGATGCAGAAGGTGCTCGAGGGTGCGCGCCCGATGGTGAGCCTGCTGTGGCAGCGCGAAACCGAAGGCAAGGTGTTCGACAGCCCGGAGCGGCGCGCAGCACTCGACCGCGACCTGCGCCAGGCCATCGGTCGCATCCAGGACCCGTCGATCCGCCAGCACTACGGCGAAGAGATCAAGCGCCTGCGCTACGAACTGTTCAACCCGCGCCGCCAGGGCACCCCGCGCCAGGGCGGGTGGCAGCCGGGCGGCTGGCAGGGCGGGCGCCGCGGCCCGTGGAAACCCGCAGGCCCCGCGTTCCAGCCCGTGACCAAGGGCTCGCTCCTCGCCGCGGCCTCGGGTCAGGTGGAGGAAGTGCTGCGCGAGGCGGTCATCCTTGCCACGCTCATCACCCACCCGAACCTCATGCAGAGCTTCGAGGGCGCGGTGGAGCGGGTCGACATGGCGACGCAGGAGCACGCGGCCATCCAGCGTGTGCTCCTGTCTCATCACACTGACGACAGCGCGGCCCTGCGGGAGAAAATCGAGGCGGAAGTGGGACTCCGTGCTCTTGAAAAGCTCTTTGCCCTGAACCATGTGCAGATCGCACCCCCGATCCGGCGCCCGGACGACACCGACCTTGCCGCGCTGTGCCTGGCCGAGGAATTGGCCAAGCTCGAAGCGTCGCGGGGCGCGCGCCGCGAAACCGACGATGCGGCGGCCGAGATCGACGCACTCGCCGACGAGGGGCTGACATTTCGCCTGACCGAGGCCACCCGTGCGCTCGATGAGGCACGGCGGGGGCAGGGTGAGGACAAGGGGCTTTTCGAACGCGCGGACAACGGCGTTCTCGTGGCCCGGGAGGAGAAGGAGGCGCTCGACGCGCTCCTCAGGCAGATCGAGGATCAACAGGGCGGACGCAAGAGACCCTGATTCCCATCACATTTTGACACATAGCCAAGGAATCCGGGGTAAACGGGTTGGCGAATCAGTGATTCGAGGAAAAAATCGCTCCAACCGAATCACGCCGAATCAGTCCCCACGCCGGGACGCCCCGGGATCAGACCCGAGAGAAGGGAAGCCGCATGGCCGCGAAAGACTCGAACGACGATCAGAACAAGCCGGAGCAGGACGACGGCAATCCGATGGCGGACATGGACCAGGCTGCCGTCAAGAAGATGATCGCCGAGGCCCGGGAACGGGGCTACATCACCTATGATCAGCTCAACCAGGTGCTTCCGCCTGACCAGGTCTCCTCGGAGCAGATCGAGGACGTGATGTCGATGCTCTCGGAAATGGGCATCAACATCATCGAGGACGAGGAAGGCGAGGACGGCGACGAGGACGCCAAGGGCTCCACCGAGGTTGTCGCCAAGAACGGCAAGGGCGAGGTCGCGGTTTCCAGCGGCGAGTCCGAGAAACTCGACCGCACCGACGACCCGGTGCGCATGTACCTGCGCGAGATGGGCTCGGTCGAGCTTCTGAGCCGCGAGGGCGAGATCGCCATCGCCAAGCGGATCGAGGCGGGCCGGAACACGATGATCGCGGGGCTCTGCGAAAGCCCGCTCACGTTCCAGGCCATCACGATCTGGCGCGACGAACTTCTCAACGAGGACATTCTCCTGCGCGACGTCATCGACCTCGACGCCACTTTCGGCCGCCAGATGGGCGAAGAAGGCGACGACGAGGAAGTGGTCTCGGGCCTGGGCGAAGCCGCCGCGGCCCCCGCTGCCGCCCCCAAGAAGGAAGAGAACGACCAGCCGGAGCTGGACGCCGACGGCAACCCGATCGCCAAGGACGACGACGAGGAGGACGAGGACGATCAGGCCAACATGTCGCTCGCCGCGATGGAGGCCGCGCTCAAGCCCCGCGTGCTCGAGACGCTCGAACTGATCGCCCGCGACTATGCCAAGCTGTCCGAGATGCAGGACCTGCGCATGTCGGCCACGCTGAACGAGGACGGCTCCTTCTCGGAAAAGGCCGAGGGCGAGTATCAGAAGCTGCGCTCCGAGATCGTGCTCCTGGTCAACGAACTGCACCTGCACAACAACCGGATCGAGGCGCTGGTCGACCAGCTCTACGGCATCAACCGCCGCATCATGTCCATCGACAGCTCGATGGTGAAACTCGCCGACCAGGCGCGCATCAACCGCCGCGAATTCGTGGAAGCGTACCGTGGCGAGGAGCTCGACCCGACCTGGCTCGACCGCATGGCCGAGAAGCCGGGGCGGGGCTGGCAGTCGTTCATCGAACGCTCCTCCGACAAGGTCGCCGACCTGCGCGCCGACATGGCGCAGGTGGGGCAGTACGTCGGCGTCGACATCTCGGAATTCCGCCGGATCGTGAGCCAGGTCCAGAAGGGCGAAAAAGAGGCGCGTCAGGCGAAGAAGGAAATGGTCGAGGCGAACCTGCGCCTCGTCATCTCGATCGCCAAGAAATACACGAACCGCGGCCTGCAATTCCTCGATCTCATTCAGGAAGGCAACATCGGCCTGATGAAGGCGGTGGACAAGTTCGAGTATCGCCGGGGCTACAAGTTCTCGACCTACGCGACATGGTGGATCCGCCAGGCGATCACCCGCTCCATCGCCGACCAGGCGCGGACCATCCGCATCCCGGTCCACATGATCGAGACGATCAACAAGCTCGTGCGCACGGGCCGCCAGATGCTCCACGAGATCGGCCGGGAGCCGACGCCGGAAGAACTGGCCGAGAAGCTGCAGATGCCGCTCGAGAAGGTCCGCAAGGTGATGAAGATCGCCAAGGAGCCGATCTCGCTCGAAACGCCGATTGGCGACGAGGAAGACAGCCAGCTCGGCGATTTCATCGAGGACAAGAACGCCGTCCTGCCGCTCGACTCGGCCATTCAGGAGAACCTGAAAGAGACGACCACGCGGGTTCTGGCGTCACTCACGCCGCGCGAGGAACGCGTCCTGCGCATGCGCTTCGGCATCGGCATGAACACCGACCACACGCTCGAAGAGGTCGGCCAGCAGTTCAGCGTCACCCGCGAACGCATCCGCCAGATCGAGGCGAAGGCTTTGCGGAAGCTGAAGCACCCGAGCCGGTCGCGCAAGCTACGGAGCTTCCTGGATCAGTAGATAGATGGCAACGAACCGGGAACTCGCTAAACGATCTCTGGCCGAATATGCGAACTTGGCGCGTTCTGGACAGCCGTTCGTTTCCTATGCCGAAATTGCCACGCTAATCGGCCGAGAAGGGCAGCATGCCCTTCTCGGCGGACCGCTTGATGCGCTTCGTGATCTCTGCCTTTCGATGCAAATTCCCGATGTAGCGACCATGGTCGTTTCCAAAGACAGTCTGCGCTCTGGCTCTTTAAAGCCATCACCCAAGGCACTTGAAAAGTATGGCGGCTGGCCGGAATTGCGAAAGATGCAAGCCCGCTGTCTGACTTTCGACTGGGGCGCATTCTACGAAGAACACTTCGGATAATTCTTCCGGCCCAGGTGGACGCCATTACCCCCTGTGCAAACCGGACTCACTCCCCCCGGTTTTCGCCCGCTCACATCATTTCCCGCTACGTGAAATGAACCAGACGGTGTACCCTGCCGCCACGGGGCATGGTGCCCCAGCGCCCGGCAAGAAGGCGCGAAACCATTGAGGAAGCAGATATGGCGACCAAGACGAAAAAGGACAAACCCGTGCTGACCCCCGAAGCGGCGGCGCGGAAGAAGGCGGTGAAGCTGATCGGATACCACGGCTGGCTGACCGAGTGGAAACGGGCCAACCCCGAGGCCGACGCGGACGCGCAGAAAGCGGCCTGGGCCGAGGTGAAGGGCCAGAAGATGCGCGACGCCCGCCGGGTCGTGGCGCGGCTCGAAAAGGGCGGCATCCAGGTGCTTCCGGCCCCGGCGCCCGAAGCCATCGCCGCCGAGTAACTACCCCGAAAACGATACCGCCCGGACGCCAGCGCCCGGGCGGATCTGCGTTTCGCCCGCGCTCAGGCGGCTTCGGGCGTGAGCGCTGCGCGGATCGTCTCCGCCACCGGTACCGTCGGGCGCCCGATCAGCGTGGACAGGTCGCGCGAGTCGCTGTCGAGCCATCCGTCACGCGCATGGTGGTCGCTGTCGGCCAGCATCGCCGCCAGCCCTTCGGGCAGGCCGGCACCGACCAGCGCCTCTTCGAAAGCCGCGCGGGGCATGTCGACATAAGCCACCGGCTTGCCCGCGATCTCCGACAGGGTCGCGGCATATCCGGCCAGCGTGAAACCGTCGTCCCCGGCCAGCTCGAAGGTCTTTCCGTCATGCGCAGGCCCGGTCAGCACGGCCGCCGCTGCCGCCGCGAAATCGGCGCGCGGCGCAGTCGCGAAGACACCATCGCCCGCCGCCCCGAAGTGCTGCCCGAGGTCGAGGTCCTGGCCCAGCGTCGCCGTGATGTTCTCGCTGTACCAGCCGTTGCGCAGCAGGGTGTGCGACAGGCTCGACGCGACCAGCGCAGCTTCCGTCGCCCTGTGCTCGGCGGCGAGCGCGAGAGGGGAGCGGTCGGCGGCAAGGATCGAGGTATAGGCGATATGTCCGACTCCCGCCGCCTTGGCCGCCGCGATCACGGTCTCATGCTGTGCCGCGCGCTGTCCGACCTCGGAGGAGGAGATGAGCAAAAGCCGCTCGATCCCTGCGAAAGCCGCCTCCAGCGCCGCGCGGTCGGAGTAATCGGCGACCCGCGCATCGTATCCGGCCCCGGCCAGTCGCGCCCGGTCGGTCTCCTTGCGCACGAGCACGCCGGTCTCACCCTTGGGCAGAACGCCGTCCAGCGCCGCGAGGACGAGGGTGCCCAACTGTCCGGACGCGCCGGTGACGAGGTGTTTGGTGGTCATGACATTCCCTTTCATGTCGTGTTATGGTCTCGAATCGTTTATAAGTCTCAATATGAGACCTTACGTGGTCTTGAAAAGGAGGCAGTATTTCCTGCCCAGGTAACATGAAGGGAACCGGCCATGCGCGATGTGCCCCCGAAACGACGCCTCGAATGGGAGGCGATGGGCTTCACCCCCGAGAACTGCCCGGTGCGCCGCGTGCTGGACCACGTCGCGGCGAAATGGACGCTGCTGGTCCTGCTGGAGCTGGCCGAAGGACCACAACGGTTCAACGGGCTGGGCCGTGCGCTACCGGATATCTCCAAGCGGATGCTGACCCAGACGCTACGCGAGCTGGAGCGTGACGGGCTCGCCACCCGCACCGTCCACGACACCAAGCCGCCCTCGGTGGAATACGCGCTGACCGACATGGGGCGCTCTCTTATGGGGCCGCTCATGGGGCTCGTGGACTGGGCCGAGATGCACATGGACCCGATCACCACGGCGCAAGCGCGCTACGACGCAGCTTGAACGGTTGCGCCGCCGGGCCGGGGGCGCATAGTGGGGGCCATGCATACCGAGTTCGAGATCGCGACGCGCGGGCAGGGGACCTACGAATTCACACGTGACGTGGCCCGCTGGGTTGCGGATACTGGCACGGGGGAGGGGCTGCTCACGCTCTTCATCCGCCACACTTCTGCCTCGCTCCTGATCCAGGAGAACGCCGATCCCGAGGTGCAGACGGACCTCCTGAACTACATGTCCCGCCTCGTGCCGCCGAGCAGCGATCCGAGCATGTCCTACCTGACCCACACCTACGAGGGGCCGGACGACATGCCGGCGCATATCAAGGCGGCACTGCTCCCAATCTCTTTACAGATTCCAATCGTCGACGGGCGGATGATGCTGGGAAACTGGCAGGGAATTTACCTTTTCGAACATCGGGACCGCCCGCACCGCCGCACGGTGGCCGCACTCATCCGCTGATTGCGGCATCAGGGCCACAAAACGCCCTCGCTATATCTGGGCGCGGCGCTTTGAACCTACCCAAAACCTGCCGTGGTGCCTATAGTGCCTGTGGATAAGTGGGCAAAGACCCACGATCAGAGGTGACAGGCGAAGAAAAGGACATGGGATGCGGTGCCCGTTCTGCGGAAATATCGACACGCAAGTGAAGGACTCTCGTCCGGCTGAGGATCACGTCGCGATCCGGCGGCGGCGGTTCTGCCCGGCCTGCGGGGGCCGGTTCACGACCTACGAGCGCGTGCAGCTGCGCGACCTCGTGGTCATCAAGACGAACGGTCGGCGCGAGGATTTCGACCGTGAGAAGCTGGAACGCTCGATCCGGATCTCGATGCAGAAACGGCCGGTGGAGCCGGAGCGCATCGACCAGATGATCTCGGGCATCGTGCGCCGGCTGGAAAGCATGGGCGAGACAGACATTCCGTCCAAGATGATCGGCGAGATCGTGATGGAGAGCCTCGCCCGGATCGACACGGTCGCCTACGTACGTTTCGCGAGCGTTTACAAGAACTTCCAGGCCGCCGACGACTTCGAGAAGTTCATGAGCGAGCTGCGCCCGGACATCCCGCCCGAAGAACAGACGTGACCGACGAAAGGTTCATGGACCTGGCCCTGTCGCTCGGGCGGCGGGGCCTCGGCCATGTCTGGCCGAACCCGGCGGTGGGCTGCGTGATCGTGAACGGTGGCCGGATCGTGGGGCGCGGCTGGACCCAGCCCGGTGGCAGGCCCCATGCCGAGGTCGTGGCGCTCGCGCAGGCCGGGGCGGCGGCGCGCGATGCGACCGCCTATGTCACGCTGGAGCCCTGTTCCCATCACGGTGAAACCCCGCCCTGTGCCGAAGCGCTGATCGCGGCCGACGTCGCGCGGGTCGTCGTCGCCCTGGGCGATCCGGACCCCCGCGTGAACGGACGCGGGATCGGGATGCTGCGCGCCGCCGGGATCGAGGTCGTCACCGGCCCCGGCGCCGAGACCGCGCGCGCCGACCAGGTCGGATTCCTGAGCCGGGTGGAGCGCGGCCGCCCGATGGTGACCCTGAAACTCGCGGCCTCGCTCGACGGGCGCATCGCCACGGCCACGGGAGAGAGCCAGTGGATCACGGGGCCCGAAGCGCGCCGCCACGTCCACGCCCTGCGCATGACCCATGACGCGGTGATGGTGGGGGCGGGCACAGCACGGGCGGACGACCCGACGCTCACGGTCCGCGACATGGGCGCGCGCCACCAGCCGGTGCGCGTCGTCCTCTCGCGCCACCTCGACCTGCCCCTCACCGGCAAGCTCGCCCGCACCGCGCGCGACGTGCCCGTCTGGCTGATCCACGGCGACCGGGCACCGGGCGAGGTCGTATCGGCCTGGGAAGGCCTCGGGGCCCGCTGCTTTGCCGTGCCGGTGGTGCAGGGCCAGATCGACGTGGCAGCCGCCCTTGCCGCGCTCGGCGCGGCCGGACTCACGCGGGTATTCTGCGAAGGCGGCGGGGGCCTCGCCGCCTCGCTCCTCGCCGAGGGTCTGGTGGACGAGTTCATGGGCTTTACCGCGGGCCTCGCGCTCGGCGCCGAGGGCCGGCCCGCGCTTGCCGCCATGGGCGTGGGCGCGCTGTCGGATGCCCCCCGGATGGAGCTCGTCGAGACGCGTATCGTCGGCGCGGACGTCCTGCACAGGTGGCGCGCGGTTCGATAGCGGTGCGGGCTCGCGCCCGCGCAGGTCTTGCGCCGCCCCGCCTTTGGCGGGTCGTCGCGGCAGGGGGACCAGTCCCCCCGGTCCCATTTGCAGGCAAATGCGACCGCCCCCTGAAGTATTTGCGAAACGAAGAAGCGGGGGTCAGCGCCAGAAGGTGGTGTGCGGGGCGAGAAGGCCCTGGAGCTTGGAGACGAGGCGCAGGGACGGGGTGCCCGGCCCGGTCTCGCCCGCTTCGATCCGGTCGAGGATGACCTCCACCGGGCAGGGGGTGTTCGTCACCGGGTCGTGGTAGCGCGGGTAATCGACGAGGACGGCGTGAACGAGGCCCGCGAGCGCGGGGCGGGCGGTGCGCCGTTCGGGAACCCAGCCGAGGTCACGGGTAAGGCCCCATCCCGCGTAGAAGGGCGCACCGAGGCAGGAGACGGACTTGCCGCGCAGGAGCGCCTCGAACCCAAGGGTTGAGGTCATCGTCCAGACCTCGTCCACCGCGTCGATCAGGGCGACCGCGTCGGTTTGCGTGGCGACCACGTCGGCAAGGTCGGCGGCTTCCTCCGGGGGCAGGGCGCCCTCACGCAGCCCCGCCTCCACGTCCGGGTGGGGCTTGTAGATCACCACCGCCTCCGGGTTCGCCGCGCGCACCCCACGCAGAAGCCCGCGGTTGTGGGTCACGTCGCGGGTGCCCAGCCGGATCGAGGCGTCGTCCTCCACCTGCCCGGGGACCAGGATGCGCCGGCCCGGTGGCAGGTCGGGCGGGGCTGCGCGGTCGAGGTTGTATTTCGAGATCCCCGTCGCGGTCAGGCGGGCGATCAGCGCCTCGGCCCGGTGGAGCGGGCCGGGGGCGAGCGTCTCGGCCGCCGCGATCAGCCGTTCGAGCCGGCTTTCCGCGCTCGGGTCGTAGTAGATGCCGAGGTCGTCGCGCACCAGCGACAGGGGCGGCGTGAGCTCGGCCCCGAGGCCGCGCGAGCGGATGAACCCGTCCTCGATCCGGAGCGCGGGGGCGGCGAGCGTATCGGCCTTGCCTGCCCAGACGGCGAGGTGGCGGGCGTCCTTGGCGGCGCGCCCGACCGCCTTGTCCCCTTCGGCAAAGACCATGCCGCGCCCGGCGCCGAAGAACCGGGAGAGTGGCTTGCGCTTCCACAATCGCATCCCCGCGCCGACGTAACCGGGCGCATCCTCGCGCCGGGCGCGGGCCTGCGCCTCCAGCGTGCCCAGCACGTCCTCGATCTCGCACAGCCGGTCGCGGTAGGGATCATACCACGTCGGGTACTCCAGCATGGCAGCGGCGAAGAGCTGTGCCCTGGTCAGGCGGCGTTCGCGGCGCGGCACCGGATTCTCGTCCGTGGTCAGCCCCCAGCCCGCGTAGAACGGCTTGCCGAAGACGCGTGGCTTGTGGCCCGCGAAGATCGCCTCGAACCCCATGCCGGAGGAGACGGTGTAGACCCCCACCGCGCCCTCCATCAGGGCCCAGGGGCTGACCGGCTCGGTCAGCAGGCTCACCTTCCCGCCCGCGTGCTCGGGGCCGTAGTAGCCGGGGCGGTGGCCTGCGCCCGTCTCCGGGTGCGACTTGATCACGACGCGCAGGCCGGGGTGCTCCTCCTGCGCCATGACCAGCATTTCGCGGAACGTCTGCGGCGTGGCGCCGGAGGCGGTCACCGAGGCGTCGTCGCGTGTCTGGTCGATGACCAGAACGTAGGGCGCGCGGGGCAGGTCTGCCGCCGGGTCGAAGGTGTTGTATTTCGACAGATGGGCGTGGCGGATCCGGTCGATGGCGTCGCGGGCGCGTGACAGCAGCGCGTAGTCGTCGAGCGGCGCGGAGGCGAGCATCCGTTCGAGGTCCGAGGGCACCGAGGGGTCGAAATGCACCCCGGACCGGTCGAGGAGGAGGCCCAGCGGCGGCTCCCCGTCGCGTCCGAGCCCGACCGAGCGCAGGACCGGGTCCTCGACCCGCATGAGGGTGGCCCCGCGCCGCGCGGCCACCGCCTCGCCCCGGCGGGCGGTGGGTGCGGCGCCCCAGACCGCGACGGTATCCTCCGCCCGGGGCAGGCCCAGCCGGATCTGCCAGCCTGCGAGCGTCAGGATGCGCCGCAGGCGGGTCTCGCGCAGGAAACCGCCCGAGTAAACGTAAAGCCGCCGCGAGGAGGGGGGCTCCGTCGCGGCGGCCTTGATCCTGTCGTAGGGCGTCACGGCCCCGTCCTTTACGGCGTGCCGCCGATGAGGCCGAAGGTGCTGCCCGCGGTGGCGAGGCTTTCGGCCGCGCCCAGCGTGCCGGTCAGCGCCGTGATGACCTTGGTCCACTGGACGTAAGGCGCCTCCGTCACATAGACCGTGTCGCCGTCCCGCACGAGGAAGTCGCGCGCCTGGAACATGCCATTGGGCTCGGTGAGGTTCAGCACGTAGATCATGCGCTGCGGACCGATCAGGTCGCTGCGCGCGAGCACCGCGTTGGCCACCTCGGCCGGCTCGTTGCGGAAGACGAAGATGCCCGTCGGGTCGGCCAGCGTCGGGTTCAGACCGCCGACCTGCGCGATGGCCTCCAGCGCCGAGAGCGTCTGGGTCTGGAAGTTAACGCGGGTCTGCGTGCCCGTGGCACCTAGCGCGGTGAAGGCGCGGGTGTCTGCCTCCACGAGGATGCGGTCGCCGTTGCGCAGCGCGATGTCGAGGCGCGGGTCCTCGAACAGGTCCTGGTACCAGATCTGGCCGGTGTGACCGCCGCGGATGATCTTGACCACCGCGACCTCGGGGTTCACCGCGACGCCGCCCGCGCGGGCGAGCATGGCGCCGAGCGTCCGGGTGGGCCGTTCGATGGCATAGACGCCCTGGCCGTTGACCGCGCCGGTGATCGACACAGTCGCCCCGTCGCCCGCGATCCGGGTGACGAGGACCTGCGGGTCCGGCGTCTGGGTGGCGAGCTGTTCGGTGATGATGCGGCGCACCGCCTCGGGCGAGTTGCCCGCGGCCTTGATGCGACCGGCGTAGGGGATGAAGATGAAGCCGGAGCCGTCGACCTGCACCTCTTCCAGCGCGGCGGGGGCGCCGGCGGAGGCGAGGATGCCCTGCTCGACGTTTTCCCAGATCGCCACGCCCAGCACGTCGCCGGGGCGGATCGTGTCGGAGCCGACCTGGCCTGCCGTGAGGAAGTCCTGGCCGAAGCCGAGGGCGGGGGTCACGGCGGTGGCCCGCGTGACGAGGTCGTTGACCGACACGACGAAGGCGTCGCCCTGCCGCTGCACCGAGCCCGCGTAGATTTCCTGCTTGTTCGGACCGCTGCGGGGGAGCACGTCACATGCGGCTACACCCATCACAAGCGCCAATAGGAGCGCGATCCGCGCCCACGAAATGCCCTGATTTTTCACTGCCCGGGCTCCTTTTTGGAGTTCTGCCTCAGTTTTCTTTTTTTATGAGACTACAGGGCCATGCGCGAAAAATCCAGCGGCGATTCGGGCGGTTATTTCACGAGTCTCAACTGTTGCCGGGGGGCCGCGGTGCCCTTGGCGAGGGCGTCGTAGGGGTCGTCCGGGGCGAGCATCATGTCCACCACCTGCCGCAGAAGCTGACGCCGCCCGCGCGCGGAATAGAAGCCGCCGGGGATCTGCGAGGTTTCCAGCAGGTAGTGGCGGTAATCACGGTAGGCGCGGCTGTCGGGCCGTGTGGGCTGCGCGAAGAACTCGGCCAGGGGCTGGGTCGAGACGAACTCCGGCTTGTCGTAGACCGCCGCGCCGAAGACCTTGAGCGGCAGGCCGCGCCAGAGCACCTGCTGCGCGGCTGTGGAATTGACCGTCACGGCGCTGCGGGCGTGGTCCAGCAGGCGGGCGAGCTTGCCTCCGCGCACGTAATGCACCCGGCCTTCGACCCCGTGTTTCGCGGCCAGCCGGCGGATTTCGCGACGCAGAGGCACACGGCCATCCTCAAGCGGATGCGCCTTGAACACGAGGTGGTGGTGGCGCGCCGCGCCCTGCGCGAAACCCTCGATGACGACCTCGAGGAACTCGGTCACGCTGTCGAACGGCGAATGGTCCAGAAAGCTCGCGTCATGGGCCAGCTGCAGGAGCGCGAGGTGATAGGGAAAGCCGCCGTTGCGGATGCGCCGGGTCGCGAAGATGCGGTTCAGCGCCTGGAACGGCATGAGGAGGAGGCGCCGCAGGTAGAGCTGAAACTCCTTGCCCACGGTCAGCGCGCGGTGCGGGCGGAAGCCGCGATAGCGCCGGTTCGCGAACATGACGAACCAGTGGTAGAGGGCGCCGTAGAAGATGTGGTGGCGCATGTCGCCCCAATGGGCGGGCGGTTCGGGAATGTCGAGCTCGGCATCGGCCAGCACCTGCTGCATATGGGCCACGTCCATGTCCATCAGCCGCGAATGGCCGTTGGCGCCGCCGCGCTCGTAGCTGATCCAGTAGGGGCGCAGGTAGCCTTCTTCGAAGACATGGACCATGACGCCCGCTTCCTCGGCCGCGCGCACCGCCTCGGCATGGATGAACCGCGTGTCGCCGTAGAGGACGAGGTCGCTCACCCCCTTGTCCGCGATGATCTCGCGGATCCGGGCGGGCCAGGCTTCCTGCGCGTCGGTGAAGGGGAGATAGGTGCGCCGGTCGGCCCAGAACACCTGGTCGCCCATGTTGAACCCGACCCGCCAGACCTGCGCGCCGGACGCGGCGAGCATCCGGCCCAGACGACGGAGATAGGGGCCGTGGGGCCCCTGCAGGAACAGGAATGTCCGGTCGGTTCCGTCGATGGCTTTCATGCGCCTGATTTTACCCGTCTTTTCTGCCCGTGTCGCAGGTTATCCGCCCTTGAGGGTCAGGAAAACAATGCCATTGTTCTGCTGCCAGACACAATCAGCCGATGCGGGCGAATTTATGGCGTCAGGGTGGATGCACCGTGGCCCGGCCCGCTTGTGGGGCCGGGCGTTTCGGCGTAGCCATTGGGCAAAGGAGATTGCCATGTTCACAGGGATCGTCACCGATATCGGCACCGTCGTATCCGTCACGCGGGGAGAGGACCTCACCGCGCGGATCCGCACCGCCTATGACACCGCCGGCATCGACCTCGGCGCCTCGATCGCGTCCGACGGCGTGTGCCTCACGGTCACGAAACTCGGCCCCGAATGGTACGAGGTGTTCGTGTCCGGCGAGACGCTGGAAAAGACCAACCTCGGCACATGGGTCGAGGGCAAGCGCGTGAACCTCGAACGCGCGCTGAAGGTCGGCGACGAGCTAGGCGGTCACATCGTCTCGGGCCACGTGGACGGGGTGGCCGAGGTCACGGACGTCCATGACGACGGCGAGTCGACGCGGATATCCTTCAAGGTGCCCCCCGCGCTCGCCCGGTTCATCGCGCCCAAGGGATCGGTGGCCCTGAACGGCACCTCGCTCACCGTGAACGAGGTGGAGGGCGAGACGTTCGGCGTGAACCTCATCACCCACACGAAAGACGTGACGACCTGGGGCGAAGTGGGCGTGGGCGACAAGGTGAACCTCGAGATCGACACGCTCGCCCGCTACGTCGCGCGGCTCGCCGAAACCGCCGCATGAGCGGGATCGGGCATAACGGCGGGCCGGGGACGCCCTCGGCCTGGACCCGCTATGCCTGGCGCCGCGCGCGCGCCGATCTCCTGCCGACCCTGCCGCTGGAAGTGCTCAGGCTGCGCCTGCGCCGGGCGCGTGAACTGGGCATCGACTATTCCAGCTACGCCTCGATCCGCGCGGCGACCGGGCGCGACGTGGTCGCGCTCCTGTTTTCCTCCAACGCGTTGAAATGCGGCCCAAAACTCGTCTGCGTGCCGGAGGCGGAGGCCGGAAAGCTGCGCGACCTCTCCCGCACCGAGCGCTTGGCCGCCGTCCACCGGCCGCTGGACCCGCGCGCCTTCCACGGCGCGAACGCGGCGCTGATCGAGGCCGCCGCCCAGGCCCCCACGCTCGCCGACGGCTGGTCCGCCACGCGCGACAAGCTCGCGGAACTCACGCAGGGTAGGGGCCTGCCGTCGGACGCCGTGGTCGTGGTCGGGGCCACGATGCTGGAGGCGGAGTGGCCCGTCGCGGGCCGCATGGCGGGCTACCTCCCCGCCGAGCGCTACTTCACGCCGTCCTGATCGTCCGCGCACCCATGCGCGCAGGATGTGCGCCACGTTCCTCTGGCATCGCCGGGCGGGCCGCGTTATCTCGCGTTGGAAATTGAGAGGAGCCCGCGATGTCGGACGGCAAGATCTATGACGCACCCGGACCGGTGGAGCGTGAATGGGGCGATGTGATTTCCCCGATCGAGGAAATCATCGACGACGCGCGCAACGGCCGCATGTTCATCCTCGTCGACCACGAGGACCGCGAGAACGAGGGCGACCTCGTCATTCCTGCGCAGATGGCCACGCCGGACGCGATCAACTTCATGGCCACCCACGGGCGCGGCCTGATCTGCCTGTCGCTGACCGGCGAGCGGGTGGATGCGCTGGGCCTGTCGCTCATGGCCTCACAGAACTCCTCGCGCCACGAGACGGCGTTCACCATCTCCATCGAGGCGCGCGAAGGCGTGACCACCGGGATCTCCGCACATGACCGGGCCCGCACCGTCTCGGTCGCCATCGACCCGACCAAGGGCGCGGCCGACATCGCGACCCCCGGCCACGTCTTTCCGCTGCGCGCCAAGGATGGCGGCGTCCTCGTGCGCGCAGGTCACACCGAGGCGGCGGTGGACATTTCGCGCCTTGCCGGCCTGAACCCGGCCGGCGTGATCTGCGAGATCATGAACGAGGACGGGACCATGGCCCGTCTCCCCGACCTCGTGGCGTTCGCGCAGCGCCACAACCTCAAGATCGGGACGATCAGCGATCTCATCGCCTACCGCCACCGCCACGACAATCTCGTGAACGAAAGCGCGGTGAAGCCCGTCACCTCGGCCTACGGCGGCGACTGGATGCTGCGTATCTTCACGGACGAGACGCAGGGCGCGGAGCATATCGTGCTGACCAAGGGCGATCTCACCACGGACGAGCCGGTGCTGGTCCGGATGCACGCGCTCAACCCGCTCGAGGACGCGCTGGGCCTGGGTCCCAATCCGCATGACGAACTGCCCCGCGCGATGCAGATCATCGCGGACGAAGGGCGCGGCGCGGTCGTCCTCCTGCGAGACCCGTCCATGCGGCTGGCCACCGCCGAGGGCGAGGTGAGCCCTCAGGTCCTGCGCCAGTACGGGCTGGGCGCACAGATCCTGTCGGCGCTGGGTATCCACCGGATGCACCTGCTCACCGACAGCCCGTTGCCCAAGGTCGTCGGACTCGACGCCTACGGGCTCACCATCGAAGCCACCCATCCGATCCGGGGAGAAAAGTGATGGCCGGAACCGAGACGCATTACACCCTGCCGCGGCCCGAATTCGATGAACCGGTAAAGATCCTCATCGTTGTCGCGCCCTACTACCGCGACATCGCCGACGACCTGATCGCCGGTGCCAAGGCCGAGATCGAGGCTTGCGGCGCGACATGGGAGCTGGTCGAGGTGCCCGGCGCGCTGGAACTGCCCACCGCGATCCGCATCGCCGACCGCACCTCGGACTTCGACGGCTACGTAGCGCTGGGTTGCGTGATACGGGGCGAGACGACGCATTACGACACGGTCTGCAACGACAGCTCGCGCGGGCTTTCGACCTTGGGCCTCGCCGGGCTGTGCATCGGCAACGGCATCCTCACGGTCGAGAACCGCGAACAGGCCGTGGTGCGCGCGGCGCCCTCCGAGATGAACAAGGGGGGCGGGGCCGCCGCCGCCGCGCTCCACCTCGTGGCACTCGGGCGCAAGTGGAAGAGCGCGGTGACGCCCGTCGGCTTCCGCCCCGCCGGCGTCTGAATGGAAATTCACGCCCGGACGGACAAAAGCGGTTTCCTCCGCCCGCGCCTTGCACTAGAGACGCGGCCTGAGTTTTTGCGAGAGCCGAGATGACCGAAGAGACTCCCGAGGAGCCGGAGCGCCCCAAGCGCAAGATGACGCCCGAGCTCAAGCGCCGGATGAAGTCCGCCGCTCGGCTCTATGCCGTGCAGGCGCTGTTCCAGATGGAAGCGGCGGGGCAGGGCGTCGACCGGGTTCGCAAGGAGTTCGAGGATCACCGCTTCGGCGCCACCTACGAAGAGGGCGAGTACGAAGAGGGCAACGTGGACCTGTTCCGCGGCCTGCTCGACGAGGCGGTGAACCGGCAGGCCAAGATCGACCAGATGACAGACCGTGCGCTGGTGGCCAAGTGGCCCATCGCGCGCATCGACCCGACGCTGCGCGCGCTCTTTCGTGCCGCCGGGGCCGAGATGCTCCTCGGTGACACGCCGCCCAAGGTGGTGATCGTGGAATACGTGGAAATCGCCAAGGCGTTTTTTCCGGAGGGTCAGGAATCGCGGTTCACCAACGCCGTACTCGACCACATGGCGCGCGAAGCCCGGCCCGAAGCGTTCTGAGCGTTAACCGGCGTCCCGTGTGCACGTTCGTATGTACAGCGTGTGTACACCCTGTGTACGCGCTGTGACCGGGCCCGATGTCGGCCTGAACGCGCCGAGCGCTGCCCTGCGACAAATCTTCCTTTTGCATCCGAGAGCCCCGTGCCTAGATTGATCGCAGGAGGTGCTGTCATGCCCAAGCTCGTTGCGCTCTACATCCGCCATGTCCTGATCGGTTTCGGCCTCGCCGCCGTGTTCGTGGCGCTGCTCCTGTGGACCAACGTGGGCAACCTGTGGCACCTCGTGACCGCCTCGGACGTGGGCGTCATGGCGGTCATCATGCTCTTCATGGGCAACGGGATCGTCTTTTCCGGCGTGCAGTTCGCGATCACCGTCATGCGCATGGGCGACGACGACGAGCCGCGCGGGGGGAAGCGGGTGCCGGTGGCGACCAACCTTCCGGCCCGGATCGAAGCGACCGCAACGTCGTCTCGCAAGCCTCAGTAAACCTTCAAGATTTCCTCGATCGGCTTTTTCATCTTCGCCACGGCGGGGACGGTGGCAGTGGCCGCCGGGTGCCCGACGGCGAGGATCATCACCGGCTTCTCCGAGGCCGGGCGGTCCAGCGCCCCATTGAGGAACTTCATCGGGTTCGGGGTATGGGTGAGGCAGACGAGCCCGGCCTGGTGCAGCGCCGCGATAAGGAAACCGGTCGCGATGCCCACGCTTTCGGGCACGTAGTAATTCTTGAACCGCTCCCCGTCGTCGAACTCCCCCCAGCGCTGGGCGAAGATGACGATGAGCCAGGGCGCGATCTCCAGATGCGGCTTGGAGGCGTCCGTCCCGATGGGTTCCAGCGCCTTGAGCCATTCGTCCCCCGCGCCGCCTTCATAGAATTTTTCCTCTTCTGCCTCAGCCTCGGCCCTGATCCGCGCCTTCAGCCCGGCGTCCTGCACGGCGGCAAAAAACCACGGCTGGTGGTTCGCGCCCGATGGCGCGCGGCCGGCGGTGGCGACGGCGGTTTCGATGATCTCGCGCGGCACGGGCCGGTCGGAGAAGTCGCGCACCGTGTGGCGCTTGGCCATGAGGTCGAAGAAGTCCGTCACGCGCGCCCGCGCTTCGTCGTCGGACCAGTCGAAACGGTCGGGGAGCGGCAGGGGCTCATGCGGCAGGTTGGACTTGGAAAACATGAGGCTCCTCCCGGGGTTACCGGAAGGAGCCTATGAAGTGGCGGGACCGCCTGCAACCGTCTGGGAAGCGCATTCCCGAGGACCTGATATTCAGGTGGGCGCCGGGTAACCGAACCAGGGTCCGGACAGAGCCAGCTCCCTCGGATTTGCTTAAGGCCACTGGAATGTTCCCGTCCGACGAGAAGGGCAGATCGCCAAGACCCGAGATAGGCCTCCGGATCGGTTCGCACAAGGGGGATGATGTCAGACGCTTTCCCGGCGACCCGCTTGCCAAATGTTCACGGATTGTTCATTCTTCCTGGATGGATGACAGCCTGATGCAACCCGGCCAGCTCCTCGCCCGTGGCGTGGCCCGGCACCTGCGCCGCTACGACTTCGCCTGCGTCGAGGAATTCGTGCCGGCACGCGGCTTGCGCACCGACGTCTATGCCGTTGGTCCGAAAGGGGAAATCTGGGTGATCGAGTGCAAATCCTCGCGTGCCGATTACCTGTCGGATCACAAGTGGCAGGGGTACCTAGAGTTCTGCGACCGCTTCTTCTGGGCCGTCGACCGGGACTTCCCGCTGGACCTTCTGCCGGAGGAAACCGGGCTGATCATCGCCGATCCCTACGACGCGGAGGTCGTGAAGATGGGGCCGGAATCGAAACTCGCCCCGGCCCGGCGCAAGAAGATGACGCTGAAGTTCGCCCGCGACGCCGCCCGGCGATTGCAGGGCTACCGCGATCCCGGGGTCAGCGCTTTTTCGGACCCTTCGGCTTAGCGCTCTTGGCACCCATCTTCTGGGCCTGCATGGCGGCGGCCTTGATTTCCTCCGCGATTTCAAGCGCTTCTTCGGGGTCGAAATCCATCGGCAGGTCGATACCGTCGCCTTCGACGTAAATGCGGACCATGCCGAGCGTGGTCGGCCCGATCTGCAGGTTCGCGGACAGGTCGGTTTCGGAATCGATACCCATGAGACGGCTCCTTCAAGGCTTCGCCCGAGTTACGCGTGGGCGCGCGGATTTTCAAGTCCGGCCTCTTGCAATGCGGTTTGTGGAGCGCTAAACGGCCATCCAGTGCCGACATAGCTCAGTTGGTTAGAGCGCTTGATTGTGGATCAAGAGGTCCCCCGTTCGAGCCGGGGTGTCGGTACCATCTCTCCTCCTGCCTGACGTGCGATCCGTGATACGGTTGCGACACGCGCTCCCATTTCGCTGCAAGAGGCTTGCCCCCTTCATACCGATCCCATAGCGTTTTCGCAGGGGCGAAGAAGGGCAGAAAAATGAAGCTGACGACCGGCATCCTCCTCGTGGGCGCATTCGGGCTTTCGGGCTGTATGGGGACCACCACGGGCACCACGACCACGGGAACCACCACCACGACCGGAACGACAACCGCCGTCACGGCGTCGAGCGCGTTTTCCTCCGCGTTCTGGACCCGAGGCAGCCCGTCGGACCTCGCCGTCGAGGCCGCGGCGCTCGACAATGCCGAACTGGGCAGCGTCGCCGACCCGGCGATCGGCGGCGTCACCTTTCTTGTCGGCACGGATGACGACAGCGCTCTCGGCTACACCGCCGTGAACTTCGGTTCGGCCCCCGGCGTCACGGTCACGACGGGGACGGCGACGTATGATGCGAGCTACCGCGTCGTGCAGCTTTCCAACGTGCAGAAGACGGGCAGCACGCTCACCGCCGATACGCTCATCGACAGCGGCCTCATCACCCTTACGGCGGATTTCGACGGGGGCACCGTCACGGGGAGCGACGGCGACCTGGTCGTGGCCGGGCAAATCGTCGTGAGCGACCTTGACGGTGCGGTGACGTACCGCGCGGTTGCTGGCGACCTGGACGGCGAAATCGGCGCGGACGGTATCCTCGGCGCCTTCCACGGCAGCACGGGTGGCACTGTCTATGCGGGCGGATTCGCGGGGCAGGACAAGTGATGCCCTTCAGACCCACGACCGCCGCCGCGTTGCGCCGTGCCGCCATTGCCGCGCCGCTCGCCACGCTGATGCTCGGCGGCTGCACGGCCTCGAACCTCCTGACCACCTCCAAGTTCTACAACCCGGCCTCGGCCACGGCGACCCCGGTCCTGTTCGATCGCAACTACACCATCGTGGGACAGGGCTCGGTCGAAAAGGCCGGGGTGGGCGGTGCGGCCTA
Source organism: Maritimibacter sp. (assembly GCA_964230745.1). Taxonomy (GTDB): domain Bacteria; phylum Pseudomonadota; class Alphaproteobacteria; order Rhodobacterales; family Rhodobacteraceae; genus Maritimibacter. The sequence continues at coordinate 5,967 of CAXRHZ010000054.1, read as the reverse complement.
CTTCACCGCCATGTCCGGCTCTTACGCGGCGGCATACGGCGGGGTCATCAACGGCTCCAACGTGGGCGACCTCATGACCAGCGGGCAAGCGGTGTATTCCGCCGACTACGAAGTCGAAGTCGTCTCGGGCCTCGAGATCGCCTACGACACGCTCCAGGGCGTTGCGGGCTCCGACAGCGGGAATATCATCCTCACTGCCGATTTCGATGCCGCCACGCTCACCGGCGAGGACGGCTCGCTCAGGGTCGACGGCACGATCTCCGGCGAGGATGTCACCGGCAACGTGGTCTATGCCGGGGTCGAGGGCCAACTCGAAGGGCTCGTCGGTCAGTCCGGCACGGTCGGGGCTTTCCACGGCAACGATGCGCGCATGGTCTACGCCGGCGGGTTCGCCGCGACGCGCCCCTAGGTCCCGGGCTCGACCGCGATTTCCTGCCTGAGCGTCTGCCCGTCCGTCTCGTAGATCAGGATGCGGTCATCGGTGGTGACAACCGCGATCCAGTCGGACCCGCGGGTCACGGCGGCGGCCGACACGCCTTCGGGTAGGGCGAGGTCGTCGGGGAAGGCGACGGTCGTTTCGGCATTGAAACGCATGACAACCAGCGCGATCAGGATTATGAGGCCCACGATCATGGTCACGGTGAGCGTCGTCACCAGCCATTTCAGGTAGCGTACAAGCCCGGCATCCGCACCGGGGATCGGAGCCTCGTCCATGTCGTCCACGTCCACCGTCCTTGTCGAGATCGGGCCAAATCCGCCCGCCCGGCTTGATAAGGCACTGGCCCGCGATGTGCCAGAGGAAGCGAACCTGTCGCGCTCTCGCATCGCGCGGTTGATCGCGGAGGGTGCCGTGGCGCGGGCGGGCGAGGTGCTCGCCGATGCCAAGGCGAAGGTGGCCGAGGGCGAGGTGGTCGAGATCACGGTGCCCGAGGCCGAGGAAAGCCACATGCGGCCCGAGGCGATCCCTCTCGACGTGGTCTGGGAGGACGGCGACCTGATCGTCGTGAACAAGCCCGCGGGCATGGTTGTCCACCCCGCGCCGGGCACGCCCACCGGCACGCTGGTCAACGCGCTCCTCGCCCATTGCGGGGACGACCTGTCGGGCGTGGGGGGCGAGAAGCGGCCGGGGATCGTCCACCGGATCGACAAGGACACCTCGGGCCTTCTGGTCGTGGCAAAGTCGGATGCCGCCCATCACGGACTGGCCGCTCAGTTCGAGAAGCACACGGTGGAACGGCATTACCGCGCGCTGGTCTACGGCGTGCCGGATCTCGCCGACCCGCGGCTCAAGGGCGTGCGCGGCGTGAGCTTCGAGCAGGGGGGAATCGTCAAGATCACGACCCAGCTCGCCCGCCACAAGACCGACCGCCAGAAGCAGGCGGTGACCTGGTCCGGCGGGCGTCACGCGGTGACGCGGGCGCGGGTGGTTGAAACATTCGGGCAGCCCCCGGCGCTCGCGCTGGTGGATTGCTGGCTGGAGACCGGGCGCACCCACCAGATCCGGGTCCACATGGCCCATGCCGGTCACGGTCTCGTGGGTGATCCGGTCTACGGCGGGCGGCGTAAACCCTCCGAAACCGCGCTGGGGGCCGTTGCGGCCCAGCATGTGCGGGCGTTCGGACGGCAGGCGCTCCATGCAGCCACCCTGGGCTTCACCCACCCGGTGACCAAGGAACAGCTGCGGTTCGAGGCGCGTTTGCCCAATGACATGGCGGGTCTGGTGGCGGTGCTGGGCGCTAAACCTGACTGAAATACTCAGCACAATGCCGTGAAGGGCCTGCCCAACCGACGGAGTTGGGTTCATACTTCGTTAAGACTTCGAGGGTGTAGTGCCCTTGAACAGCGATGCGCGCGCCCTAAATAAAATGTTAATCCCCGAAACATTGGGGCGCGACAGTGGAGAGATGCAGAGCACATGAGCAATTATCAAACTTTGCCGGCACCCACACCGGAAGGCGGTCTGAACCGCTATCTTCAGGAAATCCGGAAATTCCCGATGCTGGAGCCGGAAGAGGAATACATGCTGGCCAAATCCTGGGTCGATCACCAGGACACAGACGCGGCGCACAAGCTGGTCACCAGCCACCTGCGACTCGCGGCCAAGATCGCGATGGGCTATCGCGGCTACGGCCTGCCGCAGGCCGAGGTTATCTCGGAGGCGAACGTGGGCCTGATGCAGGCGGTGAAGCGGTTTGATCCCGAGAAGGGCTTCCGCCTCGCCACCTACGCGATGTGGTGGATCCGCGCCTCGATCCAGGAATACATCCTGCGCTCGTGGTCGCTGGTGAAGCTCGGGACGACGTCGGCGCAGAAGAAGCTTTTCTTCAACCTGCGCAAGGCCAAGGCCCGCATCGGTGCGCTTGAGGACGGTGATCTGCGCCCCGAGAACGTCCAGCAGATCGCCCACGACCTGAACGTCACCGAGGACGAGGTCATCTCCATGAACCGGCGTATGTCCGGCGGCGATGCCTCGCTCAACGCGACGATCTCGAACGACGGCGATTCCACGATGCAGTGGCAGGACTGGCTCGAAGACGAGGATGCCGACCAAGCGACCGAGTACGAGGAGCGCGACGAGCTGACCGTCCGGCGCGAGATGCTGGCGGCCGCGATGGACGTGCTCAACGACCGGGAGAAGGACATCCTCACCCAGCGCCGCCTCTCGGACGAGACGGTGACGCTCGAGGACCTTTCCGGCCAGTACGACGTGAGCCGCGAGCGCATCCGCCAGATCGAGGTACGCGCGTTCGAGAAGCTGCAGAAACGGATGCAGGAACTCGCCGCCGAGAAGGGCATGGCCGAACCGGCCTGATTGCGCTAACAGAGACACAGGACGCCCGGGCCGTCGTGCCCGGGCTTTTTCGTCTAGGGAGGGCATGATGGCGGACGACCTGCGCTGGGGCATTCTGGGAGCCGCGAATTTCGCGGCGGAACACATGGGGCCGGCGATCCACGCCGCGTCGGGCAACCGGCTCGCGGCCCTCGCGACATCCTCGCCCGACAAGGCGGCGCGGTTCACGGCCATCGACGACCGGATCGCGGTATTCGACGACTACGACGCGCTCCTCGCCTCGGACGAGATCGACGCGCTCTACATCCCGCTGCCCAACCACCTGCACGTCGACTGGACGCTCAAGGCGGTCGCGGCGGGCAAGCACGTGCTTTGCGAGAAACCCATCGCGCTCGAGGCAGGCGAGATCGACCGGCTGATCGCGGCGCGTGACGAGAGCGGGCTGGTGGTCGCGGAAGCCTTCATGATCGTGCATCACCCGCAATGGCAGCGGGCGAAAGCGCTCATCGCCGAGGGCGCCGTGGGCGCGCTCGGTCACGTGGACGTGGCGTTTTCCTTTCACAACACGAACATGGACAACATCCGCAACAAGCCCGAGACAGGGGGCGGAGGCATTCGCGATATCGGCGTCTATGCCTATGGGTCGGTGCGCTTTGCCACGGGGGCGGAACCAGTGACGCTCGCCTCCCGCATCCGGTACGAGAACGGCGTCGATACCTGGGCGCAGGCGGATGGCGTGATGGAGGGGCCGGGGGGGCGATTCACCTACAGCGGCATGACCTCCACCCGGCTTGCGCCACGCCAGCACGTGACGTTCCACGGCGATGCGGCCACGCTCACGCTCACCGCGCCCTTCAACGGAGAAGTGTTCGGCGAGGCGCAGATCGAGCGGCGCGCGGCGGACGGGACGGTGACGCGCGAACGCTTCCCGGCCGTGAACCAGTATGTTCTGCAAGTGGAGAACTTCGCGGCATCGGTGCGCACAGGCGCGACGTATCCCATGCCGCTCGAGATGAGCCGGGGCACCCAGGCGATGATGGATATGGTATTCGCCGCCGCATCGGATATCACTTGGTAAGCACAGCTTGGGAGAGCACGGGATGGCCATGAAAGACGATGACAGCGAACCGACGGTTCTCGAAGAGCCGGGATACGAAGACGAGCAAGAGCCTGAGAACATCTGGCTGCGCGGACTGTGGATGGTGCTCTTCGTCGTCGCCCTCTGGGTCGCGCGTGGGCTGGTCATTATCGCCGGCCTGATCCAGTTCTTCTGGATGCTGTTCGGGCGGGAAAAGAACCACTACATCGCGGAATTTGGCGAGGACCTCGCCGACTGGATGGCGCGCGCGACGCTGTTCATCACCGGCACGACCGAGGACCGCCCGTTCCCCTTCGACCGCTGGGGCATCCCCGACTGAACCGCTGACACATCGTGCGGGCTGGCGCCCGCGCAGGGCTTGCGCCGCCCCGCCTGTGGCGGGTCGCCGCTGCGGGCCCGGCGGCGCGGGGCCCGCTCAATTCAGGCGAGCGCGCAGGACGCGGACCATGTTCTCGCCCGCGACCTTGCGAATCTGGCTTTCCGTGAGACCGATATCCAGCATGGCCTGCGTCAGCGCGGCGAGCTCCGCTGTGTCGAAGCCCGTGGTCACCGTGCCGTCGTAATCCGAGCCGAGCGACACATGATCCTCGCCCACGAGGTCGATCGCCGACTTGATCGTCCGCGCCACGCCCTCGGGCGAGTCGTTGCAGGTCACGTCCTCCCAGTACCCGATCCCGATCACGCCGCCGGTATCCGCGATGGCTTGCATCAGTTCGTCCGGGTAATTGCGCCGGCTGTCGCAATGGGACCGGATGCCGGTATGGCTCACGATGAGCGGAATGTCGGTGAGTTCGATCACTTCCCGCGCAACCTGGCGCGAGGAGTGCGCGAGGTCGAGGACCATGCCCCGGGCCGCGATCTCCTTCACCACTTGCCGCCCGAAATCGGTAAGACCCGCGTTTCCAAAGCCGTGGAGCGAGCCGCCCAGTTCGTTGTCGAAGAAATGGTGAAGGCCCACGAGCCGATAGCCCGCCGCCTCGATCCGGTCGAGGTTGGCGATGTCGCCCTCGAGCGGATGCGCGCCCTCGATCCCCAGAAGGCCGCCGACCACATCCTCGCCCGACTCCCGAAGCGCGAGCACGGCGTCGAGGTCTTTCTCCGTGCGTATGAGGCGGAGGCGGCCGTCCGATCGATTGGCCGCGTCCCGCAGCCGCTCGGCCTGGTAGAGCGCCCTTTCGAGCAGGCTGTTCCATGTGCGGGGCGGCCAGAGCTGACCGACCGCGAGCAGTGTGATATTGTCGAAGGCGTCGGCCGAGTTCTCCTCGTAATTCTGGCCGGCGGGGGACTTGGTGACGGCGGTGAAGACCTGCAGCGTCACGTTGCCCTCGATCAGGCGGGGGACGTCCACGTGGCCCCGGTCCGAACGCTCCAGCGGGTCGCGCTTCCACAACAGGGTGTCGGCGTGCCAGTCTCCGATGACGAGGCTGTCGTGGAACGCGGCCGCTTCGGCGGTGACGGGGTAGGGGTCATGTTCCGCGACCACGTTCATGCGGCGTTCGGCGATCCCCGGGGCGAAGATGAAAAAGCCTGCGAGGCCGAGCATGGCGGCCGCGAGCACCAGGCCCAGGATCCACTTGATGACGCGCACGATGTCCTCCCTGTCGTTGACGGGACGGTATGACAGCTTATCTCGGGTGAACAGACCTGACGAAAGGGAATGCGCATGGCCGGTGGATGGAGCCGCGACGGAGCGGTGAACGAGCAGATCGAGGCATCGGTGTCCGAGGAACTCGACCGCCTGCGCGCGCGGCGCGGACCCTCCGGCGAGAGCCGCGAGACCTGCGCAGAATGCGACGAGCCCATTCCCGAGGCGCGTCGTGCGGCCCTGCCGGGTGTCAAGATCTGCATCGATTGCCAGGAAGAGCGGGATACCGCCTACAAGGCGCGGCCCGGTTTCAACAGGCGCGGCTCGAAGGACAGTCAACTTAAATAAGCGGCGTGCTCTCGGCGCGCGCCGGGGGATTTTGCATCCCCCGGACCCCCTGCAGGATACTTGCGAACCGAAGAAGGCTTGCGGCCGATTTGTCCTTCTTCGGTTTGAAAATATCCCCGGGGGAGGTTTGGAGGGGGCAGGCAG
>CAXRHZ010000053.1:0-121941 GCA_964230745.1 Maritimibacter sp. | reverse complement strand
GAACGGGCCACCCCCTGCATGTGTTGCAGGGGGCTTCTCCGTTTACGGCCCTGGCTCCTCAGCTGGTGCCGCGTCTCGTTAATGCAGGACTGACCTGAACAACCGATGAACGCGCCCCTTCTCTGTTTCCGGAAACCTCGGGGGGCGCCGGCCCGCTTGCTGGCCGGCGCGGGGGCAGCGCCCCCACCGTCCTTGATGCAGGAGCTTGCGTCGAAGGTCAGAAACAGGAACGCCGCGCCCGAAGGGCGCGGCGCGTCGCGACGGCGAAGCCGGCGCAAATCCTGTCAGACACCCGCGTCCACGATGGCGTCCGCGAGGATGTCGACGGTGTCCTTGTTGAGACCCGCTATGTTCATCCGGCTGTCGCCCACCATGTAGATGCCGTGCCGCTCCTTCATGTCGGCCACCTGTTCGGGCGTTGCGCCAAGGCGAGAGAACATGCCGCGGTGCTCGGCGATGAAGCCGAACCGGTCCGACCCGGTGCGCGCCTGCAGCGCTTCGGCGAGCTGCTTGCGCAGGCCCAGCATCGTCAGGCGCACGTCCTCCAGCTCCGTTTCCCATTCCTTGCGCAGCGCTGGATCGTCGAGGATCATCTGCACCACCCGCGCGCCGTGATCCGGCGGGAACGAGAAGTTCTGGCGGTTCAGGTGCGTCAGGTTCTGCTGCGTGACCGCCTTCATCTTCTCGTCCGGCGCGATGGCCATGAGCAGGCCCGTGCGCTCGCGATACACCCCGAAGTTCTTGGAGCAGCTCGCGGCGATCAGCGTTTCGGGCAGTGTGGCGGCCACGTGGCGCACGCCCGCCGCATCCGCCTCGAGCCCGTCGCCGAACCCCTGGTAGGCGATGTCGATGAGCGGCAGCGCGCCCTTCTTCGACAGAAGCTCGGTCACCTCGCGCCATTGCTCGAGGTTGAGATTGGCACCCGTCGGGTTGTGGCAGCAGCCGTGCAGGATCACGACGTCGCCCGCGGCCACGTTTCCGAGGTCCGCCATCATCGCCGAGAAGTTCACGGCCCGCGTCTCGTCGTCGAAATAGGTATAGGGCGTCATCTTCATCTTGAGATGCTTGATGATCGACAGGTGGTTGGGCCAGGTCGGGTCGGAGACCCAGACGGTCGCCTCGGGGTTGGCCATCTTCACCAGTTCGAGCGCCTGGTGGATCGCGCCCGTGCCGCCGGGTTGGGCGGCGCCCGCGAAGCGCGCCTCGTCCTTGGTGTCGCCCAGGACGAGGTTGGACAGCGCGTTCACGAAGGCCGGATCGCCCCCGAGCGCCGTGTAGCTCTTGGTCGTCTCCGATTCCCAGAGCTGTTTCTCGGCGTTCTTCACCGCGCGCATGACCGGGGTGTTGCCGGTCGGGTCCTTGTAGACCCCGACGCCGAGGTCGACCTTGGTGTCGCGCGGGTCCTCGCGGTATTCGACCATGAGCGCCATGATCTTGTCCTGCGCCTGTGCGTTCAGGTGTTCGAACATTTCATCTCTCCGATTGCGGCCCTCGGGCCTCTCATGCGTCGCCGGTGGCGACCTTCAGATCGTTGTACATGCCCCATTCCGCCCAGGACCCGTCGTAGATCGCGTGGCGCGGGTGGCCGAGGCGGGCGAGCGCGAGGTCGATGATCGCCGCGGTCACGCCGGAGCCGCAGGACGAGATCACGGGCTTGGCGAGGTCCACGCCGGCGGCGTCGAACGCCGCGCGCAGACCGGCCTCGTCCTTCATCGTGCCGTCCTCGTTCATCAGGTCGCGGAAGGGCAGGTTGCGGGATTTCGGGATGTGGCCGGAGCGCAGGCCCTCGCGCGGTTCGGGCACCTCGCCGCGGAAGCGTTCGGCCGAACGGGCATCGACGATCTGCCAGTCGCCGAGCTTGGCGGCGGCGGCCACCTGCGTCACGTCCTTCACCATGTCGGCCTGGCGGCTCACGGTCATGTGGCGGTCGCGGATGACCGGGGGCATGTCCTCCATCTCGCGGCCCTCGGCCTGCCATTTCGGGAGGCCTCCGTCGAGCACGGCGACGTCGGTCTTGCCCATCAGGCGGAAGGTCCACCAGACGCGCGGGGCCGAGAAGATGCCGTTGGAATCGTAGACCACGACCTGATGCCCGTCGCCGATCCCCATGGCGCGCATCCGCGACATGAACTTCTCGACCGGCGGCGCCATGTGCGGCAGGTCCGAGCGGGCGTCGGAAATCTCGTCGATGTCGAAGTAACGCGCGCCGGGGATGTGGCCCGCGTCGTATTCCGCACGTCCGTCGCGGCCTGCGTCCGGCATGTGCCAGGAGGCGTCGATCAGGCGCAGGTCCGGGTCGTTCAGGTGCCGGGCGAGCCAGTCGGTCGAGACCAGCGTTTTCGGATCGTCCTTGGACATCGTCTTCCCTCGTTCTCGGTCCGACCTTGCCTACCGCCGGGGCGCCGTGCTGGCAAGGGGAAGGGCGGCGGGAACGCTGCGGAACCGCGTCACGGGGCCGGGCGGGAGAGGAGCGCGGCGGCTTCGGCGGCGAGCGCTGTCGCGAAGGCATCGTCGAGCGGCTGGTGGCCTGCGAGCAGGCGGTAGAGCACCGGGCCGTAGATCATGTCGAGCACTACCTCGACGGTCCCCGGCGCTGCGATCTCGCCCCGCGTCACGGCGGCCGCGATCATCGCCCGCCCCGCGTCGCGCGAGGACAGGATCACGCGGTTGCGGAAGGCACGCGTCAGTTCGCTGTCCGGGTCGGCGGTGGCGAGCGCCATGGCGATCTGGCGTCCCCGTGTCGTCGCGAAGGCGCGCACGAGGTCGGTGAGCTGGCTCACGAGGGCCTGTTCGAGCGTCGCCCCTTCTGCGCCACCCTCCGGAAACCCGGCCATGAGCGCGGCCATGGCGAGTTCGGAAGCGTTGGCCCAATGGCGGTAGATCGTGGGCTTGCCCACGCCGGAGCGTGCCGCGACCGCCTCCACTGACAACCGCCCGAACCCCTGTTCGAACAGGATGTCGCGCGCCGCGGAGAGCGCCTTGTCCCGCGCCGCCTTGGAGGGCGGGCGGCCCCGTTTCGGACTGTCTTGACTCATTTCTTTACGATACGTAACGTAATTATGTGATCCCGGCAAGGAGAGACGCGATGAAACTCATTCCCTACATCGTCTGCAAGGACGCGCCCGCGGCGATCGATTTCTATGTCGCGGCCTTCGGTGCGGTCGAGGATTTCCGCATGACCGATCCGGGGAGCGGGAAGCTGGGCCATGCCGAACTCGACATCGGGGAGGCGCGCCTCATGCTGGCGGACGAATGGCCGGACTTCGGCGCGCTCTCGCCCGACAGCATCGGCGGCACGGCGGTCTCTCTCTACCTGCAGGTCGACGACGTGGACGCCATGGTGGCGCGGGCGGAGGCGGCCGGGGCGATGGTCCTGCGTGCGCCCGCCGACCAGAGTTTCGGCGAGCGCACCGCGACGCTTCTGGACCCGTTCGGCCATCGCTGGATGCTGGCGACGGTGAAGGAGGTCCTCACCGGCGCCGAGATGCAGAAGCGCTGGGAGGAGGAGGTGGGTTAGACCACCACCTGGAACACCAGCCCGGCGAGCACGGCGCCGATCACGCCGAGGCCGAGGTAGAGCGCGAAGACGCGCGGCTTCACCAGCGCCCAGATCGCGGCCATGGCGGGGATCGAACTCACCGCGCCTGCGACCATGAAGGCCATCGCGGCCCCCGCGCTCATCCCCTGTTCCATCAGCCCGGCGAGGAGCGCCGGGGCGACGTAGGAGTTGAGGTAGGCGGGCATGCCCACGAGGGCCGATAGAGCGATGGTCCCCACGCCTTCGCCCCCCACGACCGAGGCGATCAGGTCGGCGGGCATGTAGGCGATCAGGAGCGCCTCGAGCACGTAGGCCAGCACCAGCCATTTCACGAGGAAGACGAGGTTTTCCCACCCCTCGGTGCGGAAGGCCGTTCGGCGCGCCGGCTCGGTCCAGATCTTCCAGTGCGGCCGACCGGTGGCCGGGTTCGCGCCGCAGCCGCAGCCCTGTTTCGGGCGGGGCTTGGCCACGTTGGCGAGCAGGCCGGTGCGCGCGATGGCCATTGTGGCGAACCCGCCGAACAGGCCGAGGCCGACGGCGGCGGTCGCCTTGCCGATGGCGAAGGGCCAATCGAGCGCGGCGGCGGTGATGAGGAGCGAGCCGGGATCAATCAGGGGCGAGGACAGCCAGAACGCCATGATCGCCGCGATGGGCGCGCCGAGCGCGATGAGCCCGGCGACGAAGGGGATCACCTCGCAGGAGCAGAAGGGCGCGAGGCCGCCGAAGAGGGCGGCGAGCACGACGGCCGTCGCCTCCCGCCCCTCGAAAGCACGGCCGATCAGAGTTTCGGCGCCCGAAGCCTTGAGATACGCGACCAGTGCCACGGCGAAGAGGATGAAGGGCAGGGTGCCCGCGAAGGCCCGCGCGGCATCCGTGCCGACGGTGGCGAGGTTCGCCGGATCGAGGACCGCGACCGCGAGGAGCGCGAGAGCGGAGGCCGTCCACGGCGATTTGAGGCGCTTGGCGAGGTGGCCAAGGCCAAGCGGGCGGGGCGCTGCGCTGTCGGTCATGCCGCTTCTCCACTGGTGCAGCCGCAGGTGGTATCGCAGCCATCCTGCGCGCAGCCGGTGCCGCAGTCATCGCTGCATTCGTCGGCACAGCACTCTTCAACGATGTAGGCCGCGAGAGCGCGCAGCTGGTCGAAGCTCGCCCGGCTGATCGTCTCGCGCCCCTGCCGTTCCTGCAGGACGAGGCCACCCGCGACGAGGAACTTCAGGTGGTGCGCGAGCGTCGAGGGCGCGATCCCCGTGCGTTCCTGGATCCGCGCCGTATTGAGACCGGCGTTCCCGGCACGCACGAGCGTCTTCAAGACGGAAAGGCGGGCTTCGGACCCGATTGCGGAAAATCCCGCGGATGCGGCTTCGGGTGTCATGGGCGCTCCTATAGAACTAATAAACTAGTTTTATAGTTGATTCGTGGCGGGGGGCAAGAGGCATTGCATTTGCAGAACCGACCGCCTCACTTCTCTAGAATCCTAGAATCCTAGAATCCTAGAATCCTAGAATCCTAGAATCCTAGAATCCTAGAATCCTAGAATCCTAGAATGCTGGGGGTCCGAGGTGCCGGAGGCGCAAGCCCCTAACCTCCCATGCTCCCTTCCGACCCTGTCTCTCGAGCTCAGGTCCCGCCCGCCGGCCGGTGCGCTTGCCGATCCTTGCAGTCAGAGATCACCCCTCGGCCCGGCGCAGCGCCCGCTCGAGCCCGTCGCGAAAGCGTGACCGGTCCGCCTTGGAAAAGGCTTTGCCGCCGCCCTGCCGGAACGGGTCCGCCGCGCGCAGGTCGGCCATCAGGTCGCGGGTGGCGAGAACCTGGCCGATGTTCGCCGCGGTCAGCGCCTCGCCGTCATGCTTCACGACCTGCGCGCCCGCTTCGACGCATTTCGACGCGAGCGGAATGTCTCCCGTCACCACCACGTCGCCGGGTCCGGCGCGCTCTGCGATCCACTTGTCCGCCTCGTCCGGCCCGTCGGGGACGTAGACCACTTCGATCAGCGGGTTGGGCGAGGGGCGCAGCCCCCCGTTGCACACGAGCGCGAGGCGCACCTTGTGCCGGGTGGCCACCGCTTCCGCTTCCCCCTTCACCGGGCACGCATCGGCGTCGACGTAGATCACGCGTAGAGCGCCTCGGCGTGGAAGGCGACGTGCTCTTCCATGAAGCTCGAGACGAAGAAATAGCTGTGGTCGTAGCCGGGTTGCAGCCGCACGACCGCCTGTTGCCGCCGCTGCCCGATCTCGCGCATCAGCGTTTCGGGCATGAGCAGGTCGATGAACTGGTCCTTGGTCCCGGTGTCGATGAGCATCGGCCCGTCGAAACCGCGCTCGCGCATCAGGAGCACGGAATCATGCGCCTCCCACGCGTCCTGATCGTCACCGAGATAGGCGGTGAGCTGTTTCTGGCCCCAGTCCGACGCCGTGGGGTGGCAGATCGGCGAGAAGGCCGAGACCGAGCAGAACCGCTCCGGCAACGTCATCGCGATCGTGAGCGCGCCGTGCCCGCCCATCGAATGCCCGGTGATCGCCTGCCGCTCCGGGTCGAGCGAGAAGGTGTCGAACAGGAGTTCCGGCAGGTCCTCGGTGATGTAGTCCCACATCCGGAAATGCTGCGACCACGGCTGTTCGGTGGCGTTCACGTAGAACCCCGCGCCCTGGCCCAGGTCATAGGCCTCGTCATCCGCCACGCCCGGTCCGCGCGGCGAGGTGTCGGGAAAGACCAGCGCGATGCCCTGTTCGGCGGCCCAGGCCTGCGCCCCCGCCTTGGTCATCGCGTTTTCATGCGTGCAGGTCAGGCCCGACAGATACCAAAGCACTGGCACCGGCCCGTCGCGGGATTCGGCGGGGAGGAACAGGCCGAAGGTCATGTCGGTCCCGGTGGCGCGCGAGGCGTGGGAATAGACCCCTTGCGTGCCGCCGAAGCAGGCGTTTTCCGATTTCAGTTCCATCTGGCTCCCCTTGCGCTGCGTCGCGCCGACCTGACCACGCACAGGGCAGGAGGGCAAGCGGTCAGGCGCGTCCGCCGTCCGAGGCGAGCATCGATGGGTCGATCCCCAGCGTTCGCAGCGCGCGCGCCCATTTGGAGTCGTTGTCCGGGTCGAACACGATTGCCTCGTCCGCGTCCGCCATGAGCCACGCGTTCTGCTGCAACTCGTCCTCGAGCTGCCCGGGTCCCCAGCCGGCGTAGCCGAGCGCGGTGAGCGCCTGGCGCGGGCCGGAGCCCTTGGCGATGTCCACGAGGATGTCCTTGGTCGCGGTCATGGCGAAGGTGGTGTCGACGGAGAGCGTGCCTCCGCCCCCCTCGTACTCCCCGGAGTGCAGGACGAAGCCGCGCCCGCCCTCGACCGGGCCGCCGAAGTGCACGCCGATTCCCTCGCTCCCCGTGCCGCGCACGATGTCGAGCTGTTCCAGCACGTCGTCGAGCTTGATGTCCGGCACCGTCTTGTTGACGATGAGGCCCATCGCCCCCTCGTCGGAATAGGCACAGAGGAACACCACGCTGTGTTCGAAGCGCGGATCGCCCATTCCGGGCATGGCGATCAGGAGCTTTCCGGTCAGGTCGCTGAGTTCGGGCGTCTTGTCCATCGCTCCAAGATGGGCACGGGGGTGGCGCGTTTGCAAGGGCCGAGGCGGGATCGCGGCCCGTTGGCAGGAATGTGACTTTTGCTTCAGGCGATGCTGGCTATATCGGAGGGCATGAACCGCTCGATCCTGCCTCTTTTCGCCGCGCTCCTCGTCTCGGCCACGCCCGCGCTCGCCGAACGCGTCCCCGCCCAGGTGACGCTGCTGCCGGGCTGGCGCATGGACAACGGCCACCACATGGCCGCGCTGCGCGTGACGCTGGACGAGGGGTGGAAGACCTATTGGCGCGCACCGGGCGAGGGGGGCATCCCGCCCGAGATCGACTGGTCGCGCTCCGTGAACGTGGACGGCGTGACGTTCCACTGGCCCGTGCCGGAGGTCATCAGCCGCGGCGACATGACCACAATCGGATACAAGCACGAGCTGGTGCTGCCGCTGGAACTCAGCCCGACCCGCGCGGGCGAGGCGATCCATATCGACGCCGACGTGCTCGTGGGCATCTGCGAGCAGATCTGCGTGCCGCTCGAGACCGGGATCGAGGCGGTTCTGCGCGACGAAGATCGCGCGCCGGATCCGATGATCCAACGCGCCCTCGCCGCGCGGCCCGACACGCCGGGCGAGGCCGGGGTGGTCGCCGCAGACTGCACCCGCGAGGATCTGCCGGACGGCGTGCGCGTCACCGCGCGCATCGACATGCCCAGCTTCAGCGGCGACGAGGTCGTCGTGATGGAGGCCGCGAACCCGAGGATCTGGGTGTCCGAGGCGATGGCGGAACGTGACGGCGCCGGGCATCTCGTCGCCCATGCCGATTTCGTCCCGCCTTCGGCACGGCCGTTCGAGATGACGGGCGAGGATCTGCGCCTCACCGTTCTGGGCGCGGGGCGGGCCGTGGATATCGAAGGCTGCGACCTGTCAGACTGACCGCGGGCGCAGCACGAGCGCGGCGACATAGGCGCCGAGCGAGATCACCAGCGATCCCAGCACGAACAAGCCGCCCGCGAGCCCGATGGACCCGGTTCCACCGGGCAGTGCGCCGGTCACCAGCACCCAGCCCATCGTCGCGGCGAAGAGCGCGACCAGCAGCGCCACCGACACGCCCATGATCCGCGCCACCCAGGGCGCACGGCGACCGATGGCGAGCGCGTGGCGAAGGGCGCCCATCTGCCGGCGCAGGTCCTCCTGCATCGCGAGGATCGCGGGCACCACCACAAGCACGAGGAAGAAGCCGAACCCCAGCCCGTAGACGAGCGTGATGACCGTGGGCTTGAGGAACTGCGCCTGTTGCGAGCCTTCGAACAGGAGCGGCAGGAGGCCCAGCACCGTCGTCGCCGTGGTCAGGAAGACCGGGCGCAGGCGGTCCGCCGTCGCGTCGATCACAGCATGCCTTATGCCGCGCTCGGTGGCGTACTCGTCGACGGTCGAGACGAGTACGATGGAGTCGTTGATGATGATGCCCACCATGCCGATCAGCCCCACGACCGAGAACATCGACAACGGCACGCCCCAGACGTGGTGGCCGTAGATCGCGCCGATCAGGCCGAAGGGGATGATCGCCATGACGACGAGCGGCCGGGTCCAGCTGGAAAAGATCCAGGCGAGCACGATGTAGATGCCGATGAGGCAGACGATGAGACCCATGAGCGCGTCGGACAGGAACCGGTCCTCCTGTTCGCTCAGCCCGGCGAACCGGTAGTCGACTCCCCAGTCCTCGGCGATGGTGGGCAGGATCGTCTCCTCGACCGCGCGGGTGATCTCGGCGGCGCGGTCGGCATTGTCGCCGTCCATGTCACCGGTGACCTCGACCACGCGCAGCCCATTCTCGCGGTTGACGCTCGCGAAGCCCGTGCGCGACGTGATCGAAACAAGATCTGCGAGGTTCACGTAGGTGCCCGCGTCGGTGCGCAGTTGCGAACGCTGCAGGAATGCCAGCGACAGTTCTTCCTCGGGAAGCTCCACGCGGATCGCGGCGGACCGCATGCCGTCCGGATAGGTCGCGGCCTCGATCCCCGAAAGCCGGTTGCGCAGAACCTGCCCGATCTCGTCGATCGTGAAGCCGAGCGCCTGGCCTTGGGGTGTGAGCTCGAGCACCAGCTCTTCCTTGTCGTAGGCGAGGCTGTCTTCCAAGGCCGACACCTCGGGGAACTCGCCAAGCGCGGTCTTGAGCGCCTCGGCGGCGGCTTTCAGCGTCTCGTTGTCCGCGCCCGTCAACTGGATGTCGAGCGCGTCGCCCCCCGGACCGAAACGGCCGCCGCGGAAGGTGAATTCTTCAAGAAGCGGGTGCTGGGGGACGTTGTCCTGCGCGATGGCCACGAATTCGAAGGACGAATAGGGACGCAGGTCCGCGTCGATGAGCTCGATGGTGATCGAGCCCAGCAGGTCGGCGTCCTTGTCGTCGGCGCTGGCGAGGCCGCGGCCGGACGACCCGCCGATCTCGGCCAGCACGTAGGTGATCGGGTTGCGCCCGTGTTCCTCTTCCAGCTGCGCGCCGGTGGCGTCCACCGAGGCCTGCAACTCGCGCAGGAAGTCGAGCGTATCGGCCCGCGTGGCGCCGTTCACCATGGCGAAGTTGCCGGTCACCGTGCCCTGCTCCGGCGCGTTGAAGAACCGGAACGGCACATCGCCCCGGATGAACAGAGCGGCCTGGGTGGCCAGCAGCAGGATCGCGCCCGCGAAGACCGCGTAGCGCGCGGTCACGATGAAGGACATGAGCGGGCGGAACACGCGCTCGCGCACCCACCGGAACCCCTTGTTCACCTGCCGCGAGGGCCAGTCGTACCAGTGCTCCTTGGCGGTATGGGCAAGGGCGTGGGCCATGTGGTTGGGCAGGATCAGGAAACACTCGACGAGCGAGGCGGCCAGCACCGCGATCACGGTGAAGGGCACGTCCGCGATGAAGTCGCCGAACCGCCCGCCGATGAGCGTCAGGCCGAAGAAGGCGATGATCGTCGTCAGCGTCGAGGAGAAGACGGGCGAGAACATGCGCCGGGCGGCGTTCTCGGCTGCTTCCACCGGGGCCTCGCCAAGCCGTCGCGCCCGGAAATCCGCGTGTTCCCCCACCACGATGGCGTCGTCCACGACGATGCCCAGCGTGATGATGAGCGCGAAGAGCGAGATCATGTTGATGGTGAGGCCCAGGAGGAACATGATCCCGATGGCGGCGAGCATGGCCACGGGAATGCCTGCTGCGACCCAGAGCGCCGTGCGCGCGTTCAGGAACAGGAACAGGGTGATCAGGACCAGGACGAGGCCCATCGCCCCGTTCTCCATCAGGATGTTAAGCCGCCCGGTGATGAGTTCCGCCCGCGTGCGGATGAGGTCGATGGAAACGCCCTCGGGAAGCGTCGTCATCATCTCCGCCGCGACCTTCTCCACCGTGCGCTGGATCCCGATGGCGTCACCCGCCGCGTTGCGCTCCACGCTCACCGTCACCGCCGGGTTCTCGCCCACGAAGAAGGTGCGGGCGCGGTCTACGCCCTCCACCCGGATCTCCGCCACGTCGCCAATGGTGAGTTTCGACCCGTCGAGCTCCGAGCGCAGGACGATGCCCGCGATCTCGTCCGCCGTGCGCTTTTCGACCCCGGCACGCACCCTTGCGGCGCCGGAGGCCACGCTGCCTGCCGGTCGTGCCTCGGCCTCGCCCGCGATGGCCTGCGCAATCTCGGACATGGTCACGTCGTAGCGCACGAGATCGGCGGTGCGCACCTCCACGACCGTTTGCGGGGCCACCACACCGTTGACTGTCGTGCGGGTGACGCCCTCCTGGAACAGCCGGGCCACCATCTCGTCGGCGAAGCGGGCGAGCTGGTCTATGCCCACCGGACCGGTGATGACCACGTCCGTCACCCGGTCGCGCCAGCCGCCGCCAGAAACGTTGGGGTCCTCGGCGCCCTCGGGCAGGTTGGTCACGCTGTCGACGGCGGCCTGCACGTCGTCCATCGCCTGCGACATGTCCCAGCCCGGTTCGAATTCCAGCCGGATATAGGCCGACCCTTCCCGTGCGCGCGAGGAGCTTTCCTCGACCCCGTCAACGGACAGGAGCGTGGGCTCCAACACCTGGATGATGCCCGCATCCACGTCTTCGGCCCCCGCGCCATCCCAAGTGGTCGTCACGCGGATGTCGTCGACGACCACGTCCGGGAAGAACTGCGCCCGCATGTTGGGAAGCGCCATCGCGCCCGCCACGATGAGGAGCACGAAGAGAAGGTTCGCCACTGTCGCGTGGCGCGTGAAATAGGACAGGATCCCGCCGGCGTTGAACCGCGACGCCATCTCAGCCCCCCATCCGGCTTTCGATCCGCTCGACCATCTGCGCCGGGACCTCGGGTTTGCGAAGCTGCGTGAGGATGCGTTCCTTGGCGTCGGTCGGCAGCATCTGGTTGCTTTCGACGATCGCGATCAGCCGTGTGCGCCGCTCGTCGTCCAGCGAGATCATCGACGGGGCGGACGGTGCCACGGGCTGCCCGGTCTGCGGGTCGGTCCGCTGCGGGCGCACGCGGATCCCGGCACCCAGCGTCGGTGTGCGTTCCTCGACCACCTCGCGCCCCTCGAGCGCGCCCGCTTCGATCAGGACCGTGTCCCCCTGCCGCCGCGCGACGGTGACCGCGACCTCCTCGAGCCGCTCTTCCTCGCCCAGAACCAGAACGGTGTTGGAGGAGGACAGGGCGGTCGCGGGAAGCTCCGCCACGCCTGCGATCTCGGGCTCGCGGATGGTGACGGTGACGAAATCGCCGGGGCGAAATCCGGGGGCTTCGGAGAGCGTCGCGAAGATAAGCCGCCCAGTCTGCCCGTCGCCCACCGCCGCGCTTTCGCGCGCTATGGTGCCGGTCGCGACGAGATCGAAGCCGGAGACGTCGAGCCGCGCGGTAACCTCTGCGGGCACGAGATCGCCGTCTTCGTTCAGAAGCCGGGTGTATTGCGCCGTGGACAGCCGAAAGCTCACCTCAAGTGCATCCGGGTCGACCAGCGTTGCAAGCTGTTCGTTTGCCGTGACGAGCCGGCCTTCGAGCGCGGCGACATCCGCCAGCGCCCCGGTGAAATCGGCCGTGATGGTCGCCTCGGCCAGGCGCCGTTCGGCCTCGTTCAGTGCGATGCGCGCCCTCTGAAGCGCGATCTCGGAGGAGGAGACGCGGGCGTGGGCGGCGTTCACGTTCGAGCGGGCCGACAGGACAGCCTGTTCCGCCGAGCTTTCCGCGAGCCGGGCGTTTTCGAGCTCGGCGGCAAGGCCGACACCGCGGTCCAGCAGGTCTTGCTGACGCGACACCGCCGTCTGGCGCAGCTCGAATTGCCGCCGCGCGTTGGCGAGGTCGTCCTGTTCGAGGATCAGCGCGGCCTCGGCATCCGACACTTCGGCCTCGGCCTCGGCAAGGTCGGCGCGGGCGAGCGACACGGTATCTTCCAGGTCGGTGGGATCGATCCGGACGAGCATCTGGCCCTGCCGGACCCGCCCGCCCTCGATGAAATTGTCGCCAAGCTCCACGACCGTTCCTGCGGTGCGCGCCCGGATCTCCAGCGTGCGGCGCGACTGCACTTCGCCGAACGCCTCGAGCACCGGGGCCACCGTTTCACCGTCCACAGTGACGACGTTGACGGAATAGATCCGCTCGCGTGCAGGCATCGATCCGCTGTCACGGGCCATCCGGTCCTCGATCGCGCCGCGCACGATATAGGCGGCAAACCCCAGTGCAGTCAGGGTCAACGCGACGAGGAACAACCCGGTGAGGGAGCGGCGAAGAAAGCGCATGTGGCGGTCCGATGTCTGGTTCCGGTGCAACCTTGCCCCCACCCGGCGACGGTGGCAATCGGGCACGGCTGACAAGGGCGTTACGCAGGCAAACGGACCCTGGCTCTATTTCCGTCGCTTGTGCTCGTCGAGACGTGGAAAAATTTCCACGAAATTGCAGGGAGAGTGGCGGTAGTCGAGCTGGTAGGCAAGGATTTCGTCCCAGGCGTCCTTGCACGCACCCGTGGAGCCGGGAAGGGCGAAGAGGTAGGTGCCGTTGGCCACCCCGCCGGTCGCACGGCTCTGCACCGCCGAGGTGCCGATCTTCTGCATCGAGACGAGCGTGAAGACCGTGGCGAAGGCCTCGATCTCCTTCTCGTAGACGTCGCGATGCGCCTCCACCGTCACGTCCCGGCCCGTCAGCCCCGTCCCGCCGGTGGAGATGACCACGTCGATCTCCGGGTTCGCGCACCAGTCGGCAAGCTTTGACGCGATCACCTCGCGCTCGTCGCGCACGATCGTCCGGTCGGCGAGGATGTGACCTGCCGCCTCGATCCGTCCGACGAGGGTCTCGCCGGAGCGGTCGTCCTCGACCGTGCGGGTGTCGGAGACGGTCATCACGGCGATACGCACCGGGATGAATTCCTTGGACGTGTCGATGCTCATGGCCCCTCCCTGAGCTTGGCCTGCAGGGCGAGGAGGTCGGCCCATGCCTCGCGCTTGGAGATCGGGTTTCTCAGCAGGAAGGACGGGTGGAAGGTGGGCAGGGCCGGACGCCCGGCCACCTCGCCCCATTGCCCGCGCATGCGCGTGATGCCGGTCACGCCCATGAGAGCGGAGAGCGCGATATTTCCCATGGGCACGACGACGTCCGGGTCGGCAAGTTCGATGTGGCGCATCAGAAAGGGCGCGAACATGGCGATCTCTTCCGGTGTCGGGTTGCGGTTCCCCGGCGGGCGCCACGGCACGACATTGGTGATGTAGAGCGCGTTTTCCGCGTCCGGCGTGGTCCGGCTGCGCCCGATGGCCGCGAACATCTGGTCCAGAAGCCGTCCGGCGGGGCCCACGAAGGGCCGGCCCTCGCGGTCTTCCTCCGCGCCGGGGCCTTCGCCCACGACCATGATCCGTGCCGCGGGATTTCCGTCTGCGAATACGAAGGAGCGTGCGCCCAGTTTGAGCGGTGAGCCCTCGAACCCTTGCATCGCTTCGGCCAACGCCTCGAGGCTCGCGGCCGCCCCCGCCCGTTCCGTCGCCACCGCGACCCAGTCGGTTGTGACCTCGGGTTCCGGCTGCGGGGCCGGTGCGGCAGCACGCGCGGCGGCAGGGTCGGCAACGGGTTTCGGCGGCTCGGGCGCGGTCGCATAGCGGTCGATGGGTGCCTCCGCGATCGCGTCGGTCACGCCCAGCTCGACATACCAGTCGAGCAGCGCCTTTGCCTGATGCCAGTCCAGAGCCGATTCCATGGCGCACAGGCTACGCCCCGGCGCGAATGGCGTCCATGCCGCTTGGCAGGGCATCCGGCAGGCCGTAGCCTCTGGCGATGGCCGCCCTGTTGTTCATATCGGTCGGCGCGGTTCTGACCGCGCTCGTCACGCTCCTGCCCTGGCGCTGGGCGTGGCGGCTCTGGGCACTGGGCGTGCTCGCGCTGTCCGCATGGCTGGCCACGCTGCCCCCGAACGGGCCCGGCTACGGCCCGTCGCTTTTTCTGACGCTCGCACTCCTGCTCCTCGGGCCCGCGACCGGCGTCGCCGTGGTCCGGTCGGTCGTCAGGATGATGCGCGGGGAAGAGCCCGAACCCGCCCTGCCGTTGTGCGATCGGCTGCTCGTGAGCGGCCTCGCCGCCCTCGTCGCGGGGATCGCCGTCGCGGAATACGCATGGGTCTTTGCCGGGTCCGGGCGGGTGGGACTGGCCCACGCGCTACCCTTGGTTACCGCGGTCTTCGTCGCGGGAATCGCGGCGATGGTCCCGTGGCGGCGTGTGCGCTGGGGCCTCGGCGCCTTCGCGGTGACGCTCGTCGCGCTCACCCTCGCCTCCTGGACCGTCCACCCGCGCCTCGTCCTCGCCTCCGCCGCGCGGGTCGCGGGCGGCGACCACTGCATCTCGCTGCCGCTCCGCGGGCGCGGGGCCGGGACGCGCGCGGACCTGACCCTGTTCACGATGGACAAGAGCGCACGCGCAGGTGAACCGCACCCCATGCTGGTCACGCTGCGGGGCGCCAACCATCACTGGTCCTTCCGCCGCCTGTCTTTCGAGGCCACCGAGGCGAACCGCCCCCTCCTCCATTGCGCGCCGCAGGGGCAGGCGGGGCTGGTGGCGGGGCCGCAGGACAGCGTCTTCGCGGACCTGAACGGCACCCTGTTTCTCGTCCCCAAGGACTACGGCCCGGCCCCCGCACCGCCCGCGACCCTGGGCGTCGCCGTGTCCTATCCCGGCTTCGATCCCGCGCCGGAGGCGATGTTTCCGACCGCTTGGTTCGGCGCGGACCTCGCCTCCACCGTCGCGCGGGCGGTGACGGAACCCGGCGCCACGGCTCGTGCGGGCCCCCATGGCCTCGACTGGCTGCCCAAGGGCGGGGGAGAGGAGCTTCTGGCCCTGCGCGACGGCGGGCTGATCCGCACCGTGATCGACTGCTTCGGCACCACCTGCAACCACCGGTTCAGGGCGGGGCGCTCCGACCGGATCATCCTGCAATACGACCGGACGCATTTGCCGGACTGGCGCGCGCTGGAAGCCGGCGCGGTGGAGCTCTTCGCCCGGTTCCGCGTCGACTGACCCCCGTCGGGGGATTGCCCGCCTTGGCCGCGCTACCTATAAGCCGGGTAACAAGGGGGTCCCGGCCATGACATTCCGCCACCGTCACCTTCTGGGGATCGAGCCGCTCCATCCCACGGAGATCACGACGCTTCTGGACCTTGCCGACACCTATGTCGACCTGAACAAGCAGCCCAAGAAGCGGCGCGACGTCCTCGCCGGGCTCACCCAGATCAACATGTTCTTCGAGAACTCGACCCGCACCCAGGCGAGCTTCGAGTTGGCGGGCAAACGGCTCGGTGCCGACGTGATGAACATGGCGATGCAGGCCTCGTCGATCAAAAAGGGCGAGACGCTGATCGACACCGCGCTCACCCTGAACGCGATGCACCCGGATCTGATCGTCGTGCGCCACCCCCATTCCGGCGCGGTGAACCTCTTGGCCGAAAAAGTGAACTGCGCCGTGCTCAACGCGGGCGACGGGCGGCACGAGCACCCGACGCAGGCCCTGCTCGACGCGCTGACGATCCGCCGGGCCAAGGGGCGGCTCCACCGCCTGACCATCGCGATCTGCGGCGATATCGCCCATAGCCGCGTGGCGCGCTCCAATCTGATCCTCCTGGGCAAGATGGAGAACCGTGTCCGCCTCGTCGGTCCGCCCACCCTGATGCCGTCCCGCATCCACGACTTCGGGGTCGAGGTATATGACGACATGAAGGCGGGGCTGGAGGATGCCGACGTGGTGATGATGCTCCGGCTGCAAAAGGAGCGGATGGACGGCGGGTTCATCCCCTCCGAACGCGAATACTACCACCGCTACGGGCTCGATGCCGACAAGCTGCGGCTGGCCAAGGACGATGCCATCGTGATGCACCCCGGACCGATGAACCGGGGGGTCGAGATCGACGGGACCATCGCGGACGACATCAACCGCTCGGTGATCCAGGAACAGGTGGAAATGGGGGTCGCCGTGCGCATGGCGGCGATGGACCTGCTCGCCCGCAACCTGCGCGCCGAAACACAGGACGAAGGGGTGATGGTATGAGCCGCGATGCACTCGAACTTCCGGGCGGGACCGGGCCGCGCACGATCTGGGTCTTCCTGCTCGACATCGACCCGGCGCGCATCGACACGTGGAAGGCGCCGGACCCGGAAACGGGCGACTGGTCGCTCCCCGGCACGCTTGGGCTCAAGGACATGGACCCGGCGCATGTGGAGGTCTTTCCGAACAGCCAGATTTCCGAATACGGCCTGGCCCGCTACCTCACCGATGCCAACGGGATGAGCGTCGAGAGCGTCGCGGAGGACTCAAGGACCCTCGCGAGCCTTTCGGGCGTCATCGCGCTCGTTCACGGCAAGGCGGTCGCCGGCCAGAGCGGGCATTTCGATCCGGCGCATCCGGCGCGGTTCGTGGGCCGCTACCAGGAAGAATCAAAGCTCACCGTTTCGACCCCGGCCCCGTCCACCGGCGGGGCGCATGGCAGCATCGCGGGCGGATCGACACCGGGCGAGGGGCCGCGGCGGCTCCCCTGGGGTGTGTTCATCGCCATGGCCGCGGTCATCATCGCCGTCGCCGCCCTCATCATGGTGCTCGCATGAGCGAGACCGTCGTGGCGACCTTCACCGGCGACCGGACCACCTACATCAAGGAGCACGTGATGCTCGCCGCCATCGGTTCGGTCGCGGCGGTGGCGATCCTGATGGCGCTGGGCAACGACCACCCGTGGACGGGGGTGGTGGGCGCGGTCGCGGCCATCGCCGTGCGCGGGGTCTACGTCGCCTCCGAGCAGATCGGGCAGAGCTGGACCCTGACCCGCCGCGAACTTGTCTCCCCCACCGGCATGCGCATCGCTCGCGCCGACATCGCCAACGTGCGCACCATCTTCTCTGCGGCGCAGGTCATCACCCGCTCCGGCGACAAGTACATGATCAAGTACCAGTCCGACCCGGCGACCACCGCGGCCACGATCCGGGGAGAGGCCGCATGAGCACCCCGACCGGATGGGAGGGCATCCTCGACGAGGGCGAGCGCATCCTGTGGCAGGGACGCCCGGGGCAAGAGTTCCACATCGGCATCGGCCAGGTCTTCGGCGCGCTCTTCGGGCTGTTCTTCGCGGGCTTCGCGCTGTTCTGGATGGTGATGGCCGCGCAGGCGGGCGGCGCGTTCTGGATGTTCGGCCTGATCCACTTCTCCGCCGGCGTCGCGATGGTCGTGGGCACGCTCTACGGCAACACGTGGAAGCGCCGGCACACCTGGTACACGCTCACCGACCGGCGCGCCTTCGTCGCCACCGACCTCCCGTTCAAGGGCCGCAACCTCAAGAGTTACCCGATCAAGCCCGACACGCTGATCGACTACAGCGCCGGCCCGCCCGCCACGATCCAGTTCGCCGAGGAATGGAAACGCGGCTCCAAGGGCCGCCGGTACAAGGTGAAGGTCGGGTTCGAACGGATCGCGGACGGCGAACACGTTATGAGCAAGGTGCGCGAGGCAAAGGAAGTGGACGAGACGATGATCCGGGAGCACGCATGACCATCCGAACCTTCACCAACGCGCGGCTCATCGACCCGGAGGCGGGGACGGACGAGATCGGGTCGCTGACGATCGAGGACGGGGCGATCATAGCGCGCGACGGGCGGCCCGCGGGCGAGGTGATCGACTGCAACGGCAAGTGCCTGGCCCCCGGCATCGTCGACATCGGCGTGAAGATCGGTGAGCCGGGCGAGCGTCACAAGGAAGGGTTCCGGACTGCGGGCCGCGCGGCGGCGGCGGGTGGCGTGACCACGATGGTCACCCGTCCGGACACGACACCCGCCATCGACACGCCCGAGACGCTGGATTTCGTCAAGCGCCGCGCGCGGGAACGGGCGCCGGTGCGGGTCAACCCGATGGCTGCGCTCACCAAGGGGCGCGCGGGCCGCGAGATGGTCGAGATGGGCTTCCTGATGGACGCGGGCGCTGTGGCCTTCACCGATTGCGACCATGTCATCGCGGACAACAAGGTCTTCTCGCGCACCATGACCTATGCCCGCTCCGTCGGCGCACTCATCATGGCGCATCCGCAGGACCCGACGCTGTCGGCCGGCTCCGCCGTGACCTCGGGCAAGTTCGCCTCGCTCCGTGGCCTGCCCGCCGTGTCGCCGATGGCCGAGCGCATGGGGCTGGAACGCGACCTCGCGCTCGTCGAGATGACCGGTGTGCGCTACCACGCCGACGGGCTGTCCACGGCGCTGGCGCTGCCCGCGCTGGAACGGGCCAAGGCGGCCGGGCTCGACGTGACGGCGGGGGTGAACATCCACCACCTCACGCTCAACGAACTCGACGTGGGCGACTACCGCACCTTCTTCAAGCTGAAGCCCCCGCTCCGCTCGGAAGAGGACCGGATGGCGATGGTGGAGGCGGTGGCGACCGGCCTCATCGACATCGTCTGTTCGATGCACACGCCGCAGGACGAGGAGTCCAAGCGGCTCCCGTTCGAGGAGGCGGCCTCCGGCGCCGTGGGTCTTCAGACCATCCTGCCCGCCGCGATGCGCCTGATCCATGACGGCTCGATGGACCTGCCGACGCTCTGGCGGGCGCTGTCGATGAACCCGGCGCGCCGCTTCGGCCTGCCGGGCGGGACACTTGCCGAGGGGCGGCGGGCCGACCTCGTCCTGTTCGACCCGGACGCGCCCTTCATCCTCAACCGCTTCGCGCTGGAATCCAAATCCAAGAACACTCCGTTCGACGAGGCGCGGATGCAGGGCAAGGTGCTGGGCACATGGGTGGGCGGCCAGCGGGTCTTCGGCGCGTGATCCGGGAGGCGACAGCCGCCGACCTCCCCGCACTGGGCGACGTCGCGATGCGGTCCAAGGCGCACTGGGGCTACTCCGACGCCTTCCTCGACGCCTGCCGGGAGGAGCTTTCGCCGACCGAGGCCGACCTCGGACCCGGCCTCGCAACATGGGACGACGGGACGCCGCGGGCGGTCGCACATCTTGTGCCGGACGGGGCGGAGGCGGAGCTCTACCTCCTTTTCGTCGCGCCCGAGGCGATGGGGCAGGGGATCGGGCGCGCGCTTTTTCGCTGGGCGGCAGAGACGGCGCGAGCGCAGGGCGCGACCCGGCTGGCCCTCGACGCGGACCCCTGTGCGCAGGCCTTCTACGAACGCATGGGTTGCCGGAAAGTCGCAGACGTGCCATCCGCGACATGGCCCGACCGGCTTTTGCCCCGCATGACTTTGGAATTGTGAAAGACGCCCCATGCCCGAGATCGTCACTTTCTGGCCGCTCCTGATCCTGACCGCCGCGCTCGCCTACCTTCTCGGTTCGGTGCCGTTCGGCATCGTCATGGCCCGGCTTTTCGGGCTGGGAGACCTGCGCAAGATCGGGTCGGGCAACATCGGGGCGACCAACGTGCTGCGCACCGGCAACAAGCTTGCCGCCTTCCTCACGCTCGTGCTCGACGCTGGCAAGGGCGGGATCGCGGTGCTCGTGGCGCGTGCGGCGCTGGGCGACGACGCGGCGCAGGTCGGGGGCTTCGCGGCCTTCCTCGGCCACTGCTTCCCGATCTACCTGGGCTTTCGCGGCGGCAAGGGCGTGGCGACATGGCTCGGCACGCTCTTCGCGCTGGCCTGGCCCGTGGGGCTCGCCGCCGGGGCCACGTGGCTCGTCACGGCGGGGCTCTTCCGCATCTCGTCGCTCGCCGCTCTCGTGGCCGCCGCGCTCACCCCGGTCTGGGCCTGGCTCCTCGGCGCGCCGCAGATGGTCGTGCTCCTCATTGCTCTGGGCGTGCTGATCTTCATCCGCCACCATGAGAACATCCGCCGCATCCTCGCGGGCACCGAGAGCAAGATCGGCCGGAAATGACCCGGCCCGCGCAATGGCCTTCACGTCCATGAATATGTCCCGCCCGGCTCCCGGAAAGTTGATTTTCGCGGGGGTTCAGGCAAACTGACGCCAGCAATCCATTTCAGAACGGGGACTTCGGGACATGAACATGATGGACGCGGTGAAAACCGTCTTTTCGAAATACGCCACTTTTTCCGGGCGGGCACGCAGGGCCGAATTCTGGTGGTTCGTGCTCTTCTACTTCATCGTGAACATTCTGCTCGGAATCATCGACTCGTTCCTCTTCGGCACGACCACGACCACCGAGAACGGATTTTCCAGCTCGACCGACACCCCGATCCTGTCGGGCATCTTCTGGCTCGCCACGATCATCCCCTATCTCGCGGTCAGCGTGCGGCGTCTGCACGACACGAACCGCGTTGGCTGGTGGCTCCTGATCGGGTTCATCCCGCTCATCGGGATCATCGTGCTGATCGTCTTCTTCGCGACCGGCGGCGACAAGGGCGGCAACCGCTTCGGCTCCGACCCGATCGACGGCAGCGGCAGCGATGCGGGGGGCGATGACTACGCGCCCAGCTCGGTCCCGCGGGTCTGACACCATCCATTCCCAAGCGCCTGTAAGGCGGCTAGATTGACATGAGGGGCGGCGCGCGCGTCGCCCCTTCGCACGGGGTCCGGGACGACAACCCACGAGGGAGACAGGCAATGGACATGAAGACCGCGGTCGAGACGGTGCTGCGCGAGAAATACGTCGACTTCAAAGGACGCGCTCAACGGGCCGAGTTCTGGTGGTTCATCCTTTTCGTCTTCGTCGTCTCGATCATTCTGTCGCTCATCGACATGGCGTTGTTCGAGGATGTGTTGCAGGACGTCGGCCCGCTCTCGGCCATCTTCACACTCATCACGATCATTCCCTCCATCGCGGTCACCGCACGCCGGCTTCACGACACCGGCAAGTCCGGGTGGTGGCAGCTTCTGTTCCTGCTGCCGGTGATCGGGTTCCTCCTGATCCTGTTCTGGGCGGTGCAGAAGGGCGACGACGGGGCGAACAAATACGGCCCCGACCCCAAGAGCGGTCCCGCGATCGTCTGATGGGCGCGCTCGCCGATGCGCTGCGCCACTACGCGACGTTTCGCGGCCGCACGTCGCGGCGCGACGCACTGATCTTCCTCATCGCATTCTCGCTGGGAAACTACCTGCTGGTGAACGCGACCAAGCTCGCCGTGGCCCATGGCGCGCCGGGGGTGGCGCAGGCGGTCGCGACGGCGTCGGCCCTGTTCTTCGCCATGCTGATCCTGCCGATGGCCGCCGTCACGGCGCGGCGGTTGCAGGACACCGGCCGCGCCGGTGCCTGGTCACTCATTCCCACCGCGACGGTTACCTTCATCAGCGTGGCCGAACGGCTCGTGATCGGGCAGGGCTACGCGCCGCTCATCCCGGTCTTCGTGGCCTCGGCCCCGATCGTCGCGTGGTTCCTGTGGTGGCTTACCCGGCCTGGCGATCCCGACGAAAACCGCTTCGGCCCACCGCCCGGGCGTCAGTAGGAAAACGCGCCATAGATCTTGGTGAGGTCGCCCTCCCAATCGCCATGATAAAGGGCCAGCAGCTCGTCCGCCGGGGTTCGCCCTTCTTCGACGCCATCTTCCAGCGTGTTCAGGAAATGCCGCTCGTCCGGGACCATGCCGCCGAAGCCGGGCTTTGCCCGCGCCTTGAGCCCGGAGCGCGCAATGTCGAGCACCTCGCCCGCCAGATCGCGCATCCGGATCGACCCGACTTCGGCGTCGAGCGCATCCACGCTCGCCGCCACCCGCAGCGCCTCGCGCGTCTCCGCGTCCCAGTCCTTGGCGAGGTCCCAAGCCGCGTCGAGCGCGCTCTGGTCGTAGAGAAGCCCGGTCCAGAGTGCGGGCAGGGCACAAATGCGCCGCCACGGACCCGCGTCGGCGCCGCGCATTTCCATGAACTTCTTGATCCGGGCTTCGGGAAAGATCGTGGTGAGGTGATCGGCCCAGTCGCTGAGCGTCGGCACTTCGCCGGGCAGCGCCGGCAATTCGCCCTTGAGGAAGTCGCGGAACGACTGGCCCAGGGCGTCGATGTATTTCCCGTCGCGGTAGACGAAGTACATCGGCACGTCGAGCGCGTAGTCCACGTAGCGTTCGAACCCCATCCCGTCCTCGAACACGAAGGGCAGCATCCCGGTGCGCGCGCCGTCCAGATCGCGCCAGATGCGCGAGCGCCAGCTCTTGTGCCCGTTGGGCTTGCCCTCGAAGAAGGGGCTGTTGGCGAAAAGCGCAGTGGCGACCGGCTGCAACGCCAGCGCCACGCGAAACTTCTGCACCATGTCCGCCTCGGACCCGAAGTCGAGGTTCACCTGGACCGTGCAGGTCCGGTACATCATCTGCGTGCCGTGGGTGCCGACCTTGCCCATGTAGTCGGTCATCAACCGGTAACGCCCCTTGGGCATCATCGGCATGTCCTCGTGCGTCCAGATCGGCGCGGCGCCGAGGCCGATGAACCCGGCCCCGATCCGGTCGGCCACGTCCTGCACCTCGCGCAGGTGTTCGTTCAACTCGTCGCAGGTCTGGTGGATCGTCTCGAGCGGTGCGCCGGAGAGCTCGAGCTGGCCGCCCGGCTCGAGGCTCACGTTCGCGCCGTCCTTCTCCAACCCGATCAGGTTGCCCGCCTCCTCTATCGGCGCCCAGCCGTACTTGTCGCGCAGCCCCTCGAGCATCGCGCGGATCGACCGGTCGCCTTCGTAGGGCAGCGGGCGCAGCGTGTCCTTGCAGTAGCCGAATTTCTCGTGCTCGGTCCCGATGCGCCAGTCGTCGCGCGGTTTGCAACCGGACTCGAGATATGCGGCGAGCTGGGACTGGTCGGTGATCGGGCCGCCGCCGGACTGGGGAATGGACATGAGCGCTGCCTTTGTCTGTCTCGGAAGGTTACGAGTGTGCGATTGCCGCGGGGGTGTCAACGGGGCCCGAACCCTTGCGCCAGATCGTGACGGGGTTTTCCGGCGGCGCGCCGAGCGCCCGGATCGCGGTTTCCACCTTCGCGCCGGGGAGCGCGGTCAGCACGTCGAAGATTGCCCGCGCCCCTTCCGCGGCGGCGGGAATCGACAGCCGCTCGCCCGCCATGTCGAAGCGCCAGTAGGCCTCGCCCGCCCGGCTCGCCACGACGCTCACGCGCGTGAGCGCGTCGAGAGAGGCAATGCCGCCGCCGACGGGAGCGAGGTAGGTGATCTGTCGCTCGTCCACTTCGACGACACCCAGGCCCCCGCGCCCGGTGCGAAACCGCGCCCGCTGCACGCCCGACCAGGTGAGCGCGAGCCCGGCGAGGATCAGCGCGACCCCGACCCAGCGCAGAATGCCGAGGCTCCAGAAGGCCCAGTAGAGACCCAGCCCCGCGACCGCCACGCCGATCAGCGCCTCGCGCCAGCGGGCAAAGCCGCGTGCGACCTCGGGCCGGATGAAGCTCATGCCGCCACCGGGCGCGCAGCCTTGAGGATGAGGAGCGTATAGACGCCGATACGCTGGAACCCGATGGCTTCGTAGGCCCGGCATGCAGCCTCGCCCGAAGCAAAAAGGATTGCTTCTCGCACCCCTTGGTTCCTCACCTCGAGCAGGTGCCGCCCAACCGCGGTCCGGGCATATCCACGGCCCCGTTCCGAGGGGGGTGTATAGACCCCGCCGATCTGCACCATGTCCGGGAGTTCCGCGTTGAAGGCGGTCATGGCCACGGGCCTGTCGCCATCAAACAGGAGGCGCCCGTATCCTTCGGAGATCATCCGTTCCGACCGCGCGACGGCCTCGGCATCGTTCTCGGCCCCATCCGTCGCGCCAAGCGTATCGATGGTGTAGGCCGCGTTCCAGGCTTTCAGGAGCGGCATGTCGGCCTCGACCGGGCGGCGGAGGGTCTGTGGGCCGAGCGCCGCCTCGTCGAGATCGGACAGCGTCAGCCGGTAATGCGGTTCGTCCCGGTCGAGCGCGAACTCGGCGCCCGCGAGGTGCAGCGCCTTGCGCGCCGCCACGACCTGCTCGCGCGCGCCATTCACACCAAGGATGTCACGCCCGGCGATCATGTCGGAGAAACCGCTCCAGTCGGTGCCCTGTCCCATCACGAACCCCGCGTTCGAGATCCCGAAGACGCCTGTCACCCCGCTGTCGCCCTCGAGAAAGTATTCAGTTCCATGCGGATGGGTCGTCTCGTTCAGCCCGTGCCGGGCGAGGTTCGCGCGCAGGAACATCGTGGTCGCGCCGTGCCGGGCGAGAAACCCGTCGATCTCGGGGATATCCTCGTGGGTCGCGGGCCGCATCACCAATCCCCCAAGGTGCTTTGCCACAGGGTCATCGCGGCCACGGCGGCAGTGTCCGCGCGCAGGATGCGGGGGCCGAGGCTGACCGACACCGCGCTCTCCATGCCGTGCAGACGCTTGCGCTCCGCGTCTGAAAAACCGCCTTCAGGTCCGATGAGAATGGCCCACGGCGCGCCTCGTCCGGCGCCCGCGCCGTCCTCGGCCAAGTCGGGCGGCAGAGCGGATGAGCCGCCTGCGAGAGCCTCGTCGCAAAACATCAGCCGCCGCGAGCGGTCCCATCCGTCCAGCAAGCGATCCAGCTTCTCCGGCTCCGCCACCTCCGGCACGAAGGTCCCGCCGCACTGCTCCGCCGCCTCGACCGCGTGGGCCTGCAACCGGTCCACGCGCACCCGCTCGGAATTGGTGAACTCGGTCAGCACCGGCACGATCCGGCGCGCGCCCATCTCGGCGGCCTTCTCCACGATGAAATCCGTGCGCGCCTTCTTGATCGGCGCGAACATCAGCCACAGGTCCGGCGGGTCGAGCTGCGGCGCCGCCTGCCCGAGACAGGCGAGCACGCCGCGCCGTTTCCCGGCCTCCATGATCTCCGCCGTCCACTCCCCGTCGCGCCCGTTGAACAGGGCTACGCGGTCGCCCGCGCCCTGTCGCATCACGCCGAACAGGTAGTGCGCCTTGTCGCGTTCGAGGGGAATGGTTTGCCCTTCCCCGAGGGGCTCGTCTACAAAGAGCCGGATTTTGGCACGCTCGATCATGGGGGCACGTTATGGCGACAGATCACGGGACGCCAGAGGCAGCGAACGCCGAGGACTCGGTCGCCGACGCCTATACCGGCAACTGGGTGGACCGCTACGCGCCCGCGCCCCTGCGCCCCTACTTTCGCCTGAGCCGCCTCGACCGTCCGATCGGAACGTGGCTCCTCCTCCTGCCGTGCTGGTGGGGGCTGCTTCTGGGCATGGGTTACGACGGGCGGGCGAGCTGGCACGACCTTTGGATCTTCGTCGGCTGTGCCATCGGGGCGACGCTCATGCGCGGGGCCGGCTGCACGTGGAACGACATCACCGACCGCCACATCGACGGTTCCGTCGCCCGCACCCGCTCGCGCCCGATCCCGTCCGGCGCGGTGAGCGTGGCACAGGCGATGGCCTGGCTCGTCGTCCAGGCGCTCATCGCCTTCTTCATCCTCATCACCTTCGACACGGCGGCGATCGTCCTCGGCATCGTGGCGCTCGGCCCGGTCGCGATCTACCCGTTCGCCAAGCGATTCACCTGGTGGCCCCAGATCTTTCTCGGCATCGCGTTCAACTGGGGCGCGCTCCTGGCCTTCACGGCCCATACCGGGCACCTTGCCTGGCCTGCAGTGGTCCTCTACCTCGCCGGCATGGCGTGGACGCTGTTCTACGACACGATCTACGCGCACCAGGACAAGGAAGACGACGCGCTGATCGGGGTGAAGTCCACCGCACGGCTGTTCGGCGACAATACGCCGCGCTGGCTCCTCGTCTTCCTGATTGGCTGCGTCACGCTGATGACGCTCGCCGTGATCCTCGCCTTCCTGCCCAGTCAGACGCCCGTGTCTCTCGTCGTCGCGCTCGCCGCGCCCTGGGCGATGGGCTGGCACCTGTCGTGGCAGATGCGCAAGCTCGACATGGAGGACCCGGACACATGCCTCATGCTCTTTCGCTCGAACCGGAACGCGGGCCTCATTCCTGTGCCGTTTCTTGCCGTCGCGCTCCTGCTCTGATTGCACCCGCCCGGAAAGCGACCTAAGGAAACCTGCAACACGTTCTGGGATACCGTCTCACCGACATGAAACTTTCCAAAGCCCTCCTCATCCCCGGGGTTTTCCTGCTTGCCGCCCTCGTCGCTGTCTTCGCGGCAGTCGCGTCGGTCGGCGTGATCGAGCGGCTCTCGAAATCCACGGTGGAACAGGCGCTTATCCTGCAAGGGCAGGACTGGGCGCGGGTGCATGTCGACGGGCTGCAGCTCGTCCTCACCGGCACGGCGCCCACGGAATCGGACCGGTTCGAGGCGCTGACCATCGCGGGCGGCGAAGTGGATTCCAGCCGCGTGATAGACCAGATGGAAGTGCCCAACGCGGAAGGCATCGAACCGCCCCGGTTCTCGGTCGAAATTCTCCGAAATGACGGTGGCATCTCGATGATCGGTCTGATCCCATCCGGCACGGATCGCGAGGCGCTGAACACGCGCGTCCAGCGGATCACGCCCGACCTCGAGGTGGCCGACCTGCTCGAAAGCGCCGACCACCCCGTGCCGGAAGGCTGGGACGAGATTCTCGACTTCGCGCTGTCCGCCCTCGGCGA
The DNA here is from genome assembly GCA_964230745.1 of Maritimibacter sp. Taxonomy (GTDB): domain Bacteria; phylum Pseudomonadota; class Alphaproteobacteria; order Rhodobacterales; family Rhodobacteraceae; genus Maritimibacter. Next base: position 94,900 of record CAXRHZ010000053.1, on the reverse strand, counting down.
ACTGCCCCGCTCGAAGATTTCCATGTCTCCCGAACGCGTGACGATCGAGGCGATTGCCGAAAGCGCGGCCCAGAAGACCGCGTGGGAGCGGGAGCTGGCGCGCCGGACACCCGGCGGGCTGCGCGTGGCGCTCGACATCTCTGCGCCGCGCCCGGTCATCACGCCCTTCACCGCCCGCTTCGTCATCGACGAGCAGGGGCCGCGCTTCGACGCCTGCACTGCGGGGACCGAACCGGGGCGGATCAAGATTGTGGCCGCCGGCATCGCGGCGGGCGTGAAAGGGCGCCCGAATTGCACCATCGGCCTCGGCGTGCCCTCGCCGGACTGGCCCGACGCGGTCGCGATGGGCGTTGCCGCCGTGCGCGAACTTGGTGCGGGCACGATCACCTTCTCCGACGCGGACGTGACCCTTGTGGCCGCCGCCGAAGTGGCACAACAGAACTTCGACCGCGTGGTGGGTGAGCTGGAGGCCGATCTGCCGGACGTCTTCTCGCTCCACGCCAACAAGACCGAGGCACCCGAGGGCGAAGCCGAAGGTGCGCCGGAATTCACGGCGACGCTCAGTCCCGAAGGCCTCGTCCAGCTGCGTGGCCGGCTGAGCGACGAGCAGCAGCGCATGATCACCGAGAGCGTGGCGCGGGCCCGGTTCGGGATGGAAAAGGTCTACATGGCCGCCCGGCTCGACAGCTCGCTCCCGCAGGGCTGGTCGATCCGCGTTCTGGGCGCGCTCGAAGCTCTGGCGCTGCTCGACAACGGCGTGGCCATCGTGCAGCCCGACCTCGTCGAACTGCGTGGCACGACGGGCGATCCCGACGCCAATGCCGAAATCTCGCGCATCTTGTCCGAGAAACTGGGCGAGGCGCAGGATTTCCGGGTAAACGTGACCTATGACGAGGCGCTGGACCCGGTCGCGTCGCTGCCCTCGCCCGAGGAATGTGTGGCCTCGATCAACAGGACGATCAACGAATCCAAGATCACCTTCGCGCCGGGCTCGGTCGAAATCGAGGCGAGCGCGGGCGGCACCATCGACCGGATCGCGGACCTGCTGCGTGACTGTGCCGAGGTGCCGATGGAAATCGGCGGGCATACCGACAGCCAGGGCTCCGAGGAGCTGAACAAGGCGCTGTCGCAGCAACGCGCCAACTCGGTCCTGAACGCGCTCCTCGCGCGGCGCATCCTGACCTCGAACCTCACCGCCTACGGGTATGGCGAGGAGCAGCCGATCGCCGACAACGATACCGAGGAGGGGCGCGAGGCCAACCGGCGCATCGAGTTCCGCCTCCTGACCGAGGCCGAGATCGCGGGCGAGGAAGAGCAGATCGAAGGCACGCCGAGCGATGGCGAGCTTGGCGACATCCGGCCCCGCCCGCGTCCGGACGACCTTGTCGCCGACGCGGACGCGCTGGCGGAAGATGGCAGCGGCGACGCCGAGGCGGAGGGCGACGAGGCGGCTGACGCGGATGCGGAAACGGCGCAGGCCCCGGCCGAGGAAGGCGCCGGGGACGCGGACACGCCGGCGGACGAAGCCGAGGCACCGACCGGAGACGCCGAGACGGCGGAAACCGACACCGCGTCAGCCGAAGACCCTGCGGAAGAGGCGCCGGCCGACGAGGCCGACGCGGGCGATGCGACCGCGCCGGAGGCCGAGGCGGAAACTGACACGGCCGCGGCCGACGCGCCCGAAGGCACCGACATTGATACGACGGCGGAGGAAACCGCCGCGGACGAGACCACCGGGGATGCGGCCCCGGACGAGACCGCCGATGACACGGCGGCACCGGCCCCGGGGGAAGGGGTTGACGAAATCACCGAGACTGAGACAGTCAGCGAAGAACAAGAAGCGTTGCCACCCGCGATCGTGGTACATCCGGAGCTGGAAGGCATCCGCCCGCCGCCCCGACCGGAACGCGAGGGATAGGGACACATGAACAGAGCCGAGTTCATCATCGTAACGGCCATCATTCTTTTCATCGCCTTCGCGCTCGGCTGGTTCGCGCATTGGCTCATCCACAGGTTCACGCGGGTTTCCGGCGCCGAGATGGGCGAGCTCGACCGTATGGCGCAGGCGCTCCACGATGCCGAGGAGACGCGCGACCAGGCGATCACCTATCTCCAGCAACGCGAGGCGGAGCTGTCCAACCAGCAGCACCAGACCGAGGCGGAACTGCGGGCCGCGATGGATGGCTTGCGCGCGGCCCGGCAGGAGGCCGAGGAACTGCGCGCCTACGTGGAGCGGATGAACCAGGGCTGAGGCCCTTTTCCCCCGTCCTGGATCGGATCACCCGGTGGCCCGGCTGGCGCCCCGGACCCGGCGAACGGGTCTGGCGTGCGAAAAACCCTGTTGGCGGGCGGGGTGGCGCGAAGGACCGCCACCGGATCTTCCTTCGCCCGCACCGCGTTCAGGATCGGCAGGAGCGGATCGCGCTGCGCCCGCCGCCACGCCCGCAGGATCATCCCGTCGTCAATCCCCGGCGCCATCGCCGCACGGGCGAAAACCCCGTAGGCGCGGGTGGGTGGAAAGCCGTCCGAGGCCGGGTGGCCCGCGCCCGCGAGCGGCAAGAGACGCGGTGCGGCGAAGGCGCGCGTCACCTCCCGCGCATGGGCCGCATCATGGGGGAGCGTAGGGTCGTAAACGACGACGCAGTCGCCCTTCGCAGGGGGCAACCCCTGGATGACCACGGCGGCCTCGCGCGCAAAGACCGGGTCCGCGATGTCCGCCGCGAACCGCGTGTCGCCCTGCGGACAGGCGGGGAGGTCCGGGGTGAAGGTCGTCTGCGGCGACACGAAAAGCGCCCGATGCAGCGGCATCGCCCGGCTCGCGATCAGGAGGCCATAGCCCCCCATCGAGAACCCGATCCCCGCCCGGTCCTCATACCGTCCGGCGACCCCGGCGGTCGCGGTCAGGAGGTCCGGGAGGTCGTGCGAGAGGAACCAGTCGTTGCGCGCCGTGTCCACCTGAAGTTGCGCGACTCCGCGTGAGGTGAAGACGTCGCCGGTCGCGAGCGGCGCGAACCCCCTCCGGTGCGCTCGCCAATGGTCGAATGTCAGAATCACTTTGCCGTCCGGAGGGCCGCGCAGCGTGGCGCGCAACGCCGGCGTTTCGAAGATCACCCGTGTCGTCATGGGGCGATCCTGTCACGGACCCCTTACGATCCGGTTAGCAGCTACCAGCGCGAGAGCGCGTCCTCGTCCTCGTCCTTGGCCGCGACCCATTCGGCGCCGTCGGGGCCGAATTCCTTCTTCCAGAACGGTGCGCGGGACTTGAGGTAGTCCATCAGGAACGCCGCCGCCTCGAAGGCCGCGACGCGGTGGCGGCTGGCAGTGGCGACCATCATGATCCGCTCACCGGGGACCAATGTGCTGTGTCGATGGATGACCAGTGCGTCGTCCAGCGACCAGCGCTCCATCGCCTGATCCACGATGCCCGCGATCGCCTTTTCGGTCATGCCGGGGTAGTGCTCGATCTCCATCCGGCTCATGCCGCCGGTGTCGCGTACGATGCCGGTGAAGGTCACGACCGCGCCCGTGTCGGTGCGGCCCTTGGCGAAGCCCTCGGCCTCGTCGCCCAGCGAGAAGGGCTCGGACTGAACGCGGATCGTCGGCATCTCAGCCGCCGGTCATCGGGGGGAAGAACGCCACCTCGCGCACGCCGGCCAGCGGCGCGTCGAAGTCGGAGAGTTCCTGGTCCACCGCGACGCGCAGCGCCGACAGGTCGGCAAACGCCGCCTCATATCGTGGTTCGCGCGCCTTCAGTTCCTCGACCAGGTCGGCCACCGTCGCGGCCTCGGTCGTCACGGTTTCGCGCGGCTCGCCGATCCGTTCGCGGACCCAAGCGAAGTACATCACATCAAGCATCTTCCGCCTCCTTGAGGAACGGCCAGGCCTTGCGGAAATAGTCCCAGCCCGAAATCGCGGTGAGCACGGCGGCCACCCAGAGGAGCACCACGCCCGCGTTGCCGGACCAGATCATCCCCGTCGTCTTCCAGCCGAGGCCCAGGTGATCCGTCACCTCTCCCTCGATGATCTGATCGAACAATTCGGCGTCCATGCCGAGGCTCTGCATGCCTACGTAATGTTCGAAAACGCCTTTCGCAAAGAGCAGGGTAAGGGCGACCATCTGCACGGTCGTCTTCCACTTTCCGATCTTCGTGACCTTGAGCGCTCGGGCCTTGTCCCCGAGCGACTCGCGCAGGCCGGAGACGAAGACCTCGCGGAAGATGATGATGCCCGAGGGCAGGACGATCCAGAGCGCGAGGCCCGAATAGGCGGCGATGACGAGGAGCGCGGTCAGGACCAGCGCCTTGTCCGCGATGGGGTCCATCGTCGCGCCGAACTTCGACTCCTGGCTCCACGCGCGGGCGAGGTAGCCGTCGACGTAATCGGTGACGGCGGCCACGATGAACACGATCAGCGCGTACCAGTCCGCCCAGGGCCGGGCGAAGAACAGGAACATGATCGGGAGCAGCGGCACCGCCACGAGGCGGCCGATGGTCAGGATGTTTGGGATCGTCCATTTCATGGGGGAAGGTCTATCGCGTGCGGGGTGGAGGGGGAAGGGAGGTTTCGCGCGGGGGGAGGCGCTGCCAGGTCATGTTTGCTTGCAAACATGACCAACCCGGCCCCCCCTGAGGTTTTCTGAAACAGAGAAGGGGCGGGGGTGTTCGGTGGCAGGTGCCGGCGGCGCGCTTTCTGTTGGGCTTCTGGTGTCGCTGTAAAGAGCGTGTCCGCCGGGACGGTATTTCAGCCCTTCTCGTGAAAATGGCCGTGGATCGTCTCGGCCAGTGCGGCCGAGATACCCTTGACCGCCTTGAGGTCGGCGAGGGAGGCGGTGGTGACCGCCTTGGCCGATCCGAAATGCGCGAGCAGCGCCTTCTTGCGGCCCGCGCCCACGCCGGGCACGTCGTCGAGCGGCGAGGCGCTGATCGCCTTGGCGCGCTTGGCGCGGTGGGTGCCGATGGCGAAGCGGTGCGCTTCGTCCCGCAGGCGCTGGACGAAGTAGAGCACCGGGTCGTTGCGCTTCAATGCGAAGGGGCGTTTGCCGGGGCGGTGGAATTCTTCCTTGCCGTGATCGCGGTCGACGCCCTTGGCGACGCCGATCATGGCGATGTCTTCGACGCCCAGATCCTCCATGATCCCGTTCACCGCCGAGACCTGCCCGGCGCCGCCGTCGATGAGGAGGAGGTCCGGCCAGGCCTCGGACTCGCGGTCGGGGTCTTCTTTCAACAGGCGTTTGAAGCGGCGCGTGAGCACCTCCTTCATCATGCCGAAATCGTCGCCGGGCGTGAGCTCTTCGCCCTTGATGTTGAACTTGCGATACTGGCTTTTCATGTAGCCTTCCGGTCCGGCCACGATCATCGCGCCGACGGCATGCGCGCCCTGGCTGTGGGAGTTGTCGTAGACCTCGATCCGTTTCGGCGGTTCGTCGAGGTCGAAGGCCTCGGCCAGACCGGTGAGGAGTTTCGCCTGTGTCGCCGTCTCGGCCATCTTGCGCCCAAGGCTCTCGCGCGCGTTCCGCGTCGCGCCGGCGACGAGGTCCATCTTCTCGCCCCGTTGCGGCACGGCAATCTCGACCTTGCGCCCGGCCTTTTCGGCGAGCGCGGTTTCCATCAGCTCCCGCTCCTCGATGTCGTGGGACAGGAGCAGCAGGCGCGCGGGTTCCTTCTGGTCGTAGAACTGGCCGATGAAGCCGCGCAGCACTTCGGCCTCGTCCGCGCCCGCGCCGGTGCGGGGATAGAAGTCGCGGTTGCCCCAGTTCTGGTTGGCGCGGATGAAGAAGACCTGCACACAAGCCTGCCCGCCCTCCATGTGAAGCGCGATGACGTCGGCCTCGGTCACGCCGCGCGGGTTGATGCCTTGCGAGCTCTGCACCTTGGTCAGCGCGGCGATCCGGTCGCGCAGGACGGCGGCGCGTTCGAATTCCATCGCTTCCGAGGCGTCCTGCATCTCGGTGGCGAGTTCCGACTGCACCTTGGTCGTCTTGCCGGACAGGAAGCGTTCGGCGTCCCCCACGAGCTCGGCATACCCCTCCTCCGAGATCTTGCCGACGCAGGGGCCCGAGCACCGCTTGATCTGGTAGAGCAGGCAGGGCCGGGTGCGGCTTTCGAACATGCTGTCGGAGCAATTGCGCAGCAGGAACACCTTCTGAAGCTGGTTCAGCGTGCGGTTCACCGCATCCGCGCTCGCGAACGGGCCGTAGTAGGCGCCCTTGGTCTTCTTGGCGCCGCGGTGCTTGCGGATCTGCGGATAGGGGTGGTCCTTGGTGACGAGAATGTTCGGAAAGGACTTGTCGTCGCGCAGGAGCACGTTGAAATGCGGCTTGAGCTGCTTGATGAGGTTCTGTTCGAGCAAAAGCGCCTCGGTTTCGGTCCGGGTGGTGAGGAACATCATGCTCGCGGTCTGCGAGATCATGCGGGCGATCCGGGCGGAGTGGCCGTTCGGATTGGCGTAGTTCGAAACGCGGTTCTTCAGGCTCTTGGCTTTGCCCACGTAGAGCACGCGCCCGGTCTCATCCAGCATCCGGTAGACCCCCGGTGAGTTGTCGAGCTGGCGCACGTAGCGGGCGATGAGCGCGTGGCCGCGCGGCTCGGCCTCGGCCTTTTTCGTATGTGCTGGCTCACTCATGGGGACCGCTCTGTGATTCTTGTTGTGGCTGCAATGATAGCGTGGCGGGGACAAGAGAAAACACGTCCACAGAATCTGGGGATAAGTTCGTGGAAGAAAAGCGCCGTAAACGGATTTCTCCTTGTTTCACAGGCTCCCCAACGGCCTGCACAAAAAATAGGCATCTTTTCAAGCCTTTGAAATTGCTTGGAAAAAATATGAACAATTTGTAAATCCATGAAAAAACTCGATTTTCCATGTTCAATTTCTGAAAGCCACGGGAGCGGTGTACAACTCGCGCGGGATGGGGCCGGAACGGACTTGATCGAGGTCAATCGCGGCCCGGGTTCTCCGGTGTTTTCCATCCCAGGTGCTGCCCGCCGTCGACAGCGAGCATCTGCCCGGACACGGCCTTGGCATCGAGGAAATAGCCGAGCGCGGCGGTGATATCCTCGGGGTTGGAGCCGCGTTCCAGCACGGTGTTTTCGCGCTGGTGCGCGTACTCCTCCTCGGACTGGTTGGCGCCCTTGAGCGTCGGTCCGGGACCGATCCCGTTCACGCGGACCCGGGGGGCGAGCGCGCGGGCGGCGGTCTGGGTGAAGGCCCACAATCCCATCTTGGCGATCGTGTAGGTGGCGAAATGCGGCGTGAGCTTCTTCACCCGCTGGTCGAGCATATTGAGGACGAGGGCGGCGGCGACGGGTTCGCCCCGCTCGTCTCGCTCCGGGTCCGGCACCTGCGCGGCAAAGGCTTGGGTCAGAAACATGGGCGCACGCAGGTTGGAGCCCACATTGCGGTCCCAGCTTTCGGCGGTCATCGAATCGATCTCGTCGAACTCGAAGATCGAGGCGTTGTTGACGAGAACGGTGAGCGGACCGACTGCCTCGACGGCAGCGGGCACCAGCCCGGCAAGTGCGTCGTCGTCGAGGAGGTCGGCCTGGACCGCTTCGGCCCGCACCCCCTGCGCGCGGCAGGCGGTGACGGTCGTCTCGGCGCCCTCACGCGACCCGGCGTAGTGTACGGCGACATCGTAACCGCGCGAGGCGAGGTAGATCGCCATCGCCTGACCCAGCCGTCCGCCGGCGCCTGTGACCAGTGCCCCGCTCATCCGCCCAACACCACGGAGACATAGAGGGCGTAGAGGACGAAGAACGCGGCGCCCCAGACGCGGCCCATATACCAGCCGCGGAAGACGAAGGGCGCGATCAGGACCGAGGCCGCGAGCATCACCCAGATGTCGAAGCGCAGCATCTCGGGATCGACCGGGATCGGGCCGACGAGCGCGGCGACCCCGATGATGCCCAGAAGATTAAACATGTTTGACCCGATGACGTTACCGATCGCCACGTCCGCCTGTTTGCGGAAAGCCGCCATCACGGTCGTTGCGAGTTCGGGCAGCGAGGTGCCGAGGGCAACGAGAGTGAGGCCGATCACGGTCTCGGACACGCCGATGGCCAACGCGATATTCGTAGAGCTTTCCACCAGCAGGTCGGCGCCCAGCGGGAGGCCGATCAGGCCGAGGATGAGGTAGAGCGCGATACGCCAGGTCGGCATGTCCGGATCGGCGCCCTCGAGGTCTTCCTCCTCGTCGAGCTGGCTTTCGTCGATCTCCTGCCCCTTGGCCGCGGCCTGGGCGATCACCTCGCGCCGGTGGGCCAGTGCCTGACGCGCCGCCAGCGTGAGCATGAAGGTCAGGCCCGCGAGCAGGATGAGGCCCTGCCACCAGCCAAAGGTGCCGGTGGTGGCGAGCGCCATGAAGAGCACGGTGGCTGCGAGCATTGTCACGTAGTTGTGGCGGGAGTCGCAGTCGCTCGTGGCAAGTCCCGTGAGCAGGGCCGGCACGCCGAGGACGAGCAGGATGTTGGCCGTGTTCGATCCGACCACGTTCCCCAGCGCGAGGCCGGGAACGTCCTCCAGCACCGCCTGCACCGAGATCAATAGCTCCGGCGCGGAAGTCCCGAAGGCAACCACCGTGAGCGAAACGATCAGCGCGGGGATGCCCAGCCGTAGGGCGAGGTTCACCGCCCCTTTGACGAGGCTGTCACCGGCCAGAAGCAGGATCGCGAGGCCAAGGACGGTATAGGCGAGATCGGCGATCATTCGTGACCGCACTCACAGGGGCCGCGTCCCATCCGGAAACGCCCGCACTTGGGGCACTTGCGGTTGGACAGCTTCTGCACGCCCGGAATGCGCAGGCGCCCGAACATGGCGAGCACCAGCATACCGATCAGGAAGAGCGAGACGGCCTTGATCATCATCGGTCAGAGGCCGAACCGGGCCCAGTGGGCGCGATCCTCGACCGCGGTGAGCGCGTTCCCCGCGATCTCGGCCCCGAAGCGTTTGAACAACGAGCGCTTGGGGCCGAAGACGGCGAACTTCACGTCCTTGCCGAACTTCTTTTTCATGAAGGGCACGAGGTGGCCGATCCCGTCGGCGAGGCCGAGGTCCACCGCCTTCTGCCCGACCCAGAACTCGCCGGTGAAGAGGGCGGGGTCGTCGGCGAGCTTGTCCTTGCGCGCGGATTTCACGTGTTCGATGAACGCCTCGTGGATCTGTGTGCCGACCGTCTTGATCCGCTCCACGTCCTTGGGATCCTCGGGTTTGAAGGGGTCAAGCTGCGACTTCGACTCGCCGGAGGTGTAGACCCGGCGTTCGATGCCGTGGCGGGCGATGAACTCATGCGCGCCGAAACTTGCCATGATGACACCGATGGAGCCCAGGATGGAGGACCGGTCGGCATAGATCTCGTCCGCCGCGCAGGCGAGCCAGTAGCCGCCCGAAGCTGCGGCATCCTCGACGAAGGCGTAGACCGGGACCTCCTTCTCCTCCGCCAGCCGCCGGATGCGGGCGGCGATGAGCGAGGACTGGACCGGGCTGCCGCCGGGAGAGTTGATGGAGAGCGCGATGGCTTTCGGCTTGCGCCGGAACGCCCGCTCGATCGGGCCGGCCATGGCGACGTCGTTCAACTGCCCGCGCGTGCCCGTGGAAATCGTCCCGTGCAGGCGGACGACCGCGACCACGGGGTCGGGCTTCATGAAAGGGATAAAGCGCTTCATGAGGGTCGATGTAGAGGCGCGGCCAAGACCCTACAAGGCCGCGCCCGAGGATTGTCGGACCTTTGTGGCAATGACGTCGTGTCGCCTTACGTCCGCAATTTCCAGCCGGTCCGGAAGATCAGGTTGATGACCGCCAGGCAGGCCACCAGCACGACCGCGATCGCGACCAGCGAGATACCCACCGGCACGTCCGACATGGCGAAGAACGACCAGCGGAACCCGGACACTAGGTAGACGACCGGATTGAACAGCGCCACCGTTTGCCACGCCTCCGGCAGCATCGAGATCGAGTAGAACGCGCCGCCCAGGAACACGAGCGGCGTGATGACCAGCATCGGGATCAGGTTCACCTGCTCGAAGTTGTCCGCCCAGATGCCGATGATGAACCCGAAGAGCGAGAAGGTCACGCAGGTCAGGATCATGAAGGCGAGCATCGCGAGCGGATGCGCGATCTGGAGATCGACAAAGAAGGAGGCCGTGCCGAGAATGATGAGCCCGATCATCAGTGCCTTTGTCGCCGCCGCGCCCACGTAGCCCGCCACGATCTCGGGCACCGAGATGGGGGCCGACAGGGTTTCGTAGATCGTGCCGACGAATTTCGGGAAGTAGATGCCGAGCGCGGCATTCGACACGGATTGCATGAGCATCTGGAGCATCATGAGCCCCGGCACGATGAACGCCCCGTACTCGATCCCCTCGACGGTCTGGATGCGGCTGCCGATGGCGGTGCCGAAGACGACGAAGTAGAGCGAGGTCGAGACGACCGGGCTGATGACCGACTGCCCAATGGAACGGAAGGTCCGCGCCATTTCGAACCTGTAGATCGCTGCGATGGCCCGCCAGTTCATGCCGCGTCCTCCTCTTCCTTGCGTTTCTGTTCACGGACGAGGTCGACGAAGATGTCTTCGAGCGAGCTTTGCCGGGTGGATATGTCGTTGAGCCGGAGTCCCGCCTTGCGCATGTCCGACAGGATGTCGGTAATGCCGGTGTGCTCGGCGGCGGTGTCGTAGCTGTAGACCAGCGTCTCGCCGTTCGGCCCCAGTTCCACGCCCCGTTCCGCGAGGGCCGGGGGCACGCTGTCGGTCGGGGTCTCCAACTCGATGTGAAGCTCCTTCTTGCCCAGGCTCTTCATCAGCGTATTCGTCTCCTCGACCAGCAGAAGCTCGCCCTGCGAGATGACGCCGACGCGGTCCGCCATCGCCTCGGCCTCCTCGATGTAGTGGGTGGTGAGGATGATGGTGACCCCGGATTTCTTGAGCTCCGACATGACCTCCCACATCTCCTTGCGCAGCTCCACGTCGACGCCCGCGGTGGGTTCGTCGAGGAACAGGATGCGCGGTTCGTGGGAGAGCGCCTTGGCGATCATCACCCGGCGCTTCATGCCGCCGGACAGCTCGCGGATGCGGTTGTCCTTCTTGTCCCAGAGCGTCAGCTGCTTGAGGATCTGCTCGATATAGGCGTCGTCGCGCGGCTTGCCGAAAAGCCCGCGGGAGTGGCGCACGTTTGGCTGCACCTTCTCGAAAATTTCGATGGACATTTCCTGCGGCACCAACCCGATGAGCTTGCGCGCCTCGCGGAAATCGCGGGCGATGTCGTGGCCGCCCACGGTCACCTTGCCGCCGGTGGCCCGCGCCAGCCCGCAGATGATCGAGATGAGGGTTGTCTTGCCGGCCCCGTTCGGACCGAGAAGGGCCAGGACCTCGCCCTCGTGAATGTCGAGATCCACGCCCTTGAGCGCCTGGAACCCGTTGTCGTATGTCTTTTCGAGACCTTCTATCTTGATGATCGGTGCCACGGGTCCCTCCTGTTTGCGCTAGCGGAACGTAAGTGCTTTGTCACCGGGCCGCCACCCCTGACGGCGACGATTGCGCTCGCCAAGGAACGAAGATGCTGTCGTGACGTTACGACTCCATGACCCTGATGGATGAGATCAACGCAACAGCCGGTTTCTGGGCCGAGGAAGAGAACTTCTGGCTCGAGGGCCCCGACTTCTTCCGTGCGAACATGGTCGAGGACGTCGTGATGCATTTTCCGGAACCGACCGGAAAGCTCACCGGTCCCCAGATCCTCGCCGCGCTCGAAAAAGCGCCGCGCTGGGACGCCGTGACCTTCTATGACCGAGACATGGAAAAGCTGGGCAACAAGGTTCGCATCACCTACCGCGCCGAGGCGCGCCGCAACGGCTTCGCGAGCTACGTTGCCCGATGCGAAAGCGTTTACGTAAAGCTCGGAAGCGACTGGCTGCTGGCCAGCCACAAGCAGGAAGCGCTGGACCGCTAGACCTTCTTGCGCGCCCGGAGCGCCGCCGTGATGGTGCCGTCGTCGAGATAGTCAAGCTCGCCACCGATCGGTACGCCCTGCGCGAGCGACGAGACGTCGCAACGCCCCTCCAGTTCCTCGGCGATGTAATGCGCGGTGGTCTGGCCGTCGACGGTGGCGTTCAGCGCGAGGATCACCTCGCGGATGCTCTCGTCGCCCACGCGCTGCACGAGCTTCGGAATACGCAGTTCTTCCGGCCCCACGGCGTCCAGCGCCGACAGCGTGCCGCCGAGAACGTGGTAACGGCCCTTGAACACCCCGGCCCGTTCCATGGCCCAAAGGTCGGCTACATCCTCCACCACGCACAACTCGCCCGTCGCGCGCTTCTCGGATGTGCAGATGTCGCAGACCTCGGTGGTCCCGACATTGCCGCATGTGATGCATTCGCGTGCCGACACCGCCACCGCGTGCATCGCGTCGGCTAACGGGGCGAGCAGCAGGCCGCGCTTGCGGATGAGGTGCAGGACCGCGCGGCGGGCCGACCGGGGGCCGAGGCCCGGCAGACGGGCCATCAGGTCGATCAGGTTCTCGATGTCGCGGGGGGCCTCGCTCACGCTCGTGCCGCCCGGATCAGGAGCCCATGCCGCCGAACGGGTTGCCCATGCCGGCGGGCAGGCCGAGTTCCTCGGTGATCTTCTGCATTTCCTGCGTGGACCGCTCCGAGGCCTTCACCTGCGCATCCTTGATCGCGGCAAGGATCAGGTCCTCGACCACTTCCTTTTCATTCGGATCGAAAATCGACGGGTCGATGTCGAGCCCGGTAAGCTCGCCCTTCGCCGTCGCGGTGGCCTTGACCAACCCCGCGCCGCTTTCGCCGGTGACGGTGATGGTGTCGAGGCTCTCCTGCATCTCGGCCATCTTCGTCTGCATTTCCTGCGCGGCCTTCATCATCTTGGACATGTCGCCAAGGCCGCCGAGTCCTTTGAGCATGGGTCTCTCCTATGCGTTCGGGTGTCGGTCTCTATATCGCAACGGGCGCGGGCGCCCACAAGGGTTCACCCATCCTCGAACGGATCCCATTCGTCCTCGACCTCTGGCAAGGCTTCCACCTCGGCCTCGGCCTCCATCTCGTCCTGCGTGCGAATCTCGGTGATCCTCGCCTTGGGAAAGGCGGCGAGGACGGCCTGGACGAGCGGATGCTCGGTCGCCGCGGCCTTCAGCGCGTCCTCCTCGGCATTGCGCGTCTCCTCGATCGTCGGCGCGGTGGCGTCGTTGACCACGGAAACACCCCAGCGCACCCCGGTCCAGCCCTGGAGCCGCTGGGCGAGACGGGCGGCAAGGTCGGGAGGTGCGTCCGGCGTCGGCGTGAACTCGATCCGGCCCGGCTGGTAGGCGGCGAGGCGCAGGCTGGTCTCCACCTGCCGCAGGAGGAGGCCGTCGCGGTTCGCCCGGATGAGCGCCACGACGCTCTCGAACGTCGCGTATCGGGCGAGCGCGTTCTCGGTCTGCGGGGCGAGCGCGGTGACGGTGCCGCCGCCCCCGCCGCCGGTGGGCGCGCGGCCGTTGGAATACCCCGACGTGGCGCCGCCACCGCCGCCCGGACCGCCCGCCGGCGCGGAGGGCGGCGGGGGAGGGGGCGTGTCCTGCAGTTTCTTGACCAGCTCCTCGGGCGAGGGCAGGTCGGAGACATGGGTGAGCCGGATCACCGCCATCTCGGCGGCCATCATGGCGTTGGGCGCCATGCCCACCTCCTCGATCGCCTTGAGCAGCATCTGCCACATCCGGGCCAGCACGCGCTGCGACAGCCCGTCGGCCATCGCCTGCCCTCGCGCCCGCTCGTCGGGGGAGACGGTCGGGTCCTCGGCGGCCTCAGGCGTGATCTTGATGACGCTGACCCAGTGCGTGACCTCCGCGAGATCGCGCAGCACCGCCATCGGGTCGGCCCCGTCGGCATATTGCGCGGAGAGTTCAGCCAACGCTCCGGCGGCGTCGCCGCGCAGAATCATGTCGATGAGGTCGAGCACGCGGCCCCGGTCGGCAAGGCCCAGCATCGCCCGGACCTGGTCCGCCGTCGTCTCGCCCGCGCCGTGGCTGATCGCCTGATCGAGGAGCGAGGTGGCGTCACGCGCCGACCCTTCGGCGGCGCGGGTGATGAGCGCGAGGGCGTCGTCGGCGATCTCGGCGTTCTCGCGCGTCGCGATCTTGCGCAGAAGCTCGATCATCTGCTCCGGCTCGATCCGGCGCAGGTCGAAGCGCTGGCAGCGAGAGAGCACCGTGACCGGGACCTTGCGGATCTCGGTCGTGGCGAAGATGAATTTCACATGGGCGGGCGGTTCCTCCAGCGTCTTCAGGAGCGCGTTGAACGCGCTCGTCGACAGCATGTGAACCTCGTCGATGATGTAGATCTTGTAGCGCGCGCTCGCGGCCCGGTAATGCACGCTGTCGATGATCTCGCGGATGTCGCCCACGCCCGTGCGCGAGGCCGCGTCCATCTCCATCACGTCGACATGCCGGCCCTCGGCGATGGCGATGCAATGCTCGCACTGGCCGCAGGGCTCGACCGTCGGCCCGCCCGTGCCGTCCGGCCCGATGCAGTTCATGCCTTTGGCGATGATGCGCGCCGTGGTCGTCTTGCCGATCCCCCGGATGCCGGTCATGATGAAGGCCTGCGCGATCCGGTCCGCCGCGAAGGCGTTCTTCAACGTGCGCACCATCGCGTCCTGACCGATCAGGTCGGCGAAGGTCTCGGGCCGGTACTTGCGGGCGAGAACCTGATATTCGGTGCTGTCGGACATTTGGCCTCCGGGTGAGTCTGGTCGAATTTAGTGGCTGGCCGGTCGGGCGTCTACCGGACCTTGCCGCCCGATCCCGCGCTTTCGCCATCAGGGGGCGCTGCCCCCGTCGACCAGCAAGCTGGCCGACTCCCCCGAGGTTTTTTGAAACAGAGAAGAGGAAGCGGGCGCATTAAGGTTAACGGCCGCCCCTTCTCTGGTCCGAAAATACCTTCGGGGGGACGGCGGCCTGCCGCCGTGGGGGGCAGACAGCCCCCCTCCGCCCTCTCACACCCACTTGGCCAGCGGGGGCAGGCTCATCAGGACCGCGTCGGGGTCGTGGCTGGTGGCGAGGCCGAACTTGGTGCCGCGATCGTAGACGAGGTTGTATTCGGCATAGAGCCCACGATGGACGAGCTGGGTGTCCTTGTCGGCTTCCGTCCAAGCCGTATCCCGCCGTTTCTCCGTCACGGGCACAAAGGCGGGGAGGAAGGCGCGGCCCACGTCCTGGGTGAAGGCGAAGTCGGCCTCCCAATCCCCGGTGTTGTGGTCGTCGTAGAAGATGCCGCCGACACCGCGCGCGCGTTTGCGGTGGGGGATGTAGAAATACTCGTCGGCCCAGGCCTTGTAGCGGTCGTAATAGGCCGGGTCGTGCGGGTCGCAGCCCGCCTTCATCGCGGCGTGGAAATGCGCGGTGTCCTCGTCGTATTCGATGCACGGGTTGAGATCCGCGCCGCCGCCGAACCACCATGCGCCGGGGGTCCAGAACATCCGGGTGTTCATGTGGACCGCGGGGGTGTGCGGGTTCTGCATGTGGGCGACGAGCGAGATGCCGGAGGCCCAGAAGCTCGGGTCCGCCTCGATCCCCGGGACGCCGCGCGCGGCCATCGCCTTCTGCGCCGCGTCGCCCAGCGTGCCGTAGACGGTGGAGATGTTGACGCCGACCTTCTCGAATACCCGCCCACCGCGCATCACGGACATGAGCCCGCCGCCCGCATCGGACCCGTCGTCGGAGGTGCGGGTGGTCGGCGTGACCTCGAACCGACCTGGCGCCGCGTCCGCGAAGGGGCCGGTGGCCTGGCTGTCCTCGAGCGCCTCGAACGCTTCGACGATGCGGTCGCGAAGCTCGCGGAACCAGGCGCTCGCGCGGGCTTTCTGGTTTTCCATCATGTCGGTCATCGGCGTCTCCCTGGCTCGTCGCCGTGACTAGTGGAACCGGCCGGGAATGTGAATTGGCTACTGTGCCGCGACGACCGCGAGAGTGCCGGCCTTGAGCGCGCCGTTCTCGGTCAGGGTCATGTCGCCCGCGCCGCCCGCAATGCCGGTGACCTGCAAGCCGGTTGCGCCGTCGCCCGAGAAATTGCCCGTGCCGCGCCCGTCGAAGCGCAGCGCGTCGCCCTCATGTGTGATCGTGCCGTCGATCCCCGTGGTGAAGGTCGCGCCAGCGGTCGCGGTTGTGTCGAGGGCGATCGTGCCCGTCGCCTCGTTGTAATCGGCCAGGATCGCCTCGATATCGCCCGCGTTGCCATTCTGGATCGCCGAGAAGAGCTCCGTCTGGTTCACGCCAGCCTTGCCGAGCATGTCCCCGATGGTGCCTTCCACACGCCCGCCCGCCGCCGTGAATGTCGCACGCAACGTGGCGTCGCCGACGAGCTGGCGTCCGGTCTGGTCGGTGATCGCGTCCTTGACGAATGCGGTCGCGTAGCCGTTGTAGGTGGCCGCGCCGGAGGCGGGCATCGTGGCCGGGGCCGCGCCGACTTCGGACAAGGCCGCGATGACGTCGCCCACGCTTTCCGCGACGGCTTCCGGCGTGGCGTTGCCGCCGGACTGGCCCGCGCAGGCGGCGAGCAGGGCGAGCAGGGGGAGGGGGGTGATGGAACGCACGTGATTCTCCCGATGATAGTATCGAGAGAATCCTAACACGTTATACGTGTGGATGCGACGTGGCTCAGTTGGTCTGCACCAGCCGCACGCCGAAGTCGCCCACGCGGTCGATCCCGTTCTCCGTGATCGTCAGGCCTTCGTGCGTTTCGGCATTGATGAACATGCCCTCTCCGTTCGCGCCGATGAAATAGCCCCGGGTCGTACCGCCGAACGCCAGCGCATCGCCGTTGTGGGTGACGGTTCCCGAGACATCCGACGTGATGTTGGTCGGACCCGAGGCGGTGTCGAGACGTCCGTTGGCGAACACCAATTCGCCCGTCGTGCCATCATACGTGTCGAGCAGCGCCTCGAGTTCCGCGGCGGTTCCGGTGGTGAGAACGGAATAGAGTTCGGTCTGGTCTACCTCGTCCTTGGCCAGGATGTTGTTCACCGTGCCGCTGAAGTCCACGTCGTTGGTCATGAAGGCGACGTCGAAGTTGGCGTCGCCGACGAGCATCCGGCCGATCTGGGTCGGACTGCCGTTCGTCATGGCCGTGTCCTTCACCACCCCCGACAGGAAACCGGAATAGTTCGCATCTCCCGTGGTGGGCAAAGTGGTGTTTCCGGAGTTCAGGGCGTTGAACTCTGTCCGGGTTTCGACGGCGAGCGCGGCTGTGGCCGCCGGATCCGCGGTTGAGCCACCGGCGCCGATACCCAGAAGAGCACAGCCCGAGGTCGAGACGACGGCGGCCCCGAGGACCGCGAAGCGAATGAGTTTGATCATGTTACCCCCTTTGCAGGCGCAGGTCGCGCCCCTGCTTCGAAGGGATAAACCAGTCTGTTTTTGCAGGTATCCCCCTGAACAGGGGGGAGGTCTGCGCGGCGGCTCAGTGCCGGTCCGTGTCCACCACGTCGATCACGGTGCGCCCGCCGTCGACCATCACCACCTGTCCCGTCATGAAACGCGACGCATCGGCGGCGAGGAAGTGGACCGCTTCGGCCACCTCGCCCGCTTCCGCGATCCGGCCCAGCGGCGTGCCGTGGATCACCTCGTCGCGCAGCGCCGGCTCCGCCGAACAGGCCTCGCGCAGGCTCGCGGACATGACCGAGCCGAAGCCGACCGCGTTTACCCGGATCTTGTGCGGTGCGAGGGCAACCGCGAGCGAGCGGGTCATCTGCTCCAGCGCTGCCGAAGCGATGGAAAAGCCCATGAGCTGCGGCCGGGTGCGGATCGCGGCGATGGAGGTGAGATTCACGATTGCGCCGATGGACTGCGGCTCGTCCTCGGCCGCCTCGTCCCGGGCCTGCTGGATCATGCGCTTGGCGACCGCCTGGCTCAGCTTGAGCGCGGTCATCAGGTTCTGGTCGATCAGCGTCTCGACCGTCTTGTCGTCGCTGTCCAGCGGGTCCATCGCGATCACCTGCCGCGAGGCGTTCACGAGGATGTCGACCCTGTCGAAGGCGTCGATCGTGGCCGACAGAAGGTTGGCGATGGTCAGCTTTTCTCGCAGGTCGCCCGCGAAAATGCGCACGCTGGAGGCATCGTCGTCCACCGCGTCCTCGCCCGCGCCGGGGAGCACGTCCATGTCCGGGTTCGCGCCGAACTCCTCGGCCAGCTTCACCTCGTCCATGTCGGCGCACATCACCCGGGCGCCCGCGTCGGCGAAATGTCGGGCGATGGCGAGGCCCACGCCGTTGGCCGCGCCGGTGACGATGACGCTCTTGCCGGAAATGGAGAAAGACATGGAAAACTCCCGATTCTCAGGATGACGTTACGGGGATTCAGCCCCTCACGCGATGGGGTTTCGCGGCCCGGACGACCTTGAACCCCGGCGTGCCGCCGACAGCCTCGACCTCGCGGAACTGCTCCGCGAGCGTGTCCTCATAGGGCAAGTGACGGTTGGCGACCATCCAGAAAATGCCGCTGGGGGCCAGCATGGCGGCGGCCGCGCGGATGAAGCCGCGCCCCAGGCCGGGGTCGCCCGCCCGCCCGGTGTGGAACGGCGGGTTCGACACGACCACGTCGGCGGGCTGTTTCGGGCGAAAGCGCGTGGCGTCGGCCCAGTGAAAGGCGGCGCGGGGATCGGTCACGTTCTCGCGCGCGCAGTCGAGCGCAGTGAGATCGGCCTCGACGATGTCGAGCGCAGTGACCGCGTCGGACGCGAGGATCGCGCGGGAGAGGTAACCCCAGCCGGCGCCGAGGTCGACGACGTGGCCCGACAGCGCCGGCAGCGCGTCGAGCAGGGCGACGGAGCCCTTGTCCGGCCCGTCGGCCGAGAACACGCCGGGACGTGTCACGAACCCGTCCACGTCGCGCGGCGTCCCGGTCCAGTCGGCGAGGTCGGGGGCGGCGAGCCAGAACACCTTGCCATGCGCCTTGGACAGCACGGTGTCCGGCGGCGCGATCTTCTTCACGGCCTTGAGGATCGAATCCACCCCATCGGTCTTCTGCCCGTCGACGATCAGAAGATCGGCACAGACCGCGGCCTCTGCCAGCAGGGCGCGCGCGGCATCCTTGGCGCGGGGCAGGACGACCAGCGCGGCGGCGTATTGCCCCTCCGGCTCCTGCAGCACGCGGTAGCCCAGTCCCTGCCAGTAAACGACATCGGGATAGAACCGGCTCACCACCTCGACCCGCGCGCGCTCCAGCGCGGAAAGGTCGAAGCCGGTGGGGGGCGCGAAGACGGCGATGCGGCCTTCGGGCAGCACGAGCGCGCCGGTCTCCAGCGCGTGAGTCAGACGGGACTGTGACATGGGGGTCGGGTTATTCCCGTTCCATCGTGCATTGCAACGGGTGCTGATGCTGGCGGGCCATTTCCATGACCTGGTTCACCTTGGTCTCGGCGATCTCGTAGGAGAACACGCCGACCACGGCGAGGCCGCGCTTGTGGACGGTCAGCATGATCTCGAACGCCTGCGCGTGGTTCATGCCGAAGAACCGTTCCAGCACCATGACCACGAACTCCATCGGCGTGAAATCGTCGTTCAGGAGGAGAACCTTGTACAGCGGCGGACGCTTTGACTTCGCCTTGGGTTTGACCGCAAGTTGCGTGTCACCCCCCGGCGGGTCGTTGTCCTGTCCAGCCATGACAATCGTCTCGGTCCGCAAACTGCTCTCCTGCTTGGCACGGTGCCCGGTTGAGGAGGACAATATAATGGGTGGGACGGGCAAATAAAGGGGGCCGTGGGTCGGGACGGATCACAATGGCAGGAAAAATAAAGACAATCGCATTCGATGCGGACGACACCCTCTGGCAGAACGAGCAGTTCTTCCGCATGACGCAGGAACGATTCGCCGAGCTGCTTGCCGATCACGCGGAGCGCGACCACCTCGACGAGCGGCTGCTCGAGGCGGAGCGGCGCAACCTCGGCCACTACGGTTTCGGCATCAAGGGCTTCATGCTGTCGATGATCGAAACCGCGATCGAGGTCACCGAGGCGCGGGTGCCTGCCAGCGTCATCGCCGAGATCATCGCGACGGGGCAGGACATGCTCTCGCACCCGATCGAGCTTCTGCCGGACGCGCGTGAGACGGTGGAGGCGCTGGCGGATGACCATCACATCCTGCTCGTCACGAAGGGCGATCTGCTGGACCAGGAGCGCAAACTGGCGCAGTCCGGGCTGGGCGAGCTGTTCGACGGGGTCGAGATCGTGTCCGACAAGACCCCCGACACCTACCGGGCGATCTTCGCCCGCCATGAGGTGACGCCGGAGTCCGCGATGATGGTGGGCAATTCGCTCAAGTCCGACGTGATCCCGGCGATCGAGGCCGGGGCCTGGGGGACCTATGTGCCCCATGACCTGACCTGGGCGCTGGAACATGCCGAGGCCCCGACACGGGCGGCGCGGTTTCACGAAATCGCCCGGCTCGGGGAGTTGCCCGGGGTGCTTTCCGACCTCGTCTGACGCGGCGGGGTGGTCGCGCCGCGCCGCCTCATTCCCGCCACAATCGAGCATCTGGGGCCCCACCGGACGGTACACGCAACATCTGGGCTGCACGGTCTCAACAATCGTGAAAGGGGTTGAGACTTAACTATTTTCCCGCCCCGGGCCTCGTGCTACGCTTCCTTTCAGGCAGATAAAAAACCGGACGCAAAAAACCAGTCCGGGACATGAGGCAGTGATGGCTAGCGACGCGTATCGTCGTCTCGGGCAATGGACCCGACTAACTCTCGTATTCATCGTGTTGGCGCTCGCGCTTTCCATGACGTCCGCACGGGCCGCGCCCTACGCGGCCTTCGTGATCGACGCGCGCACCGGCGAAGTGATCCATTCGCGCAACGCCGACTCCCGGCTCCACCCGGCCTCGCTTACAAAGATGATGACGCTCTACGTCGTGTTCGAGGCTGTGGAGAATGGTGAGATCTCCCTCGACTCGCTGGTCGAGATATCGGCCAACGCGGCCTCCGAAGTGCCCTCCAAGATCGGCTTCCGACAGGGGCAGAAGGTGCGCCTGCGCCACCTGATCCGCGCTGCCGCGGTGAAATCGGCCAACGACGCCGCCACCGCGCTGGGCGAGGCGATCTCGGGCTCCGAGGCGGCCTTCGCCGCGCGGATGAACCGGACCGCCAAGGCACTGGGCATGAACCAGACGCATTTCGTGAACATGCACGGGCTGACCGCTGACGGTCACCTGTCGAGCGCGCGCGACATGACCACGCTGGGCCGTCACCTGTTCTTCGACTACCCGCAGTACTACAACCTCTTCTCGCGCCAGAGCGCCGACGTCGGGGTGAAGACGGTGCCCAGCACCAACCGGCGCTTCCTGTCGACCTACGAAGGCGCGGACGGGATCAAGACGGGATACACCCGCGCCTCCGGTTCCAACCTGACGGCGAGCGCACGGCGCGGCTCGAAACACATTATTGCGACGATCTTCGGCGGCACCTCCGGCCCGGCGCGCGATGCGCAGATGGCCGAGCTGCTCGACATGGGGTTCGCGCGCGCGCGCAACAACGTGGCCGTGCGTGCGCCCGCCAAGCCGCCTTACGTTGGCAATACCGGGACCAATGCCTCGGCGCCGCTCGTCGCGTCGAACGAATTCGACGAGCCGGGCGGGGCGGGCAAGACGATCCGGGTGGTCGGCGCGCCCGTGCGTTCGATCCGGCCTGCTCCGCGGCCCGTGAGCGTTCTGGACTCCGATACGTCCGAGGCCGTGAACGCAGTGATCGCGAACATCCTCGACACGACCGAGGAGGAGGTGCCGGAGCGCCTCGCCGAAGCCGAAGCGGTGGCCGAGGCCGAAGTGTCCGGGGCCGAAGCGACCCCGGCTGTCGAGAAAGTGCCGGCGGGTGCTGCCCAGGCAGCCGCCCCGGTGGTCAACGCCTCGCTCGCCGCGCCCGACGTGGCCCCCGCCCCGCCGCCGCGTCCCGAGGACATGATTCTCGTGAATGTCGAAAGCGCCGCCACTGCGCCGCGCACGCCGGAATTCGTGACGCGCATGTCCACATCGGGCGGGCGCCACTGGGGCATCAACGTCGGCGTCTTCCCGGCGCATTACGAGGCCGAGCGCGTGCTCCTGCGCACGGCACTCAGCGAACTCGCCACGCTGGGCGAAGCGCTGCGCAAGGTGTCGAAGTCGCGCACCGGGTTCAACGCGAACTTCGTCGGGATGACAAAGGAAGGCGCGGAACTCGCCTGTCGCCGCCTCGCCGCGCGCGACACGTCCTGCACCGTGATCGAGGCCGGCCAGCAAGGCTGACGGACATCTTCGAGGTTGCCGCCCGAATTCCTTCGAGGAATTCGTCACGCGCTCACATCGACGCGCCGTCGGCTGCCTTGATCTCGAACGCCGCGGCCATGAGCGCGCGGGTGTAGTCGCTCTTGGGCGCGTCGAACACCTGGTCCGCGTCGCCCTGTTCCACCACGTCGCCCGACTTCATCACCAGCACCTTGTGGGCAAGCGCGCGTACCACCTTGAGGTCGTGGCTGATGAACAGGTAGGCCAGACCATATTTCTTCTGCAGATCGCGCAGCAGGTTCACGATCTGAACCTGCACCGTCATGTCGAGCGCCGAGGTCGGCTCGTCCAGCACGACGAGGCGCGGGCGCAGGATCATGGCGCGCGCGATCGCGATGCGCTGACGCTGCCCGCCGGAGAACTCGTGCGGATAGCGGTCCATCGTGGTAGGGTCGAGCCCGACCTCGGCCATGATCTCGGCCACCATATCGCGTTTGTTGCGACCCGGTTCGATCCCGTGGACGCCCAGCCCCTCGGCGATGATCTCCTCGCAGGTCATGCGGGGGGAGAGGGAGCCATAGGGGTCCTGGAACACGATCTGCATGTCGCGGCGCAGACGCCGGACGTTCTTCGATTTCCAGTTCTGGATGTTGTCGCCCAGGAACACCACCGGCCCTTCGGACGAGATGAGCCGCATCACGGCAAGCGCCAGCGTGGTCTTGCCGGAGCCGGATTCGCCGACGATGCCCACCGTCTCGCCCGCGCGGACGGAAAAGCTCGCGGCGTTCACGGCCTTGATATGGCCCACGGTCCGGCGCAACAGGCCGCGGGTGATCGGGAACCAGATGCGCAGGTCCGTGGCCGACGCGATCTCTTCCGCGTCGTCGGGCACCGGGAGCGGCTTGCCGGTCGCCTCGGCTGAGAGCAGCATCTTGGTGTAGTCGTGTTTCGGCGCGTCGAAGATTTCCTTGGTGGCGCCGGCCTCCACGATCTCGCCGTCCTTCATCACGTTCACCCGGTCCGCGAACTTGCGCACGATGGTCAGGTCGTGGGTGATGAACAGGAGACTCATGCCCTCCGACTTGATGAGGTCGGCGAGGAGGTCGAGGATCTGCGCCTGGATCGTGACGTCGAGCGCCGTTGTCGGCTCGTCCGCGATCAGGAGATCGGGGTTGTTCGACAGGGCCATCGCGATCATCACGCGTTGGCGCTGGCCGCCCGAAAGTTGGTGCGGGTAGCTCGAGAGCCGGGTTACCGGGTCCGGGATGCCGACCTTTTCCAGAAGTTCGATGATCCGCCGGCGCACCGCATCGCCCTCCAGCCCCTGGTGCAGTTCGATGGATTCCTTGAGCTGCTTTTCCAGCGTGTGCAGCGGGTTGAGCGAGGTCATCGGCTCCTGGAAGATGAAGCTGATGTCGTTGCCCCGCGTCCGGCGCAGTTCCTTGTCCGGCGCGCCGACCATCTCGCGCCCGTCGTAGGTGACCGAGCCCTGGATCGATGCGCTTTCGGGCAGGAGCGACACGGTCGAGAGCGCGGTCACGGATTTGCCCGAGCCGGACTCGCCCACGAGCGCGACCGTCTCGCCCTTCTTCACGTCGAAGGACACGCCCTTCACCGCCGGGATCGTCACGCCGTCCTGCGTGAAGCTGACGCGCAGGTCTTTCACGTTCAGAAGGCTCATTGGAAGGTCTTCCGCGGGTCGAAGGCATCGCGCACGCCTTCGAAGATGAAGACCAGGAGCGATAGGAGCACGGTGAATGTCACGAAGGACGTGAAGGCGAGCCACGGGGCCTGCAGGTTCTGCTTGGCCTGCCGGGTGAGTTCCCCGAGAGAGGGGGCCGAAGAGGGCAGGCCGTAGCCCAGGAAGTCGAGCGCGGCAAGCGTGCCGATTGTGCCGGTGATGATGAAGGGCAGCATGGTCAGCGTGGCGACCATCGCGTTGGGCAGCATGTGGCGGAACATGATCGTGCGGTTGGAGACGCCCAGTGCCTTGGCCGCGCGCACGTATTCGAAGTTGCGCGCGCGCAGGAACTCGGCGCGTACGACGCCCACGAGGGCGGGCCAGCCGAAAAGGATCGTCACGAAGACGAGCAGCCAGAAACTTCGCCCCAGGATCGCGAACAGGATGATGATGACGTAGAGCGACGGCGTGGAGGCCCAGATTTCCAGAATGCGCTGGAACACGAGGTCGAGCCAGCCGCCGAAGTAGCCCTGCACTGCGCCCGCCGCGATCCCGATGAGGGCGGTCGCGACCGTCACGATGATGGTGAAGAACACGGACAACCGGAAGCCGTAGATGACTCGCGCGAGCACGTCGCGCGCCGTGTCGTCGGTGCCGAGCCAATGGTCTGCGTCCGGGGCCGAGGGCGCGGCCGTGCCGATGTCGTTGATCGTGTCGTAGCTGTAGGGGATCGGCGGCCACAGCAGCCACCCGGTCGTGATCTGCTCACCCGCGATCTCGCCGTCCTGCGCGTCGTCGATGGTGCCCTGCGGGTCGTCCCAGCAGCGCTCCGACCCGGCCGCGACGATCAGGCATTCGACCTCGATATCGGCATAAACCGCCTCGGTCCGGAAATCCCCGCCGAAGGCCGTCTCCGGGTAGAACCGGAAGATCGGCATGTGCAGGTCGCCCTGATAGCTCACGAGGATCGGCTTGTCGTTCGCGATGAACTCGGCGAACAACGACAGTCCGAAGATCACCGAGAAGATGATGAGGGACCAGTAGGCGCGCCCGTTGCGCTTGAAGTTGCGCCAGCGGCGCTGGTTCAGCGGCGACAGGAACGGTTTGCGCCGTCCCTGGCGCGGGATCTCGTGCGGATCGGTGTGCGGCGCCTCGACGGGGGCGGGGGCGGTCTGGGCCGGTTCGCGGTCATTGGTGCGGGTGCGGGGTTCGGCCATGCTCAGCCCTCCCGCTTCTCGAAGTCGATGCGGGGATCGACGAAGACATACATCAGGTCGGACAGGATGTTCACGACCAAGCTGATGAGGCCGAAGACGAAGAGCGTCCCGAAGATCACCGGGTAGTCACGCGCGACCGCCGCCTCGAACCCGAGCCGTCCGAGACCGTCGAGCGAGAAGATCGTCTCGATGATGAGGGAGCCCGCGAAGAACACCGATATGAACAGCCCCGGAAAGCCCGCGATGACGATCAGCATGGCATTGCGGAACACGTGACCGTAGAGCACCCGGCGCTCCGAGACCCCCTTGGCGCGGGCCGTCACCACGTACTGCTTCTTGATCTCGTCGAGGAAGCTGTTCTTGGTCAGGAGCGTCAGGGTTGCGAAGCTGGCGATGGTCGTGGCGAAGACCGGCAGGGCGATGTGCCAGAAATAGTCGAGGATCTTGCCGATCAGGCTGAGTTGCTCCCAGTTGTCCGAGGTAAGCCCCCTGAGCGGGAAGATCTGCCAGTAGGTGCCGCCGGCGAAGAGCACGAGGAGCAGGATCGCGAAGAGAAAGCCCGGGATCGCGTAAGCCACGATGATGAGGCCGGAGGTCCAGGTGTCGAAGGTGGAGCCGTCGCGCACCGCCTTGCGGATGCCCAGCGGAATCGAGACGAGATAGGCGATGACCGTGGACCACAGGCCGAGCGAGATCGAGACCGGCAGCTTTTCGGCCACCAGCTCGAACACCCCGATGGATCGGAAGTAACTCTCGCCGAAGTCGAGCCGCATGTAGTTCCAGATCATCGTGAAGAACCGTTCGAGCGGCGGTTTGTCGAAACCGAACTCGCGCTCAAGCTCCTCGATGAACTCGGGCGGCAGGCCACGGGCGCCCGCGTAGTCGCTCGACCCCTGTGAGGCGGCCTCGCCCCCGCTGGAGGCGCCGAAATCGCTCGGCCCGCCGGAGATCGCGCCGAACACGTCGCCCTCGCCGTCGATACGGGCAATGATCTGTTCGATCGGCCCGCCCGGGACGAACTGCGTCAGGGTAAAGTTGATGACCATGATCCCGAACAGCGTCGGGATGATGAGCAGCAACCTGCGAAGAATATAGGCGCCCATAAGGTCGGCTTTTCCTTAGCGCAGGACACCGGCGTCGATCAGCGCCTGGTGCTTGTCGGCCTCGTACCACCAGAAATCGAGGTAGCCCATGTCCAGCGGCGGAATGGTCTCTGGCTTGCCGTACATGTCGTAGTAGGCGACCGTGTAGACCGGTTTGTACCACTGCGGCACCATGAACCCGATGGAGCGCAGGGTGCGGTCGAGCGCGTGGACCGAGGTGCGCAGCGCGTCGAGGCTTTCTGCATCCACCACCGACGGTATGATCCGGTCTACCGCCTCGTTGCGCAGCCGCATGAGGTTGCGCGAGCTGTCGTCGGCGGTCTTGGAGTGGAACCATTGTTCCAGCCCGATCCCCGGCTCGAAGCCCATGCTGAAGCCGTGGGTGGTCATGTCGAAGTCGCCCGCGCGCCGGTTCTCGACGTATTGCGCCGTATCCACGCGTTCCAGTTCGGCGGCGACGCCGAGCTGTTGCAGGTTTTCGATGTAGGGGTTGAGGATCCGGTCGAAGTTGGGGTCGTAGGACAGGATTTCGAGCGTCAGGGTCTCACCCGCCTCGTTGCGGCGGATGCCGTCGTCGCCGGGAATCCAGCCTGCTTCCTCCAGCAGACGCCCGGCTTCGCGATAGGTCCCGCGCGAGGGGCGGTTCTGGTCGGCCGAGTTCTCATGCGGAAGCGGCGCTTCCTCGGTCAGGATCGCCGCGTCCAGAAGTCCCTCGTCCACGAGAGGCTGAAGGATCTCCACCTCGCCTTCGGACGGCGTGCCGGTTGCGGCGAGGTCGGTGCCCGGCCAGAAGCTGTCGACACGGTCGTAAAGGCCGTAGAACAGCGCCTGGTTCGACCATTCGAAATTGAACATCATCCCGATCGCATCCCGTACCCGCTTGTCCTGCCAGTGCTCGCGGTCGAGGTTGAAGATGAAGCTCTGGGCGGTGCCCACCGTGCCGTCGGGGATTTCCTCCTTGATGACATAGCCGTCGTTGAGGTTCGGGAAATCGTAGCCCGTCGCCCAGATGAGCGAGGAGTTTTCGACGCGGAAGGTGAAGGCGCCCGCCTTGAACGCCTCGAACGCGGCCTGGCTGTCGGCGAAGTATTCCACGCGGATCGTGTCGAAGTTGTTGCGCCCGATCTGCATCGGGTGCTCCGCCGCCCAGTAGTCAGGGTTGCGGGAATAGACGATCTGCCGGTTGAAATCTTTGGAGTCCAGCACGTAGGCGCCGGTGGACATGAACGGCTCCTCCGAGCTGTCGTCAAGCCGCGCGCCTGTTTCTTCGAACCAGGCCTGCGAGAAGACCGGGGTGCCGCCGGCGAAGCCGATGCGCTCGCGGATCGGAGCCTCGTCCGTGAAGGTGAACTTGATCGTGTGGTCGTCGATCACCTCGACGTCCTCGATGAAGCCCTCGACGATGCGGCGGTATTCCGTGATGCCCTGTTCGAGGAAGAGGTTGAACGAAAACTCCACGTCCGAGGCGGTCATCGGCGTGCCGTCGGCGAAGGTCACGTCGTCACGCAGGTTGAACGTCACCCACTTGATGTCCTCGGGATACTCCATCGTCGTGCACATGAAGCAGTAAAGGCCGTAGGGATCGTCGGCGGTCGAGATCACGATGCTTTCGGACCCGATGGTGGCGAGCGAGGCCGACACGCCCTTGCGCGAGTAGTTGTTGAAGCTGTCGAAGGTGCCCATCGCCGAGATCGAGATTTCGCCGCCCTTGGGGGCGTCGGGGTTCACGTAGTCGAGATGCTCGATGTCGGGGCCGTATTTCACCTCGCCGAAGTTCGAGAACGCGTGCGTCTCGGTCGTGTCCTGCCCCCGGGCGACCTGGGCGCCGGTGACGACCAGCGCAGAAGACAGCAGGAGCGCCTTCAGAAGCGGGGCCGGGGAGGGCGCGGTCTCGATGCGGGTGGCAGGGCGCGCGGGGCGGGGCGTCATGGCGTCTCCTCGGATGATCGGTGCAGGCCGTTGCCGGAAAGGCTAAGCGCGCACGGGCCTGACATTCAAGGCGAGAATTCGTGAGATAGGTTGCGGGAACATTACAGGCCCAACGTGAAAGGGCCGCCCCGGTTCCCCGGAGCGGCCCCTGGAATGCCGTGCGTCGTTAGCGGATCAGCCCGGGTTCGCCTCGAGATAGGCGATGACGTTGGCGCGGTCCTCGATGTCCTTGAGGCCCGAGAAGGTCATCTTCGTGCCGCTGATATCGCTGCGCGGGTTCTCGAGGAAGGCACTCAGACGTTCAGGGGTCCAGCTGCCTTCGGTCGAGGCCATCGCGTCGGAGTAAGAGAAGTCGCCAACAGCAGCAATTTCCCGACCGACGACGCCGTCGAGGTGCGGACCGGTGCCATTCGAGCCGTCCAGCTTGTGGCAGGACTGGCACTTGTTGTAGACGCGCTCGCCGGCGCCCGCGTCGGCGGAGGCATAGACCTCCTCGAAGCTGACTTCGACGACTTCCTCGGCTTCACCCGCGCCGCTGTCTTCGAGGTTGGCGATCACGTAGCCCTGCGAATGGCCTTCGCCCTCTTCCGTGTGGCTGTCGCCATGACCTTCGGCCTCGCTCATGTAGAGCGCATCGGCACCCCAGCTGGCGAAGAGGAAAATCAGGAGCGCGGCGCATACGGCGGCGCCGGCCTTGGTGAAGGTCATTGTGTCGAACATGTCGCGTTCCATCTGAAGCCTGGTCTCGCGGGTGTCTACACGCTTTAACCCGGACGTTTCAAGCGGTATGAGGCGCGACGAATTGCGACATCGTGTCTGGGCAATGACTGTGATCGGGGAGGGCAGGGCGTGACGGGAAAGATTGCGTTTCAAGGCGAACCGGGGGCCTATTCTCACGAGGCCTGCATCGACGCGCGCCCCGACATGGAAGCGATCCCCTGCGCGACCTTCGAAGACGTGATCGATGCGGTGCGCAACGGCGCGGCCGATCTCGCCATGCTGCCGGTGGAAAACTCGACCTACGGGCGGGTCGCCGACATCCACCGGTTGCTGCCGGAAAGCGGGCTTCACATCCTCGACGAGGCTTTCGTGCGGGTGCGCATCGCGCTGATGGCTGTGCCGGGCACGAAGCTCGAAGATGTAAAGGACGTGCGCGCGCATCTCGTGCTTCTGCCGCAGTCGGCCCGGTTCCTGAAAAGCCACGGCATCCGGGGCCATTCCGCTGCCGACAGCGCCGGGGCGGCCGCTGACCTCGCTGCGCATCGCACGCCGGGGGAGGGGGTGCTCGCGTCCACCCTAGCCGCCGAGATCTACGGGCTGGAGGTGCTGGCCCGCGACATCGAGGATCACGGCCACAACACGACGCGCTTCGTGATCATGGGGCGCGACCTCGACCTCGCGCGCCGGGGCGACAAGATGATGACTACCTTCGTCTTCGAGGTGCGCAACATCCCGGCGGCGCTCTACAAGGCAATGGGCGGGTTCGCCACCAACGGCGTGAACATGACCAAGCTGGAAAGCTACATGATCGACGGGTCGTTCACGGCGACGCGGTTCTACTCCGACATCGAGGGCCACCCTGACGACCCGGCCGTGGCGCGCGCGCTCGACGAACTGGGCTATTTCACCGCGAACCTCGACATCCTGGGCGTCTACCCCGCCGACCCGCGCCGCGACGGCTGACGGTGCCCGAACGGTGCGCGCTGACGCGCGCGCAGGTCATCTCGGTCCCGTGCCCGGCACCGGCCCTCGGGCCGCATGGCTGTCCACGTGGGGCTCAGTGCCAGTCGAAAAAGCCCGGACCCGCGCGGTCGAGAAGCTTGCGCGCCATCTCGCGCCCCATGTCGGCGCCGTGCGCGACGGGGCCGGACATCTCGTCCGACAGCGCCTCGGAGCCGTCGGTGCGCAGGACTTCCCCGCGCAGCCGGAGCCGGTCGCCGTCGATCTCGGCCAGCCCGGCGATGGGCGTTTCGCAGGAGCCGTCGAGTTCGGCGAGGAAGGCGCGTTCGGCGGCGAGCCTCTGGCCGGTCAGCCCGTCGTGGATCGCCGCCAGCATCTCGCCCGTCGCGTCGTCATGGGCGCGCCGCTCGATCCCGATGGCGCCCTGCGCGATCGCGGGCAGCATGTCCTCGGGCGCGATCGCGCCATGCGGCACCTCGCCCAGCATCCCCAGCCGCGTGAGCCCGGCCATGGCGAGGAACGTGGCCTCCGCCACCCCGTCGCGCAGCTTGGCGAGCCGCGTCTGCACGTTGCCGCGAAACTCCACCACCCGGAGGTCCGGTCGCCGGTTGAGAAGCTGCGCCTTGCGCCTGAGCGACGAGGTGCCGACGACGGCGCCCTGGGGCAGGTCGTGGATGCCGCCCTTGCCGAGCGACACGAAGGCGTCCCGCGTGTCCTCGCGGGGGAGGTAGCAGTCGAGCGTGAGGCCCGGGGGCTGTTCGGTCGGCATGTCCTTCATCGAATGGACCGCGATGTCGATGAGCCCGTTCATCAACTGGTCCTCGATCTCGCGGGTGAAGAGCCCCTTGTTCCCGATCTCCTTCAACGGCCGGTCCGCCGCGATCATCGCCCGGTCGTCGCCGGTGGTCTTGATCACCACGATCTCGAAGGCGGCCTCGGGCAGGCCGAAGGCGGCCGCCAGCCGGTCGCGCGTCTCGTAGGCCTGCGCGAGGGCGAGAGGGGAGCCGCGGGTGCCGATCTTCATCGGCTTGGTCGGGTCGGGAAGGGTTACGGTCATGGCCCCCGTTTAGACGCGGCACCTGGTCCTGTCCATGCCCCGCCGCTTGACATGCGGGCGCGGAAAGCGGACCCAAGCCCAGACAGCGAAAGGACCGACGATGACCAAGCTCTTGATGCGCGCGCTGGCGGGCGAAACGCTTCCCACCCCGCCGATCTGGATGATGCGGCAGGCGGGGCGCTACCTGCCCGAATACCGGGCGACGCGCGAGAAGGCCGGGGATTTCCTGTCACTGTGCTACACCCCCGACCTCGCCGCCGAGGTGACGCTGCAACCGATCCGCCGCTTCGGCTTCGACGCGGCCATTCTGTTCGCCGATATCCTGCTGGTGCCGCAAGCTCTGGGCGCGGACCTGTGGTTCGTGACGGGCGAGGGGCCACGGCTTTCCACGATCACGCGCGAGGAGGAATTCGCGAAGCTGGGCGGGGCCGAGGACATTCACGACACCCTCGGCCCGGTCTACGAGACCGTGTCGATCCTGTCGCGCGAGCTTCCCGCAGAAACGGCGCTGATCGGTTTCGCCGGCGCGCCGTGGACGGTCGCGACCTACATGATCGCCGGGCGCGGCACGCCGGACCAGGGCCCGGCCCACGCGCTCAAGGCCGAGAACCGCGACCTCTTCGTCCGGCTCATCGACAAGATCACCGAGGCGACGATCGAATACCTGTCGCGGCAGGTCGCGGCGGGCGCGGAATGCGTGAAGCTCTTCGACAGCTGGGCAGGATCCCTCACCGGACAGGACTTCGACGATTTCGCGCTGGCCCCGGCGAAGCGGATCATCGCCGAACTCAAGGACCGGCACCCCGGCCTGCCCGTCATCGCGTTTCCGCGCGAGGCGGGCCAGCGCTACATCGGCTTCGCCCGCGCGACCGGCGCGGATTGCGTGGCTGTCGATAATTCCGTGTCTGCCGAGTGGGTCGCGCGACACGTGCAGGTGGACGGCTGCGTGCAGGGCAACCTCGCCTCGAGCCACATGGTCACGGGTGGACAAGCGCTCGTCGACGAAGCGCAGGCGATCACCCGCGCCCTGCGCGGCGGCCCCCACATCTTCAACCTCGGCCACGGCATCACGCCGGATGCAGACCCGGAAAACGTCGCGAAGATGATCGAAGCGGTGCGCTCCGCATAAGCGACCGGCGCCTTCTTCTCTGTTTCTCAAATACTTCGGGGGGGTCGGGGGGCTGGCCCCCCGACGGGTCGGCGCGGGCGCAAGCCCACGGCGAAACATCGTGCGCACACCGGGACCACGGTCGATGGGGGAAAGGGTGAGAGGCTGGACAACGACCCAAGCGGGGCTCGTTACGGCTGCTTCCTTCCGGACCTGACCGGGTTGGCGAGGCGCTTGCCCGCGCCAACCTCTCGAGGCGCTACATAGGCGACTCGGGTCCTGCGTTCAAGGGATGCGTTTGACAGCGGGGAGCGCCCTCGCGCATACCCGGCGGGCACCGGCGCGGGAGGAGAACATGGACCTGAGTGAACTGGCCTTCGGCGGCGGCGGGCTCGACCGGGCGGATCATCTGCGGGGCGAGGCGGTGGCGCTGCGCCGGTCCCCGGCCGCAAAGGTCCTGCCGGTCTGGCGGGGCCGGCCCCTGATGGCAGGGGAACGTGGCCCGGGGGGCGATCTGCATCTCGAACTGCTCGCGCCTGATCACCCGCTCATCACCGAACACGAACCCCAGTGGATCTTTCTGGGACAATCCGACGGCGCGCCGCTCTTCGCCGCCGACATCTCGGTCATGCGGGCCTACAGCCACGCGGCGGACGGCGGGCCGGGCGACCCCGGCATGGACATGCCTGCCCCGCCTCTCGGGACGTTGCCCGAGGACGCGCGCTTTCCGGACCTGCGGTCCGCGCTCGCGGGCCTCACTCCGTTCGAAAGCGAACTGGCGGCCACGGCCCGCGGCATCCTCGAATGGCACCGCTCGCACGGGTTCTGCGCCGCCTGCGGCACGAAGTCCGAGATGGACGCGGCTGGGTGGCGCCGCGCCTGTCCCTCCTGCGCGCGTCTCCATTTTCCGCGCACCGATCCGGTGGTCATCATGCTCGTCACCTCCGGCAATTCGCTCCTCCTCGGCCGCTCGCCCGGCTGGCCGGAGGGGATGTATTCCCTCCTCGCGGGCTTCATGGAACCGGGCGAGACGGTGTCCGCCGCCGTGGCGCGCGAAGTGGCCGAGGAGACGGGCGTGCGCGTCGGCCCCTCCGCCATTCTCGCGACCCAGCCCTGGCCCTTTCCGGCCTCGCTGATGATCGGCTGCCACGCCGAGGCGGAGAGCCACGAGATCGAGGTCGACCCTGCGGAAATCGAGCACGCCCTCTGGGTCTCGCGGGAGGAGCTGGTGGATGTCTTCGCGGGTACCCATGCGTTCATCCGGCGGCCGCGCCGGGGCGCCATCGCGCAGGTTCTGATGAAAAATTGGCTTGCGGGGACGCTTTAGCTGCCACAGAATCGCCGCGAACCACGAATAAGGGCGACGAACGCCCCGGGCGAGCGGGAAAAGGGACAGCCATGAAACTCACCACGCGCGAGGATATCGCGGCGCCGATCGAGGCGGTTTTCGCCAACGTGGCCGACTTCGGCTGGTTTGAACGGGCGGCCATGCGGCGCGGGGCCGAGGTCGTGCGCACCGACAAGCTCGAGACGCCGGGCGCCGGCATGTCCTGGCACGGCGAGTTCCAGTATCGTGGGCGCGAGCGCAAGGCCGACGTCGATCTCACGGAATACGATCCGCCCAACAAGCTGACCTACCTGATGCGGGCCGCCGGGCTCGAAGTTCAGATGGAAATCGAGCTCGTTGCCATGTCGCGCACCCGCACCCGGATGAACGTCACGCTAGAGGCGACACCGCGCACCATCCCCGCGCGCCTCATGATCCAGTCCGCGAAACTCGCCAAGACCAATATCCAGAACCGCTATCGCCGCCGGATCGCCGAGTACTGCGCCGAGCTCGAAGAGCGGTGCCAGTCGCGCGGCTTCTGAGGGGCGTCAGCCCGGAATGACCTTGCCCGGGTTGAGGATGCCCCTGGGATCCAGCGCCCCCTTGATCGCGCGCATCACGTCGAGCGCCACCGGGTCCTTGTGCCGGGCCATCGACCCCAGCTTGTAGACCCCGATCCCGTGCTCCGCCGAGAACGAGCCGCGCAACTCGGCGATCAGCGCGTCCTGCTCCTGCGCCGCCCTCTCGGTCAGCGCGTCGGTTTTTTCCGGGGCGTAGGCCACGTAATGCACGTTGCCGTCGCCCAGGTGCGCCACGCAGCTGTCGGCCATTCCCGGCGCGATACGCGCCATGCGCGCGCCGATCTCGTCGAAGAAGGCCGTGAGCCGGTCGAGGGGCAGGGCCACATCGCCGGTGAAAAGCGGGCTTTCTCCGCCCACCAGGACCTCCGAGGCGCGCTCGCGTCGGTCCCACATCGCCGCGCGCTGAGTTTCGTTCTGCGCGATGAGGGCATCGGCCACCCGTCCCGCCTCCATCTCTTCGGCCAGCACGGTCTCCAGCACGGTATCGAGGGCCGGTTCGCCCGCCAGTTCGACCAGCACGTTCACGGCGTGAGGCGCGTCGAAAGGCTCGCGCGCGCCCTCGACCTTGGCCATATGGCGTTCAATGTAGCTGCGCGGCATGTATTCACAGGCTTCCACGGCTCCACCCGACGCTTCCTGCAACCGGTTGAGCATGACGAGCGCGGCGTCGAGCGATACCGGCGCCACCATCGCCGTGGCCCGATGCGCAGGGGCGGGGGCGAGTTTCAGGACAGCGGCCGTGATGATGCCCAGCGTTCCCTCGGCACCGATCATCAGGTCGCGCAGGTCGTAGCCGGAGTTGTCCTTGTGCAGCTCGCTCATCAGGTCCATCACCCGCCCGTCGGCGAGTACGACCTCCAGCCCGAGGCACTGGGCCCGCGTGTTGCCGTAGCGCAGGACGTTGGAGCCGCCCGCATTCGTGGACAGGATGCCGCCGACCATCGCCGAGCCGCGCGCGCCGAAGACCACGGGAAAGACGAGACCCGCCTCGTCCGCTGCCGCGCGGATGGTGTCGAGGACGACGCCCGCCTCGGCCACCGCGATCCGCGCCTCGGGTTTCACAGCGCGAATGCGGTTAAGCCGTTCCAGCGACAGCATCGCGGCATCCTCGTTGAACGTACCGCCGGAGACGCCGGTGTTGCCGGACACCGGCACGACCGCCTGGCCCGTCTCATGCGCCAGCGCCATGAGCGCTGAGACCTCCTCGGTCGACCCGGGACGAAGGACGCAAAGCGGGGTCGAGGCGAACTGCCCCTGCGCGTCATTGGCATAACGCGCCATGTCGGTGCCAGTCAGGACATGCGACGCGCCGACGATGGCGGTGGCCCGCTCGATGAAATCCATGATCTCCTCCCCCGTTTCCGGGCGAGGCGGTCAGACCGCCTGGCTGTGCCCGGCTTCGTTCATCTCGTAGGCATCGAAGTAGCGGGCGATGATCCGGGCGAGCGGCCGCGCATCGGGCCGGATCGTCAGGACACCGGCCTCGAGCGACACCGTGCCGGGCAGAGTTTCGGCCAAGCCATCGGCCAGCGCAAGCGCCTCGGCCGGTTGGCGCCCGACCTCGCGCGCCACGGCGGGGAGGTCGACGGAGAAATCGCACAGCAGGCACTCGATCACGCGCCCGCGCAGGATGTCGTCGCCGGAAAACGCGTGGCCGCGCGAGGTCGGGATCTGTCCCGCGCGCACCCGTTCCTGGTAGGCGGAGGTGGCGGGGGCGTTCTGGGCATAGCCTTGGGGGAAACGGGATATGGACGAGGCGCCCAGCCCGATCAGGACTTCGGCGCTGTCCTCGGTATAGCCCTGGAAATTGCGCCGCATCGTGCCGGCGGTCTGCGCGGTGGCGAGGCCGTCCTCGGGGCGCGCGAAATGGTCGATGCCGATCTCGGCGTAGCCGTCCGCCACGAAAAGGTCGCGCGAGAGGCTGAATAGTTCGAGACGGTCTTCGGGAGAGGGCAGCGCCTCGGTCGGGATGAGCGACTGGCGCCGCGCCATCCACGGCACATGCGCATAGCCGAAGAGCGCCACGCGGTCGGGCGAGAGCGAGATGACCTTTTTCACGGAATCCGCCATCCGGGCGCGCGTCTGGTGCGGCAGGCCGTAGAGCAGGTCGATGTTGAGCGAGGCGACGCCGCGCGCGCGCAGCCCGTCCACCGCCGCCTTGGTGATCTCGAAGCTCTGCGGGCGCCCGATCACCTCCTGGATCATCGGGTCGAAGTCCTGCACGCCGAGCGAGGCACGGTTGAGCCCGGCGGCGACGAGCGCGTCCATCCGGTCCTCGTCGATCTCGTTCGGGTCGATCTCGACCGAGAACTGCCCGCCCTCGGCCAGCGGGGCGGTGTCAAAGATCGCGGCGGACAGCCGCGCGATCATGCCGGGATCGAGCAGCGTGGGTGTCCCGCCGCCCCAGTGCAGATGGCTGATCGTGATGCCCTCGGGCAAGGTGCTTTTCAGCGTCGCCAATTCCTGCGTGAGCGAATCAACATAGGCTTCAACCGGGCTCAGCGTACTCGTCCCCTGCGTGCGGCAGGCACAGAACCAGCACAACCTCCGGCAGAAGGGCACATGCAGGTAAAGCGAGATCTGCGATCCTCGGGGAATCGCCTGAATCCAATTGCTTACCGTCGATCCCCCGACGCCGCCGGCGAAATGCGGGGCGGTCGGATAGCTCGTATAGCGGGGCACCCGTGCGTCGAAGAGGCCGAGTTTGCGAAGTTGCGTCAGGTTGTCCATTGGCGTAGGCTTAAGAGTAAGTCACGCGCGCGACATTGATACGGATCAAACACTCGATCATGGGCTCTCTTCACGTCGATCTAAAGGATTGCGGCCAATGCCCCATCCGGCACCGGGCCGTCTGTTCGCGCTGCGAACCGAAGGAGCTCGAGGTCCTTGAGGACATCAAGTATTACCGGACCTACGAGGCGGGTCAGCCGATCCTCTGGGCGGGCGACCACATGGAATTCGTGGCGTCGGTCGTGACCGGCATCGCCACGCTCAGCCAGACGATGGAAGACGGGCGCACGCAGATGGTCGGCCTGCTCCTGCCGTCTGACTTCATCGGCCGTCCGGGGCGCGAAACCGCCGCTTTCGACGTGGTGGCCGTGTCGGACGTGACCCTGTGCTGCTTCCGCCGCAAGCCGTTCGAACACCTGATGACGAGCACGCCTCACATCGGTCAGCGCCTGCTCGAGATGACCTTGGACGAACTCGATTCGGCCCGTGAATGGATGCTCGTGCTCGGGCGCAAGACAGCGCGCGAGAAGATCGCGAGCCTCCTGCTCATCGTCGCCCGCCGCGATGCGGCGCTGCGCAAGCAACTGCCCTCGGACGGCATGGTGTTCGACCTCCCGCTCACCCGCGAGGCGATGTCGGATTACCTCGGTCTCACACTGGAAACGGTGAGCCGCCAGATTTCGGCTCTGCGCAAATCCGAGGTGGTCGAACTCGAGGGCAAACGGCGCGTCATCGTGCCCGACCTCGACACGCTGATCGCGGAAACCGGCGACGACGTGGACGGCGGGCTGATCGCCTGATCCCCGGTTTTACGGCCTGACATCCATCCCGAAAAAAAGGCCGGTGGGGATGCCACCGGCCAGTCCTTTCAGGGAGGAAAACGTGTAAACGTCAGCCCCTCAATGCGCGAGGAGCAGGGGGCGTTCCGCGGCTTCGAGCATATTTCTCGTCGCGCCCCCGAGAATCGACTCGCGAAAGCGGGAATGGCTGTAAGCGCCCATCACGATCATGTCGGCGTCGATGTCGTTGGCATGGCGGGCAAGCACGTCGGCCACGCGGGGCATCGTCTTGGACAGGACCGACAGCTCCGGCCGGACCCCGTGACGCGAGAGGAACTGGCTCAGTTGCCCGCCGGGGTCGGAGCGTTCGGGGCCGTGTTTCGGCGGGTCGATGATCGCGATATTCACGACCGACGCAGATTTGAGAAAGGGCAGGGCGGCCTTGACCGCACGCAGTGCTTCGCGGCTTTCGTTCCAGCCGATGAGAATCCGGTCGGCCTTCTCGGGAAAGGCGTGACCGTCCGGCTGGATCAGCACCGGGACGTCGCCCTCGAACATCGCCGCTTCGGCGATCGCCTCGAGATCCTGGCCGCGCCCCTCGCCGTAGGGGCGGGGGAGCACGACGAGGTCGGAGAACCGCGTGCGGTGGGCGATAAGCTGGTTGAGCGCGATCATCTGTGCCGAAAGCCCCGTGGCGGACCAGTTGAACGGCGCGTTTCGCAGTTCCCGGCGCACGTGGTCCTCGATCTCCAACGCGTCCTCGCGGGCCTGATCGAGGCTGTCCTGCATCACGACCGCTGTGGCCCCGGCGTAGTAGAATCCGGGTTGGGTCATGTCGACGCCAAGACAAAGCACGTCGAGATGTGCCTCGTTCGCCTCGGTGATCCGCATCGCGGCCTGCAACGCGGAAGTTGAATTTTGGAGATCGGATACAACCGTGGTAATCGACCGATAGGCCATCGAAGCATACCTCGTGCGGGTTTCTGGCCGAAATGACCGGCCTGGGCAGATGTCGAGGGCATGGTGGAGCGGACTGATCCGAGGCGCTTTGACTTGGGTCAAATCGTCAAATTCACAAAGCCCCGGGGGTTTTGACATGGATCAAGGTTACTTGCCCCCCGACACATCAAAACCCCAGTCAGTCGAAAAGCGTGGGCCGGGTGGGATTCGTCTCCGTCCGGGACCGCGTAGTGAAAGACACGAAGGGACGTAAAATGTGGGATTACCTCAAACTGGTGATCTTCGGCCTGATTGCACTTCTGGCCGCGATCGCCACCACCTATGCCCGCGATCTCGCCTATCTGGTCCACGCCGTTCTGGTCGTGGCGATCGCGGGTGGCCTGTTCATCTATACGCTGCGGCGTATGGGTTTCGAGCCGGCACCGAAAACCGGCTACCTCGACGGACCGATCCGGATCGGGGCGGCCCTCACCGCCTTCTGGGGCGTCGTGGGCTTCCTCGTGGGGACCTACATCGCCTTCATGCTGGCCTTTCCGCAGCTCAACTTCGCCTGGGCGGAGGGGTATCTCAACTTCGGGCGGCTGCGTCCGCTGCACACCTCGGCGGTGATCTTCGCCTTCGGGGGCACGGCGCTCATCACTTCGTCCTTCTACGTGGTTCAGCGGACCTCGGGCGCACGGCTCTGGAATGACGGCCTCGCCTGGTTCGTGTTCTGGGGATACCAGATCGTGATCCTGCTCGCCGCGACCGGCTATATCCTCGGCTCCACGCAGGGCAAGGAATACGCCGAGCCGGAATGGTATACCGACCTCTGGCTGACGATCGTCTGGGTGGGCTACCTGGTTCTCTTCATGGGGACTCTGATGAAGCGGAAAGAGCCGCACATCTACGTCGCCAACTGGTTCTACCTCGCCTTCATCGTGACCATCGCGATGCTGCACGTCGTGAATAACCTCTCGATCCCGGTATCGATCTTCGGGTCCAAGTCGGTGCAGGTCTTCGCGGGCGTTCAGGACGCGATGACCCAGTGGTGGTACGGTCACAACGCCGTGGGCTTCTTCCTCACCGCGGGCTTCCTCGGCATGATGTATTACTTCATCCCGAAACAGGCCAACCGTCCCGTCTTTTCCTACAAGCTGTCGATCATCCACTTCTGGGCGCTGATCTTCCTCTACATCTGGGCGGGTCCGCACCACCTGCACTACACCGCGCTGCCCGACTGGGCCTCGACGCTCGGCATGGTGTTCTCGGTCGTCCTCTGGATGCCTTCCTGGGGTGGCATGATCAACGGCCTGATGACGCTCTCGGGCGCCTGGGACAAGCTGCGCACCGACCCGGTCATCCGCATGATGGTCATCTCGGTCGGTTTCTACGGCATGTCCACCTTCGAAGGCCCGATGATGTCCATCAAGGCCGTCAACAGCCTCAGCCACTATACCGACTGGACCATTGGCCACGTGCACTCCGGTGCGCTCGGCTGGAACGGGATGATCACATTCGGCGTGCTCTACTTCCTGTTCCCGAAACTGTGGAACAAGGCCGGTCTCTACAGCCTCAGGCTTGTCTCCTGGCACTTCTGGCTCGCCACCATCGGCATCGTGCTCTACGCCGCGTCGATGTGGGTCACGGGCATAATGGAAGGCGTGATG
Source organism: Maritimibacter sp. (assembly GCA_964230745.1). Taxonomy (GTDB): domain Bacteria; phylum Pseudomonadota; class Alphaproteobacteria; order Rhodobacterales; family Rhodobacteraceae; genus Maritimibacter. Next base: position 54,870 of record CAXRHZ010000053.1, on the reverse strand, counting down.
TGGCGTGAGGTCGATGCACAGGGCTTCCTCGTGAACTCCTTCGCCGACACCGTGGCTGCGAAGTTCCCGATGTACCTCGTGCGCGGCTTCGGCGGGATCCTGTTCCTCGCGGGTTCGATCGTCATGGCCTACAACCTCTGGATGACCGTGCGCAAGGCACCGTTGGCGCAAGCCACGCCTTCCGCGGCCCCGGCCGAATAAGGAGGACCGGACATGGGAATTCTCGACAAACACGCAGTCCTTGAGAAAAACGCCACGCTTCTGCTGGTCGGTTCTCTCCTGGTCGTCACCGTCGGTGGCATCGTCGAAATCGCGCCGCTGTTCTATCTCGAGAACACGATCGAGGACGTTGAGGGCGTGCGCCCCTACTCCCCGCTCGAGATGGAAGGTCGGAACATCTACATCCGCGAGGGCTGCTACGTCTGCCACTCGCAGATGATCCGGCCGATGCGCGACGAGGTCGAGCGCTACGGGCACTACTCACTGGCGGCGGAGTCGAAATACGACCACCCGTTCCAGTGGGGGTCCAAGCGGACGGGGCCCGACCTCGCCCGCGTAGGCGGCCGCTACTCGGACGAGTGGCACGTCGACCACTTCGTCGACCCGCAGTCGGTGGTGCCGGAATCGGTCATGCCGAAATACGCCTACCTGCTCGATCGTCCGATCGACGGGGAATACATCGAGGACGTGCTGCGCACCAACGCCTTCGTGGGCGTGCCCTACACGGACGAACAGCTCGAGATGGCGGTTCAGGACTTCAAGTCCCAGGCCGACCCGGACGGCATCGTCTACGAGGACAGCGACCCGGACGCGGTCGTGGAACGCTACCCCGGGGCGCAGATCCGCAACTTCGACGGGCAACCCGAAGTAACCGAAATGGATGCACTCATCGCCTACATGCAAATGCTGGGCACGCTGGTGGACTTCTCGGAATTCGAGCAGACGCCGGAAGACTGGATCCGCTGAGGAGGGCATGATGGATACCTATTCGATCTTTCGCGAAATCGCGGACAGCTGGGTGCTTCTCGCCATGTTCCTGTTCTTCCTGTTCACCGTGCTCTGGGTGTTCCGCCCGGGCTCGCGTGAACTGCACAAGGACGCGGCGCAGGCCCCTTTCCGCAACGAAACCCCGCCGCAGGGCGCAGAAGAGTAAGGAAGCCTTGCCATGAGTGACAACAAGCACGAAGACGACGTCGAAACGACGGGCCACGTCTGGGACGAGGACCTTCGCGAGTTCAACAATCCACTGCCGCGCTGGTGGGTCTGGACCTTCTACGCCACGATCATCTGGGGCGTCGGCTATACCATCGCCTACCCGGCGTGGCCGCTGATCGACCGGGCGACGGGGGGCCTGCTGGGCTACTCCACGCGCACCGAGGTGGCGGCCGAGATCAACCGGTTCGAGGAAATGAACGCCGAGGTGCGCGCGCAGCTCGCCGCGATGGATCCGACCGAGATCGCGGGGAACGAGGCCGTCAACAACTACGCGATCCAGTCGGGCGCGGCGACCTTCGCGACCTACTGTTCGCAGTGCCACGGATCGGGCGCGAACGGCATCGCCGAGGGGAACGGGTATCCCAACCTGCTCGACGACGAGTGGATCTGGGGCGGCGACATCGAAGCGATCACCTACACGGTGACCCACGGCATTCGCAACGAGGACGACCCCGACGCGCGGTACTCGGAAATGCCGGCCTTCGGCGACGACTACCTTTCGGACGAGGAAATCTCGAACGTGGTGGCCTATGTCATGTCGCTGTCGGGGCTCGAAGCCTCCGCAGGCGACGTGACCGAGGGTGAGACGGTGTTCCTGGACAACTGCACCGCCTGCCACGGAGAAAACGCCCAGGGTGATCCAGATCAAGGCGCGCCGAACCTGGCCGATGCAATCTGGCTCTACGGTTCGAGCGAATCGGCGATCGAAACCTCGGTCCGGCAGGGTCCGTTCGGCGTGATGCCGAACTGGAACACCCGGCTCGACGAGGCCGAGATCAAGGCCGTCGCGGCCTATGTACACCAGCTGGGCGGCGGTCAGTAACCGCCGGCCGGCAAGAGTTCCGGGGCCTCACTCCCCGGTACACGGCACCGACCCCTGATCCTGTTCGCGCGTTTCTCCGGGGTCGGTGCCAACTCACAGCGGAAAAGGGTCGGAGGGCTGCCTCCGGCCCTTTTTCGTGTCAGGGTCGCGCCATGTCCGACCCACCAGCCTACCAGTTCCGGTCCGCCACGCTCGCCGACCTGCCGATGCTGCGGCTCTGGCTCGCCGCCCCGCATGTCGCCCGGTGGTGGGAGGAGGCCGATCCTTTCGACGAAGAGGACCTCGCCGACCCGAACCTCAGGGTCTGGATCGTGATGCAAAAGAACGCGCCCTTCGCCTATCTCCAGGACTACGCTGTCCACGGCTGGCCCGACCATCCTTTCACCTTCCTGCCGGAGGGCTCGCGCGGGATCGATCTGTTCATCGGGCCGGAGGGGATGACGGGGCAGGGACACGGTGCCGCGTTCGTCGCGCAGTTCGCCGAAGCGCTGATCGCGGGCGGCGTGCCGGCGGTGGGCGCCGATCCCGACCCGGCGAATGCCCGCGCCATCGCGGCCTTCGGGAAAGCGGGGTTCCAGCCGGTTGGCAATGCCCAGGACGGTCCGTGGGGCCGCTACCTGCCGATGGTCCGGGTGGCGCGGGGCGGCGCTTAGACGATTCGCGCCAAGCAATGATCATGCATCGAATCGGTTGCGGAGAACCAAAAGCACAAGGGTCGCGGCGGATCGGAGGGACAGACCCGCCGCAAGCACCTTGGATTCCCGAGCCCGGCCTGTTCGCGTCTCCGGGGTCGGTCCTGCATCCTCTCATGGCCGGGCGGATGCGCCAAGCGAGTGCGTGATGTCCGGCCCACACCGCGGCGCTGCGTCAGAGGGTCGCGGCGCGTGGAAAACTATTGAAATCAGCGCCTTAAAACCCACATGCCAAAAATAGGTTACGTTGCGTAAGCTGCATCGCTGCGACAGGAATTGTTGATCCAAGTCAAGGAGGGGTGGCACGCAGGAGCCTAGAACCGGGACACCACGAAGAGCAGGACAGGGATAGCCATGTCGACGAGCGACGCCCCCGGGACACCCCCGAAACTCTACGCCGCGCGCGAACCGGTGTTTCCGCGTCGCGTGCGCGGCAATTTCCGTGCGCTCAAGTGGTGGATCATGGCGATCACTCTGGGCATCTATTACCTCACCCCGTGGATCCGCTGGGACCGGGGGCCCAACCTCCCCGACCAGGCCGTCCTGATCGACATGGCCGGTCGCCGGTTCTTCTTCTTCTGGATCGAGATCTGGCCGCACGAGTTCTACTTCATCGCGGGCCTGCTTATCATGGCGGGGCTCGGGCTGTTCCTGTTCACCTCGGCGCTGGGGCGGGTCTGGTGCGGCTATGCCTGTCCGCAGACGGTCTGGACTGACCTGTTCATCCTGACCGAGCGCTGGATCGAGGGTGACCGCAACGCGCGGGTGCGGCTGTGGAAGCAGAAATGGGACCTGCGCAAGTGGCGCCTGCGTCTGAGCAAGTGGGCCGTCTGGCTCCTGATCGGTCTCGCTACCGGCGGGGCGTGGGTGTTCTACTTCACCGACGCTCCGACGCTCCTGCGCGACCTGTTCACGCTCGACGCTCATCCGATCGCCTACACGACGATGGGCATCCTGACCTTCACCACCTTCTTCTTCGGCGGCATCGCGCGCGAGCAGATCTGCATCTATGCTTGCCCATGGCCGCGCATCCAGGCTGCGATGATGGACGACGACACCGTTACCGTCGCGTATCGCGAGTGGCGCGGCGAGCCGCGCGGCAAGCACCGCAAGGGGCCAGAGGCAGACCAGCTCGGCGACTGCATCGACTGCATGGCCTGCGTGAACGTCTGCCCGATGGGCATCGACATCCGTGATGGTCAGCAACTCGAATGCATCACATGCGCCTTGTGCATCGACGCTTGCAACGAGGTTATGGACAAGGTCGGCAAGCCGCGCGGGCTCATCGACTACATTGCGCTCAAGGACGAGGCGCACGAGCGGGCCGGTGGCCACAAACGGCCGCTCATCAAGCACATCATGCGTCCGCGCACCATCCTCTACACCGTGCTCTGGGCCGGGGTCGGCATCGCGCTCACCGTCGCGCTCTTCGTGCGGCCGGACCTGCAGATGACCGTCCACCCGGTGCGCAACCCCACCTTCGTCACGCTGTCGGACGGGTCGGTGCGCAATACCTACGAGATCGGCGTGCGCAACAAGCATGGCGAGAGCCGTCCGTTCTATTTTTCGCTCGGATATGATAGCCCGTTCGACGTGAGCGTGGAGGGGTCCGGCGAGCGTCTGCTCGTCGTCGATGCCGACACCCAGGGCGCGACGCGGCTCTACGTCACCGCGCCTGCGGGGAGCGAGGCAGCGGCGGACGACCGCACCGAAATCCGCATCTGGGTCATCGACGGCGTCACCGGCGATCGGGCCTACCACGACACCGTCTTCAACGGGAGAGGACAATGACCATGACCCACGACGCCCAGGACGCGGGCAGGAAACTCACCGGCTGGCACGTGCTCGCCATCTTCGTCGGCGCCTTCGGCATCATCATCGGGGTCAACGTCTTCATGGCCTTCAAGGCGGTCGGCACCTTCCCGGGGCTTGAGACCAAGAACCCCTATGTCGCGAGCCAGAAATTCGACAACGACCGGGCCGCGCAGGCCGCGCTTGGCTGGGACGTGTCGCCGACAATGACCGGCGAAACGCTGATGCTCATGATCACGGACGAAGCCACGGGCCTGCCGGTACGGGTGCGCGAGATCGGCGGTGTGCTGGGCCGCGCCACCCATGTCGCCGATGACCGGGAGCCGTTCTTCACCCGCACCATGTCGGGCGCCTACAAGGCCGAGGTCGGCGCGCTCGATTACGGCAAGTGGGAGCTGCGTCTGGAGGCGGTGGCCGAGGACGGCACGCCCTTCCGCCAGCTCATCGAACTCTACGTGCCGAAGTATTGAGCCATGGCCGTTCCGGTTTCCGCTTGCCCCGCCTGTGACGCGGTTCCCTTTGCCGAGGAGACGGCGGGCCGCGGGTATGCCGGTGACGGGGGAGAAGCGCAGCGGATCATGCTGTCGCTGCCCCAGATCTATTGCGCCGCCTGCATCGTGGGCGTGGAATCGGGGCTCGCCAGGCAGCCCGGCGTGCGTTCGGCGCGAGTGAACCTCACGCTGAAACGCGCGACGGTCGAAGCCGACCGGGGCGTCGAGGCGGAGGACCTCGCGGCCTACCTCACCGGGATCGGGTTCGAGGCCTACGAGTTGGACGCGGGCGCGCTTCAGGCGACCGAGACGGACAAGCGCTCGCGCGAGCTTCTCATGCGGCTGGGGGTCGCGTTCTTCGGCATGATGAACGTCATGCTGCTTTCCGTTGCGGTCTGGTCCGGGGCGTCGGATGCGACGCGCGACCTGTTCCACTGGGTGAGCGCCGGCATCGCGCTTCCCATCGTCGCCTTCTCGGCCCAGCCGTTCTTCAAGAGCGCGTGGAGCGCACTCCGGGTCCGGCGGCTCAACATGGACGTGCCGATCTCGCTCGCGATCATCCTCGCGGCGGGCATGTCCGTCTACGAGACGATGCATTCGGGCGAACACGCCTATTTCGACGCGGCCCTGTCGCTGACCTTCTTCCTGCTGGCGGGGCGCTACCTCGACCACCGCACCCGGGCCGTGGCGCGGTCCGCGGCCGAGGAACTGGCGGCGCTGGAGGTGCCGCGGGCGCACCGCATTCTGGGAGACACGGAAGAGGTCGTGAGTGTCGCGGAGCTTGCCGTCGGCGATGTCGTCCGGGTCACGCCGGGCAATCGCGTGCCGGTCGACGGCATGGTCGAAACCGGTGAGAGCGAGGTCGACCGCTCCCTCCTGACCGGCGAGTCGCTCCCGGTCTTTGCCGGCCCCGGCGACATGCTGAACGCGGGCGAGGTGAACCTCACCGGCCCTCTGACCCTGCGCGTCACGGCGGCGGGGCAGGACACGGCGCTGCACCGTATGGCCGACCTCGTCGCCATCGCCGAGACCGCGCGCAACAAGTACACGGGTCTGGCCGACAAGGCCGCCGCGATCTATGCGCCCGTGGTCCATCTGCTGGCGTTCGCGGCCTTTGCCGCATGGGTCGTGATCTCCGGCGGTGACGTGCGCCTCGCGCTCAACATCGCGGTCGCAACGCTCATCATCACCTGTCCCTGTGCGCTGGGCCTCGCCGTGCCCGCCGTGACCACGGCTGCCTCCGGGCGCCTGTTCAAGAAGGGGATGCTCCTGAAATCCGCGACCGCGATGGAGCGTCTCGCGGATGTGGACCACGTGGTGTTCGACAAGACAGGCACGCTGACCGAGGGGGCGCCGAAGCTCGAGAACCTCGGCGATCACGAAGGCGACGACCTGTCGGTCGCCCTGGCGCTGGCACAGGGGTCGTCGCACCCGCTCGCGCAGGCCATCGCATCGGCGGCGCGCGGGGCCGGTCATGCCCCCGTTGTGCTCACCGATGTTACGGAGATTCCGGGCCACGGGATCGGAGCGCAGTGGAACGGCCAGCAGGTCCGGCTCGGCCGCGCCGAATGGGTGGGCGCGCATGTGCTGGGCCGCACCGCCACATACCTCAAGATCGGCAAACGCCCCGCCGTCGCCTTCACCTTCACCGATGCCTTGCGCGAGGGGGCGAAGGAGGCGGTTACGGCTTTGAAGTCCGCGGGTTGCGGGGTCACTCTGATCTCCGGCGACGCCGAAGAGGCCGTGCGCGACGTGGCCTTCCGCCTCGGCATCGAGGACTACCGTGCGGGCATGTTGCCCGACGGAAAAGTGGCCGAGGTGGAGGCGCTGGCGGCCGCGGGCAAGCGGGTGCTGATGGTCGGGGACGGGCTCAACGATACCGCCGCGCTGGCCGCCGCGCATGTGTCCATCAGCCCGGCCTCCGCGCTGGAGGCGGCGCGGGTCGTGTCGGATATCGTGCTGCTTGGCAAGAGCCTCGCGCCGCTGGGAGACGCGCTCTTGACGTCGCGCAAGGCGACGCGGCGGATCAAGGAAAACTTCGGGATCGCGGCGACCTACAACGCCATCGCCATTCCCGTCGCCGTCCTGGGGTTCGCCACGCCACTGGCCGCCGCCTTTGCCATGTCGGCCTCGTCCATTATGGTCACGCTGAATGCCCTGCGATTGAAGGTCGGCAAATGAACGTGCTCGTCTATCTCATCCCGGTGTCGATCTTCCTCGGTGCCATGGGGCTGTTGTTCTTCTTCTGGACGATGAAATCGCGTCAGTACGACGATCCCGAAGGCGACGCGCAGCGGATTCTGTCGGGCAAGTACGACGACGCGCCGCCGGAGGACTGAGGCGGGGGCAAGCCCCTGAAATCACCGAGAAAACGCAATGCACGGGGCGTACACACCCTCTGCACACCGCGTACATACGATCGTGCAGCCCGGGCGGTGATGTCTGCCCCGCCAAGCCCCGTTTCCGAGTTGCCCAAGAAATCAGCAAGGCGCCCAATTTTTGTGCCACTCGTCACGCCCGCACAGACGATTCCCGCTCCGGCTCCGGACAGCCCCCTGACTCCCCCGAAGCGGGGGGCCACTGTGGCGACAGGACAGCCGGAGGAATCATGAACCTGCACCCGGGGGCGATCGCGGAGCACGAGGCGAGCCAGCCGCGCGCGCGCGGACAGGTGCGGGTCACGGCCAAGCGCCGCGACGGGCGCAGCGTCATCGACGACCTCGCCATGTCCGGCTCCATGAAGCTCCTGTTCCCGCGCCCCGCCGGTGCCGCGCTCGACGCGATGCTCATCAACACCGCGGGCGGCGTGACCGGCGGCGACCGGTTCTTCGTCGAGGCAGGCGCGGGGGCGGGCACCACGCTCACCCTCACCACGCAGGCCGCCGAACGCGCCTATGCCGCGCGGGGCGAAACGGCGGGCCGGATCGAGACGCATCTTTCCGTGGCCTCCGACGCCCGGCTCAACTGGCTCCCGCAGGAGACGATCCTGTTCGACGCCATGAATTTCGAACGGAGGCTGACCGCCGATCTGGAACCCGGTGCACGGTTCCTGATGGTGGAACCGCTCGTCCTCGGCCGCGTGGCCATGGGAGAGCGCCTGCGCGCGGGCCGGTTCCGCGACCGGGTGGAAATCCGTCTCGCGGGGCGGCCCGTCTATCTCGACGGCGTGCGCCTCGCCGGGGACATCGATACCCAGATGGCGCGCGCGGCCACGATGAACGGTGCCCGCGCGATGGCGGCGCTGGTCTATGTCGGCCCCGATTCGGAAGCTTGGCTCGACCGCCTGCGCCGCCTGATGCCCGAGACGGGGGGCGTGAGCCTCGTCTCCCCCGATTGCCTCGCCTGCCGGATCGTGGCGGCCGACGGCTTCGCCCTGCGCCGCGCGCTCCTGCCGGCGCTGCGGCTCATGAACGACGACGAAATCCCGAGACCCTGGATGCTGTGACATGAACCTGACCCCGAGAGAAAAAGACAAGCTAATGGTCGCGATGGCCGCCATCGTCGCGCGCAAGCGGCTGGAACGCGGGGTGAAGCTCAATCACCCCGAGGCCATCGCGCTCATCACCGACACGGTGGTCGAGGGCGCGCGCGACGGTCGGTCAGTCGCCGAGATGATGCAGGCAGGCGCTCAGGTCATCACCCGCGAGCAATGCATGGAGGGCGTGCCGGAGATGATCCACGAGGTTCAGGTCGAAGCCACCTTCCCGGACGGCACCAAGCTCGTCACCGTTCACAACCCCATCCGTTGAGGAGAAAACCGATGCGATACCTGTTCGCCCTTTTGGCCACCACGGCCCCCGCGCTCGCCCATCCCGGACACGGCGCGGCCCTGCACCTCCATGAAAAGGACGGTGCGCTGATCGCCGGGATCGCCTTCGTGATCGGTGTCAGCCTGTCGGCGGTGGCGGTCGTGAAGGCCGCGAAGGCCCGCAAATGATCCCCGGCGAGGTCATGGCGGCCGAGGGCGAGATCGTCCTGAACGAAGGGGCCGAGGTCACGACGCTAATGGTCGCCAACACCGGCGACCGCCCGGTGCAGGTCGGCTCGCACTACCATTTCTACGAGACCAACAGCGCGCTCGACTTCGACCGGGAGGCGGCGCGCGGTCTCCGGCTCGACATCGCGCCGGGCACGGCGGTGCGGTTCGAACCGGGCCAGTCGCGCGAGGTGAACCTCATTCCCATTGGCGGTGCGCGCAAGATCTACGGGTTCAACCAGAAGGTCATGGGAGAGCTTTGATGCCGATGACGCTGGAAGGGTCGTGCCAGTGCGGGGCGGTGCGTTTCACCGTCCAGAGCCACACGCCCGTGCCCTATCAGCGCTGCTACTGCTCGATCTGCCGCAAGAATTCGAGCGGCGGATACGCCGTGAACCTCGGCGCGCTGGCGGACACGCTGTCGGTCGAGAACTGGGAGGCGCTGGGGCTATACCACGCCGTCCATGACGACGGCGACATGTCGGTGGCGGAGCGGTATTTCTGCGCGGCCTGCGGCACGCCTTTGTGGCTTTTCGACGAGCGCTGGCCGGACCTGGTGCATCCGGTCGCAACGGCCATCGACACCGCGCTGCCGGTGCCGCCGAAACTCACGCACATCTTCCTGGACGACAAGCCGGAGTGGGTCGAGCTGGATGCAGGGACCGGGGACCAGACCTTCGACGGCGGGCCGGAGCTCTCGCTCGAGGACTGGCACAAGGCGAACGGGGTGTGGGTGGAATGATTTCGTATTCCCGGCATATCGGATCTGCTCGATACAGAGGTTTGTGCCCGGCCCGAGGGGGGGCGCTTGCGCCCGCCCTGGGGGCGGAGCGGGCGCAAACCGGATCGCAAGCGATCCGGTGGGGTCAGAAATGTCTGAGCACGGCCACCAGCAACAACAAGCAGAGAGCCGTTAGCTCGATCGCTGTTACGAAGTTCCCATTCATAGGAAGCTCCTTCTTTTGCGCGCCAGACAATCCAGCGCAGGAGCCTTCTAAGGTTCACATGGAACGAAATTCCCCAATGCACCGAATTTTGGCGCACCGATATCCGCGCCAATGCACAGACGAAAAGGGCGCATAGAACATGCCAGCGACAATCAAACGATCCGAATACGCCGCGATGTTCGGCCCGACCACCGGCGACAAGGTGCGGCTGGCGGATACGGACCTCATCATCGAGGTCGAGCGCGACCTGACCGCGGATGCCGATGGCTACGGCGACCAGGTGAAGTTCGGCGGCGGCAAGGTGATCCGCGACGGGATGGGGCAAAGCCAGTCGCCGCGCGGCGACGGGGCCGTCGACTGCGTCATAACCAACGCCCTGATCGTGGATTACACGGGTATCTACAAGGCGGACGTCGGCCTCAAGGACGGGCGCATCCATGCCATCGGCAAGGCGGGCAACCCGGACACGCAGGACGGTGTGAACATCATCATCGGACCGGGGACCGAGGCGATTGCGGGCGAGGGCAGGATCCTGACCGCGGGGGGCTTCGACAGCCACATCCACTTCATCTGTCCGCAGCAGATCGAGGATGCGCTTCATTCCGGCCTGACGACGATGCTGGGCGGCGGCACGGGGCCGGCGCACGGCACGCTCGCCACCACCTGCACGCCGGGGCCGTGGAACATCGCGCGGATGTTGCAGGCGGTCGATGGCGTGCCGATGAACATCGGGTTTGCGGGCAAGGGGAACGCGAGCCTGCCTGCCGCGCTGGAAGAGCAGGTGATGGCGGGGGCGTGTTCGCTCAAGCTCCATGAGGACTGGGGGACGACCCCCGGCGCCATCGACTGCTGCCTGAGCGTGGCCGACGATCTCGACGTGCAGGTGATGATCCACACCGATACGCTCAATGAGTCCGGGTTCGTCGAGAACACGGTGGCGGCGATGAAGGGCCGGACGATCCACGCGTTTCACACCGAGGGTGCGGGCGGCGGTCACGCGCCGGACATCATCAAGATCTGTGGCGAGGAGTTCGTGCTGCCCTCGTCGACCAACCCGACGCGGCCCTTCACGGTGAACACGCTGGAAGAGCACCTCGACATGCTCATGGTCTGTCACCACCTCGACAAGTCGATCCCCGAGGACGTGGCGTTCGCGGAGAGCCGCATCCGGCGCGAGACCATCGCGGCCGAGGACATCCTCCACGACATGGGCGCCTTTTCGATCATCGCATCGGACAGTCAGGCGATGGGGCGCGTGGGCGAGGTGTTGATCCGCACGTGGCAGACCGCCGACAAGATGAAGAAGCAGCGTGGGCGTCTGGCCGAGGAGACCGGCGACAACGACAACTTCCGCGTCCGCCGCTACATCGCGAAATACACGATGAACCCGGCCATCGCGCATGGGATGAGCCATGAGATCGGGTCGATCGAAGTGGGCAAGCGGGCCGATCTGGTGCTGTGGAACACGGCCATGTTCGGGGTGAAGCCCGAGATGGTACTGATCGGCGGCATGATCGCGATGGCGCAGATGGGCGACCCGAACGCGTCGATCCCGACGCCGCAGCCGGTCTACTCGCGGCCCATGTTCGGCGCGATGGGTCGCGCGGTCGAGAACTCGGCTGTGACCTTTGTGTCGGCCTGCGCGCATGACAACTCCATCGCCAAGACGCTGGGCCTGATGAAGAACACCGTGGGCGTAAAGAACACGCGGGGGATCGGGAAGAAGGATCTGGTGCTGAACGACGCGACGCCGGAGATCGAGGTGCATCCCGAGACCTACGAGGTGCGGGCGAACGGCGAGCTTCTGACCTGCGAACCGGCAACCGAGTTGCCGATGGCACAGCGGTATTTCATGTTCTGAGGTCGCCATGTTCCTGCGCCCCCTCCTTTTCAGCCTCCTCGCCACGCCCGCGTTGGCCGAATGCCCGCGCCCGTCCGACATGGACGGCAAAGGCGTGCGGTTTTCTTCGGAGACGGGGGACGTGGAGACGTTCACGCGCGATGCAGACGGGACCGTGCATTCAACCGTGGAAGGAGAGACGCCGCCTGTTGTAAGGGCGGTGCTGGCCAAGGGGCTTTACCTCACCCGGATTTTCGACCTCGTCGACGGCCAAGCCGAGAACGACGTGCGCTACATTTATCCCACGCCGCTCGAAAACCTGCCCGAGCCGTTTCCGCAGGGTGCGCTGACCCTCACGGTCGAGGGCGAAGACGGCGACGGCACCTTCGAGTCGACCGAGACCTACAGTTTCGGGCCGGCCTCCGTGCTTACAATCGGGGACTGCAGCTTCGCCATGATCCCGGTGGAACTGACCTATGCCGGGACGGGCGAACGGGACATTTTCCACTACCTGCCCGAATACGGCCTGTCCTACCTCGCGGATTCCTACGCCTCCGACGGGACGCGGACCGATTACACCTTCGATCAAGTGATGGGGATCAGATGACCCTTCCGGTGGCGCACAGCGTGACGCATGACCATCACCCGGCGCTGCGGGTGGTCCTCTCCTACGACGAGCGCTTTCTCAGGCGTAAGGTTCTGACCGCCGATGGGGGCGAGCGGTTCCTCGTGGACCTTGCCAAGACCGCGAGCGTGAACGGCGGGGACGCCTTCGTCCTCGACGACGGGCGGCGCGTGGGCGTGGTGCCGGCGGAGGAGCCGCTCCTGGAAGTCACTGGCGGCGACCTCGTCCGGCTCGCCTGGCACATCGGCAACCGCCACACGCCCGCGCAGATCGAGCCCGAACGCATCCTGATCCAGCGCGATCACGTGATGGCCGACATGTTGGCCCGGCTCGGCGCGACCACCCGCGAGGTGGTGGAACCCTTCACGCCGGAGGGCGGCGCCTATGGCCACGGGCGCACCCACGGCCACGACCATTCCCATCCACATGCCCACGATCACGGGGAGCACGACCATGCGCACGGATGACGTTCTGACACTGACCCAATGGCTCTCGCCCGCCTTCCCGGTCGGGGCCTTTACCTATTCCCACGGGCTTGAGGCCGCGTTCCACGCGGGGTGGGTGAGTGATGCGGCGAGCCTTCGGGCCTGGCTCACTGACCTGCTCACGCTGGGGAGCGCCAACGCGGATGCCCATTTCGTCGCCGCCGCCTATCACGGCCGCGCGCCACTGGCCGAGATCGACGCTGCCGCGCGCGCCTTTGCCCCCTGCCGGGAACGGCTTCTGGAGGCCGAGGCGCAGGGGCGGGCGTTCTGCGACGTGGTCGGCCACGTCTGGGACGCCGACCTCAAGGGCCTGACCTACCCGGTCGCGCTGGGCCGGGCGGTGGCGATCGAGAAGCTGCCGCTGGAGCTGTCGCTCACGCTTTACCTGCAGGCCTTCGTCTCGAACCTCGTCTCGGCGGCGCAGCGGCTGGGCCCCATCGGGCAGACCGAGGCGCAGCGGGTCGTGCGGGCGCTCGCCCCGATCTGCGAGGAGACGGCGGCGGAGGCCGCGGACGGGGAGCTGACGCATATCGCCTCGGCCTCGTTCCTGTCGGACATCGCGGCGATGAAACACGAAACCCAAGGATCGAGGATTTTCCGCACATGAACGGACCCCTGAGAGTCGGCATCGGCGGCCCCGTGGGGGCCGGAAAGACCACCCTGACCGCGGAACTTGCCAAGGCGCTCAAGGACCGCTGTTCGATGGCGGTCATCACCAACGACATCTACACCCGCGAGGACGCCGAGGCGCTCACCCGGATGCAGATCCTGCCGGCGGACCGCGTGGTGGGGGTCGAGACGGGCGGGTGCCCGCATACCGCGATCCGCGAGGATGCTTCGATCAACCGTGCCGCCGTCGCGGACCTGACCGAGCGGCACCCCGACCTCGACCTCGTCTTGATCGAAAGCGGGGGCGACAACCTGTCGGCCACCTTCAGCCCGGAACTCGCCGACATCACGCTCTACGTCATCGACGTGGCGGCGGGTGAGGAGATTCCGCGCAAGGGCGGCCCGGCAATCACGCGCTCGGACCTGCTCGTCATCAACAAGCGCGACCTCGCCCCCTACGTCGGCGCCGACCTGGGCGTGATGGAGCGGGATGCGACACGCATGCGCAATGGAAAACCCTTCGTATTTTCTGCATTGCGGCATGGCGAGGGTGTCGAGGAAATCGTGAAAGTCATTGAAAGCGTTGGAGGATTGACGCTGGCCCCGGCCGGCTCTGCAAATGCTGCATAGCGGCATTGCCGATCTGTCGGTTTTCGCGAAGGGAGTGCGGGGGTATCTGTTGGCCCAAGGGAGAGAACTGAAACAACTCACTTCGAGGTCTCCAAGATGGCTTACACCGCTACCAATTCCGATTTCGCCGCGTCCCACCCGGTCTTCGCCCGCGTCATGAACGCGCTGAAATCCTTCGGCACGACCTACGTCGAGGCCCGCTCGCGCCAGGCCGAGATCGCCGTGCTGGAATCGATGACCGACGCCGAACTGGCGGAACGTGGCATCACCCGCGACGGCATCGTGCGCCACGTGTTCGCGGACACCTACTACATCTGATCGCAGACCACCTGCGAGACGCTGAGCCGGGCCTTTGGTCCGGCTTTTTGCGTTTTCGGGGAGCGTCATTCGATGAAGACGGTTCCCGCGAACTTGTCCTTTACAACCTCGCGGATGACCTTGGCCATGCGCCGGATCGCCCGGCGATGGGCCGAACGGCGGCGCCACGCGAGCCCGACGGAGCGTGTCACGCGGTCCTTGCGGAACGGGCGCACCGCGACGTCGCCGGTGTCCCCCGACACTTCCGAATGGACGTAAAGCGCGGGCAGGAAGCTCACCCCCATGTTGAGCGCCGTCATCTGCCGCAGTGCGTCGAGGCTCGTGCCCTCGTAGTCGCGCCGCAGGTTGGCGCCGAGATCCTCGCACAGACCCGCGACCTGCGCATGGAGGCGATATGCATCCGACAGGGTCAGCACGTCCTGCCCGGCGAGGTCGGCATCGGTCACCTGTGCGCGGGCGACGAGGGGATGATCCTGCGCCATCGCGAGCTTCAGCGGTTCGCGGAACAACCGCAACACGTCGGTATCGCCGGCGGGCACGGGGAGTTGCGTGAGGATCAGGTCCTGCTGCCCGCTCAGGAGTTCGTCCTGCAGGACGAGCGGGGCGGCGTCGCGCACGATCACCTTCAGCTCCGGATAGGCCTCGTGCAACCGCCGCATGACATGGGGCAGGAGGTAGGGGCCGAGTGTCGGGGTCGAGCCGAGCCGGATCGTGCCGCTCACCCCGTCGCGGGCCTCTTCAGCCAGGGTGCGCAGCGTGGCCGTCTCATCCAGCACCCGGCGGGCCTGTTCGAGGATCGTGCGGCCCTGCGGCGTGAGCACGGCCCCGCGTTGGCCCCGTTCCACGAGCGTGACCCCGAGCGCGTCTTCAAGCGCGACGATCTGCTGGCTGAGGGAGGGCTGGCTGATGCCGACGTGCTGCGCGGCCCGGCGATAGTGGCGCGTCTCGGCGAGGGCCACGAAGTAGCTAAGCTGGCGAAGGGTCAGGTCGGTGGGCATGGACGGGCTCGGTTTCTGGGTGCTGCGAAATAGATAGGAAAAAGCGATCAAATTTTCAGGTTCTTCTGCCTTCTTCCGATGCTTTTTCTGCCCAGATCCTTGGTGCGATCGACGAGGATCGCAGTTCGATCTCACTTGAAAGGAGACCCTTGATGGAGAAGACGCCCGCCAGAAACGTGAATGTGATTTCGGCAAAGGTCGCGCAGCTGCGCCGCCACCACAACCGGCTGGCCGTGCAGATCGACGACGAGTTGCAGCGCCCGGCGCCCTGTAGCCTCGCCCTGCAGCGCCTGAAACGGCAGCGTCTGCGGCTCAAGGACCAGATCGCCTATTACACCGCGCTGATGCGCAGCCCGGACCGCTCGCGCGTCCCGGCCCAGGCCTTGTGAGGGCGGTCGATGTACTTCGGATATTTCCACCGCAGAAGCGGCCTGTCCCTCATGCACAGCCCCGACCTCGAGGATATGCGTCGTGCCATCGGCGGCGAGGACCAGGACGGACCCGACGGAGGGAGCCCCCACGTCCGCCCGCTGGTCCGCCCCGAACGTACCTCGAAGCGCACCCGATCCTGAGGGGAGGGCAAAATGGAGGGGCGTGCGCGCCCCTCCGATCTTTCCCGGCCACGCCTGATGGCCGTAGGAATAAGCGGACTACCGGCGTGTCGGTTGGAAATCGATCAGTCGGGAAGCGTTGGAGCGGGCGACGGGAATCGAACCCGTATCATCAGCTTGGAAGGCTGAGGTCTTACCATTACACAACGCCCGCTCACGGTACGGATTACGTATGATATCGCGAAGTTAGGGTCAAGACGGTCGCCTGACGCGCACGTCGGTATTCCTGGCAGCGCATCTTTCTTCCGATCTCAGGAGCGTCTGACCTGCCACAAGATGTTTCTTCCACCGTCGACTAGTGTCCGGGCCGACCTGAGGGCGGTCAATGAAGCAATCGAGATCCACGGACGAACAGATCATCGGCATTCCGCCCGAGCAAGAGGCCGGTGCGAAGTGCAAAACCCACTCTATGAGTGCTGGACCGACGTGTGGGGTCCAGTACTTGCATCATAGCTTTGGGCCAGTATTCGCGGCAGGCGGGGAAGATCTCTTGTAGCCCGTGCTGGCGCGATTTCTGAATACCCGTTGTGGATTCGTATTTTTGGCGTCATTATGTTGACGTAGGGGAAGTACTTTTGATGCCCAATTCGGCATGATGGGCGATCCTTCCAGCATTTTTTATGGAAGCTACCAGATCCCCCTCGATTTCCATGCCGCTTAACTCAAAAAGCTTACCAGGAGGGATTCATGTCATTCACGTTCACTCTGCCGGGCAATCCCGGCATCGAGATTACCGTCACCGAAGTCATCAACCCGGATACCGGCTTCACCGAACTTCAGTTCGATGTGACGTCGGATGGCGGCGACCTGCGGGCGCTCTATTTTGATTTCGCGGACGGTTTCTTCGCGGATGACCTGTCCGTGTCCGGCGACGCTGTCACCGGGCAGTCGTTCGACGAAAACAATGTCGACGATGTGGGCCGCGGGACCAATCTCAAAGGACCGATCACCAAGGGCGGGAACGGGTTCGATGGGGGAGTCGCGTTCGGCGCGCCGGGTCGTGGGCAGGACGTGGTGAGCGATACCAGCTTCACGCTTTCGTCTGCCTCGGGCGACCTCTCGCTCGCCATGCTCAGCGAAATGAGGTTCGGGGCCCGCGTCGATGGCCAGAAGATTTCCGGTTCTGCACCCGAAGCGAACATCGCGCCGGTCGGCGTGGACGATGCGTATTCCGTCGATGAAGACAATGCGCTCGTCGTTTCTGCCGCGACCGGCGTGCTCGCCAACGATACCGACGCGAATGGCGATCCTTTGACGGTGAACCTCGTATCCGGGCCCGCGAACGGCTCTCTCACCCTGAACGCGGATGGCAGTTTCAGCTACACGCCCGATGCGAATTTCTTCGGTCAGGACACTTTCACATACGTTGCCAACGACGGGGAATTCGACAGCGACCCTGTGACGGTTACGATCACCGTGGATCCAGTCAACGATGCGCCCGTCGCCGTGGATGACGGGGGGCCGGTCGAGCCGGTCTATGTCGAATCCGGTGACACGGTCACGGTCGCGGTTCTCAATGACGACTACGATGTCGACGGCACGCTCGTATCGTCCACGCTTCAAGTCACCGGTGACCTCGGCGGAGGCGTGGGCACGGCGATTCCTCAGGGCGCGAGCCACGTCATCAGCTTCACTGCCGATGATATCGGCGGCGATGAGATCGACAACAGCGTGGCAGGCGGGTCGACCTATACGGTCGAAGACAATGAGGGTGCCGTCAGCAACGAGGCGAGCCTGACCGTTCAGGTCATCGATCCCCTGACGCAGACCGGCACGGACTCTCTCATCGCAGCAGCCAACGGTCAGCAGATAAGCCTGTCCTTGACGACCGAAGGCCGCACCTACAACACCGAGAGCGAAGTTGACGTCCGGATCGACTTTGGCAGCCTCGATCAGCCCGACGTGAACATCAGCTTCGTACTGGATGGTTCCAATTCCATCAATGACTGGGAATATGACCAGCAAATTCAGGCCGTCCAACTCGCCATCGATTCCATCGCCGCCCAATACGCGGGCAGTGGCACGGATGTTACCTTCCAACTCGTACAGTTCTCGGGTCAACCGAACCTCAACGAGTATGCCATTAACTCGAACCTCAATGTCCTGGACACGTGGGTTCAGACCGAGACGTTCACGCTTGCTGACTGGAATGGCACGACCGGAGCGCTCGACAATGTGGGGGGAACGGCGACGTTCTCGACGCAACTCAAAGGGTTCACCAATTATGAGCTTGGTTTGGACCGCGCTGTCGAGTTTTTCGCCGGTAGCGGAGCCGATGGCGATGACAACTTCCTGTTCTTCATTTCGGACGGTGCGCCGACGCGGGCCATCGATCCGACCGACCCGACAGAAGAGATCCAGACCACCAGCCCGTCCTACCACCTCGACGAAGTGACCGAACTCAACGCCGAAGGTGTGGCAATCACGGCCATCGGTTTTGGATCGGTCCAATTGCCCACCCTGAACGACATCGACAATACCGGGGCGGGAGCAGATCGTTTCTCGTCTCCAATCCAGATCATCGACGCGATCGAGGCTTCGGCGGTCTTCCCGAGCGACGTGTTCGAGTTCCGCCTGTCCGTCGATGGCACGGATGTCGTCGTGCTGGATACCGAGGCTGAAATCGCGGCAGGTCTGGTTGATCTTGGCGGCGGCGATCTTGGTTTCTCGTTCGATGCGCTCGGATTGGACAATTCGCTGGGCGGTGGCAGCGAGATCACCGCTTGGGTCAGCTTCGACACCGACGGCAACGGGGTCGCGGACGAGACCTTGGAAGTGACCAATCTCATCGCCGGCACAGACGGCAGCGATATCCTGTTCGCATGACGGCTTTGGCGGCCCGGAAACGGGCCGCCATCCCACGGTCCTCCCACCCGGGAGCCCCAGGGTCGGTTGCCTATTTCTTCCTTCAGCAAGCCTTCGAACTATCGTCGCTGTCGCGCGTGCTGTTCGTACGGAGGACCACCGGGTGGGGGAATCGCACCTTGCGGGCGGCCTGCATTCGGCCCAGCACGCCAAATCAAAAAACTGTTTCCAGCAAACATGGCGGAAATGGGGCGGGGGAAACCTGCTGGATATCCTGACTTTTTGGCCTTCGCCGTGTTCCTAAAATTCCAACTAGGACAAAAAACGCCGACGAGATTCCGGCCGCGTTTGTGACCGTCATGCGATCGCCTCCGCAGGTGCGCAAGTGCATACCGATTAAGACGATTTCCGAAAAAGTCCACAGGCGCCAAGCAGTCCAGGCGGTGGTCGGGGAGCGCCGTTTTTGGCCCTATAAAGCTGCATCTTGGAGGCAGGTTCCCGCCGAAACGTAGATTTTCACATTTACCAAGCGTAAGGTTAAGGGGATTTCGAGCGAGCGAGTGAGCAGCGAAACCAGTATTATCATTCCCAGTTTCCGTGTCTTTTTTTTGATCGCCCACTCCATGCCGAGGTCGAGAATCTAGCTCTCGCATCTGGGGAGAACGAACATGTCGAAGCATTTTCGGGACATTGGCGCATTGCGCGGTCGTTACTTCGGACAACACCAGATACGAAAGCGCATCCGCTCCGAGCGATTGCTCGGGAGGGCCCGGACGGGGGAACATGCCTACAGGGTCGAAGCGTTCGAACCGCGCATGTTGCTGGCTGCCGACGTCTTCGGGTCGGTGGGCGACGACGCCACCATTCAGGAATATCTCGACAACCCATACGCCTTCAACGGCCTCGGCGCTCAGATCGACGATCTGATTATCGCCGCGTTCGAGACGCTCGAAGAATTCGAAGGCGAAGCGGATATCGACGTCGACCTTCCGGCTCTGCTGGATCGGTCCGATGATGGCGAACACCAGACCGTCAACCTCGCCGACCTGCTGGCCATCGGGACGCAGCTCGCAGACACGGGCGATTTCACCGAGGTCTTTGACGAAGCCGATATCGACCTGGGTGAACTCGACCTGATCGACTACGGCGATGCCGGTCTGACTCTCTCCGACGTTCTTCGCAATGCCTATGCCAGCGCCTTGGACGACCTGACGTCTACGTTCCGGGGCTTTTCGCTGGATTCCGCGTTCGACCTCACCCTGACTTTGCCGGACCTGACCGATGATGCCCGTGTCAGCGACACCGCGGGCTGGGAAATCAGCATCGATGTTTCGGGCGTTTCGATCGATCCTTCGACCGACGTCGGAAACGGTGTCTACGCGCTGGAATTCGACTTGTCCTTCGGCATCGAACGCGTCGAACTGTTCAGTTTCGACCTCGGGCGCAACGCCGACCTGATTGGCCTGTCCTACGGTGTCGATCTGGCAGGGGACTACGGCGTCGACGCCAACGGAACGGCCGGGTTGCCGGGTGTCGATCTGTCCGCCGGGCTGGCCTTCGATACGACAGCACGCGTCAACCTCAACCTGACGGAGACGACAAATCCGGGTGCCGACTTCGACCTGGGTACGCCGGAAGATAACTACCAACAGTTGAATATCGGCTTCTCCAACGGAACCGGCATCGGCGTGGTGTCCTCGACCGCCTCGCTCTATGCCGAAGCGACCGGCGCAGGTGCGGGGGGTGAACTGGCCGAGTTCCAGCTTCAGATCGGGTTCCTTGAAATTCTCGCCAGCGGGTCCTTCGATCTGGAGGCCACGGCCGAATACGAGCTGGCAAGCTTCGTTTCGCTCAACGCGCTCTCCGGCACGACCGTCACCGACGGTGACATTTCGCTTTCCGGCGCGATGGACGCGGTGCTCGAGGTGTCGATCGACACTGGCGGCGTCGGTGGCGGCCTGATCGACGACCTTGCCGACACGATCACGCTGGCAGCTGCGGATGCAGAGATCACCCTGTCCGCAACCCTGTTCGATGTGGGCGACTTCGACGCCGACGAGACTGCAGACCCGCGGACCGCACCGATCATCTCGACCAACACGTCCTTCGACGACTATTTCGGCGTGTTCAACGAACTCGGCGCGGACGAGATCGTCACCTATTTGGCGCAGATCCGTTCGTTCCTGCTCCAGTTCCAGAATTCGTCGGAACTGTTCGGCTTCGACCTTCCATTCGTGAACCAGATGTCGCTGCTGGGTGATGCTCAGGATTCGGCGGCGGACCTGCTTGACTGGGCGGCGCCGGTTCAGGACCTTATCAACAACCTCATCACGACCGTGCCCGATGCCGGCGAAGTGCCCAGCTTCGACAGCCTGCAAGAGCTTTTGACCGACAGCGATTTCGCGGCGGTACTGGCCGGGTCGATCCTGCCCGATCTCACGCTATCGGATGACGGAAGGACGCTCCTCACCTTCGGTCTCGATTTCGAATGGGACACCGGATTCACCAAGGACGTGGACCTTGGTTTCGACTTCGGAACGCTTGAAAACTTCAATCTCGATGCCGGCGGAAACGTAGATGTTTCCGCCGATCTTGGTTTGGACTTCCTCTTTGGCGTGGACCTTGGCGGCGACGCCGAAGTGTCCGTCAAAGCGGCCGAGGTCGGGCTGGGCTTGACGACCCTGTTCGGGGCCACCGGCGCGAACAGTATCAACACGAACCTCACGAACTCGGCGCGCTTCAAGCTCAAGGTAAATGGCATCCCGGCCTTCGAGGTCGAAGTGGACGCGGGCTCTTATGCCAATACGGCAGCCCTAGTCGCGGAACTCCAATCGTCCATCGACGATGCTGTCACGGCGGCGGGCCTTGCGTCGGGCAGCGAGCCGACCTTCATCGTCGAAGAGGATGCGAACGGCCGGATCGTGATCCGCGCGCCGGGCTACACCCTGCTGACGATTTCAGAACTGAACGACGGCAGCGATAACGACTTCCAGAACCTCGGTTTCGGCGAGAGCCAGATCGGTAATGTCGCGGCCGCACCGTCAAACGGGATTCTGTCCGGGGACGCCACATTCGGTCTCATCGTCGATGGTGCAGCTGCCGTGCCGATCACGGTGTTGCAGGCGGACACGCTCGACAACACGAACGCTGCGGACCTGCTGTCAGACCTTCAGGATGCGATCGACGCGGCTGGCTTTGCCGGTGACGTCACCGTGGTGGGCGCGGCCGACGAGTTGGGCGGATTCCGTCTCGTGCTCGAGAACGGCACGTCGATCGACATCGCGTCGATCAACAGCGTCGCGGCGGCCGACCTCGGCCTGGACGACAACCAACTGTCCAGCCGGGTGCAGCTGCTCGGCGACCGCGAGATACAGTTCACGGGGGCTGACGTCCTGCCGCCTGACGGCATCCTTGCGAGCGATCTGGAACTGACCGTCACGCTGGACGGACAGGCCTATGGCCCTGTCACGGTTGCCGTGGACAGCACCAACGAAAAACCGCAAGACCTGCTGGAAGATATCCGCGCCGCACTTCAGACCGTCGAGGTCGAAGACGGCATCACGCTGGCCGAATTCTTCGATCTGGATGCGGACGGCAACCAACTCGTCGTAAAATCCTTCTTCGAGCCGGTCGACAGCATCGTCATTTCCGAGAACGGCACGCAGATTTCGACGGGCGGAACGATCACGGGCACGCTTTTTTCCGGGCTGGCAGCCGACGGCCAGTTCGACACGTCCGAGGCCAGCCTGAACAGCGTCGAATTCACCGTCGAAGTCACGACGACCGACGGCACGACCTATTCCGAAGTCATCACGATATCCGACGCGGGGCAGACGAGCATCGAGGACACGATTGCCGCGATCAACGCCGAGATCGCCCTGAACGGCGATATCTCCGGGCGCATCGTGGCGGGCCTCACCGGTTCACGCCTCAACATAGCGGCGACCAGCGACGACGTGCGCGCGATCCGAGTGCTGGGCATCAGCGGCTCGGACCCCGAGAACCCGACCGGCGAAGCCAGCGTTCTGGGCCTTCAGGACGGGGCGAGCGCGGTTGCCGCTCCGCAAAGTGGCGGCTTCATCGCGGATGTCGACGTGTCGGCAAACGTCTCGGCGACCGCGACCGGCTCTGGCTCGGTCGATTTCGGTTTCCTCGAGCTTGATTTCGGCACGATCACCGGCGGGGCGAGCGCCTCGGCCAGCGGCGAACTGACCGGCTTTGCACCCTTCGACCTTGGCGGTTCGCCGGGCGACATCACCAATGTCCTGACTTTCGAAAACCTGTTCCAGGCGGGCAGCGGCGCCGATTACGACACCGATACGAGCTGGATGAGCCAGATCGGTGGGTCCGTGGCGGTTGCGGGCAGCGCCGACCTTTCGTTCTCGGGCTTCGGCGTCTCGGGGCTTGGTGCGACCAACGACTTCGGCATCCTCCAGGACATCGAGGACTACATCAATTCGGCGCTGGGTGCGGCGAGCTTCGAACTGGCCGTCGACGACATCCTGACCTTCGACCCCGAAGCGATCATCCTGCCATCGCTTACGGATATGCTGGAGATTGGGTCGTTCCTCGACTTCAACTTCGGCGAGATCCAATATGTCTTCGACCAGGCGGCGGACTTCCTCGAAAACCTGACCGACCTGCCGTTCCTCGGCACACCGCTGCCCTTCGTCGGATTGAACCTGGCTGATGCGCTGGGGATCAGCGACGCATTCGACGACGTCGTCGATTTCCTGAACGCCGCCGACCTTGAGACCATTCAGGGTCTGGGAGACCTGCTTGAAGGGGCGCTGGAACAGCTTGGCATCAACGGGTCCACGATCAACGATGCGCTTGGCCTGACTTTCGACGTGAACTCGCCAGCCGTGATCGGCTTCGACATCGAATGGGACGAAGCGTTCAGTGGCATTCTGCCGCTCAATTTCTCACTGGCCGAATTCATCGCGGATGCGGGCATTACGCTTCCCGGCATCGAGAACATCGCCAATATTTCCGGCTCCGCGAACCTCGCGGCCGATTTCGGAGCGGCGCTCGGGTTCTCCTTCGGGATCGACATCACCGATCCGCTCGATCCGCTCAAGATCAATACCGACAAGACGTTCGTCTCTCTGACCGGCGCTGCCGAAGCCAATGAGGTCAGCTTCATCGCCGCGCTCGGACCTCTCGCGGCCCTGATCGACGGCGGGTCGATCTCGCTCGGCGGGGCAGGGGTCGACAATGAGATCTTCGGCTTCTCGCTCGCGGATATCGACGGCGTGTCGGACGAGCTTTCGATCCTCGACTTCCTCGATGGCACGCTCGCCTTCGACGATCTGTTCGGCGATATTTTCGACTCTTTCTCGGAGTTCAACTTCAACTTCGAGACCGTCCTTCCGATCTACGTTCAGTTCGCGGGCCAATCGACCTACATCGGCAATCTGGACGTCGATGCGCTTCTCGAAGGCTTCGATGACCTTGGTTTCTTCCTCGGGGATCTGGGCGCCGGGGTGTCCGACTTCGAAGACTTCATGACGATCCAGCTGCCGGACTTCGACTTGCTGGGCACGCTGTTCGGCGACGATTTCCTCGAACAACTCGGCCTGCTCGATACGGTGCAACTGTTCGTCGAGGGCCTTGATCTGGTGCTCGGGACTTTGGGCGACCTGTTCGACGGCTCGCTCTTGGGGCTCGACGGGATCGGGGACATTCCGCTCGTCGGTGATGCGTTCGAGGATGCAGCCGACTTCTTCGACACGATCCGCACGGACGTCGTCCAACCGCTTACGGACCTCATCGACCAGACGCCGGAACTGCTCGCCACGATCTTCGAAGACATCCTCACCGTCCTCAACGACACGTTGGGCACGCTGCTCGGAGAGATCGGCGAAACCGGCCAGTTCGTCATCTCTTTCCTCAACGACGCAGGCGACTCCATCGGCGAACTGGTTGACGCCGGGATTCAGAACGCAGAAGCCGGCATCAACGATCTGTTCGATCTGGTGCAGCAGGCGACCGCCTTCGAGGTGAGCTTCGATCTCAAGGGCCAGTTCGGCGTCGAAGTTGGCGACGTGGACTTCGGCGTGCCCGCGCTCGGCCTCGATATCGACGGTGCACTGCAAATCGGGTTCATCTGGGACCTGTTCTTCGGCATCGGCGTCAATCTCGACGAAGGACTGTACGTCGCCGTCGACGAGGATGCGCCGGAGATCCTGCTCGAAGCTTTTGTCACGCTGCCCAACGAAACCTCGATCTCGCTCGGGTTCCTCGCGGCCTCGGCCCGGAACGCGAACCTCGACGAGGACACCGGGATCGACCTGCGCGAAGAGGCCGCCCTCGGAGTAGGGGATGACGACCCGTTCACCAATCCGCAATTCAACGATCTCTACGGTGTTTTCGCCTTCGACCTCGCTACCAGTGGCGGTGACGGCGAGCTGGGTATCGCCGATTTGGGAACCGCGCAGCTCGACGCGAGCTTCGGTGTCGCCATCGACGTGGACCTGGAACTTCGCCTCGGCGTGGGCGGTATCGTGGGCGACGATATCGCCGCGAAGTTCCCCTCGCTGATCGCCTCGGTCGGTTTCGAATGGGGGCTGGGCTTTGGCGACTATTATGACAGCCTCGCGCTGGCGCTGCCCCAGGCGCCGGAAATAACGTTTGCCGAGGTCGGTCTCGATCTTGGGGAGTTCCTGACCGACACGCTCGGTCCGATCGTCGGGTTCGTGAATGACTACATCGACCCGATCATGCCGCTCATCAACCTGTTGACGAGTCCGATCCCGGTGATCTCGGACCTGAACGGCGAAGTGTCTCTTCTGGATATCGCTGCGGAATTCGGCCTTGTAAATCAGGGGCTTGTGGATGCGATCGAGGCGATCGTGGGCATCATCGATTCCTTGAATGCGCTTGGTGAATACTTCAACAACCCGGCAAACGAGGGCCAGGATCTGATTCTCTGGATCGTCGGCCCCAACTCGAACTTCGGTATGAATGAAGCGCTCGTGCTGGGCGGCGACTCCACGACAACGGATCTCACCAACCCGAGCAAAGCAGGGCTGTTCACCGACCCGACCCAGGCGCTTTCGGACATCCTCGGCAGCGAAGGGCTTACAGATTTCGTGAATGGCCTGCTCGGCACAGATGTGGGTGCTGCACTCAATACGATCGCGAGCGGCTTCACCGGGGGCGGCGCGGCCGCCGATGGTGCGAACCTTCTGTCGGGCGGCGCAGGCGGCTCGGTCGGCCTCGTATTCCCGTTCCTCGAAGATCCGTTCTCGGCGCTCGGCCTGCTGTTCGGTCGCGATGTCGACCTGATCGGTCTGAACCTTCCGCCACTCAGCTTCGGCTTCGATTACTCCCAGTTCTTCTCGATCTGGGGCCCGATCGGTGTCACCCTAGGCGGCGCCTTCTCGGCGACCTTCGATTTCGACGCGGCCTACGACACCGCAGGTATCCGCAAGTTTGCAGACGGCGATTTCCAGAACCCGCTCGACCTGCTCGAAGGATTCTACTTCCTCGACGACAGCTTCGAGAACCGGGGCGTCGATACGGCCGAAATCACGCTCTACGGCGAAATCACCGCGGCGTTGGCCATCAACATTGGCGTGGCCGAAGCGGGCGTCGGCGGCAAGATCGCGGGCACGTTCGAGGTCGACTGGAATGACCCGAACGGCGACCTCAAGGTGCGCTTCTCGGAGATCATCGGGAACGTGGTCGACAGCGGCAACCCCCTGTGTGTGTTCGACTATTCCGTGCTCTTGGAGGCCAACCTCTTCGTCTACGTCGAGGCGCTCTGGGGCCTGTGGGAGAAGCGGTGGGAGTTCGGCCCGTCGCTGCCACTCATCGATGAAACGATCGAATGCACGCCGCCGCCGGTCCTGGGGAGCCTCGACGGCGACATCCTGCGGCTCAACATGGGAGACTACGCTGCCGACCGCATCCATGATGTCGAGGGCGACATTTCACTCGAAGACGTCGAAGAGCAGTTCTTCGTCTTCGAGGACGATAGCGGCGATCTCTGGATCGAGGCGATCATCGACGGTCAATACGTTGAGGCGCAGAACTATGGCAACCTCGGTGCCGACGTTCTGATCCTCGGTCGGGCCGGTCTGTTCGACGATGCGATCTACATGGACGGCACGCGCGCGTCTTCGATCAACGCCGCGTTCACCAGCGCTCCCGGAAGCTCGAACGCAGTCACCAATCGCGCCGACCTCGAAGGCGCGGACGGCAACGACATTCTGATCGGCGGCACGCGCGACGACCGGATCCTCGGACAGAGCGGGGCTGACGTCATCGGCGGTGGGGCCGGACACGATACGCTCCTCGGCGGCTCGGGTGACGACTGCATCGACGGCGGGGCGGGCAACGACCTGATCCTCGGTGACATCGGCAACGATATTCTGCGCGGCGGTGACGACAACGACGTGATCGACGGCGAAGAGGGCGATGATGCCATCGGCGGCGGCGCGGGCGACGATGTCCTGTGGGGCCGCGAGGGCGACGATATCATCGCCGGTGGCAGCGACAGCGACATCATCTCGGGCGATGAAGGCCGCGACACCATTTGGGGCGACCTCGATCTGCTCGTGAACAACTGCGTGCTCGACCCGGCGATGGTCACGACCCCGACTGGTTCGGACGGCAACGACTTCATCGCGGGCGGCGAAGACGTCGACTGGATCAGTGCCGATGGCGGCGATGACCTTGTCTGGGGCGACAGCGCGATCCGCGCGGATGCCGATAATATCACCCCGCTCATGCGCGCCGGGAGCGATCCGTTCCAGATCATCGAGAATGGCGTCGTGATCCAAAGCGTAGCCGATGCGCCGCTCACGCTCAAGAACAGCTTGGGCAAAGGCGGCGGGGACGTCATCTCGGGCGGCGCAGGAAACGACGTGCTGCAGGGCGAAGATGGCAACGACGTGATCCGGGGCGACCTGTTCGACGATCTCGCGAACGAGGACGACCGCTTTGACGTTGGCCTGACGACGGATGCTGCAGGGCGGACTCCGACTCTCGACGGCAACGACGTGATGACCGGCTTCAAGGGCGCGGATGTCATTTTCGGCAACGCGGGCAATGACTTCGCGGATGCCGGCAGCGGCACCGACTTTGTCTTCGGCAACGAGGGCGACGACCGGCTGCGCGGCGCGGCGGGTCGCGACGTGATCTTCGGCGACAATGGCGAAGTCGTGGTCTTCGAGGCCGGCGACACCGACCGCGTGACCGACGATGGCGCGGCGGCAAGCTACGATGCACCGACCTTCGATCCCAAGCTCCTCACGACGCTCACGCCGGGCGTCGGTGGGGTCGACGAAATCCTCGGCGGCATCGACGACGACGTGATCTTCGGCGGCGCGGCCAGCGACGACGTGGACGGCGAGGGCGGTCGCGACCTGATCTTCGGCGACCACGGCTTCGCCGAATTCTCCTACGACAAAGCGATCGGTGCATCGCTGATGACGGCGGCCAGCACTTCGGACCCAGCCGAGGGTGCTGCCGATACTCTGCTTGGCGGGTTGGGTGCGGATATCATCTTCGGTGGCACCGGCGGTGACACGATCGATGGCGATCTGCCCGACGACGGGACGATTCCGCAGTCCGATGACGTGATCCTCGGCGACTTCGGCGAACTCACCCGCCAGCAGACCGTCAAGCTCAAGACCGCGCTGGTGGCCGAAATCACCACCGTTGCGGGCGGTCTGGGTGTTGGCTCCGACATTCCGGCGCCTGCGAATTACGGCGAAGACATCGTGACGGGCGGCGGCGGCGCCGACGTGATCTTCGGCGGCCTTGGCGCCGATCGTCTGCAGGGCGGGCGCAGCGGCACGGGCGAGGGCGAAACGCGCGATATCATCGTCGGTGACGATGGCCGGCTATCCTATGTCGAGACCGGCACGCTGACCACGGTGGACGGCAACGCGCTGACCGCCGACGGCGACCACCTGAACTTCGAGACCTCCGGCGCGCTGAAGCTGACGCTCGACATCGTCGAAACCGACGTGAGCGTGGGTGCGGGCGATGCCGACATCATCTCGGGTGGTGCGGGCGACGACATCATCCTCGCCGGTGGCGGTGCCGACACGGTCTATGGCGACGACAGCTTCGACCTGACGACGCTGGCCCTGATCCCCGAAACCTCCGAGTTCGGTGCCGACACGATCATCGCGGACCAGGGCCTCGTGGCACTGACCGAGACGCTGATCCGCGTCGTGCGCTCCACGGCGGCCTCCGACAGCGAAGGTGGCGGGGATACCGTGTCGGCCAACGCGGGCGACGACGTGGTGATCGGCGGCGTCAGCAACGGCGAGACCGATACGCTGGGCGGTGCCGAGGGCGACGACATCCTGATCGGTGACGAAGGCGTGGTGCTCTACACGTGGGACGATGACCTCGCCATTCGCGACCGTATCTTCTCGACCTCCTTCTCGCTCGGCGCGGCGGACGCCATCGAAGGCAACGCGGGCGACGATGTTGCCATCGGCGGCAGCGGCGACGATGTGATCCGGGGCGACAACGCAGGCGCGCTGATCGAGGCGGATGCTGGCGACGACATCCTGATCGGCGACCAGGGCGAAGTGGACTACGACGTTTCGACTGGCGTGTCGGAGCGTGACGCGGTCTTCACCACGGACACCTCGGAGCTCGACGGCGGGATCGACACCATCGAAGGCGACAGCGGTAACGACATCATCATGGGCGGCGTCGCGGGCGACTTCCTCTATGGCGAGGCGGCGACCGTCGCGGCGATCGCGAACGGCTTCGGACGCTACGACGACACGATCCTCGGCGATGAGGGCGAGGTGCTCTACCGCGTGTCCGACGCTGACTCGACGACCATCGACGAAATCCGCAGCACCGACTTCTCCCTCGGCGGCGATGACGAAATCTTCGGCGGCAAAGGGTCCGACGTGGCCATCGGCGGCACCGGAGGCGACCTGATCCTCGGCGACAACATCGGCGCGGTCATCATCGGGGAGCAGGGCGAAGACATCGCCATCGGTGACCAGGGCGAGCTGATCTTCATCGGTGGCGAGCGCGACATCATCCAGTCGACCGACACGGCGGATGCCGACGGCGGCGTCGACATCATCGAGGGCAACGCAGGCGGCGATATCCTCATCGGTGGCGTGCTGGGCGATAACCTCTACGGCGAGGGCATCACGCTCGGCGCGATCAGCGTGGGCTTCGCAGGTGGCTACGACGATGTGATCCTCGGCGACGAGGGCGAAGTGCTCTACCGCGTCACCGACGCCGACAGCTCCACCATCGACGAAGTGCGCAGCGATGCCTTCGGCCTTGGCGGTCAGGACGACATCTTCGGGAACAAAGGCTCGGATATCCTGATCGGTGGCACGGACGCCGACCTGATCTACGGCGACAACCTGTTCTGGCAGGTCCTGACCGACGAGGGCGACGACATCGCACTGGGTGACCAGGGCGAGGTGATCTTCCTCGCAGGCGTGCTGGAGCGGGTCGAGACGACCGACACCTCGGAACTCGACGGCGGCGCCGACTACATCGAAGGCAACGACGGCGACGACATCATCATGGGCGGTGTCGCGGGCGACACGATCCACGGGGAATCCGATCTCATCGGCAGCGTCGGCGCACTGGGTCGTTACGACGACATCATCCTCGGCGACGAGGGCGTGGCGCTCTACGACACCACGAACGACGCGATCCGCGAGCGGGTCGAAGTCTCGACGAAGGAGCCGCTCCTCGGCGGCAACGACACGATCTTCGGCAACCGTGGCTCGGACGTGGTCATGGGCGCGACGGGAGACGACACGATCCGGGGCGACGTGTTCGCGAACGGCGGCACGCTGACGGCGGTCGGAACGCCGGGCGTGGGCGAGAGCCTGTCCGACATCCTGCTGGGCGACCACGGCTCGCTCTACTACGACGACGCGCAGGCCTTTGACGGCGCGACCGACACGAGCGTCAGCTACAAGTCCACACTGGTGTCGACCTTCACGGCTTCGGGCGGCGACGACTTCATCACCGGCGACGACGCGGGTGACTTCATCCTCGGCGGCTTTGGCTCCGACCGACTCTATGGCGAGCAGCTCTACACCCTGCTTGGCCTCGTGACGGCGCGGGCGGGGGATGACGTTATCCTCGGCGACAACGGCCAGATGGACTGGGGCCTCGACGCCACCGATGGGCTGGCCACAGCAAGCTCGGGCATCTTGTCACCTTTCGACGGCGATCTTTCCACCCTCGACCGCGTTATGGTCATCGCGCCGAACGATGGCGCGGGCGACGTGGTCTTCGGCAACGGAGGCAACGACGCGATCATGGGCGGCACCGGATCGGACCAGATCTGGGGCGATAGCGGAGACGGCGGCCTTCTGGGCGGCGGACCGGATCAGGTCGACGGCGACGATGGCTCCGACCTCGTCATGGGCGACCACGGCACGCTCTACTACCACCTCGCTCAGGTGAATGCGGTCGGAACCGGCGTCGCCTTTAACGACTTCTTCGTCGCGACCTTCACGGGTGCGAGCGACGGCGGAGCCGCTGATCTTGCCTTCGGCAACGGTGGCAGCGACATCCTGATGGGTCAGCAGGGCGACGACCTGATGTTCGGTGGCACCGGCGACGACGACCTGATCGGCGGCCACAACGTGGAAGGCGGGATCGACGAGTTGGGCGGGCAGACTGCTGCCGACTTCGACCTCGGCCCGACGCTGGCTGGCATGACGCCGCTCGACCTCGACGAACTCTCCGACGTGCTCGACGGTGGGACCGGCGACGATGTGATCGCGGGCGACAACGCCATCATCGTGCGCCAGACCGACGCGGCCTCCCCGCGCATCCGTCAGGTGGGCGCAGGTGGTGCCATGTACACGGTCGAACAAGTCGACCTCGGCACCGCCGTTCTGGGCGAAGAGGTCCTGATCGATCAGGCGATCCTCGCCAACGTGGGCGACGTCCACGAGCAGAACCCGGATATGGTGAATGGTCGCACGGTCACGATCCTCGACCATTCCGCCGATATTCAGAATGACGCGGCAGCGAACCCGGCGGATGCGCACAGCTTCGGCAACGACCTGATCGTCGGCGGCGCGGATGACGACGAGATCTGGGGCCAGCTTGGCGATGACGTGATCCAGGGCGACGGCCTGATTGAATTGGTCGGCGGCGGCGTCGCGGCGGCGGGCGATTACGACCCGACGCAGGGCGCGGACCCGTCCTTCTCGGTGCCCTCGCAGTATCTCGCCTTCGCGACCGATGAAATGACGAGCTTTGAGCTCAACTTCCGTGTGGTCGAAGACGCCGCGGACGGCGACGACTACATCGAAGGCAACGGCGGCAACGACCGGATCTACGGCAACCTCGGCTCCGACGACATCGTCGGCGGCTCGTCCAGCCTCTTCGGTCTGGGCATCTTCGACACCGTGGCCGACCCGGCGCGGCCCGATGGCGCGGACCTGATCTACGGTGCCGCAGGCGATGCGGCGCGGCTGGCACGCGGTGCGGTTACTTCGGAAGCCGCAGGCTTCGACAGCGACGTGATCCTTGGCGACAACGGCAACATCTATCGCCTCGTCGATGCGAACGGTGACTACCGCGACTTCAACTACGACACCTCCGGCACGATCATTCCGCGCCCGGTCGATCTTCTGGACTACGGCTATCAGGCCCAGTTCACGGCGGACCTCGGCACGGGTGAAAGCAGCTTCACGATGGCCGACCTGCTGGCGGTTTCGGGCTACGGCGCGGGCGATCTGATCTTCGGTGAGGACGGCGACGACTTCATCCACGGTCAGACCGGCGACGACGTGGTCTTCGGCAACGCGGGCAACGACTCGCTCCACGGCGAGCGCGGCAACGACGTGCTCTACGGTGGTTCGGGCGAGGATGGCATCCTTGGCGATGACGGCCTGCTCAAGGTCAGCCGCCTGCCGTCCGATCCGGGCGGCGGCCCGAACGCGACCGCGTTCATGGTCGAGGAGCTTTGGGGCATCAACGAAGAGCTGCAGGTCAACCTCGAAATCTCGACGCCGGGCAACCTCCAGCGCGACATCATCAACGAGGCTGACAGCCTGCGCTACAGCGTCGACCTGCTCGCCTTCCGCACCGGCACGACCGGCGAGGATCAGCAGTTCAACGACATCATCTTCGGCGGCTTCGGCACCGACTGGATGCATGGCGGCGACGGTGACGACGCGATCTCGGGCGCCGAGGCGCTTTCGATCTACTACGATGCCGAGGGCGACGACTTCGGAGGCGTCAACGACCTCCTGAAATCCTCTCAGGAGGGCACTGCGCTGGTCGGTGGGGCCGCATACGACGTGCAGGACGATCCGTTCTGGTATGCCATCGCGATCTACAACCCCGGTAACATCCTGCGCCACGAGGGCAAGACTGCCGCGAACGGTGACGGCAACGGCAACTTCGGTGACGTGTCGGCGGAATTCGCAGCCTACGACAGCTACAACCCGCGTGACCGGGTGTTCGTCGATCCGGTGACTGGCCTTTCGGTTCCGATCGACGAACTGACCGGCAACGAGATCGAGTTCATCCTGAACTTCGACGCGAACGAGGGTGATGAAGAGACCAACTTCCCGGACGATGACGTCGACCTCTTCACCGATGGCGACGACCGCATCTTCGGCGACCTCGGCAACGACTGGATCGTCGGCGGCACGGGCCGGGACAACATGTATGGCGGTCGTGGCAACGACCTGTTGAACATGGACGACCAGCACGACACGGCGGGCATGCTGAACACCGACCCGGATGCCTTCCAGGCCTATGCCGATCAGGCCTATGGCGGCGCAGGGCGCGACGTTCTGATCCTGAACACCGGGGCGGACCGGGCCATTGACTGGGTGGGCGAGTTCAACTCCTACATCGTGCCCTTCAGCCCGTTCGGCGCCTTCCACATCTCGCGCTCGCTCCAGCCGCATCTGGCCGAGTTCCTGCTCGACCTGTCGGAATCCGATGGCGGCGATCAGACCGGACCGGACTTTGGCCTCTACCTCATGCACAAGGTGGCCGACGCGCGGACCGATGCGCCGGATGTGGACCGCAACTATGAGCCGTTCGGCGAGCTTGGCATGGTGCGCCAGCAGGACTTCGACTGGGGCGACCAGACCGGCGCACCAGCGGACCCGCAGGCGGGCAACCTTCAGGGCCAGCGCGAAATCATGCGCCGGGCACTCTTCGCGGACGAGCCGCTTCAGGGCGGCGGCGGAGGCAATGGCGGTGGCGGCAACGGCAACGGTCAGGGCTTTGCACCCACCTCCGGAACCTGGTCTGTCGAAGGCGGCGTCTACAACGCGTCGACCACGCTGGACGGCGAGGCGGTCAGCATCTTCCCGCTGGACGAACAGCAGCCGACCTACATGGAAATCCTCGCCACGGTGAACGCCGACAAGGACAAGGCGGGCTTCAAGTCGAACGGCTACATCCTCTTCGACATCCAGTCCGAGACCGAGTTCAAGTTCGCCGGTATCGAAGTCGGCACCGACAAGCTGCAGATCGGTCAGCATACGGCCGAAGGCGGATGGGAGGTTCTGACCCAGTCGAACCTGCAACTGAAGCACGAAACGGACTACGACCTGACGCTGGTCATGTTCGGCACGGTCGCGACGCTTTACGTCGATCAGGCCAACGCCACGTCGCTCGACTTCGGCGCGGCGCTCAACACCGGCTACATCGGACTGGGCACCGACAATTCGACCACGCGGTTCGACGACTGGCAGGTTCAGAAACTGCCGCCCGAGATCACGTTCGAATGGCCGGCCGACTTCGCCGAC
Organism: Maritimibacter sp.; assembly: GCA_964230745.1. Lineage (GTDB taxonomy): Bacteria > Pseudomonadota > Alphaproteobacteria > Rhodobacterales > Rhodobacteraceae > Maritimibacter. The sequence continues at coordinate 20,244 of CAXRHZ010000053.1, read as the reverse complement.
AACATGGGCGACCTCAGCGCCGAAACCGCGATGTGGACCACGAACGGCACCACGCTCGTCGGGACGCCGACCGGCGATCCGGCCATCGCGGTGCGGCCCGTGGACGTTCAGTACTTCTCGATGCTGGAGCTCGAAGCGGTTCTGGACGGCACCGGGTCGTCGGGCTTCGTCTTCGACTACTACTCGACGTCCGAGTACAAATTCGCCACCTACGACAGCACGACGGACGAACTGGTCATCGGCCACGTGTCCAACGGCAAGGTCAGCGTCGATGCGACGGCGACCTTTGAGACCGATGGTCCGGTCGAATTCGTGCTGAACATGCGCGGCACGCAGGTCAACGTCGAGATCAACGGAACTTCGGTCGCGGGCCACCTCTACAACGCCATCCTCAATGACGGCGGCGTGGGCCTCTACGTCGAAAGCGGCACCACCACCTTCGACAGCTTCGTGATCCGCGGCGACGATCCGGCCTACGACATCGACGAGGTTTCGGCGATCCAGGCGGCGGAAACGGCGAGCGTCCAGTCGGGCGAAACGCTGGACCAGGCCGAGCTGGAGGAAATGGCCGCGGTCGCGCTTGAGATGTGGGCGGAGGAGCTTGGGGTGACGGTCGCAGACCTCGGCATCACCGTCGACGACTTCCTACTCACCGATCTTGCGGGCGACCAGCTTGCCAGCAGCCGCGACGATGGCCGCATTCTGGTGGATCTGAATGCCGCCGGACATGGCTGGTTCATCGACGATACACCGGAGGACGACGCCGACATGGGCGAGGGGATGGACCTTCTGTCCGCGCTCCTGCACGAGATCGGTCATCAGCTCGACTACGACCACGACCATGCCGAAGAAGGCTCGGTCATGGATCCGTTCCTGTCGGAAGGTGAGCGGCTGAACTTCGCTGGGTTCACCGAGGATGACGATGCCGATGACGGCTCGCTCATCATCGAATGGACCACCGATCCGGAACCTGTCGCCCCGGCACCGACCGAAACCAAGGGCGACAAAGGCAACAAGTCGACACGGCCCGATTTCCTCTACGAGTTGGATGACCTCGATACCATTGCCGACCCGACGAAAGTTGCCGCTGAGTGAACGGTTCGTTCGGGAAAAAAAGTAGCTTTGTGCCCCCACGTCAGCTAGGCTCGAGGGGCACTTGGCGTGCAAACAACCGCTTGTAAAATAAAGTAAAACCGGGAGTGAACATGAACGATCAATCCGATCCGAAGCCGACCCGTCCGACGCCCAAGGTCAACTGGAATTCAGACCAGATGTCGACCAGTTACGCCAACGTCGTGAACGCGATTTCGAGCCGGGAAGAGTTCACGCTGTTCTTCGGAACGAACCAGACCTGGAATGCCACCGACGGACAACTCGACATCAAGCTGTCCGACCGGATCATCCTCAACCCGCATGCGGCCAAACGGCTCCTCACGCTGCTGACGGCGGTGATGAAGGAGTACGAAAGCCGCTTCGGCGACGTGAATATCGATTTGGCCTCTTCGGCGCCCGCAACCGTGGCGGACGGGTCGAAATCGAATTGAACTAGGTCCGGTGGCCTTAGATGGAAGGCACGACCGAAAGCGCAGAAGTCTTTCAACTCGACAGTTCGCTGTGGCGGAACATGCTGTCGGGCAAGGACGAGGCGGCCTTTTTCGAAAGCTGGCTCGCCCTGCAGGCGCGGCAATTGCCCGGAGCCCAGAACGCCACGCTCGTTGTCGCCGACAGTGACGGGACGCTGAAGCCGAGGGCCTTCTGGCCGCAAGGCGCGGCACCCGGCGCGGCGGCGATGAAAGCTGCGCAATCGGCGGCCAAGAAAAAGAGCGGGATCGTGCGGCGGGACGAGGCCGCGGGGATCGCCGCATTCGCCTATCCCGTCATTCTCGGCGACGAGTTGCTCGCCGTGTCCGCCTATACGGTGAACCTGCAAAGCGATCGGCAACTGCAGGAGTCGCTGCGCAGGGTTCAATGGGGCTCAGTCTGGCTCGAAAACCGGTTCGCGGCGCAATCGCGCGCCGCCTTGTCGGAAAACGCCGAACGACTGCTTGCCGCGCTCGACCTGATCGCGGTGTCGTTGGAAGGTGGCTCATACCGCAGCGCCGCGCTGGCCTTCGCGACCGAGGCGGCTGAGCGTCTGGGCGCGCAGCGTGTCTCGCTCGGTTGGCGTTCCGGTCGCAAGAGCAAGATCCTCGCCATGTCCCACGTCGCAAAGCCGGACCGTCGACAGGCGCTCGTCCGGTCCATCGTCGGCGCGATGGACGAAGCGATGGACCAGGAAGCGGTCATCGTTCACGGGGCAGGGGGTGAAGGCGAGGCACCGCAGGTCACCATACGGCACCGTGAGCTTGCCGCCGCGAGCGGGTCCGGTGGACCGATCATCAGCGTGCCGTTGCATGACGAAACCGGGTGGCTCGGCGCGATCACGGCGGAGTATCCGCCGGACAAGGTCGTTGGCAACGAGGACGTGGGGCTGGTCGAGGCTGCGGGACTGGCAGCGGCGCGCGTACTCGACCTCAGGCGACGTGACGAACGCTGGATCGTCACGAAATTCGCCGACACGGTCTGGACACAGGCCGGGCGATTGCTCGGCCCGCGATACCTTGGCCGCAAGCTCGCCGTGCTGGCGCTCGCTGGTCTGGTCGCTTTTTTCTGGGTCTTCACGGTCGATTTTCGGCTCCCCGCCGACGCGCGGCTCGAAGGCGAGGTGCAGCGCGTGGTCTCGGCCCCCTTCGATGGCTATATCACCGATGCGTTCATTCGTGCCGGTGACGTCGTGTCCGAAGATCAGTTGCTCGCCACGCTCGACGACAGCGATCTGCAACTCGAACTCGCGGCTTGGGAGAACCGGCGCGAACAATACGGCGCCGAACGGCAAAGCGCGATTGCAGAGCGGGACATTGCCCGTGCGCGGGTTTACGAGGCCCAGATCGACGAAGCGGACGTGCAGATCGAACTCGCCCGCTCGAAGCTCGCGCAAAGTGAAATCCGCGCGCCGTTCGATGGGCTGGTTCTGTCAGGCGACCTCTCCCAATCGCTCGGGTCCGGCGTGCGGCTGGGCGACGCCCTGTTCCAGATCGCACCGCTCGACCGCTACAAGGTGCGCCTTCAGGTCGATGAAGAGGACATCGGCTATATCAGCGAAGGACAGAAGGGCCAGCTTGTCCTTGCGGCGCGTCCACAGCCGCCGATGCCCTTCGTGGTGACCCTGATCACGCCCGTGACGGTGCCCGAGGAGGGGCGAAACGCTTTTGTCGTGGAAGCCGAGTTGCAGGCCCCCGTCGATGAACTGCGCCCCGGCATGGAGGGGGCGGCGCGCATACATGCGGGCGAGGCGCGGCTCATCTGGACCTGGACGCGCCGGGCGCAGAATTGGATGCGCATGCAGTTGTGGCGCTGGATGCCGTGAGGCGGAGCGATGACGGCTGATCCCATCAATCCATACTGGCAACACCTCGCAGCGCTCAGGCCGCGACTGGCGCCGCATGTTCGTATCGACCGGCAGGAAGTGCGCGGCCAGCTTTGGTACATCATCCGCGATGCGACTTCCGGGCGGCAGTTCCGGGTCACGCCCGAAGCCTGGCACTTCGTCGGTTTGCTCGACGGCGAGAGGTCGGTCGAGGCCGCCTTGGAGGCCTCGCAGGCCGTCTTGGGTGACATGGCGCCGGGCGAGGGCGAAGCGACACGGCTCCTCACCCAGTTGTCCACGCTCGGCCTGATGGTGGGCGAGGGATCGGCGGACGCCGAACGTCTCTACGATCAGGCGGCCAAGCTTCAACGCAGTCGGCGCATCGCTCAAATGCGCACGCCTCTGGCGATCCGCTTTCCCCTGTTCGATCCCGACCGGGTGCTCGTTCGGCTCGCCCCGCTCGGGCGCGCCATCTTTTCCCGCATCGGCTTTCTGGTTTGGCTGGTGGTCATCGGCTATGGGATTACGACCGCGCTTCTCAATAGCGACGAATTGTCCGCCAACATGATGGACCGCCTGCTGTCCGCCGAGAACGTTCTGGCAATGACGGCGATCTTCGCGGTGCTCAAGCTGTTTCACGAGTTCGGCCACGGGCTCGCCGTGAGGCGATGGGGCGGCGAGGTGCACGAAATGGGTATCATGTTGCTGGTCTTGATCCCGGTGCCCTATGTCGACGCGACCGCCGCGAACGAGTTTCACACCAAGCTCAGGCGCGCCATCGTGTCGGCCGCGGGCATGTACGTGGAGCTGTTCCTCGCCGCGCTCGCCATCATTCTGTGGGCACGGGTCGAACCGGGGATGGTGCGCGCGGGCCTCTACAACGCGGCCCTGATCGGGTCGGTCAGCACTCTGGTCTTCAACCTCAACCCGCTGCTTCGCTTCGACGGTTACTACATCCTGTCGGACCTGATCGGCATTCCGAACCTCGGCACCCGCAGTAACGCCTATTTCAAATACCTCGTGCAGCGCTATGTGCTGTTCCTCGACGACTCCGTCACGCCGGAAACGCAGGCGGGCGAAAAGCGGTGGCTGGTGTTCTACGCCATCGCGGCGTTCCTCTATCGCATCGTCATCGTGCTCGCGATCGCACTGGCCGTGTCGCAGATGCTGTTCTTCGTGGGTGTCGCTCTGGCGGCCTGGGCTGTCGCGCAATTCGTGCTGCTGCCGATATACAACATGCTGAAATTCCTGTTCTTCTCGCCGCGGCTCAAGGGCGGACGGGTGCGTGTGATCCTGCGCGCCATTGCCGCGACAGGTGTGTTGGCCTTCCTCTTTTTCGTGGTTCCGGCCCCACGCTCCACGCTCACCTGGGGCGTCGTGTGGGTGCCGGAGGGGGGCGAAGTCGTCGCGGGGTCCGACGGTTTCGTGCGCGAGATTGCTGTCGCGGACGGGCAGGCGGTCGAAATGGGACAGGTCCTTTACCGGCTGGACAACGAGCGGACCGAAGGAGAGCTCGCGCGGCTGCAGGCCCGGCGCAGGGCCCTTCAAGCGCAGATCCAGTCGGATTTCGTCGATGACCGTGTGGCCCAGCGCGTCACGCAGCTTGAACTGGATCAGGTTGAGAGGCGCATCGCCGAGGCGCAGGATCGGATCGCGGCCCTCACGCTCGACGCGCGTATCGGCGGGATATTCTCGCTCGCGCTCTCGGGCGACCTGACGGACAGGTACCTGATGCGTGGGGAGCGGCTGGGCTTCGTCATCCCGCCCGATCAGGCGACGGTGCGGGTCGCGGTCAGCCAGCAGGATGTCGATCTCGTCCGAGCCTCTCTCGACGACGTCCGCCTCATGTCCGTCGGAGATGGCGGCGTAGAGGGGCGGGGCGAACTGGTGCGCGAGGTGCCGGCCTCTTCGACCCAGTTGCCGTCCCTGGCGCTGTCGGTGATGGGGGGTGGTGACATTGCCGTGGCACAGGGGGAAGACGGGCAGCCCGCCGCGCTGACAGACGTGTTCCATCTTGAGATCAGACCGGAACGCGTGGAGCAGCGTCGCCGGGTCGGCGAGAAAATCCGCGTGAAATTCCAGCATGAGCCGGTGCCGATCGGTCAGCAGGCCTTCCTAAGACTGCGGCAGTTGTTCCTGAGCGAGTTCAATGTCTGAGGTCACGCTTCAATCACGCGCCTTGCCTGCGCCGGAAAGGTCGCGGGGGCGGCCGCGTCCCGTTCAATACGATGCGGATCGGCTCGACGCCCTGCTTGGGGACCAAGGTGGCGCCGCCGCTGGACGGCTTGGAAAAGACCTCGCCGCAGGTGGGCGCGCCACCCAGAGCACGGGCCACGACTTCGGCGTGATCGCGCACACGATTTCTACCTTTGTCGCGCGGGGCGGGAAGGTCCACGTGTTGTCCTTCGACGAGGGCCGCCTGCAGATTGACCGTCAGCTTGCTGCGGTGCTGGGACCTATGGGCATTTCCTGCGCGCGTATCCAACCGCGCATGACCGTGCGCGAGCGTGTCCACGCTTATCAGGCGCAAGCAGTTTTCGTGGGCGCGCAGGATGCGGCCCTCGATCTTTTGCGCGGCCGGCTGGCCGGTGACGTGCAACAAGGGCTCCGGCGCGGCTTTTCTAAGCTCGGGCCTTTGGAAGCAGCGGCAAGATTGCCCCAGCCCAGTGACATCGAACTCGTGCTGGTTCTGGACGGCGAGGACACGCTGATCGAACGCTCGCTCGCCGGGATCGTCCTGACGGGCAAAGAGGATAGCCGGTCCGCCGCGTCGCTGACCGCTTCGGGGGTCCTCGGTGTCGCCACGCAATTCGGGGCGAACGACTTTCGGTTCCGCAGCGGCGACGCGGAGCTTACTGCCGCTGGCCGCGACCGGCTCGGCCTGCTGACGTCGACGATGGGTCCGGCATGGGCGAACCCGGCGCGCGCGGAACTGGCCGTGCGGGCCGGACTGGCCTGCCTGCACCTGTGGCGCGAGGGCGAGGACTTCGTCGTGAAGGACGGGGATGTGAAAGTGGGCGACGCGCTCGCCGTGCAGAGCTCTCGCCTCGAAGCGCTGGATCCTGAGAACCTGTTGCGCGCGCGTTTTCGGATCGGGACGAACAAGGAGAAGGCGCCTGCACTAGATCGCATTCCCTTGCGGGCAGCGCTTTGCAAGTACCCCAGAATGTCCGCTTTCGTGCGCGATCTCGACAGATATGCGGTTGAGCTTGAACAGGCTTACGGGCTCAAAGGTGTGGGCGCCTCCCCTAAGCCACGCGCGGAATGCTGTCTCCACGTCGATTTCCTGTCGGCTATGGTCGGGGCGCAGGACGACACGCGGATCATTCTGTCCGGTGGGCGGCGGGAAGAGGCTGCTGCCTTGCGCGAGGTGACTGGGCTCTCCCTCGAATGGCCTGCGCCACGCGCGCGACCGGAACGAATGCCATCAGCGGTCGTGTCGATGAAAGGTCATACCTGGCCGGATTGGGCCACCGCCCCCGATGTGCGTCGTATTCTCGTGCCGCAACTGGAGCCCGACGCGCCTGCGCCGGGGAGGTTGGATCTTTTCGCGCATCGGTATGCCTGGCTCGCGCCTTTGCGCCGTCTCCTGTTCCGCATGAGGGACAGGCGTCGTATCGCGTCGGACCGTCAGATGCGCCGTCGCCTGTTCGAGTTCGATCGATCCTGCCGAAATGCCGTCACCATTCTTGGGAACTACAATGATTGATTTTCGCGCCGCACTTCTGGTCCTGACCATGGCAACGCCCGCCGCTGCAGAGGAATACGATTGCCTGATCGCGCCCTGGCGGGTCGTGGAACTGGGCACAGCGGCCGCTGGCATCATCGAGGAGATCGGTATAGACCGGGGGGACCGGATCGACGAAGGCCAGGTGATCGCACGTATGGACTCGGCGATCGAACAATCGACGGCCGCGCTGGCACGGCAAAGGGCCAATTCGACGACCTCGGTCGAGTTGGCTCAGGCTCAATTCGAATTCGAGAGCGGAAATCTCGACCGGGCCCGTACCCTGAATGAGCGGGGTGTGCTGCCGGATCAGGAGATATCCCAAGCCGAAGCAGCCTTTGAAATATCGCGGCTGCGGGTCTCCGAGGCGCGCGAGGACAAGAATGCTGCCGAACTCGAGCTCAAGCGGGCGGAGACGATCCTGGAGCGGCTCGTTCTACGCAGCCCTCTGGATGGCGTGGTCATGGACGTGCAGAGTTCTGTAGGGGAATACGTCGCCCAGACCGATACCGTCGCGACGATCGCGATGATCGACCCGCTCCGCGTCGAGGCGTTTCTCCCTCTCGAAGTGCTGGGCCGTATCCAGGAAGGCGACGAGGTGGCGATCCTTCCCCAAGAGCCCGTCGGCGGGCGTTTCATCGCCACCCTGGATGTCATCGATGAGGTGATCGACGCGCGAAGTGGCACCATCGGGGTGCGGCTGCGGCTGGACAACCCAAGGCAGCTCACACTGGCTGGATTGAACTGCCGCATGGAACTTTCGCTGTCCGACTGAGCGCTGTCGGGGCGACTGAAGGACTCACACGCGCTCCAGCGCGATGGCGATGCCCTGGCCGACGCCGATGCACATGGTTGACAGGCTCTTCTCGCCCGGCTTCATGTCGTGGATCGCGGTCCCCGTGATGCGCGCGCCGGACATGCCGAGGGGGTGGCCCAGAGCGATGGCGCCACCGTTGGGGTTCACGCGCGGGTCGTCGTCGGCGATGCCCAGATCGCGCAGCGTGGCGAGCCCCTGCGAGGCGAAGGCTTCGTTGAGCTCGATGGTCGCGAAGTCGTCGGTTGTGAGACCCAGCCGCGCCATGAGTTTCTTGGACGCGGGCGAGGGGCCGAAACCCATGATGCGCGGCGCGACACCGGCGGTGGCCCCGCCCAGAAGGCGGGCGAGGGGGGTGAGGCCGTGCTGTTTTACCGCTGCTTCCGAAGCGACGATGAGCGCGGCTGCGCCGTCATTGACGCCCGAGGCATTGCCGGCCGTGACCGTGCCCTCGGCCTTCACGAAGGTCTTGAGCTTCTCGAGCGCGTCGATGGTCGTGGCGCGCGGATGCTCGTCGGTGTCCACCACGATCGCCTCGCCCTTGCGCTGCGGGATCGTGACAGGCGTGATCTCCTGCGCCAGCCGCCCGCTCTCTTGCGCGGCGGCGGCCTTGTTCTGGGACCTGAGCGCGAAAGCGTCCTGATCGTCGCGGGCGATGTTGAAATCCTCGGCCACGTTCTCGGCCGTCTCCGGCATGGAATCCACGCCATATTGCGCCTTCATCACCGGGTTCACGAAGCGCCAGCCGATGGTCGTGTCATAGACCGCGTTCGACCGCGAAAACGCAGCCTCCGCTTTCGGCATGACGAAGGGCGCGCGGCTCATGCTTTCGACGCCGCCCGCGATGGCCATGTCGATCTCGCCCGCGCGGATCGCCCGTGCGGCGGTGATGATCGCGTCCATGCCCGACCCGCAGAGCCGGTTCATCGTGGTGCCGGGCACGGTGTCGGGCAGACCGGCGAGGAGCGCCGACATGCGCGCCACGTTGCGGTTGTCCTCGCCCGCCTGGTTGGCGCAGCCGTAATAGACTTCGTCCACGGCGGCCCAGTCGATGTCGTTGCGGTCCATCAGCGCCTTGATCGGGATCGCGCCCAGATCGTCGGCCCGCACGCTAGCGAGGCTGCCGCCGAAGCGGCCGATGGGGGTGCGGATGTAGTCGCAGATGTAAACGTTCGTCATGCCAGTTCCTCCGGGCAGATCAGGTCGATAACCGGGCCGTCCGTGTAGAGCGTCGCGCCGGTCAGGGATTGCAGGTCGTCCCGCGAGATCGCGGGGATCTTTTCGCGAAGCACGAACCGCCCGCCCTCGACGTCGACGACGGCCAGTGAGCTATAAATGCGCGTGACGCAGCCCACGCCGGTCAGCGGCATGGTGCAGGCTTCGACCAGTTTTGGATCGCCCTTTTTGGTGACGTGATCCGTCACCACCGCGATGCGCTTGGCGGATTGGACGAGGTCCATCGCGCCACCCACGGCCGGGATGCCGCCCTTGCCGGTCGACCAGTTGGCGAGGTCGCCGTTCTGCGCGATCTGGTAGGCACCAAGCACGGCAAGGTCCAGATGCCCGCCGCGCACCATCGCGAAACTGTCGGCATGGTCGAAAAAGCTCGTCCCCGGCTTGAGCGTGATCGCCTTTTTCCCGGCGTTGATGAGATCCCAGTCCTCATCCCCCGGCTCCGGCGCCTTGCCGAAGTCGAGCACGCCGTTCTCAGTGTGAAAGATTGCCTGTTTGCCCTCGGGCTGGAACCGCGCGACCATTTCGGGAAAGCCGATGCCGAGGTTCACGTAAGCCCCGTCTTCGATGTCCTGCGCGGCGCGCCATGCGATCTGGGCGTTGGACAGCTTGATGTCGGTGATGTCGATCATGGGTACACGGCCTCCGCCCGGTTGAGGTCTTCTTCCTGCGCGGGGTTCGCGATCTCGACCACACCGTTCACGAAAATACCCGGCGTGATGACGTGCTCGGGGTCGATGCCGCCCAAGGGGACGACCTTGGACACCTGCGCGATGGTCGTTGTCGCGGCGGTCGCCATGATCGGATTGAAATTCCGCGCGGCCATCCGATAGGTCAAGTTGCCGTGCGGGTCGCCCAGTTCGCCCTTGATGAGTGCGTAATCCGCCTTGAGCCAGCGTTCCTGCACATAGGAGCGTCCGTCGAATTCTTCGATCGGCTTGCCCTCGGCCACTTCGGTGCCGAAGGCCGTGGGCGTGTAGAACGCAGGAATGCCCGCACCACCGGCGCGGATGCGTTCGGCCAGCGTGCCCTGCGGCACGATTTCGAGCTCGATCTTGCCCGCCTTGTAGGTCTCGACAAAGACGCTGGGGTCGGCCGAGCGCGGGAAGGAACAGATCAGCTTGTCGACCCGCCCCTGTTCGATCAGCGCAGCGAGGCCGACGTGGCCGTTGCCCGCGTTGTTGTTCACCACCGTCAGGTGCTTCGCCCCCTGGTCGATCAGCGCGTGGATCAGTTCGATGGGTGCGCCGGAGCCGCCGAATCCGCCGATCATCACCGTCGCCCCGTCCGGGATCGCGGTCACCGCCTCGGCAGGCGAGGAAAGGGTCTTGTCCATGTCCGGTCCTCCTTTGCCTACGGGGTAGGACAGGCCGGGCGACCCGGCCAGTGCTTTCGTTCACATGTTGACCTTTGTTCATATTGCGACTTCATTTGTGCGCATGCCGAACAAACCCACGGATTTCATCGCGTCCCTCGCGAAAGGCCTTCAGGTCATCGAATGCTTCGGCGCCGAGACGCCGCGCCTGACCATCACGGATGTGGCGCGGCGCACGGGGCTGGACAGGGCGACCGCCCGGCGGTGTCTGCTGACGCTGCACCACCAAGGCTATGCGGACTACGATGGCAAGTTCTTCACGCCCACACCCAACATCCTGCGGCTGGGGATGGGGGCGCTCGCCGCGCTGCCGCTTCCGCAACTGGTGCAGCCCTGGCTCGATCAGCTGTCGGAGCAGATCGGGCAATCCACGAGCGTGTCGGTCCTCGACGAGACCGAGATCGTGTATCTCGCCCGCGCCGCCCAACGCCGGGTCATGTCCATCGGGCTGATGCCGGGGTCTCGGCTGCCGGCCCATTGCACGTCGATGGGTCGCGTCCTCCTTGCTGCGCTCGCAGAGGACGAGGCGCGGGCCTTGGTCGAGCGTTCGGACCTGACCCCGCGCACGCCGCGCAGCCTTACGGACCCGGAAGCGATCATGGCGGAGATCTCGCGCGTGCGCGCGTCCGGCTTCGCGGTGATCGACCAGGAAGTGGAAATGGGACTGCGCTCGATCGCGGTGCCCCTGTTCAATGCGCGCGGGGCGGTCGTCGCGGCGCTCAACACCGGCGTGTCGGCGGTTCAGGACGAGGCGGCGGCGCTCGAAGAACTCTACCTCGGTCCGCTCACGCGCACGCAAGCGGGGCTCAGACGTATCCTCGTCTGACCGCGCGAAACGGCGGCTCGCGTGTTGCCGCAAAAGGCTATTCAAACGGGGGGGACTTCGCTAATACATATCTTCGAGCGAAGGATGAGCGCGTCCACGCGAAAGACCCCGTCGGATGTCTCGATGAAGCCGGCGCCCGGCCAGCGACATGGAGATTCAGGACTTTGGACGGCACCGATACTGCGCCCTACGTACCGCCTTACCCTGATCGGTTCGCTACCCAGCCCTCCACGTTGAAACGCGTGCTCTCGGCGCGGCGGAGCTTTCTCGACATGTGGTCAGCGGCCGATTTCTCGCAGAACATCGCTTGGGTGAAGGTGCTGTCGCGAGACGTGGCCTTCGTCAACGCGCCGCACCTGGTGAAACAGGTCTTCCAGGACAACCACCCGTTGTTGCAGCGCAAGAGCCCGCAGATGCGCAACGCGCTTGAACTTTTGCTGGGGGACGGGCTGTTCGTGAGCGACAGCGAGGTCTGGCGCGCGCGGCGCAAGATCGTTGCGCCGATCATCCACGCCTCGAAGGTTCCCGACTTCGCCCCGGTGATGATCCAGGTCATGGAGGAGACCCGCGACCGGTGGGAGGCCTTGGGCGAGGGGGCGGAGATCGATGCATCGGTCGAGTTCGCCGAGCTCACCTCGGAGGTGATCTGCCGCGCCATCTTCGGCCAGACGCTCGGCCATGCCTATGCGCGCGAGATCGTGCAGGGCTTCGCGCAATACCAGAAACGGATCGACCAGCTCGACATGGCCTCGATGATCGGCCTGCCGCAGTGGTTCCCGCGCTTCCGCGGCTTTGGCGTGCGGCGCTCGGCGCGGCGCATCCGCAACGTTCTGGACCGGATCATCGACAGGTTCGAGGCCGAGCGGAAGCCCGACGATGCGACGGTCATCGCCGCCCTGCTTGACGCGCGCGACGAAACCGGTGCGCCGCTCTCGCGCAAGGTCATCCGCAACGAAGCGGCCGTGATCTTCATGGCGGGCTACGAGACCACTGCCAATCTTTTGTCCTGGGCCTGGTTCATCCTGTCGCAGGATGCGGTCTCGCGCACACGCTTGGAGGAGGAACTTGACCGTGTCGTGGGGCGGCGTGCGGTCACCTTCGCCGATGTCGCGCGGCTACCCTACACGAGCGCGGTCGTCGCCGAGACGCTTCGGCTCTACCCGCCGGTCCCGATCCTCGCCCGCGAGGCGATGGGCGATGTGAAGATCGGGCCCCGGGTGTTTCCCAAGGGGTCGCTCTTCATGGTGGTCGCGTGGCTTCTGCACCGCAATCCGAAGCTCTGGGCGGATCCCGATGCCTTCCTGCCCGACCGCTTCCTCGCGCCGGCGGGCAGCGCGCGCCTCAAGAAACCCAACAAGTATGCCTATATCCCGTTCGCAACCGGGCCCCGCATCTGTGCGGGGATGGTGTTTGGGGAGTCCGAGGCCATCCTCGCGCTGGCCGTATTGGCGCAGCGGTTCCGGCCGGAGCTGAAACCGGGCACCGAGGTCAGGCCGCATTGCCGGCTGACCCTGCGCCCGGGGGACACGCTGCCGATGATTTTGCGCAAGCGCTGATGCGCCCCCCCGCGCCGAAGAATCCGCAGTCCGTCGCGGACCTTCCGTTCGACGTGACGCGCGCACCGCGCCCGCCCGCGCCGCCGCTCGCCTGGTCATGGTCCGCGCGGCCCGGTCAGCGCAAGGCGTGGCGATGGTACTGGCTCGGCGATCCGTTGATCGGCTCCGGCAAGGTGGCGATGCACCACCTGATGCGCGCGCTGCCTTCAGGTGTCGTGTCGGGTTTGGGCGGGCGGCTCGGGCGCGTGGCGCACCGGGTCTACGGTCGCGCGCCGTTCCTGTCGCAGATGCGCCGGAACACGCAGACACTCCTAGGCGTGGATGAGGGTGCGGCGAATGTCCTGCTGGCGGACTGGTGGGTCAACACCGGGCGCATCTATGCCGAGTTCGCCTCGGTCGGGAAGATCGCGCGGGCCACACGCACAGAGGTGCTCGACAGGGATCTTGCCGCACTCGCCGAACGGTACGGTACGGTGATCTTCGTCTCCGTCCATGTCGGATCGTGGGAGTCCCTGTTCGGCTTGCTCAACACCGCGATGGACCGTCCGGTCATCGGCCCCTACCAGCCGGAGGCGAGCCGCTTCAGCAATGCCGTCGTGGAGGGCTCCCGCAAACGGCGCGGCGTCTATGCGTTTCCGCCCGGACGCAGGAGCGCCATCCACCTGTCGCGCTTTCTGGGCAACGGGAGCGCGCACGGCTTTTTCATGATCGACGAGATCCACAACGGATCTTCGCGCTTTCCGCTGTTCGGGCGTCCGGTCGCGCCCGGATCGAACGCGGCCCGCGCGGTGAAGCTGGCGATCAGGAGTGACGCGGTGCTTGTCCCGGTTATCATGCCCCGCCGGGCGGGCGCGGCGTTCGACGTGCGGCTCTTCGACCCCGTGCCGGTTGTCGACGCGAAGACCGAGTGGGACACGATCCGGCTGACGGTCCGTGCGCTGAACGAGGTATTCGAACCGGTGGTAAAGGACGACCTGCGCCAGTGGTTCATGCTGACGACGCTGAACCTGTAGCGCTGGGCCTTACAGCGTCTCGAAGACCGCGTTGAGGACGAGATCGGCCGCGCGGGGCAGTTGGCGGAACCTGTTTTGGATGATGAAGCAGGGCGAAACCATGATCGGGTCCGCCAGGTTCAGCGACACGATATTCGCGCCCAGCGACCTGCCCGTCAGCATCTGCGCCACTTCCTCGGACTGGGGCGCGATGGTGTCGGTTGCGGCGAGCAGCGAGAGGGCGACCACCAGGGACGAGGAATTCGTGACCCTCGCAGGCGTATCGAGCTCCTGACGGTGGAAGGCGGCTTCCACGGCCTGCCGGATGGGCGAACCGATTTCCTGAACGACCCATTCGTGGTCGAGCAGGTCCGCAAGGCTCACCTCTTCACGGCCCGCCAGCGGGTGCTCCGGGCGCACCAGGAGCGTGACGACCTCGCTGCGCGCGGGCTGGAGCCGGAACTCGCGGGAGTCGTATTCCGGGGGGATGCGGGCGATCACGAAATCGAACCGGCCTTCGACCAGTCCGCGCATCAGTTCGACCGATGGCCCGACCTCGATCGTCACCTCGATGTCCGGGGCCGAGGCCTTGACCCCCCGTACCGCTGGCATGAGCAGCCCGACGGCGGGACCCGTGACCGCGCCGACCCGGACGCGCCCGGCCTCGCCTGCGGTGATCCTGCGGGCGTCTTCGTCCAGCGCGCCGTATTCCTCGAGGATGATTTTGGCGTGCCGGATACAGATGTCGCCCAGCGGCGTCGGCACCATGCCCTTGGGGTGACGTTCGAACAAGGGGCCGCCCGCACGGTCCTCGACATCCGCAAGGATCCGGGAGGCCGCCGGTTGCGACATCGCCGACATCTGCGCGGCCCGCTGAAGCTGGCCGGATTCCGCGATCTTCATCAAGAGGTTGAGGTGGGCGGGTTTCAGGCGATGAGCGAAGTCCATGGGAGACGTATATCACAACTGTAATGCAGATTGTCACAAAATCGAATTGAGCGTTATGCGCGCCCGCTGCTACGCCTGCTCACGGGTTCGGGAGGACCCGAACGGGAGACGAAGCGCAGGCTTGACCTGAGCGTTTCAAGTTGGAGGAACATCATGAATTTCAAGAAGATTCTGGCTTCGGCCAGCGCCATTGCCATGCTCGCGACAGCGGCCGTGGCGGACGGCACCGTAGGGATCGCAATGCCGACCAAATCGTCGGCCAGGTGGATCTCGGATGGCAACTCGATGGTCGAGCAATTCCAGGCCGCGGGTTACGAAACTGATCTCCAGTACGCCGAGGACGACATCCCCAACCAGTTGGCGCAGATCGAGAACATGATCACCAAGGGTGTGGACGTGCTCGTGATCGCGGCCATCGACGGCACCACGCTGTCGAACGCGCTTGAGAACGCCGCGGCCTCGGGCATCAAGGTCATCGCCTATGACCGGCTGATCCGCGACAGCGGGAACGTCGACTACTACGCCACGTTCGACAACTTCAAGGTGGGCGTGCAGCAGGCGACGACGCTGGTGGACGGTCTCGAGGAGCGGTTCCCGGACGTGAGCCCGTGGAACGTGGAACTCTTCGGCGGCTCGCCCGACGACAACAACGCCTACTTTTTCTACGACGGGGCGATGAGCGTGCTTCAGCCGCTGATCGACGACGGCTCGATCGAGATCGTTTCCGGTCAGATGGGCATGGACACGGTGGGCACGCTGCGCTGGGACGGCGCGGTCGCGCAGGCGCGGATGGATAACCTCCTGTCCGCCAACTACACCGATCAGACGATCCACGGCGTGCTGTCGCCCTACGACGGGCTGTCCATCGGTATCCTGTCCTCGCTCAAGGGCGTCGGCTACGGCTCCGGCGACATGGAAATGCCCATCGTCACGGGGCAGGACGCGGAAATCCCGTCGGTCAAGTCGATCCTCGCGGGCGAGCAGTATTCGACCATCTTCAAGGACACCCGGTCGCTGGCCGGTGTGACCGTGGGCATGGTCGATGCGCTCCTGACCGGCAGCGAGCCGGAAATCAACGATACCGAGACCTACGACAACGGGGTGAAGGTCGTTCCGTCCTACCTCCTCGAACCGCTGCCGGTGACTGCCGACAACTGGGAAGAGAGGCTGATCGAGTCCGGTTACTACACCAAGGACCAGATCGAATAAGATCCGAGAGATCCTCCCTGGCTCGCCCGGACTTCGGACCGGGCGGGCCGATCAGACGACCGAGAGGGTGTCATGTCCGCACTTCTTGAAATGCGCTCGATCACCAAGACCTTTCCGGGGGTCAAGGCGCTCGACGAGGTCAACCTGACCGTCCGCGAAGGTGAAATCCACGCGCTCGTCGGTGAGAACGGGGCCGGGAAATCCACGCTGATGAAGGTCCTGTCCGGGGTCTATCCGGCGGGGAGCTACGAGGGCGAAATTCACTACGCGGGCGACCTCGCCCAGTTCCGCGACATCGCAGACAGCGAGCGGCGCGGTATCATCATCATTCACCAGGAACTCGCGCTCGTGCCGCTTCTGTCGATTGCCGAGAACCTGTTTCTGGGCAACGAACAGGCGACGCGCGGCGTCATCGACTGGCAGGGAACCTTCCGGCGCACCGAGGAGCTGCTGCGCAAGGTCGGCCTGCGCGAGGCGCCGACGACGCTGGTCGACACGCTGGGTGTGGGCAAGCAGCAACTCGTCGAGATCGCAAAGGCACTTTCCAAGGAAGTGCGTCTCTTGATCCTGGACGAGCCGACGGCGGCGCTGTCGGAAAGCGACAGCCAGGCGTTGCTCAACCTTCTGCTCGAGCTCAAGGCGCAGGGAGTCACGAGCATCATCATCAGCCACAAGCTGAACGAAGTGCGGCGTGTGGCCGACACCGTCACCGTCATCCGCGACGGATCGACCGTATCGACGATGGATGCGCGCACCCAGAAGATCACCGAGGACGCCATCGTGCGCGACATGGTCGGGCGCGACATGGCACACCGCTACCCCGAGCGGGAACGCGTGGCGGGCGACGTCCTGTTCGATGTGACCGACTGGAACGTCTTTCATCAGGAACATGCCGAGCGGCAGGTCATCAAGTCCGCAAGTTTCCACGTCCGCGCCGGCGAGGTCGTCGGGATCGCGGGCCTGATGGGGTCCGGGCGCACCGAGCTCGCCATGAGCATCTTCGGCCGTTCCTACGGTCAGAAGATTTCAGGCACGGTGCGGATCAAGGGGCAGGAAGCCGACGTGAGCCGGGTGGACCGGGCGATCGATGCGGGCCTCGCCTATGTCACCGAGGACCGAAAGAGCCTCGGACTGATCCTCGAGGAACCGATCAGTCGTAACGTTTCGCTCGCGCATCTTCAGGGCGTGTCGAGCCGCGGCATCCTCGACGAGAACGAGGAAACCGAGGTGTCCGAACGGTATCGCAAGGCGATGAACATCCGGACACCCAGCGTCTTTCAGAAGGTCATGAACCTGTCGGGCGGGAACCAGCAGAAGGTGGTGCTCTCCAAGTGGCTCTTTGCCGAGCCCGAGGTCCTGATCCTCGACGAGCCGACACGCGGGATCGACGTCGGCGCGAAATTCGAAATCTACGGGATCATCAACCAGCTCTCCGCGATGGGGAAAGGGGTTCTGATGATCTCGTCCGAAATGCCCGAACTCTTGGGCATGTGCGATCGCATCTACGTCATGAACGAAGGTGCTCTCGTCGGCGAACTGACCGCCGAAGAAGCCAGCCAGGAGCGCATCATGTCGCTCATCGTGACCGAATAGGGGGGACAAGACATGTCGCTTGCGGACACCACGACGACCGAGACCGGACCCAAGGGGATCGGCGAATATCTACTGGGACACCTGCGCACCTACGGGCTGCTGTTCGCGCTGCTCGCGATCATTGCGTTCTTCCAGATCATGACCGGCGGAACGCTTCTGCGTCCGGTCAACATCACCAACCTGCTGCTTCAGAACAGCTATATCATCATCATGGCGCTGGGGATGCTCATCGTCATCGTGTCGGGCAACATCGACCTTTCGGTGGGCTCGGTGATGGGATTCATCGGGGCGCTGGCCGCCGTGATGATCGTCAACATGGACATCCCGTTCCTGCTCGCCATCGTGATCTGCCTCGTCGCAGGCGGGTTGATCGGCGCCGCGCAGGGCTACTGGGTCGCCTACTGGAAGATCCCGTCCTTCATCGTGACCCTCGCGGGGATGCTGGTGTTCCGCGGGCTGTCGCTCCTGCTTCTCGAAGGGCAGTCGGTCGGGCCATTCCCGCGCGAATTCCAGGCGCTGGCGAACGGGTTCGTCACGGATATCTTCCCGGCCGGGATCGGCCAGACGCTCGCCCCCCTTTTCGATGCGCGACAAGTGAACGTCCTCGCGCTGTCGCTCGGTGTGGTCGCGGCCACCGCGATCGTGTGGAGCGGCATGCGCAACCGCGCGCGCAACCGGGCCTATGGCATCGTGGACGAGCCCCGCAGCTTCTTCATCGCGCGCAACGTGATCGTGGTCGGGGCGATCCTCTTCATCATGTTCAAGCTGTCGACTTTCCGGGGCTTGCCGAACGTGCTCATCACCATGGGCGTCCTCACCCTGATCTATGCCTTCCTGACGGAGCGCACGGTGCTGGGGCGCAGGATCTATGCGCTGGGCGGCAACCAGAAGGCGGCGAAGCTTTCGGGGATCAAGACCGAACGCCTCACCTTCCTCGCCTTCGTGAACATGGGCGTTCTTGCTGCCGCCGCCGGTCTCGTCTTCGCCGCCCGGCTGAACACCGCGACACCGAAAGCGGGCTTCGCGCTGGAACTGGACGTGATCGCGGCCGTGTTCATCGGCGGGGCCTCGATGTCCGGCGGCGTGGGCACCATCGTCGGGGCCGTGGTCGGCGCCTTCCTGATGGGTGTGCTGAACAACGGCATGTCGATCATGGGGATCGGGATCGACTACCAGCAGATGATCAAGGGCCTCGTCCTGCTCGCGGCCGTGATCTTCGACGTCTACAACAAATCCAAGCAAGGCTGAGACATGGCTTTCACACCCGCACCCTGGCCGCGCAAGCTGCGCTCGCAAGAGTGGTATGGCGGCACCTCGCGCGACAGCATCTATCACCGCGGCTGGATGAAGAACCAGGGCTATCCGCACGACCTGTTCGACGGGCGCCCAATCATCGGGATCATGAACACCTGGTCCGACCTGACGCCCTGTAACGGTCATCTGCGGGAACTGGCTGAAAAGGTGAAGGCCGGGGTCTGGGAGGCCGGGGGATTCCCGGTCGAGGTCCCTGCCTTCTCCGCCTCCGAGAATACCTTCCGCCCGACTGCCATGATGTTTCGCAACCTGGCCGCGATGTCGATCGAGGAGCAGATGCGGGGGCAACCGATCGACGGGGCGGTCCTGCTCGTAGGGTGCGACAAGACCACGCCGTCGCTCCTGATGGCCGCCGCCTCGACCGACCTGCCGTCCATCGTGGTGACGGGCGGGCCGATGTTGAACGGGTATTTCCGGGGGGAGCGCGTCGGCTCCGGCACCCACCTGTGGAAGTTCTCCGAAGCCGTGAAGGCGGGGGAGATGACGCAGGACGAATTCCTCGAGGCCGAGGAATCGATGAGCCGCTCTTCGGGCACCTGCAACACGATGGGCACGGCCTCCAGCATGGCCAGCATGACCGAGGCGCTGGGCATGGCGCTGTCGGGAAACGCGGCGATCCCGGCGGTCGACAGCCGCCGGCGGGTCATGGCGCAGATGTCCGGACGCCGGATCGTGCAGATGGTCAAGGACGACCTGAAGCCGTCCGACATCATGACGAAAGAGGCGTTCGAGAACGCCATTCGCACGAACGGGGCCATCGGAGGATCGACAAACGCGGTCATCCACATGCTCGCCATCGCCGGACGGGTCGGGGTCGACCTGAGCCTCGACGACTGGGACCGGTGCGGGCGCGACGTGGCGACCATCGTGAACCTCATGCCCTCGGGCAAGTACCTGATGGAGGAGTTCTTCTATGCCGGCGGGTTGCCGGTCGTGCTCAAACGCCTCGGCGAAGGCGGCCAGCTCCACAAGGAGGCGCTAACCGTTTCGGGCGGGACGATCTGGGACGAGGTGAAGGACGTGCGCAACTGGAACGAGGACGTGATCCTGCCACTCGACAAGGCCCTGACACCCCAGGGCGGGATCGCGGTGGTAAAGGGCAACCTCGCGCCGCAGGGGGCCGTGCTGAAGCCCTCGGCCGCCAGTCCCCACCTGCTCAAACACCGGGGGCGTGCGGTGGTGTTCGAGGATATCGACGACTACAAGGCGCGGATCAACGACGATGCCCTCGACATCGACGAGACCTGCGTG
>CAXRHZ010000052.1:0-247072 GCA_964230745.1 Maritimibacter sp. | reverse complement strand
CCGCCCCCCCCCCCCCCCCCCCCCCCCCCCCCCCCGGTTCGGCGCGGTCTTCAGCCCGCGGCGAACCCCCTAGCGCGGTCCGAGGTGCTTCTCACCCCGCGCCTTCGACAAAGCGATCTGCCGTTGCCGCTCGCGGAACCGTTCCCGCCGCGCGTCATCGAACTCGCCGATGCACTGGTGGCAGGACACGCCTTCCTCGTATTCGGGTCGCGTTTTGTCCTCGGGCAGGATCGGTCGGCGGCAGGCGTGGCACATTTCATGCGGCCCTTCGACCAGCCCGTGACCCACGCTCACCCTCCCGTCGAAGACGAAGCATTCGCCGTGCCAAAGGCTCTCGTCCTCGGGCACTTCCTCGAGATACTTGAGGATCCCGCCCTTGAGGTGGAAAACGTCTTCGACGCCCTGGCTCATCAGGTAATTGGTCGACTTCTCGCAGCGAATGCCCCCCGTGCAGAACATCGCGATCCGTTTGTTGTGGAACCGCTCCTTGTTCGCTTCCCACCATGCCGGAAAATCGCGAAAGCTCGCGGTTTCGGGGTCCACCGCACCGTCGAAAGTGCCGATGGCGACCTCGTAGTCGTTGCGCGTGTCGATCACCGCCACGTCCGGGGCCGAGATCAAGGCGTTCCAGTCAGCGGAATCGACATAATGCCCCACCGCGGCGCGCGGATCGACGTCGGGCTGGCCCATCGTCACGATCTCGCGCTTGAGCCGCACTTTCATCCGCCCGAACGGCTGTTCGGACGCCTGCGACAGCTTGTAGTCGAAGCCCGCACAGCCCGGCAGCGCGTCGATATAGGCGACAAGCTCCCGGATCGCATCGGCACTCCCCGCCACGGTCCCGTTGATCCCCTCCCGCGCCAGCAGGAGCGAGCCGGTGATCCCGCGGGCGCAGCAAAACTTCGCCAGCGGTCCCTTGATCGCGGCGGGATCGTCAAACGGAGTGAAATGATACAGGGCGCAGACGGTGAACATGGCGCGGGGCTTACGCCCGGCGCGGTTTCCGATCAAGCCCGCTCGGGCCTCAGTAGCGATAGCCCCGGGTCAGCGCCACGCGCGCCTGGAGCGACTGGAGCAGGCTGTCGAACGCCTCGCGCGAGCCCAGGGCGGAGCCGGAGATCGTGAGATTGCCGTCCATGTGCCGGATCTCGATCACCCGGTTGCCCGACACGAGCCGCGTCTTGATGTCCGATATGCCCTTGTAGGTCAGGCGCAGCACGGCCGGGTTGTCGGGCTGGGCCGGCGCCGAGATCGCCTCGGCGTCCAGCACGATCGGGGCCTTGCGCTCTGCCGGGCGCATCCAGGACCGGACCTCATCGAAAGTGACCCAGCCGGTGACCATGGCGAGCGCGAGATAGGCGAAGGTCGCGCCACGCATCCCGAATTCGAGCCCGCCGATGGCGAGGCTTCCGGTATGCGTCGCGGCCATGTAGCCCGCCCAGAGCGTGATGAGCCCGCAGATCACCATCAGGAGAAACCCCTTGGCGGTCGTCAGGGTGTATTCGTAGGTTTCGTGGGTCATCGTCGAAATCCGGAGTGGCAGCACGTTCGATGGGCACAGCCTCGCCCCGGATTGGGGCGGCTTTGGGGCCGGATCGGTGCATTGTCTTGAATTCGACCGAACGCTGCGCCAAATCATTCTGCAGTCGGAGGTGCCCATGATCCGTGTTTTCGCCCTGTGTCTCGCCATCCTGCCCACCGTCGCGGCCGCGCAATCGCAGGTGCCCGAGAGCCCCGCGCAGATGCAGCTCTCCTTCGCCCCGGTGGTCGAGGAGACGGCGCCGGCGGTCGTGAACATCTATGCGTCCCGCGTAGTGGAACGGCGCAATCCCTTCTCGGACGACCCGTTTTTCTCGCAATTTTTCAGGGACTTCGAGATTCCGCCCCAGCAACAGAACTCGCTCGGGTCCGGCGTGATCGTAGGTGAAGGGCTGGTCGTGTCGAACTACCACGTCGTCGGCAACGCGACCGACATTCGCGTGGTTCTGGCCGACCGGCGCGAATACGACGGGCGGCTCGTGCTGGCGGATGAGGCCGCCGACCTCGCCGTGATCCGGCTCGAGGGCGGCGCGGACCTCCCCGCGCTCGACTTCGCAGACAGCGACGACCTCGCCGTGGGCGACCTCGTCCTCGCCATCGGCAACCCGTTCGGCGTGGGTCAGACGGTGTCGTCCGGCATCATCTCGGGCCTCGCACGGACCGGCCAGGGCGGCGGCGCGCTCTTGCAGGGCGGACGGTACTTCATCCAGACCGACGCGCCGATCAACCCGGGCAATTCCGGCGGCGCGCTGGTGGACATGTCGGGCGACCTCGTCGGCATCAACACCCAGATCGTGACGCGCTCGGGCGGGTCGAACGGTATCGGCTTCGCCATCCCCGCCAACCTGGTGAAACAGGTCGTGGCCCAGGCCGCGGCCGGGCGCGACAGGTTCGAACGGCCCTGGTCGGGGGTCGAGGTTCAGGTGGTCGATGCCTCCATCGCGCAGGCGATGGGGCTGGACCGCCCGATGGGCGTGCTCATCCGCGACATCCATCCCGACAGCCCCTTCGCCACGGCGGGTCTCACGGTCGGGGACGTTGTGATCGCCGTCGCGGACCAGCCGGTGAACGCGGCGGCCGAGCTCGACTTCCGCCTCGCGACCCACCCGATGGGCGAGACGGTCGAGGTGCGTTTCATGACCGGCGACGGGTTCGACACGGCCCGCGTGACCCTCGCCGCCGCACCGCGCGGGATCGACGCGGCCCTCACCGCGATCACCACGCCCGGCCCGTTCCAGGGCCTCACCCTGTCGCCCCTCTCGCCCGACATCGCGCGCAACCTCGGTCAGCCGATGGATTCCAAGGGTGTCGTGGTCGTCAATGCCGAGGGACCGGCCCGCCGCACCGGGTTCCAGCGGGGGGACGTGATTCACGCGGTGAACCATGTCACGGTGACCTCGGGCGACGCCTTCGAGGCGGTCATCCAAGAGGGCTCGCGCTGGTGGCGGGTGGATTTCTCGCGCGGCGGGCGCCGGATCACCGCGCGCTTCAACGGGTGATCCAATGTCCGAAGCGCTCATCGTCATCGACGTCCAGAACGACTTCTGCCCCGGCGGCGCGCTCGCCGTCGCGGGGGGTGACGAGATCGTGCCGGGCATCAACCGGCTGATCCGGCAGTTCCCGATCCGCGTCTTCACGCAGGACTGGCACCCTGCGGGCCATTCCTCCTTCGCATCGTCCCATCCGGGCAAGGACCCCATGGAGATGGTCGAGATGGATTACGGCCAGCAGGTCCTCTGGCCCGACCACTGCATCCAGGGTACGGACGGCGCAGCGTTCCACAAGGACCTGGAGACCGACCCCGCCGACCTGATCGTGCGCAAGGGCTTCCGGCCCGAGATCGACAGCTACTCGGCCTTTTTCGAGAACGACCACCGCACCCCCACGGGGCTCGAGGGCTACCTGCGCAATCGCGGGGCGACCGAGCTTACCTTCGTCGGGCTCGCCACGGATTTCTGCGTCGGCTGGTCCGCGATGGACGCGGCGCGGCTGGGATTCTCGGTCACCGTGCGCACCGATCTCTGCCGCGGCATCGACGCGGACGGGTCCCTCGCCGCCGCACTGGAGAAAATGGCCCAGGCCGGGGTGCGCCTTCGCGACGGCCCGCGTCAGAGGTAGCGTTCCTCGAGCTTCGCCGAACTCGCGACCCCCAGCGACCCGCGATGGGTGCCGAGCCAGTCCGCCGCCGTCTCGGCCCCGAGGCTGTGGAGCCCGGTAATCAGTGACCACGACGGGAACATCTTGGACTTCGGGTCGAACTCCCGCATCGCCAGCTCGTTGTGGATCTCGTGCAGGCGCAGGTTCGCGATGGCCTGGATGAACGGGATGCCGCAGACCGGCGGGCGCCCGTCCAGCTCGGCCTTGAGCATGGTGATCGCCCGGATGTCCTTGGTCAGCGTCTGGTTGAACGTGAGCTCGGAAATCCGGTCCGGGATCTTGTCAGGTGAAGAGGGCGTGCGGCGGCGACTGATCGGATTCACGGTGACGAGGATCAGGTCGTGGTTCCCGCTCTCCTGCACCAGCTGGACGAGCGGCGGATTGGCGCTGTAGCCCCCGTCCCAGTAATCCTCGCCCTCGATGCGCACCGCCGGAAAGGCCAGCGGGAGGCAGGCGGAGGCGATGAGCGCATCCACCGACACGTCGTCGTTGCGAAAGATGCGCGCGGCCCCCGATTTCGCATTGGTGGCGGAGACGAAGAGGCGCGGGGCGTCGGCGCTGCGCAGCGCGTCGAAATCGACATGGTCCGCCACGATCTCTTCCAGCAGCATCTGCGCGGGCCGTCCGTTCGACGGGTGCGGCGTCACCGACAGCTGCGCGCCGGAGAGGAGGTTGAGCCAGGACGCGGTGGCCGAGGTCCACTTGGGAAACTCGTCGAAGACGGCGATGAACGGGGCGAGCGTGCGCGCGCCGGTGTTCACCGCCTCCCAGAACGAGGCGAGCGAGCGGCGCGCGCCCTCGCGACCGCCACGGGCGAGGCCGGAGGCCGCCACGGCGGCGTTCATGGCCCCGGCGGAGGCCCCGGAGAGCGCGGTGATCTCCACCGTCTCGTCCGCGAGCAGCCGGTCGAGCACACCCCAGGTAAAGGCGCCGTGCGCGCCCCCGCCCTGCAGGGCCACGTCGACCTTGACGGTGTTGAGTGTCGTTCCGTCCATCGCCCGCTCCTTCCGTCTTCGCTGCGCCGCAGCATACCCCGGATATGGGCCTATAGCTAAGGAAATGCGAGGCCGCCGGACCTCACGAGCCCGTGTTCGACCGCATGGAGCGCGCTGCGCGCGCGCAGGATTTGCGCCGCACCACCTGCGGTGGCGCGTCGCGGCGGGCGCGCGGGCCTGCGGCCCCCGCGCCCGGGGGCGTCAGATCTCGAGGACGATCTTGCCGATATGGGTGGAGCTCTCCATGTGGGCATGCGCCTTGGCCGCATCTTCGAGCGGATAGGTCGAATCCATGATCGGCTTCACCCGACCCGCATCCAGCAGCGGCCAGACATGGGCGCGCAGCTCCTCCGCGATCTTCGCCTTGGCCGCGTCCGACTGCGGCCGAAGGGTCGAGCCGGTGACGGTCAGCCGCCGCGCCATGATCTGCGCGAAGTTCACCTCGGCCTTCGGTCCCGTCAGGAACGCGATGTGGACCATCCGCCCCTCATCCGCCAGGGCCTTGAGGTTGCGCGGGATGTAATCGCCGCCCACCATGTCGAGGATCAGGTCGGCGCCACCCGCCTCGCCCAGCACCTCGACAAAATCCTGCTCGCGGTAATTGATCGCCACCTCGGCGCCCAACTCGCGGCAGACCGCGCATTTCTCGTCCGACCCGGCGGTGGTGAAGACGCGCGCGCCCAGCGTGCTGGCGAGCTGGATCGCCGTCGTCCCGATCCCGGAGGAACCGCCGTGAACGAGGAACCGTTCACCCGCCTTGAGCCCGCCGCGCATGAAAACGTTGGACCAGACCGTGTAATAGGTCTCAGGCAGGCAGGCGGCCTCCTTCAGCCCCATGCCCTCGGGCACGCGCAGCGCATGGGCCGCGGGCGTGGTCACGTATTCGGCGTAGCCGCCACCCGGCAGCAGCGCACAGACCTGGTCGCCCACCGACACCCGGGTCACGCCGGGGCCGACCGCCGCGACCTCGCCCGCCCCTTCGAGGCCGGGAAGGTCGCTCGCCGTCGGCGGCGGTGCGTACATGCCCGCGCGTTGCAGCGCGTCGGGGCGGTTCACGCCGGCATAGGCCAGCTTGATGAGAATTTCGCCCTGCCCCGGTTCGGGCACGGGCCGCTTCACGGGTGTCAGGACCTCGGGTCCGCCGGCCTTGGAAATCTCGACGGCGCGCATGGTGTCGGGCAGGCTCATTGTCCGCGCCCGCCCCAGTGACCGGGATAGCCCGAGCGCGGCGTACCCGGCGCGCGGATATGGTCGAACACGCGCCCCGGCCCCTTCATGAAGGCATCGACCAGCGCGTTGGAGCGCACGCGCCCCTTCACCTGCTCGAATTGCATCACGTTCTCGATCCGCCGGTCGAGAAAGGCCCAGGTCGCCACGTTTCCCTCGCTCTCGTCCCCGAGCCAGTAGAGCACGGTGGAGGAATAGACCGCCGAGAGCGTTGCCCGCTTGGTGTACCAGTTGATGTCGTCCGAGGTGTCCCCCAGCGTCTCCCAGATCAGGCCCGCAGTGTTCCACAAGGCGCGCGACCCGTCCGCCGCGTGCTGCGGCAGGGCGAAGAGCGACATGCCGCGCCGCACCAGTTCCCGGTCCGCGACCTCGAGCCTCGTGCGCACGGCAAAGGCGATGCGGTCCCGGAACCTGAGCGCCGAGAGATCGGCCTCGCGCAGCGCCTCGACCATCTGCCGGTCACCGCGTTCGTGATAGGCGAAGGCGAGGTCCACGCCACCGCGCGGGAAATGCGCGCGCGCCTCGTCCAGCGGTATGCCGGTATCCTCGCAGGCGGCCTTCAGCGCCGCCTCGCTCCAGCCATCGAAAGGGACGTGCATCTGCACGGCGTCGAGCAGTTGATCAGCATGTGTCATGTCGGAATAAGTGGCACGCGGACCGGGGTGCTTCAAGGGACGCCGGGGGCCGCGGCCCGGTTTCATGCGAATCTGGACAAAGCCCGGGATGGACGCTATAAGGCGCGCTCCTGCAATTTCTCTTGCAACTCAAACCTAGAAAGGTGGTGACAACCACATGCAGGTATCGGTTCGCGATAACAACGTCGACCAGGCGCTTCGGGCTCTCAAGAAGAAGCTCCAGCGTGAGGGTGTGTTTCGTGAAATGAAGCTTCGGCAGCATTTCGAGAAGCCCTCCGAGAAGAAGGCGCGCGAGAAGGCGGAAGCCATTCGCCGTCAGCGGAAGCTCGCCCGTAAGAAAGCGCAACGCGAAGGCCTTCTCTGAGGCCTGAGCGATATCCGGTCGACATGTCGGCCAGACGACCCCCGCGGCTCCTGCCCGGGGGTTTGTCGTTTTT
Source organism: Maritimibacter sp. (assembly GCA_964230745.1). GTDB lineage: Bacteria > Pseudomonadota > Alphaproteobacteria > Rhodobacterales > Rhodobacteraceae > Maritimibacter. The sequence goes on along the minus strand of CAXRHZ010000052.1, from coordinate 240,082 downwards.
GGGGCTTGCGGCCCGGCGCCCGGCGGCGTCTTGTGTCGCCGCAACTTGCGAGGAGACGCCCCTTGGCCCGCGAAATCACCGTCACCGCCCATTACCCCCGCGACGCGGATACCGTGTTCGACGAGGCGATTCATTTCGACGAGATGGTCGAGGCGATGAAGGGCATCGCCCGCTACGAGGGGCTTCCCAAAGGTGTGGTTGAGGAGGGCGCAACCTACGTCGTGGACATCACCCTTTTCGGCGTGATGAAGAACCCGGGTCACACCATGTTCGTCGAAATGCTCGACCGCGAGGCGCGGGTGATCCAGAGCCGTGAGAAGAACGCGCAGGTCACGCGCTGGGACCACACCCTGTCGATCCAGCCGGAGCGCACCGGCAAGGGCTGCGTCTGGACGGACCGCGTGATCGTGGAAGCACCCCGCATGGAGTGGTTCACCGCCCGTTTCGCGGCCTACGTCTATACCCGCCGGCACAAGCACCGGGGCGCCGCCGCGCTGGAAACGGTGGTCAGACCTCTCTGAAGAACGTCGTGATCGCCGCGATGATCTCGTTCGGGGCGGCGTGCGGAAGGGCGTGACCGACGCCGTCCACGACATGATGGCGCGCGTTGCGGTTCCACTGGGTCATCTTGCCCATCGAGGTGAGCGGGATCGTCTTGTCCTCCCCGCCCCAGATGGCGAGCACCGGGATCTGCGTCTTGCCCAGGTCGCGGTGCAGGTTTTCGAGATCGATGGCCAGCGACTCGCGATGCGCGGACAGGACCGCGCGCAGGTATCCGCGCCGCCCCGTCTCCTCCGACATGCGCTTTTCGAGATCCGGGATCACGGTCGGCGCCTGCGCATCGCGCCGCGCGGCCCGGCGCAGGGACCGGGTCCCGACAATGCGCCAGAGCCAGCTTCCCAGCATCCCCGCCGCGCCAGCCGTGCGCAGCGGCTCGGCCGGGGTGTAGTCGATGCCGGCGGGCGCCAGCAGGATCACCCGGTCCGTCCGCTCGGGATAGGTCACGGCGAACTGCGCCGCGATCACCCCGCCCATGGAATAACCCAGGAGCGAGACGGGACCGTCCAGCCCCTGCTCGATCAGGAGCTCGTTCAACTGGTGGAGAAAGAACTGCGGTGTCTGCGCATCGCCCGGCCGGTCCGACAGCCCGCGCCCGAAGAGATCGTAGGCGAGCACCTGGTAGCCTAACAGGTTCAGCCCACGCACGAGGCCGGAGAAAACCCAATGCGGCGTGGTCAGCCCGTGGATCACCACGATCACATGCGAAGTCGGTGCCCCGTACCAGCGATAATAGGTCTTGCCCGCCGACAACTCGGCAAATCCCCCGTCCTCGATGTCGTGACGCGCGGAGGACACCGGGGCGCGGAACCATTCGCGGATGAACGGGGCCACCGAGATGAGGGCGACGATGCCGACGATTGTCCAGGCCATGACTGCTGCTCGCTCATTTTTGGTGCAACTGTGCCGTTTGGGGGCGCCTGACGCAACGGTAAAGCGCGGGCTTGCCTTTTATCAGTGGTCATTTATATAAATGGCCATGGAAACACGATTCGCCGACATGGACGCCGCCTTCGCCGCGCTCTCCGACCCTACCCGCCGCGTGATCCTCGACAGGCTGGCGGGGGGCGAGATGACGGTGAGCGAGATCGCGGCACCGTTCGACATCAGCCAGCCCGCCATCTCCCACCACCTCAAGGTGCTGGAGGCCGCGGGCCTCATCACCCGCCGCGTGGACGGCCAGCGCCGCCCCTGCCGACTCGCCGGCGGCACGCTGGAGGAGCTGGAGGCCTGGCTCGACACGCTGCGCCGCGCGCTCACCGCGAATTACGACCGGCTGGACGCGGTCCTCGCCGCGGAAATGAAGAAAGACCTTTCAGGAAAGGAATAGAACATGCCCAAGCCCCTCACCTTCGAACTGGTCGGCGACACCCAGCTCGTCATCACCCGCGATTTCGACGCGCCCCCGGCGCTCGTCTGGCGCGCGCATACGGAGCGGGACCTGGTCCGGAAGTGGCAGGCGGGCTTCGACGGCTGGACACTGGACATCGTCGCCTTCGACGCGACGCCGGGCGGGCGCTACCACCTCGACTATCGCGGTCCGGAGGACGAGGCCTTCGCGATCACCGGCACCTTCGTCGCGCTGGAGGCGCCGCGCCGGATCGTGCAGGACGAGGTCATGCTGATGCCCGACCCCACGCCGACGAACCACATCGAAACCGTGTTTTCCGAACACGGCGCGGGCACCCGGATGGTGATGACGATGACCCTGCCCGACGCCGAAACGCGCAAGGCGATGATGGACACCGGCATGACCGACGGGATGGAATTCTCCTACCAGACCCTCGAGGCGTTGGAACTGGCCTAGGCTGCTTCTTCGGGTGTCAGCAGGCCGGCCGCGATCAGGCGGTCGGCCCAGCCCTGCGGCCCCTCGAACAGGTGCGTCTGCCATCCGCGCGCGTCGGCAGTGGCGATGTTGTCCGGTTTGTCGTCGGTGAACAGGAGCCGCCCGGGCGCGATCCCGCAGTCCTCCTCGACCATCTCGTAGATCCGCGGACTGGGCTTGGTCACGCCCATGTGGCCGGAGATGTAACGCCGGTCGAACTCGGTCAGGAACGTGTCGCGCGCCTCGGACAGCGCGAAACTGTCGATCCCGAAGTTGGTCAGCGCAAAGACCGGCACACCCTTGGACCGGAGTGCGCGCAGGAGCCGGACGGAATGGTCGATCGGCGGCGTGGCGAGGTCGAGCCACCGGTCGTACCACATCATTATCTCGTCGTGGAATTCGGGATAGGACTTAGCCGTCTCCACCACCACGTCGCGGAAAGGCAAGCCCTGGTCGAACCGCTCGTTCATGTGGTGGAGGTCCACGGCGGCGAACATCGCCTCACGCCGTGCCCGCCCGATCATCTCGTCGTAGCGGTCCTCGGGCTGCCAGGTGATGAGCACGTTGCCGATGTCGAAGATCACGGCCTCGGGCCGGGGAAGTGTCGCGTCCGTCATGGCGCGACGATGCGCCAGCGGGACGGGAAAGAAAACCCGTCTAGTGCCGCTTGTCGCCGGACTTGATGTCGCCCATGGTCAGAACCGGCGAGGCGTCGATGTCGTCGGCATCCAGCATGGCCGCCACCCGTTCGAGCGACGCGATGACCTGCGCCTGCTCCCAATCCTCCAACGCCTCGAACTTGCGCACGTAGCGTTGCTGCAGCGCGTCGGGCGCCTCGTCCACCGTGGCCTGCCCGGCAGGCGTGATGGTGACATTGGTCTGGCGCCGATCCCGCTCGGACCGTTCGCGGGTGACGAGATTGCGCGCCACCAGCTTGTCGACGAGGGCCGTGATCGTTGCCTGGCTCACACCCATGCGGGCCGCGATGTCCTTGGGCGTCGCGCTCCCCCGCTCGGACACGATCTGGAGCGCGCGAAACTGCGCCGCGGTCACACCGGCGGCGGTTGCGAGCTCCTTGCCGTACAGCTCCGTCGCCCTGAGGATGCGCCTGAGAGCGATGAGGCTTACGTCGGTCCGGTCCATGTCTTCTCCCTCCAGCGACAGTGATGCCACGGAGATCAGGTCTGATGCAATCATGGTCCTTAGATAGACAAATCATTCGGAAAGTAAAGGTTTTGAGTCGCTCATTACTGAAGTAAATTTGGCATCATAGCCCGAAAAACAGGGAGTTTTGGCGCATTTCGGCCCAAAACTCCTTTAGGTCTTGAAACAAATCGGCGGTTTTATTAGTTAGGTTGCCAAAGGAACTTTGGAGAGGACCGAAACATGCATACTGCGAAAGACCTTCCCCGAACTGGCAAGCTCCGCCTTCGGAAACCTGAATCCGAGGACGGGGCGCAAATCTGGGACCTGATCCGCGAGTGCAAGCCACTCGACGAGAATTCCGTCTACTGCAACCTCCTGCAATGCGACCACTTCCGTGACACCTGCGTGGTGGCGGAGCTCGATGGCGACATTGTCGGCTGGATCTCCGGCTACCTCGTGCCGAACGAAGATGCGCTCTTCGTGTGGCAAGTGGCCGTGAGCGAAAAGGCACGCGGCATGGGCCTTGGCGGCCTGATGCTGGACGAGATCTTCGGGCGCGAGGAGTGCGACGACGCGAACATCCTCAAGACCACGATTACCGAGGACAACGAAGCCTCCTGGGCGCTCTTCAAGAAGTTTGCCAAACGCCACGGCGGCGAGCTGGAAGACGAAGCTCACTATACCAAGGACGATCACTTCGAAGGCCGTCACGACACCGAACACATGGTGACGATCACGCTGCCCGAAGAAGGTGACATGGCGAAGGCCGCGTAAGCGACGCGGCCCCCCGTCCTTTTCACACAGACATCGAAGGAACACGTTATGACGACAGACAAGCAGTCTGCGAACAATCCCGTTTTTGAACGCCGCGAGTCGGAAGCCCGCTCTTACTGCCGCGGTTTCCCGACCACCTTCGCCAAGGCGCAGGGGTCGATCATGACCGCGACGGACGGCACCGAGTACATCGACTTCCTGGCCGGGTGCTCGTCGCTGAACTACGGCCACAACGACGCCGACATGAAGGCGGCGCTGGTCGAGCACATCACGAACGACGGCATTGCCCACGGCCTCGACATGTACACCGAGGAAAAGGCGAAGTGGCTCGAAGCTTACGAGAACATCGTGCTCAAGCCGCGCGGCATGGACGACTACAAGGTGATGATGACCGGCCCGACCGGCACCAACGCCGTCGAAGCCGCGATGAAGCTCGCCCGCAAGATCACGGGTCGCCGCAACATCATCTCGTTCACCAACGGCTTCCACGGTATGACCATGGGCTCGCTGTCGCTGACCGGTAACGCCGGCAAGCGTGGCGGCGCCGGCACCCCGCTGGGTGGCGTGACGCACATGCCCTACGAGGGCGCGATGGGCGAAGGCGTCGATACGCTGGCCTTCATCGAGACCATGCTGGACAACGGCTCCTCGGGCGTCGACGCCCCGGCCGCGTTCATCTTCGAACCCGTGCAGGGCGAAGGTGGCCTGAATGCCGCGTCGAAAGAATGGGTCGAAGGCATCGCCAAGCTCGCCAAGAAGCACGGTGCGCTCCTGATCGTCGACGACATCCAGGCGGGCATCGGCCGCACCGGGACCTACTTCGGCTTCGAAGGCATGGATATCGAACCGGACCTCATCACCCAGGCGAAATCGCTGTCGGGTTTCGGTCTGCCGTTCGCCTGCCTGCTCATCAAGCGCGAGCATGACGTCTGGAAGCCCGCCGAGCACAACGGCACCTTCCGCGGCAACACCCATGCTTTCGTCACGGGCCGTGTCGCGCTGGAGAAGTTCTGGGCCGACAAGGACGCGATGGAAGCCTCGACCGCCGAAAAGGCCGAGATCCTCGAAAAGGGTCTTCAGAAGCTCGCCGATCTCGTGCCGGGCGCCTACCTCAAGGGCCGTGGCTTCATGCGCGGTGTCGACGTGGGCACCGGCGAGCTGGCCGAGGACATTTGCGGCCGCGCCTTCGAGAAGGGCCTGATCATCGAGACGTCGGGTGCCGACGACGAAGTGGTCAAGGTGCTCGCGGCGCTTAACATCCCGAACGACGTGCTTCAGAAGGGCCTCGACATCGTGCTCGACGCCGCCCGCGAAGTGCTGAACGAAAACCACAAATACGCTGCGGAGTAACCCACGATGATCGTCCGTGACTTCAACGAACTGAAAAACACCGACAAGTCCATCTCGGACGCGCGCTGGAACTCCGTGCGCATGCTCCTCGCCGACGACGGGATGGGCTTCTCGTTCCACATCACCACCATCGAGGGCGGTTCGGAACACACGTTCCACTACAAGAACCACTTCGAGAGCGTCTACTGCATCTCGGGCAAGGGCCGGATCACCGACCTCGCCACCAACGAGACGCACGAGATCAAGCCGGGCGTCATGTACGCGCTCAACGAGCACGACAAGCACACGCTGGTGTCCGACGAAACGCTTGTCCTCGCCTGCTGCTTCAACCCGCCGGTGACCGGCAAGGAAGTGCACCGCGAGGATGGCTCCTACGCCGGCCCCGACGAAGACGCTGCCTGAAACAACCTGAACGGAAGACCCATGTCTGACCGAAACCATACAGTCGAAAAGATCGGCGGCACGTCAATGAGCCGCGTGAACGAGTTGCGCGATACGCTGCTCATCCGTGACGGCGACCCCTACAATCGCGTGTTCGTCGTGTCGGCCTTCGGCGGGATCACCAACCTGCTGCTGGAACACAAGAAGACCGGCGAGCAGGGCGTCTATGCCGCCTTCGCCGATAGTGAAAGCGACGACCACGCCTGGATGAGCGCGCTGAAGAAGACCGGCGCAGCGATGGAAGAGGCACACAAGGCCGTGCTCGACCACCCCGCCGACATCGCGGACGCGAACGACTTCGTGGCCGAACGGATGGCGGGCGCCCGCTCGTTCCTCATCGACCTCGGCCGCCTGTGCTCCTACGGCCACTTCCGGCTCGCCGAGCACATGGAAATGGTGCGCGAGCTCCTGTCGGGGCTGGGCGAGGCGCATTCCGCCTTCGTCACCACCCTTATGCTCAAGCGCGCCGGTATCTCGGCCCGCTTCGTCGATCTCTCCGGTTGGCGCGACGAGGGCGACTGCGACCTGAACCAGCGCATTGAGAAGGGGCTGGCGGACATCGACCTCGCCTCCGAAATGCCGATCGTCACCGGCTACGCCCAGTGCAAGGAAGGGCTGATGAAGGAATACGACCGGGGCTACTCGGAAGTGACCTTTGCCCGCATCGCGGCGCAGACCCACGCGAAAGAGGCGATCATCCACAAGGAGTTCCACCTCTCCTCCGCCGACCCGAACCTCGTCGGCGAGGATAACGTGCGCAAGCTGGGCCACACCAACTACGACGTGGCCGACCAGCTGTCGAACCTGGGGATGGAGGCGATCCACCCCTCGGCGGCCAAGATGCTGCGCCAGGCCGACGTGCCGCTGCGCGTGACCAATGCCTTCGAGCCGGAAGATCCGGGCACCCTGATCGACGACAGCCGCGGCGACACGCCGGGGGTCGAGATCGTGACTGGCCTCGACGTGATCAGCGTCGAAGTGTTCGAGCAGGACATGGTCGGCGTGAAGGGCTACGACAGCGCTATCCTCGAGGCGATGAAGCGCCACAAGGTCTGGATCGTGTCGAAAACCTCGAACGCCAACACGATCACCCACTACGTCAAGGGCTCGCTCAAGTCGGTGAAGCGCGTGGAAGCCGACGTGCAAGAACGCTTCCCCGGTGCAGAGATCGCCGTGCGCTCCCAGTGCATCGTCTCGGCCATCGGCCGCGACCTTCGCAAGCAGTCGGTGCTGGGCCGTGGCCTCGCTGCACTCGACGAGGCCGGTCTCGACGTGATCGCCGCCCACGCGACCCCGCGCAATGTGGATGTCCAGTTCCTCATGCCCCGCGACGCGGCGGATGAGGCGATCAAGGTGCTCCACCGCGCCCTGGTCGAACAGGAAAAAAAAGTTCCGCTGCGTGAAGCGGCGTAAGGAATTGCCTGACACTCCAAAGTTCCAACAAGAACGTCAGGCATAGACTGAGGCCCTCCGGTGACGAACCGGGGGGCCTTTTTTCAGACCAGCGTCCGCGCGATTTCCAGAACTTGCGCTCGCATCCAGCGGTGGGGCGGCGACCGGTCCTGCCGCCGATGCCAGTAAAGCCGAAGCTCCTGGTTCGCCAGTTCGAACGGCGGCTTGAACAGCGCGAGAGGGAGCGAGGCCGCAGCCTCCCGCGCGGATTGTTCCGGCAGGGCTGCGATCAACCCGGACTTCGCCACCGCGTTCGCGACCGCATGGAAATGCGGAAGCGCCAGCGCCACCCGCCGGGTCTCGCCGATCTTGTCCAGCGCGGCATCGATCACGCCGCTCATCGTGCCGTCCGCGGACCGCAGAGCGTGGGGGAGCCGGCAGAACAGATCGAGCGGAAGCGCCTCACCCTCCTTTACCCGGGCGTCCATGATCTCCGAGTTGTCCTTCGCCGCCGCCACGACGAAAGGCGACTGCATCATCGGAACGCTGGAAATCCAGTCGGGCAGCGGGCCGACGTCGCGCTCCAGCGACATGTCGATCACGCTGTCGCGGAGCAGCGATTGAATGTCCACCGTCGCGCTTTCGACCATGCGAAACCGCACGCGGGGCGCCACTGGCGCGACCGCACCGTACAGCCGCGGCATGAAGAGAACCGAGAAATAGTCCGCGCCGGAAAAGGTGAAGGTCTGGTCGAGGTCCTGGGGGCGGAATGGCCCCTCATCGGCGATGGCGCGCTCGATATCGGCAAGCGCCTTTCTGATCGTGTCTGCCAACGCCTCGGCTTTCGGCGTAGGGACCATGTCGTTCGCGCGGCGCACGAACAACTCGTCCGAGAGGTGATGGCGCAGCCGCGCCAGCGCATTGCTGACCGCCGGCTGGCTGAGGCCGATGTCCTCGCCCGCCCGCGTCACGCTGCGCTCGCGGATCAGGGCGTCGAAAACGCGCAGGAGGTTCAGATCGAAGCTTGCAAAATTCATGACAGTGATGGGCTGAATACGATTTCCCAATTCGGTCAATAAAGCATCGCGATGTATCCTCAGGTCAAGACGTGAAGTGCCGTCGTGACAGGCAAGACCCCAAGGCCAGCATTGGCGCACCGGGCAAGCCGCAGCCAGAAAGGAAGTTCAAATGTCTGCATCGAAACTGTCCATTTCCCTTGCCGTCTTGATGGTGATCGTCGGCATGGGCTGGGGAATTGCCATGGCCATTTCCGGAAACCATCAGACTGCGCCGGCGCACGCCCACCTCAACCTGCTCGGCTGGGTATCGCTCTTTCTGATGGGCCTTTACTACCGCTGGCACCCGGAGCGCGATCAAAGCCGTCTCGCCAAAGTTCAGGTCGCCGTATGGGCGGCGGCGACTGCCGCGATGGTCGCGGGGATTGCCCTGATCTACAGCGGCGCACCGCAGGCCGAACCGCTCGCAGCGATCAGTTCACTGGTGTTGTTCGCCGACATGCTGGTGTTCGGCTGGATCGTCCTGGGCCGCGCGAACGCTTCGGTCCCGCAGCCTGCGGAATGATGCGGGTCGGGGCCGGAAACGGCCTCACCCCTCCACCACCGACACCGCCTGGTAGATGAGGCCCGCAGGCGCCTGTGAATCCATGAAGGCGATATCGTAGGCGTCGCGCCCGACTGCGATCTTGGCGATGTTGTGGGGCTGGCCCATCGCGGTCGGGTCCACGAGGTGCCAGGCGTCGTCGAGCCAGACTTCGGCCAGCGCGTGGAAATCGGGCGGCCAGACGCCGGGGCTGTAGGCGGCCACCATGCGCGCCGGGATCTGGGCGGCGCGCACCATGGCGCAGATCAGGTGGGCGTAGTCGCGGCAGACCCCCTGCCGCCCCGCGAAGGTCTCCAGCACGTTGGTATCCGCATCCGAACTGCCCGGCACGTAGGACAGGTTCTGGGTGATCCAGTCGCGGATCGCCGCCACCTTGGTCCCGCCGACGAGGTGGCCGAACCGCTTGTTCACGAAGCTCTGGAACTTGTCCGACTGCACGTAGCGCGACGGGCGCAGGTAGGGCGCAACCTCGGCCGGAAGCGCGTGGAGCGGTATAGCCTGCATCCCCTCGAGCGGGACGGTGGGCCGGGTCACGTCCACCACGGCGTGGTAGGTCAGGTACATCTCGGTCCCCGGCACCCGCGCCCAGATCCGCTCCCCCACGCCGGAGTCGCCCGCGATCCGGTCGAGCGCGGCGTCGCCGATGTTGATCCACTCCTCGACGATCTCCTGCCCGTCCGTATGCGCCGCTTCCAGTGCGAGGAAGACGGTGTTCGGCCGGGCGAAATTGTAATGCATGGTCACGTCGATGGTGAGTCGCATGGGCAAATCCGTTCGGGTTCGCGTGGGCCTGCGTGCCGTGGGTCCGCGCGGACGGACGGGCCTGCAGAATCGGTGAGGGAGGTGAGACCCGCTGTAACGAGCCTCGCCGTCTCGATCAACGCCCGCGAGGCCCGGCGGTTCAATTCAGCATCCGGCTCCCCTCGATCGAGAGGATGAAATCGGCGCCCAGCGCCCCGGCGGGCGTGGTGAACCCGGCGGGCAGGGTGCCCTCCGCCGCCGCCTGGGCGATGGTCGCCGCCGTGATCGAGGTGAGCTTGTAGCCATCGACGGTGCGCATCCTGAGTTCGACACTCTCCCCCGCCGGGGTCTCGGCACGGCCATAGACGAGCGCGGAGCCTTTCTCGCGCGCGGCCTCGTCCGGGCCCGCCGGCATTTTTGCGAGCTGCGCGCGCACGAGGGGGCGGCCCAGGGGCGAGCCGATCAGCCGCCTGAGGATCATCGGCATCTTGAGCAGCGCGACCGTGTCCTTGGGGGCGCGGAAGAATACCTCGATATCCGGCACGCCCGTCGTGTGCCACGCGGTGACGATATCGCCCCAGGAGATCGCCATGACCTCCACCGGCCCGTCCCCGAAATCGACATGGGTGCTGAGCGGACCCTCACGCGGGACGAGCTTTCCGTCCCGACGCACCAGCGTGCACTTGGGGATCTGGGCCGCCGCCGTGGTGGCCGTGCCGCGCGAAGGCTGGCCCAGCCCGGCGAAGGCGAGCGTGATGCGCCTGGCTTCCGGCAGCCGTTCGACCAGCATCGCGGCCATACAGTCGGTCGGCACCACGTCGAACCCGGTGCCCGGCATGATGGTGATCCCCGCCTCGCGCGCCTGATCGTCGAGCGCGGCGCATCCCGAGAGCACCTCGTGCTCGCCAGTGATGTCGAGGTAATGCGTGCGGGTGGCGAGGCAGGCCGCAGTCATCGGCCCCCATGTCTCCACGAACGGCCCGGCGCAGTTCACCACCGTGCTCACCGGCTCCAGCGCGCGGCGCAGGCCCGCGCTGTCGCCCACGTCGACCACCACCGCCTCGCATCCCAGCTCGTCCGCGAGGGCGCGCACCTTTTCGCCGCTGCGCCCGGAGAGAATCGGGGCGAGGCCCATCTCGACCGCCCGTCGCGACACCAGTTCGCCGGTGTATCCGTTGGCACCGTAGATGAGGATGGAGGCGGTCATGGGCGGTCCTTTCCGGATGCGAGTCGCCCGAGGATACACGCGGGGCGGGTCACGCCCAAACGCTCCCCTTTTCCCCGGGTCCCGGTGTAGGCTTGCGCCCGGGAGGACGCCTGATGGACGACAAGCTCCGCGCGTGGTTCGACGCGCGCACCGACGACCAGCGATGTATCGCCGACGCTCTGCGCACCCTCGTCGTGACCCGCGCCCCGACCCTCACCGAAGCGATCAAGTGGGGGCAGCCGTGCTACACCGGCGCGGCGATGGTCTGCTACATCCAGAAGGCCAAGGGCCACGTCTCGCTGGGATTCGGGCGCGGCGTGGACCTCCCCGATCCCGACGGGCTTCTGGAGGGGAGCGGCGGACAGTTGCGGCACGTGAAGGTGCCGCTGGGCCAGTCACCCGACGCCGCGCGGATCGGCCCGCTGATCGACGCCGCCGTGGCGCGCGACGGGCGCTAGCGCACCGGTTCCACCACCTCGTCGCTCACCATCGGTTCGGCGGCGAGGATATCCTCGAGCGAGTCGTGTTCGGCCACCCAGTGCCCCGGCGCGACCTGGTTCAGCCGTGGGGTGTAATCCGCGTCCCCCGCCCGCAGCTTGGACGGCATGAACCGGAGCGAGGCCTTGGGGTCCAGCGGCGACGGCAACTCGCCGGGGATACGGATACGTTCCCGCGTGCGTTCCAGTTCCGGGTCCGGGATCGGCACCGCCGAGATCAGCGCCTTGCTATAGGGATGCACCGGCTCCTCGACCACCGTTCCCGCGTCGGCGAGTTCCACGATCCGCCCAAGGTAGAGAACCATGATCCGGTTGGAGATCGCGCGCACCACCGAGAGGTCGTGGCTGATGAAGATCATCGACATGCCGAATTCGGCCTGAAGGTCTTTGAGCAGCCGGACGATCTGCGCCTGGATCGACACGTCGAGCGCCGACACCGCCTCGTCGCAGATGATGAGCTTGGGCTTGTTGATCATCGCTCGGGCAATGCCGACGCGCTGGTTCTGGCCGCCCGACAGCTCATGCGGATAACGGTTGAACATCCCGCGCTCCAGCCCGACGCGGTCCATCATCGCGAGCACCTCCTCCTTGCGCTGGGACTTGGACAGCTCCGGGCGGAAGGTCTTGAGCGGCTCGGCGATCGAGTCCGAGATCGTCATGCGCGGGTCGAGCGAGGCGAGCGGGTCCTGGAACACCAGCTGCATGTCGCGGCGGCTCTTGGTGAGCAACCGCTTGTCGAGATCGGTGAAGGACGAGCCCAGCCATGACACCGACCCGCCCGTGGGTTCGATCAGCCGCAGCACGGCGCGCGCCAGCGTGGACTTGCCGCACCCGCTCTCCCCCACGACACCCAGCGTCTCGCCCCGCGCGAGGTCGAAGGTCACGCCGTTCACGGCCTTGAGCGGAATGGTCCGCCCGAAGATGCCGCCCTTCACCCGGATCGGGAAATGCACCTTGATGTCGTCGGCGGACAGGAGAGGCTCTGCGGTCGCCTCCGTCCCCTCCGGCGCGCCCTCGTCGTCGATGCGCGGCATCGCGTCGAGCAGCTTGCGGGTGTAGTCGTGTTTGGGCGCGTTGAAGACCTGCATCACGTCGCCGGACTCCACGTATTCGCCCAGCTTCATCACCTCGATCCGGTCGCACATTCGCGCGACCACGCCCATGTCGTGCGTGATGAGCGCGATGGCGGTGCGCGACTCCCGCTGAAGCTCGTGCATCAGGTCGAGGATCTCGGCCTGCACAGTTACGTCGAGCGCCGTGGTCGGCTCGTCCGCGATCAGAAGCTTGGGTTCGCACAGCATCGCCTGCGCGATCATCACACGCTGGCGCATCCCGCCGGACAATTCGTGCGGATACTGCCCCAGGCGCCGCTCGGCCTCGGGGATCTGCACGCGGTTCAGCCAGTCGAGGCAATGCTTGCGCGCCGCCGATCCGGACATGCCCTTATGGACCTTCAGCACCTCGGCCATCTGGTCGCCGACCTTCAGGTGCGGCGTCAGGGCGGTCAGCGGGTCCTGAAATATCATGCCGACGTCCGCGCCCCGCAGCTTGTTCAGCTTGCCCACGGGCAGGTTCAGGATCTCGTCGCCCTGGAACGTCACCGACCCCGTGGCGCGGCCATTGGGCGGCAACAGCCCCATCGCGGCCATGAAGCTCTGCGACTTGCCGGAGCCGGATTCGCCAACGATACCGAGGCATTCGCCGGCCTCGATGTCGAACGAGACACCCTTGACGGCATCCACCTGTCCGTCGGGCGTGGAAAAGGAAACGCGCAGGTCGCGGGCGGAAAGCACACTCATGTCAGCGGTCCTTGGGATCGAGGGCGTCGCGCAGCCCGTCACCGATGAAGAACATGGTGATGATGATCGCGACGTAGAATGAAAGCGGGATGAGGAGCTGCCACGTAGTGCCGTAGGCCATCGTCCCCGCCCCTTCCGAAATCAGCTTGCCGAGCGAGGTGTAGGGCTCGGAGATGCCGAGACCGAGGAAGGAGATGAAGCTCTCGGCGAGGATCATCTCGGGCACGAGGAGGGACGAATACACGATCACCACGCCGATCAGGTTGGGCAGGATGTGCCGGAGCATGATCTTGACCTCCGAGACGCCGGCGGCACGGGCGGCCTCGATGAACTCGCGGGTCTTGAGGCTCAGGGTCTGCGCCCGCACGATCCGGCTCATGGTGAGCCAGCCGACCGCGCCCAGCGATACGAACAGCATGAAGAAGGACCGGCCCGCGATGACGAGCAGCAGGATGATGATGAGGGTGAGCGGGATGGCGAGCAGGATGTCAACGAAGCGCATCATGGCGCTGTCGACCCGGCCACCCACGTAGCCCGCGACGAGGCCGTAGGCGGTCCCGATGATGAGCGCGGTCGCCGCACCCACAAGACCCACGAGGAGCGAGGTGCGCGTCGCCTGGATCACGCGGGCGTAGAGGTCGCGCCCCAGCTCATCCAGCCCGAAGAAGTGTCCGTTGGCGAGGGATGGCGCGCCTTCGCGCGCGATGTCTCCCATCCGGTCCCAGTCGATCTCCTCGTTCGACCACTGGGCGAAGAGCGGCCCGATCACGACGAACAGGATGATGAGGCCCAGGACGAAGACGCTCGCCATCGCGGCCTTGTTCTGGACGAAACGGATCTGCGCGTCCTTGAGGAGCGAGCGGCCCCGCACGGGGATCGCGTCGGTCACGTCGTCGGCGACGGCGGCGGCGCGTTGGGAGCTTCCGAAAACCATGCGTCAGCCTCTCAATACCGGATCTTGGGGTCGAACCACGCATAGGCGAGGTCCGTGATGAGGTTCACCACGACGGTCAGCGAACCGTAAAGGATCGTGACGCCCAGAAGCACGGCGTAGTCGCGCGACAGGGCCGAGCCGACATAGGCCTGCCCCAGCCCGCCGGTCGAGAAATAGAGGTCGACGAAGACCGAGCCGGTGAGCACGTAGACGAAAACGGGGCCCAGATAGCTCACCACCGGCAGGAGCATCGGCTTCATCGCGTGGCGCCAGATGACCGAGCGCGTGGGCAGCCCCTTGGCCCGGGCCGTGCGGATGAAGTTGGAGTTCAGCACCTCGAGCATCGACGACCGCGTGAGGCGCGCGATGTTGCCCATGTAGGAGGTCGAAAGGGCGATCACCGGCATGATGAGGTATTGCCACTGGCCTCCGTTCCAGCCGCCGCCGGGCAGCCAGCCGAGCCAGAGCGTGAAGACGAGGATCAGGATCGGGCCCATGATGAAGTTGGGCAGCGCCTGGGCGCCGATGCCCATGCTCACGGCGGCGTAGTCGATCCATGAGTTGTGCCGGATCGCGGCGACGACGCCGAGAACGATGCCCACAACGCTCGCCGCAATGAAGGCGAGCGACCCGTAGGTCAGCGAGATCGGGAAGCCCTGCGCGATGATGTCGTTCACGTCGCGGTCCTTGAACTTGAACGACGGGCCGAAATCGAAATGCAGCACGATGTTGGTGAGGTAGTCCCAGAGTTGCTTCCACAACGGCTGATCCAACCCGTAGCGCGCCTCGATATTGGCGAGAACCTGCGGCGGCAGGGGGCGTTCCGAGGTGAACGGACCGCCGGGGGCGAAATGGATCAGGAAGAACGAGGCGACGATGAGGATCAGGATCGTGGGGATCGCGATCAGCAGTCGCCGGATGATGTATGAGATCACGGGGCAGCCTCATCAAAACCGTGACGCGCGCCCCGGGGGTGCCGGGACGCGCTGGTTTGCTTGTGTCTGTCGGAGTTACTCGGCGACCTTGTAGAGGTCCTTCGAGTACCAGTTCTGCTCGACGTTATCGACGGGCCAGTTGCCCACGTCGCTGTCGAGCATGTAGACGCCCGCGTAGTGATAGACCGGGATCACCGGCATCTCGTCGAACAGGATCTGCTCGACCTGGGCATAGAGCTCGTTCGGGTTCTCGGCGGTCTTGGCGTCGGCGAGAAGCTGGTCGACTTCCTCGTTCGAATACTTCCCGTCGTTGTAGCCGCTCTCGCTGTCGAGCAGGTCGAGGAAGGTGGACGCCTCGTTGTAGTCGCCGCACCATGCGCCGCGTGCGAGGTCGAAGTTCTGGTTGCCCCGCTCTTCGAGGAAGACCTTCCACTCCATGTTGGCGAGCGTCACGTCCACGCCGAGCTTCTGCTTCCACATCTGGCTGAGCGCCACCGCGACCTTCTCATGCGCTTCCGAGGTGTTGTAGACCATCTCGAATTCGAGCGGGTTGTCGGGGCCGTAGCCCGCCTCGGCCAGCATGTCGAGCGCGGCGTGGTCGCGTTCGTCCTGCGACATGTTCATCCATTCGAGGTCCGGCGCTTCGAACCCGGCCGTCGCGGCGGGGGTGAAGTGATAGGCCGGGGGCTGCCCGCCCGCCATCACGCGCTCGGTGATGATGTCGCGGTCCACCGCATAGGCCAACGCCTTGCGCACGTTCACGTCCTGGAACGCCTCCGGGCCGCCATCGGTCAGGTTGAAGGTGTAGTAGTAGTTGCACAGCCGCGGGAAGCTGATGGCCTCCTCGGGATACTCTTCCTTGAGCCGCGGGAACTGACCGGCGGGCACTTCGGTGCGGTCGAGCTCACCGGCGAGGTAACGGGTCAGCGCCACGTTCTCGTCGTTGATGACCAGCGCCACGGTCCGGTCGATCACCGTGTTCTCGTTGTCCCAGTACATCTCGTTGCGCTCGCGGGTGGAGCGCTCATTCGGCAGGTGCTCGGTCAGCACGTAGGCGCCGTTCGACACGATGTTCTCGGGATCGGTCCAGTCCGCGCCATGCTCCTCGATCACCGACTGCGGCGCCGGGAACAGGGTGGCGTGGGTCGTCATCTGCGGGAAGTAGGGCAGCGGCTCGGACAGCGTCACCTCGAAGGTGGTGTCGTCCACCGCCCGCACGCCCAGCTCCTCGGGCGCCATGTCGCCGGAGATCACGTCGTCCACGTTCGCGACCGAGGTCAGCCCCATGAACCACTGGTAGGGCGAGGCGGTCTCGGGATCGGCCGCGCGGCGCCAGGCATAGACGAAGTCCTGCGCCGTCACCGGGTCGCCGTTGGACCACTTGGCGTCCTCGCGCAGGGTGAAGGTGTAGGTCAGGTTGTCGTCCGACACCTCGTAGCCCGTGGCCACGCCCGGCACGAGCTCGCCGTCCGCGTTCTGGTTCATCAGGCCCTCGAACAGGTCGCGCACGATCTCGGACCCGGTCACGTCCTCGACGATCTGCGGATCGACAGAGGAGTGCTCGTCCAGCACGCGGTAGGTAAAGGTCTGGTCATCGGCAAGGGTCACGCCCTCGGGCACGTTGTCCTGTGCGACCGCGATGCCGGTCAGCATCGTGGACGACAGCAGCGTCGCCATGGCCAATCTGGTCATATCCTTCATGTTCTTCTCCCTGTTGGTGATGTGAAGCTGGACGCGTCGAGGCGTCATCCGATCTTTGTCCGATCGGTCAACTCTACCCCGGACTAGTAAACGGGCAAGGTGATGCAAGCCTTACGCAACGCAAGCCCGCGAAAATTTGCTCAAATTCGCATTTCGGAGGTGGATTTCCCGCCGCGACACCGTGCCTCCCCCGCGAATCTTTTCGGTATACCGTCGCACACATTGACTTGGCGCCCCGCCTGAATTACCCGATCACCAACATCACGGGACCGCGAGTCACGCGCGCCCCGTGCCATCCCGAAAACGCGGAGAGCATTCCATGGCCAACAGCGATACCCCCGACATCATCTATACCCAGGTGGACGAAGCCCCGGAGCTGGCGAGCCACTCGCTCCTCCCGATCATCCGCGGCTTCGCGCAGGCGGCCGATATCGCCATCGAGATGCGCAACATCTCCCTCGCCGGCCGGGTGCTGTCGCAGTTCCCCGACTACCTCACCGAGGAACAGAAGGTCTCCGACGACCTCGCCGCGCTGGGCGAGATCGTGAAGACGCCGGATGCGAACGTCATCAAGCTCCCCAACATCTCGGCATC
Source organism: Maritimibacter sp. (assembly GCA_964230745.1). GTDB lineage: Bacteria > Pseudomonadota > Alphaproteobacteria > Rhodobacterales > Rhodobacteraceae > Maritimibacter. Next base: position 222,568 of record CAXRHZ010000052.1, on the reverse strand, counting down.
GCAGCCGCAGCTCGACGCGACGATCAAGGAGCTTCAGGATCAGGGCTACAAGCTGCCCGACTACCCCTACGAGCCGTCCACGGACGAGGAAAAGGACGTGCGCGCGCGCTATGACGCGGTCAAGGGCTCGGCAGTGAACCCGGTCCTGCGCGAAGGCAACTCCGACCGCCGCGCCGCCAAGGCCGTGAAGAACTACGCCAAGGCCAACCCCCATTCGATGGGCGACTGGTCGAAGGACTCCAGGACGACCGTGGCCTCCATGCCCGGCAACGATTTCTTCGCGAACGAGAAATCGGCCACCATCACCGCGGCGCAAGCCGGTGGCGCCAAGATCGTGTTCCTCGCCGACGACGGGAACCAGAAAACGCTCAAGGACGGGCTCAAGTACGAAGAAGGCACCGTCGTGGACGCGACCTTCATGTCCGCCGCCACCCTGCGCGACTTCATCCGCGCCGAGCTAGACATCATGGAACCGGGCGTCCTGTTCTCGGTCCACCTCAAGGCCACGATGATGAAGGTCTCGGACCCGATCATCTTCGGCCATTTCGTCGCGATCTACCTCGAGGAGTTCATCTCCAAGCACGCAGAAAAGCTGAAGGAACTCGGCTGGAACCCGAACTCGGGCATCGGGTCGCTGGAAGCGAAGATCGAGGGCGACGAGGCGCTGCAAGCCGACCTCAAGGCCGTGATGGACAAGCAGCCCCCGATGTACATGGTCGACAGCGACCGTGGCATCACCAACCTGCATGTCTCCTCGGACGTCATCATCGACGCCTCCATGCCCGCCGTGATCCGCGCGGGCGGCATCGGCTGGGGCCCGGACGGGAAAGCCGCACCGACCAAGTGCTGCATCCCCGACAACTCCTATGCCCCGGTCTATGACGAGACGATCGAGTACTTCAAAGAGAACGGCAAACTCGACGTCACCACCTGTGGCGCCGTGTCGAACGTGGGGCTGATGGCGCAGAAGGCCGAGGAATACGGCTCGCACCCGACCACCTTCGAAATCCCGGCCTCGGGCAAGGTGCGCATCGTTCTGGACAACGGTGACGTCTTGCACGAGCACTCGGTGAACGAGGGCGACATCTGGCGCTCGGCCACCGCCAAGAAGGCGCCGATCCTCGACTGGATCCAGCTTGGCATCGACCGCACGAAAGCGACCGGTAAGGCCGCCTTCTGGCTCGACGCGAAGCGCGCGCATGACGCCGAGCTTATCAAGTACGTCGAGCCGGCGCTGAAAGAAGCCGGGATCGACATTCCGATCATGGCCCCGCGCGAAGCCACCCGCTTCACGCTGGAAACGATGGTCGCGGGCGAGGATTGCGTGACGATCACCGGCAACGTGCTGCGCGACTACCTCACCGACCTGTTCCCGATCCTCGAACTTGGCACCTCGGCCAAGATGCTCTCGATCGTGAAACTGATGAACGGCGGCGGTCTGTTCGAAACCGGCGCGGGCGGCTCGGCCCCCAAGCACGTGCAACAGCTGGTGGAAGAGAACCACCTGCGCTGGGACTCGCTGGGCGAGTTCTGTGCGCTGGGCGAGAGCTTCAAGTTCCTTGCCGATGCCAAGGGCAACGCGCGGGCGAAGATCCTCGGCGAAGCGGTCGAGGACGCGACCCAGAAAGTGCTCGAGAACGGCAACAGCCCCGAGCGCAAGGTCGGTCAGAACGACAACCGCACCTCGCATTACTGGTTCGCCCGCTACTGGGCCGAAGCGCTGGCCGCGCAGTCCGAGGACGCTGCCCTCGCCGCCCATTTTCAGCCGATCGCCGCGGCGATGGTGGAGAAGGAAGCCGCTATCATCGACGAGCTGATGGCGGGCCAGGGCGAGGCGGTGGACCTCGGCGGTTACTACCACCCGGACGAGGAGAAGACCTCGTCGGTGATGCGCCCCTCGGCCACGCTGAACGGGATCGTCGCCTGAGGGTTGCGGTCCGCGAGTTTGGAAAGGGCGCTCCTCGGGGCGCCCTTTTTTCGTGTGGTCAGGGAGGGATTGCGAATTGCGCCTGCGGCGCAATCCGCGGTGTCGGGGGGCCAGCCCCCCGAACCCCCCGAAGTATTTGGAAAACGAAGAAGGGGACGGGTCAGGGCGTGATGACGAGCTTGCCCGCGATCTCGCCCCGCCCCATGCGGGCCAGGGCGGCGGGCGCATCCGCGAGCGGGGCCGTGGCGCCGATGTGGGGCGTGATCTCGCCGGCGGCGACGTGGGCCACCATTTTCGCGGTGAACTCGGGCCCCTGCTGCACCATCAGGACCCCGGTCCGTTTCGGCGGCAGCGCGCCCGCGATGATGAGGGGCGTCGCGCCCCCGACGAGGCGATAGGTGCCGGTCTCGGTAAGGGATTTGCGGACCCTGCGCAGAGGGCGGGTCGCGACGAGGTCGAGGATGTAGTCGAAGCGGGTGTCGAGCGTCGTGAAGTCGGTTTCACGGAAATCCACCCGGTGATCGGCCCCGGCGTCCCGCATCACCTCCTGCTTGGCAGCATTATCCACGGCCCAGACCTCGGCCCCCGCCCGTTGCGCCACCTGGATGGCGAGCGGCCCCGCCCCCCCGCCGCCACCGTTGACCAGCACCCGGTCACCGGGGGACAGCGTGCCGTCGAAGGCTGTGAGCGCGATGGCGCCGGATTGGGGGAGCGCGGCGGCGGTGGTGAAATCCATGCCGTCGGGCACCTTCACCCAGCGGTCCGCCCTGGCGACGCAGAGCTCGGTGAAGCCCCCGAAGGTTTCGAACGTGTCGGCCACAACGCGGTCGCCCACCGCGAGGCCAGCGACCCCTTCGCCCACCGCCTCGACCACGCCCGCCACGTCCGACCCGGCGACGCGCACCCGCATGAAGGTCCGCGCCAGCCGCCCGTAGAACGGACGGCCCGTCGCGAACTCCCAGTCCGACGCATTCGCCCCGCAGGCCATGACCCGCACGCGCACGTCCCCACGCCGCACCGCAGGCACCGGGACCTCCTCGACCCGGAACGCATCCGCCCCGTAGCCGCGCATCACAACCGCCTTCATGCTTGAAATCCCCCGCCGCCCCGGCTCACATGCGAACCATGGTCGACATAGCCTCCCGCGTCTACAATCACACCTGGAAGATCGACCCGATCGTCCGGTCCCTCATCGACACCGATTTCTACAAACTCCTCATGTGTCAGTCCGTGCACAAGAGCCACCCGACCACCCGGGTCACCTTCCAACTCATCAACCGCGCCACCGAGATCCCCCTCGCCACCCTCGTGGACGAGGGCGAACTGCGCGAGCAGCTGGACCACATCCGCACGCTGTCCCTCACCCGCGGCGAGAGCACTTGGATGCGCGGCAACACCTTCTACGGCCAGCGCCAGATGTTCCGCCCCGACTTCATGGAGTGGTTCGAAAACCTCCGCCTGCCGCCCTACCACCTCACGCGCAACGGCGACCAATACGAACTGACGTTCGAGGGGTCGTGGCCCGAGGTCATGCTGTGGGAAATCCCCGCCCTCGCCGTCCTCATGGAACTGCGCTCCCGCGCCGTGCTGCGCGACATGGGCCGCTTCGAGCTGGAGGTGCTCTATGCCCGCGCCATGACCCGCCTGTGGGAAAAGGCCGAACGCCTGCGTCGCTTACCCGGCCTGAAGCTCGCCGATTTCGGCACCCGCCGCCGCCACAGCTACCTGTGGCAGGACTGGGCGGTGCAGGCGATGGTGGAACGGCTCGGCCCCGCCTTTGTCGGCACGTCCAACTGCCTCATCGCCAAGAACCGCGATCTTGAGGCGATCGGGACCAACGCGCATGAACTGCCGATGATCACCGCCGCCCTCGCTCCGGATGACGCCGCCCTCGCCCGCGCGCCCTATGACGTGCTGGCGGACTGGCATGAGGAGCATTCGGGGAACCTGCGCATCATCCTGCCCGACACCTACGGAACCAAGGGGTTTCTCGACAACGCGCCCGACTGGCTGGCCGGGTGGACGGGCATCCGCGTGGATTCCGGCGACCCGGTGGAGGGGGCCGAGACGGCGATCCGCTGGTGGCAGGAGCGCGGCGAGGACCCGCGCGAGAAGATGGTGATCTTTTCCGACGGGCTGGACGTGAAGGAGATCGAGCGGCTGCACGGCCTGTTCGCGGACCGGGTCAGGGTGAGTTTCGGCTGGGGGACGCTGCTGACGAACGACTTTCGCGGGCTCGCACAGGGGAACGCACGGGGGGACGCGCTGGCGCCGTTCTCACTCGTATGCAAGGCCGTCGCCGCCGAGGGCCGGCCCACGGTGAAGCTCTCGGACAACCCGGCGAAGGCGATGGGGCCGGAGGCGGAAGTGGCCCGGTATAAGCGTGTGTTCGGGGTTGGGGAGCAGGTTGAGCGGGAGGTTGTGGTTTAGTCAGTAGGTAGACGAGCTTACGTGTTGTTCCGTTAACAATGACACCATCGTTTGTTCGGCAACGGCATATCCCTTTATCTGCGCCTCAGAGATGAATTCGTTAGCCGACTTTTTATCACTCGAAGAACGGCGACCAAAGTGCTCGCAAAATCTCGAAATATCTTGCTTGCGGATTTTGCCGGTCCCATTTCGGCGGAGAGCGACCAGAGAACTTGCCGCGGTGAATGGAAATTCTTTGGCCAAACCCTCCGGGGAGAAGACCAAGCGACCAGACTCGGCCATTTTACTAATCATCACCGTCCTTGCACACCACGCAGACCTTTTTGCAGCCAAAGCCTTTTGCGCAACCAACCTGTGATGCACCTTCAGAAACTCAAGAAGAAGGAAGGCTTCCTCAATTTCACGCTCATAAGACCTTCTGAGAGTGAAACACTCTCTAAACTTTGGGAACAAATGACTTGGATCAAAAAGCGCTTTCCCTTCATAAGCCAGATGCGCAGCGAACAAGTCCCCTTGTCTTGCAATGCTCATAAGGTGCTCTGCTGAGAAGACCTGTATCTCGAGCGTACCCAACTTCCTCGAAAAAGGCTGCCCTTCCGGGACAATCGAAAGCAAGTCTACGTCAGAGGAAGTATTTGAAGTTCCGCGCGCCGCACTTCCAAACATTATTAAGGCGAGAGTATTCATGTTCTGACTCGGGTCAACTTGTTAACAATAGTTGGTATCGTTACCGCATACCAGATCAAGCCGGACGCTGCATTCGCCAGTTGGAGTTTTTCCGCCGCGATCAGATTGGAAACACTGGCATACTTTGTGTAGCCAAAAAGGAGCCAAATCTCGATAGACTTCATCAGACTAGAGCTAGTTGGAATCGCAAGTTGGCCGTCATACGCGAAAGAGAACAAGAGGACACCCAAAATGCCTGCAGCAATAGGGCGAGAAAGTGATTTTCCCCATCCATTTAGCAACCCAAATGTGAAGAGGATCAATAAATCAAGCATCGACGCGACGATCTTGAAGACGGACCAGAGGAAGTGAAGCACGGACTGTAATGGCTTCGCTCGAAGTCGAGACTGTAGGTTCAGAATATCAATTGCCGCCAGCGCCATCCTCGCCTTGTTATCCGAAATAGTGCTTGTCCGCAGGCCGTCGTAAAACGCACGCTCCGAGCCCTCATCGGATAATGCCGAGAGCAATCGCCGGGATATTGTAGACTTTGTTTCGAACATCTTGAGTGTCTGGTAGACTTTACTCTTGTCGGAAGGCACTCCGCCCAGATAAGCGCGTGCACCATTGATGAATTTAGATGGATTTGTGATTAGCGTCCTGTCCAGAATGGTTTCGTTGCCAGAGAAGCTAATTCGTTCAAATATGCAATCGCGTAATTCGCAATCTTCAAGCGTGCACATAGAGAACGTGGTATCGAAAAATTCGCAGCCTGTGAATTTGGCGCGATGGAAGCTTGAAAGACCGAAATCACAATATTTGAACGTGCACTGACGGAAGATAACTCTGTGCTCAAAAATTCCGGAAAAGTCGACCTTCTCAAATACGATTCCGGTCACAACAGTATTTTCACCAGGGTCCTCGAAAACCTGTCGACGAGGATTCCCATCGTGGGTAAAATCCCAACTACCCCTCTTAGTGATTGGCTCAATTGTGGGGTCAAAAATCGGTTCCCACCAGTTCTTCTGTCGTCTAGTTCTATCGCTCAAAGCTGCACCGTTGTTTTGTCATGCTATGATTGGGCAGTTCTTCCAAACAGGCAAGCTGAACGCTATTCCCGTCTCTCCCCCTCACTCCTCCACCTTCCCCCTGAGCGCCTTCACCTCCCCACGCTTCTTCTTCGCGTCCACGCGTTTGCGCTTCTGGTTGGCCGAGACCTTCGTCGGGATGCGGCGTTTCGGTTTCTCGCAGGCTTTGCGGATCATCTCCGCCAGCCGCTCCTCGGCCAGTTCCCTGTTGCGCGCCTGTGACCTTGTGTCCTGCACGAAGACGATCAGCGCGCCGTCGCTCGTCCATCGTCGCCCGGCCAGCCGCCTCAGCCGCCGTTTCACCGGCTCCGGCAGGTGCGGCGAGCGTTCCGCCTCGAACCGCAGTTCGACCGCCGTGGACACCTTGTTCACATTCTGCCCGCCGGGGCCCGAGGCGCGCACGAAGCTCTCGGTCAGTTCCCAGTCCTGGATCGTGATCTGGTCGTTCACGCGGATCATTCCGCTCTCCGTCCGTTAACCTTCGTATGCACAGGCGTATGTACAGGGTGTGTACGCGAAGTGTACGCGCTGTGCATGGCGATTTCGGCCCCGGTTTCGCGGGGGCCCGGAATCGAAAAGGGCCACCCTGCGGGTGGCCCCTCGAGAATTATGGAGGTGGGGCCGGTTAGGCGTGCTCGCGCCAGTCTAGCCCGCTTCCAACCGAGGGCTGCCCCGGTTGGGCGCTTCTACTTTGTCCCGGCACCTCGCTCCAACAAATCTCTAGACATGGACACCTCCTTTCCTCGAGTTGAATAACGATAGGAAAAGGGTGCCACATATCTGGTATGGGTCAACAATTTTTACGCAGGATTTGGTGAAAGTTTCGCGACAAGCATCCGAAACGGCACGAGTGCCACCAAAGCGAGCGAAAGTTTGACGAGCCAGTCCGCGACCGCGAGGCTGACCCAGAGCGGCGAGACGGGGCCGGTGCCGAGGAAGGGCACGGCTTCGGTCGCCCATTCGGTCTGCATGTTCGCGAAATCGCTGAAGAAAACGCCCAGGGAGGCCGAGAAGGCGATGGAGAAGAACAGCACCGTGTCCACCGCCGACCCCACCAGCGTCGAGGCCAGCGGCGCCCGCCACCAGCGCCCGTCGCGCAGGCGATTAAAGATAGCGACATCAAGGAGTTGCGCGGTCAGGAAGGCGATGCCGGAACCCACGGCGACCCGGAGCGAAACGGCCGCGAACTCGTACCCGTCGCCCTGGAGCATGATCTGGCTCCCGATCAGCGAACAGGCGACGCCCACGAGAAACCCAGCGAACACGACCTTGCGCGCGGGTCCGGGGCCATAGACCCGGTTCATCACATCGGTCACGAGAAACGCGATGGGATAGGTGAAGGCCCCCCAGGTGAGCCAGTCGCCCAGCAGGAACTGGACGAGGATGTTCGAGGCCACGACGACAGCGGCCATGGCGAGAATGCCGGGAAGAATGCGGGTCATGTGTTTGATCCGTTTTTACATGGTGGTCGGAGACATGGCCCTGCTCATGCAGGACGCGCGGGACCTACAGGTTCTCGTCGCCCGTCGCAAGCCCCGTGCCCGCCGGCACCACGTATTCCACGATCTCGTTCTTCTGGAAGAAGCGGTGGTTGTCGTCGGAAATCATGACGAGCCGCATGTCGCCGAGCTCGTCCTGCCAGACCGCGATGCCTTCGAGGTTGTCATGGTCGCGCGGCTGCGTCTCGAGCAACGTGATCTCGCCCGTCGCCCCGTCCTCGCCGATGTCGAACCGGCGCACGCGGGTGGCGAAGCCGAGCTGGGTCGAGGACAGCGTGCGCTCCAGCAGGTAGAGCCGCCCGTCCGGGCCGATGTCCATGCCGACGGGAAGGAACTCGCCCCGGCGCGGGAGCGAGAAGGGAATGGTCCATTCGCCGTCCCTGAAGCGGAAGACGGGGAACGGGCGGTCGAGCTCGCCCGAGCGTTCCGGCAGGGTGTAGAGCGCGCCCTCGGCGTCGATCGCGAGTGCCTCGAGCGAAGAGTTGTTCTGAAGGTCGGCAAACGCCTCCGCGCGCGGCAATTCGGTGGCGCGGTCGGCGGCGGCGTCTTGGTAGACATTCACGCGGTGCTGCGCCTCGAACGAGACATAGACCCTGCCATCCGGGCCGATGGCCAGCCCTTCGCTGTCGTCCCAGTACCTCGGGAGCGGCCCGCCGTCCGTGTGGCTGATCGACAGGATCGGTCCGGCCTCCGCCCCGATGAGCCAGCCACGGCTGTTGCGCAGAAGGCGGCCCGAGACGATGAGCCCCCGGTCGGACACCGCGGTGAAGCCGGTCCCCGTCTCGTCGACCTCGATCGCGGACCAGCCGCCGAACGCCTCGTCCGCGATCGACCACAGGGTGCTCGATGCGAAGGTGGCGGGCTGCGGCGATTGGGCTGTCGCGACCGGCGACAGGGCCAGGACGATTACTGCGACTGCAAGACGGCGGCGCATTGCTGAGGCAGGTCCGCGAGCCGGATCTCGCGTCGCGGCTGCGGGGCCGGGGCGTCGGGATCGGGCGGCGGGGGGTTCAGGATGTTGCTCACCCATTGCCGCGCATCGTCGCAGCCGTCGCCGGGCGGGGGCGGATCCTGGTTCGTGCAGCCGGAAAGACCCGGAGGGCAGTTCAGACGCACATGGAAATGATAGTGATGGCCGTACCACGGGCGGATCTTGCGCAGGTAGGATTTGTCGCCCGTCTCGTCGTTGCACATCTGCACCTTGGCCCCGGGAAAGACGAAGATCCGCGCGACACGCGGGTCGGAGGCGGCGGCCTTGAGCACCTGGTGGTGCTGCGGGGTCCAGTTGTCGTTGACGTAGGCGCCGTTCGCGCGGCGGGTGGAGATCGACGAGAGGTTCTCGCGCTCGGTCCGCGTGAGGTCGAGCCGCGTGGGCGGGAGCATCCAGATGTCGGCATCGAGCCCGACCTGGTGGCTCGCGTGACCGGTCAGCATCGGGCCGCCGCGCGGCTGGCTCAGGTCGCCGACGTAGAGCCCGGCCCAGCCCGGCTGACGCGCCGCCTTGACCGACAGATCCTTGATGTAATCGATCAACTCCGGGTGGCCCCAGTTGCGGTTCCGGCTGAGGCGCATCGCCTGCCATGTCGGCCCGGTTTCGGGGAGCTGCGCACCACCGGCGAGGCACCCCTTGGAATAGAAGCCCCACGCGGCGGGCGTCTGGCTCGACGGCGTCGGCTTGTGCCCGAAGAGCTGCTTGGCCGGTTCGTTCGCGGTCGAGATGATCTCGCGCGCCGCCGTCAGGTCGTATTCGCTCGCCGGAGGGGCCTTGCCGCTCACCGGCCGGTTGTCGGAGGAACAGGCTGCGAGGGCCCCGGCCAGCGCCAGCGCGGTCGCGATCCTGAAGGGCAGACGACGTCTCATCGGGTGGAATACTCCTCACCGTTCGGTCGCACCCAGACTAGCAGAACGAGGCCGAGAAGAAAGAGCAGGATGAGCGGCGAGACGCCGAGGCGCGCGGAGCCGGTGAGTGTAGTGAACAGGCCGATCAGCGCGGGCGCGAGGAACGAGGTTGCCCGGCCTGAGAGGCCGTAAAGGCCGAAACTCTCGGTCGGCGCCTCGGGGTCGGTGTGGCGCACCATGAGCGAGCGGGAGGCGGCCTGAAGCGTGCCGCCCATGCCGCCGATCACGACGCCCGCCCCGAACATCACGATGTCCGGAAGCCGGGAGCCCGGTTCGAGCGCGACGCCGAAGATCATCTCGCGATCCATGAAGACGATGGTGATGATAACGAGGATGAGCGCGATGATCGCGCCGATGATGACGGGCTTGGGACCGAGCCGGCTGTCGAGCCGCCCGCCGAGCCAGGAAAACAACGCGGCGGCGAGTGCCGAGATGATCCCGAAGATGCCGATGGAGGTCACCTGCCAGTCCAGCACCAGCGTGGCGTAGACACCGCCGAAGCCGTAAAGCCCGTTCAGCGCATCGCGGTAGAACATCGATGACAGCAGAAAGTTCAGGAGCGAGCGCCGATCCTTCAGCCCCCGGATCGACGACCCGAGACCGCGCATGGCGGCCGAGATCGAATGCTTGCGGCGCGGGACGTGATCTTCGCGCACCCACAGGAAATAGGGGATCATGAAGACGAGGAACCAGACCGCCACGAAGGGTCCGACGATCCGGGTCCCTTCCCGCGTCTCGGCGTCGAGCAGGCCGAAGGCTGGCTCCAGGCCAATGAGCGTGGTGCCGCTGTCGTTCTCGGCAAAGACCGCGAGCATGATGAAGAGCGCGGTGATGCCGCCGAGGTAGCCGAAGGCGAAGCCGGATCCAGAGGTCTTGCCCACCTCCTCGTCCTCGACCAGGCCCGGGAGCTGCGCGTTGACGAAGACCAGCGCGAACTCGGCACCGATGAAGCCGATGCCGAAGGCGAAGAGCATCGCCCAGATGTTGCTGCCGTCCGGGTCGGTATACCACAGGGACCAGGCGCCGATGACGTAGAGGAGCGTGAAGGCGTAGATCCAGGGTCGCCTGCGCCCCGCCGTATCCGAGAGCGCGCCAAGGATGGGTCCGCCGAAGCCGATGATGAGCCCGGTGATGGTCAGTCCCATCGACCAGACCGTCTGGGCGCGGGCGTCCGCAAGCGGCTCCGACATGCCTTGGGTTACGAAAAAGGCCGTTGCAACACTAGCGAAAAACGGCCCGTAGATGAAGGTCAGAAGTACCGTGTGATAGGGTTGGCTGGCCCAATCGAACCAGTACCAGCCCCAAATCCGTTTTCGATCCCCGGTGGCCATAAACCCCTCCACAGCCCCTCTTTTGGATAACTGTATGAACCGACACTTCGTCGTCTGGCAAGCGTCGTGCCCGGAAACGGCTCAGAATTCCGGCGGCCAGGGACGATGAGTATCGGCTTCGATCCAGCCTGTCACCCAGTCGGGAAGGGGCGGGGATTTGGCGTCGGGAAAGCCCATCGCGGCAAGCACGCGGTCGTTTCTGACGATGCCGTTCTTGTCCGTCGTGGCGGCGCGCACGAGGATGTGGTTGGCGCAGGTGCCGCGGGTCCACATCGACTGTTCGGTATAGGTGAACTTGTCGTCCCAGCCGATCAGCCGGGTGCGCAGCTCGATCCGGTCGAACATGCGGACGCGCCGGCGGTACATGACGCTGGCCCCAGCGACCGCGCCGCCCCAGCGCTGTTCGCGCAGGGTGCGCGCGATGCCCGCGCGGATTCCGAAGGGAACGCGCCCGAGGTCGAAGAGCGTGAGCGTGCGCCCGTTGTTCAGCTCCAGCCACATGTCGAGGTCCCAGGGCCAGCACAGGTGGTGGCTGACGTGGACCCCGTCGATGGGGAGCGGGGGCTGGCGCAGCGCCTTCACGATTTCCTTGGCGAGCCGGATGAACGGATACATGGGCAACTCCTTCGCGTGTTTGCTGCTCCTGCAAAGGCGGGGCGTCAACCGTTCCTTCGCGTCGCACTTGCGCTTTCGACCGCGTGCCCCTAGGTCAGTGCCCGGACAATGAACGGACCGGCCCATGCTTTCGATAATGCAAATTCTCCTCGCGATCCTGAACGTGATCTGGTTCATCGTGATCGTCCACATCATCATGTCGTGGCTGATCAACTTCCAGGTCCTGAACCTGCACCAGAGGTTCGTCGCGCAGGTGTGGTACGGGCTGAACCGGCTGGTCGACCCGGTCTATTCGCGCATCCGCCGCTTCATGCCCGACATGGGCGGACTGGACCTGTCCCCGGTTATCGTGCTGCTCGCGCTCTTCGCGATCCGGACGGTGATCCAGAACAACATGTACCAGTTCTACTGATCGTCCATTCAACCTCTTGTGCCGGGTGGCGCCGTTTGGCTAAACCCGGCCCATGCCCCGTGACCTCGACCTCCTGAAATCCGTCTTCGGCTTCGACGCGTTCCGACCTGGGCAGGAGGAGATCGTGAACGCGGTCACGGCGGGCGAGGATACGCTCGCCATCATGCCGACGGGCGGGGGCAAGTCGCTGTGCTACCAGCTTCCCGCGCTTCTGCGCGACGGCGTGACCGTCGTGATCTCTCCCCTTATCGCGCTCATGCGCGACCAGGTGCGCGCGTTGCGGGCTGTCGGGGTGGAAGCCGGCGCGCTCACCTCGGGCAATACCGAGGAGGAGACCGACGCGGTATTTGCGGCCATCTCCGAGGGGCGGCTGAAGCTTCTCTACATGGCGCCCGAGCGCCTCGCCTCCGGCGGGACCGTGAACCTGCTCAAACGCGCGGGCGTGCAGCTGATTGCCGTGGACGAGGCGCATTGCGTCTCCCAGTGGGGTCACGACTTCCGCCCCGATTACCTGCGGATCGGGGAGCTCAAATCGGCGCTCCGTGTGCCGCTCGCCGCCTTCACCGCCACGGCGGACGAGGAGACGCGGGCCGAGATCGTCACCAAGCTTTTCGCGGGTGCCACGCCCCGCAGCTTCCTGCGTGGGTTCGACCGCCCCAACATCCACCTCGCCTTTGCCGTGAAGGATGGGCCGCGCGGCCAGATCCTCGACTTCGCCGATGCGCGTCGCGGGCTGTCGGGCATCGTCTACACGGCGACGCGAGCCAAGACCGAAACGCTGGCCGACGCCCTGCGCGGGGCCGGACACGAAGCCGTTGCCTATCACGCCGGGCTGGACCCTGACCGGCGGCGCGAGGTGGAGCGGCGGTTCCAAACCGAGGACGGGCTGATCGTCGTCGCCACGGTCGCCTTCGGCATGGGGATCGACAAGCCCGACATCCGCTGGGTCGCCCATGCGGACCTGCCCAAATCCATCGAGGCCTATTCCCAGGAGATCGGGCGCGCGGGCCGGGACGGGGCGGCCGCCGAGACGCTCACGCTCTACGGTCCCGACGACATACGACTGCGGCGGACCCAGATCGACGAGGGGCTCGCCCCGCCCGAACGGCGCGCGGCGGATCATGCCCGCCTGAACGCGCTTCTCGGTCTGGCCGAGGCGCACGGCTGCCGGCGTGACAAGCTGCTGGCCTATTTCGGCGAGGCGGGCGTATCCTGCGGCAACTGCGACACCTGCGACAAGCCGCCGGAGACCTTCGACGCCACAGTGCCGGTGATGAAGGCGCTGTCGGCCGCGCTGCGCACCGGCGAAAGCTTCGGTGCCGGGCACCTGATCGACATTCTCGTGGGCAACGAGACCGAGAAGGTGCGCCAGCGCGGGCATCAGGATCTGCCGACCTTCGCCGTGGGCCGCGACATGTCCAAGGGCCAGTGGCAGGCCCTGTTCCGGCAGATGATGGGGCTGGATTTCGTGCGCCCCGATCCCGAGCGCCACGGCGCGCTGCGCGTGACCGAGGCAGCGCATCCGGTGCTCAAGGGCGAGGCCGAGGTGACGCTGCGCCGCGACACCGTATCGAAATCCAAGGCCCGGCCTGCCGTGAAGGCGCTCGTGTCGGAGGAGGATGCGCCGCTCCTCTCCGCGCTCAAGGCCAAGCGCCGTGCGCTGGCCGAGGCGCAGCGAGTGCCGGCCTATGTCATCTTCACCGACCGCACCCTGATCGAGATGGCCGAGACGCGACCCGCCACGCTGGACGAGATGGCGGGGATTTCCGGGGTCGGGGCCAAGAAACTCGACAAGTACGGCGAAGCGTTCCTGTCCGTCATCGCGGGCGAGGTCACGGCGATGCACCCGAGCCGCCAGAAACTCGCCGGCTCCGAGGCGGGCGTGCTCTACGACAGGTTGGCCGAGGCGGCGCGCGACCTCTACCGGGGCGTCGACGGGCTCGCAAAGCCGCTCTCGCTCACGCCGTCGCAAATCCGGCAGATCGCCGAACGGCGTCCTTCATCCGAAGACGATCTCGCCCGTATCAAGGGTATGGACACTGCCCGGATCGACCGGTTCGGCACCGCTTTCCTGTCGCTCATTCACGAGAGGTTCTGATGCTCGTCACCGTTTCCCCTGCAAAGCGTCTCGACGAAACCGAGGCTGTCGCGACCGGCGGCACCACGCCCGTCTTTTCCGAGGACACCGCGAAGCTCGCCAGGACCGCCGTGCTGAAGCAGCCGAAGAAGCTCGAGGCGCTCATGCATATCTCGCCCACGCTGGGCAAGCTGAACGCGGACCGGTTCAAGCGGTTCGGGTCCGGCGAGGGGGCCAAGCAGGCGATCGAGATGTTCGCAGGCGACACCTACACCGGGTTCGACGCGGCCTCGCTCGACCCGGATGCGATGGACTATGCACAGGACCACTTGCGCATCCTGTCGGGGCTTTACGGCCTTCTGCGTCCGCGGGACGTGATCGAGCCGCACAGGCTCGAAATGGGCACTCGGCTCAAGACCCGGCGGGGCGCGTCGCTCTACGATTTCTGGGGCGACCGGATCGCCAAGAGGCTCGTGTCCGAGGCCGAGGAGCTTGGCACCGGCACGCTGGTGAACTGCGCCTCGGTGGAATACTTCACCGCCGCCGACCGCACGGCGCTCACCCTCGACGTGGTGACGCCCGTTTTCTACGAGACGAAGGCGGGCGAGCCGAAGATCGTTAGTTTCTTCGCCAAGCAGGCGCGGGGCGCGATGGCACGGTTCATCTGCGAGAACCGGATCACCGATCCCGCGGCGCTCGCCGATTTCAACACGGGCGGCTACAAGTTCCAGCCGTCGATGAGCACGCCCGAACGGCCCGTGTTCCTGCGCGACGAGGCGGCTCAGGACGCGGCCTGAGCGGCGGGCTCCGGCAGCGGGTCCAGTGCGGTGTCGGGGCAGGCCCCGGCGATCTCTGCGAGGATCAGGTCCTTGGGAAACGGTTTGGTCAGGTGCGCGTCCAGCCCGTGCGACATGATCTCGTCCCCGTCGCCCGTCATGGCATGGGCGGTCAACGCCACGATCCGGGTGCGCGGCAGCGCGTTCTCCGACTCCAGCCTTCGGATGCGGCGCGTCGCCTCTTTCCCGTCCATGCCGGGCATGGAGATGTCCATGAAGATCAGGTCGGGCGGCTGGCTCTCGAACTCGTCCACCGCTTCGAACCCGTTCTCGGCGAAGATCAGGTCGATGTCGCAGGCCTTCACCAGCTTGGAGAAGACGAAGCGGTTTGTCTTGTTGTCCTCCGCGACAAGCACGCGCATCCGGCGGCAGGCCTTCGCGGCGTCTGCGGGCGGTTGACCAGGTTGGAACGCCTCGACGGGTGATGCCTGCGGCGCGTCGGCCCGGTCGGTGTCGGACGGCTCCTCCGCGGCGTCGGGCAGGGTGTCGTCCTCCCAGCCGTCGTCGTCGAGCGCATCCTCGGCGAAGAGGTTCTCCGACACCGCCGCACGGCGGGAGCGGAAGCCGGGCGCCTGCGGCTCCGGCAGCGCGGTGAGCTGCGCCATCAGAGCGGGGCGGGAGTGGGGTTTGCGCAGCACCCGGTCCTCGTTGCAGGCCATGTCGTCGGCCAGCGGGTCCGCGACGGTGATGACCGGCGCGGGGGCGTTTGCGCAGAGGTCGGCATGTTCCGCGCGCAGGAGTTTCTGGTCCACGAAGATCACCCCCGCCTGCTCCGACAGCCCCTGCCCCGCCTCGATACTGTCCACCTGCTCCACCTCGATGCCCAGCGCGAGCAGGCGTTTGGCGAGGATGGAGCGGTTCATGTCGTCGGCCATGACGAGAAGCGCACGGTCGAGCCAGCGGGGCGCGTCGGGCAGCGCGACCTCGTCGATGCGCGGAAGCGACAGGGTGAAGCCGAAGCAGGAGCCGACGTCCGCCTCGCTCTCAACCCAGATTTCGCCGCCCATCATCTCGACCAGTTGCCGCGTGATGGCGAGGCCGAGGCCGGTGCCCTCGAACGCGCGGTCACGCTCCCCCTCGACCTGGTTGAACTCGCCAAAGACATGATCCTGCATGTCGGGGGCGATACCGATGCCGGTGTCCTCGACCGTCACATGCAGACGCTCGCGCCCCTCGGTCCGGTCGGGCACGCCCAGCACGCGGACGAGGACCTGGCCCTCGGCGGTGAACTTGACGGCGTTGCCGATGAGGTTGGTGAGGATCTGGCGCACGCGAACCGGGTCGCCTTCGTAGGCCGTGGGCAGGAACATGTCGTAGTCCAGCATGATCTTCAGCCCCTTTTCGCGCACCGACGGCATGAGAAGCGCGATCACGTCGAGGATGGTCTGTTCGAGGTCGAAGGGTTCCGCGTGAAGCTCCAGCTTCGACGCCTCGATCTTGGAGTAGTCCAGCACGTCGTTGATGATGGTGAGGAGCGCCCGGCCCGAGGAGCGGATCGTGTCGACATAGGTCGACAACTCCTCGTCTAGCTCGTGCTCGGCCATGAGGTCGGCCATGCCAACGACGCCGTTCATGGGCGTGCGGATCTCGTGGCTCATGTTGGCGAGAAAGGCGGACTTGGCCCGGTTCGCGGCCTCGGCCCGTCCCCGCGCGGCGCGCAGGGCGTTCTGGCGGCGGATCGACTGCGTCACGTCGAGCGCCATGGACACGGTATCGCCCCCCGGTGCGCGACGGTCCACGAGCCGCACGTAGGCGCCGTTCCACAGGCGGATCTGGCGCGGTTCCGGCACTTCCTGCGCCCAGTGCGCGAGCATCCAGTCCCGCCACTCCGGCGCGCTCATGCCGCCGGTGTCGACAACGCCCTCGGACAGCGCGGCCTCCACGATCTCCTCGTAATGCGCGCCCGGGCGGATGCATTCCAGACCGTCGAAGGGCGCGTAATAGGCGGGGTTCGCGATGACGAGGCGGCTGTGATCGTCGAACACCGCAAACCCGTCCTGAACCGTCTCGATCGACGACCAGAGGCGGCGCTTGGCAATGTCGACTTCGACCGTCACGCGTTCGAGGTCCTCGCGCACGCCCACCATCTCCTCCCGCGTTTCCACGAGGTCCTCGGACAGGTGGCGGGCGTGGCGCGACAGCTTGCGGTTCGCGTCGTTGAGCTCGGCCTGTTTCTGCGCGAGCAGCTTCTCGGCCGCCATGCGCGCGCGCCGTTCCTCGGTCAGAAGATCATCTGCGGACATCGTCAACTCCCGTCATATCGGTCGGGCCGAGAGTGACCGAACGAGGTGAACAGGGGCTTAACGGCGGCCCGGCACGGATGGGAATCGTTGTCAGCTTTCGGGGGTCATGGCAGCATAACCACGGCACAGGAGGACGCTCTCATGCGGAAGCTATTCATTTTCATCACGGTTTTCTTTTCTTTCACCGCCAGCGGGTTCGCACAGGACCTCGTCCCCGACCGGCGGTTCGTGCTGAGCCGTGACGTGGATTTCTTCGGCTCCGACCTGCAGTCGATCTTCGACACCGACCTGCGGTCCTGCGAATCCGCCTGTCTGGCGCGCTCTGAATGCCGCGCTTTCACCTTCAACACGCGCAACGGATCGTGCTTCCTCAAGTCAAACGTCTCGGACCGCGCCGAGTACGCCGGCGCCTTTTCGGGCGAGGTGGTGGCCGAGGCCCCGTCGGTGCTCGATGCCGCGCCGGAGCGCGAGGCCGAGCTGGGCTTCCTGCGCCCCGACGACATCCGGAGCGCGGCCGAGCGTGCGCGCTGGCTGTCCAACGATTTCGTCGCGGGTGGATGGGAGGCGGACCAGCTGATCCAGTTCGCCTTCGAGGCCGAGCGCGAGGGCAACTTCGTGCAGGCGATGCGCAACATGGGCGCGGCGACCGTGGTCAGCGGCGCGGGCGGCGACTGGATCGAATACGCTCGTCTCGCCTATGCCGCCGCGAACGTGACCGAGGATTCGAACGAGAAGCGCAACCTGCTCGAGACCGCGCTGGATGCCGCCATCGCCGGCTACGCGCGCCTGTCGAACCCGGCGGCGCGGGCCAATGCGCTCATCACCATGGCCAACACGCTCGAGGATCTCGGGCGGGGGCGTGACATGATCCCCGCGCTGCGCCTCGCGCAGGAGCTGAGCCCGCGGGACGATACCGCAGCCGCCATCGACCGGGCCGCCGGGCTCTATGGCTTCCGGGTGACGGATACGGAGGTGCAGTCGGACGCGGCGCAGCCCCGCATCTGCGCGACCTTCTCGGAGCCGCTGGTGCAGACCGGGCGCGACTATGCCGATTTCGTGCAGTCGGAGACCTCCGGCCTCGCCGTTTCCGTCTCCGGCCGCCAGCTTTGCATCGCGGGCGTGGATCACGGCCAGCGCTACACGATGACGCTGCGCGCGGGTCTGCCCGCCGGGTCGGGCGAGACGCTGCGCCGCCCGGTGCAGGTGACGCATTACGTGCGAGACCGCTCGCCGTCCGTGCATTTCCCCGGCCGCGCCTACGTGCTGCCGCGCACCGAGGATGCCGGTCTGCCGGTGGTCGCGGTGAATGCCGATACGCTGGAACTGAAGCTCCTGTCGGTGTCCGACCGCAACCTCGTGCGCACGATGCAGGAAAACATCCTGGGCAATTCCGTCGATCCGTGGATGGCGCAGTACCTCGAGGGCGAGATGGCGACGGTCGTGTGGGAGGGCGAGGCGAGCGTGTCGTCCGACCTCAACACCGACGTGACCACCCGCCTGCCGATCGGCGAGGCGATCGCGGACATGGACCCCGGCGTCTATGCGCTGCAGGCCGCCGTGGCGGGCGAGGACCCCTATGACGTGCCGCCCGCGACGCAATGGTTCGTGATCTCGGACATCGGACTGACCTCCATGTGGGGGACCGATGGCGTCCACGTCTTCGCCCGGTCGCTGGCGAGTGCCGCGCCGATGGAGGGCACGACGCTCCAGCTCGTCTCGAACGCGAACGAGGTGCTGGGAACCGCGACCACGGATGCCGAGGGTTACGCCATGTTCCCCGCCGCGACCGCGCTGGGCCAAGGCTCCGCCGCGCCCGCGCTGATCGTGGCCGAGCAGGGCGAAAGCGACCTCGTCTACCTCTCCCTGCGCGGGCCGGAGTTCGACCTGTCCGACCGGGGCGTCGAAGGCAATCCGGCCGCCCCGCCCATCGACCTGTTCCTGACCACCGACAGGGGCGCCTACCGCGCGGGCGAGACGATCAATGCGACCGCGCTGGCCCGTGACGCACAGGCCGAGGCGATCCCCGGCCTGCCGATCACTGCGATCCTGACGCGGCCCGACGGGGTGGAATACTCCCGCCAGGTTTCCGACGGTGCGGGGGCCGGTGGGCACGTCTTCGCCATGCCGGTATCCGGGGCGGCACCGCGCGGCACCTGGCGGCTCGACCTCCATGCCGATCCGGAGGAACCGGCGCTCGCCTCGACCACACTTCTGGTCGAGGACTTCCTGCCGGAGCGGATCGACTTCGACCTGACCATGCCGGACGGCCCGATCTCGGCCAGCGCGACACCCACGTTGGTGATCGACGCGCGCTATCTCTTCGGGGCGCTGGGGGCGGATCTGGCCTACGAGGGGAGCGTGCGGCTCACGGCCACGGACAGCCTCGACGCCTTCGCCGGCTACCGTTTCGGCATGTGGGAGGAGGAGCTGTTCCCGCAGTACGCCTCGGTCCCCGAAGGGCGCACGGACGAGGCCGGGCAGGCCCGCGCCATGCTCACCTTCCCCGAGATCGACGCGCCGGGACGGCCCCTGTCGGCCAACGTGACGGTGCGGGTGAAGGAGGGGTCGGGGCGGCCCGTGGAGCGGGACGTGACCGTTCCCGTGGTGCCCGCCACCGACCTTATCGGGATCAAGCCCGGGTTCGACGGCGAGGTGCCGGAGAACTCGACGGCCTCCTTCCAACTCATCGGGCTTGGCCCCGACCTCGAAGCCGAGGCGATGGAGGTGACGTGGACCGTGAACCGCGTGCGCACCCGGTATCAGTGGTATTCCTCGGACGGCTACTGGGACTGGGAGCCGGTGACGACCCGCGAACGGGTCGCGACGGGCAGTACCACGCTCGGCGGTGATCCCGTCGACGTGTCGGCGCAGGTGGACTGGGGGCGCTACGAGATCGTGGTGAGCCGGACCGAAGGCGAATACCTCGCCTCATCCATGAGCTTCTATGCGGGCTGGTATGTCCCGGCGGATGTGTCGGAAACGCCAGACATGCTTGAGATGTCGCTGGACGCCGAAAGCTACGCCCCCGGTGACACGGCCACGCTGCGCATCCTGCCGCGCGCGCCGGGCAAGGCGCTCGTCACCGTCATGTCCAACCGGCTGATCGACATGGTCGCGGTGGACGTGGACGGCGAGACGACCGTCGAACTTCCCGTGACCGAGGAATGGGGCGCGGGCGCCTATGTCACCGCCTCGCTTATCCGGCCGCTGGACGAGGCCGAGGGGCGCAATCCGACCCGTGCGCTGGGGCTGGCCCATGCCGCCGTCGATCCGGGTGAACACCGCCTGTCGGTCGGCATCGACGCGCCGGAGAGCGCGCAGCCACGCGGGCCGATGGAGGTCGCGGTGACGGTGGACGGGCTCGCCGAGGGCGATACCGGCTGGGTCACGCTGGCCGCGGTGGATCAGGGCATCCTGAACCTCACCGGGTTCGAGGATCCGGACCCCTCCGACCATTATTTCGGCCAGCGCCGGCTCGGCATGGGGATCCGTGACCTCTATGGCAACCTGATCGACGGCATGACGGGCCAGATGGGCGAGATCCGCTCCGGCGGTGATGCGGGGGCGCAGATGCGGATGCAGGCACCGCCCCCGACCGAGGAGCTCATGGCCCAGTTCTTCGGCCCGCTCGAAGTGATCGACGGGCGCGCGCAGGCGACGGTGGAGATGCCGGAGTTCAACGGCTCCGTCCGGCTCATGGCCGTGGCATGGTCCGAAACCGGCGTAGGCGAAGCGGGCGACGAGGTGCTCGTGCGCGACCCGGTCGTCATGACCGCCTCGGTCCCGCGTTTCATGGCGCCGGGGGACGAGGCGCGGATGCTCCTGGAACTGACCCATGCCGAGGGGCCCACCGGCGACGTCACCGTCACGGCGACCAGCGCGGGACTCCAGATCGGAGGCGGCGTGCTGGCGGACGACATCGCGCTCGGCGAGGGCGAGACGGCACGCGTCTCGGTCCCCATTTCGGCGCAGTCGGAGGGGATACACGAGATCGCGCTGGTCCTGCGCACCCCGTCGGGCGAGCGGCTGACCAAGACGCTCACGATCCCGGTCGAAAGCCTCGACCCGGAGGTGGTGCGCCAGAACCGGTTCACGCTTGCCGCGGGCGATACCTTTACCTTCACGCAGGACGTGTTCGACGGGCTGACGCTCGCCTCGGCCCGCGCAACGCTCGCCGCCGGACCGCTGGCCCGGATCGACGCGCCCGCGCTGCTCGACCGGCTGGACCGCTATCCCTATGGCTGCACCGAGCAGCAGACGAGCCGCGCGCTCCCGCTCCTGTACATGGGCGGAGTGGCCGAGGCGCTGGGTCTCGCCGATCGCGACGACCTTCCGGAGCGGGTCAACGGGGCGATCGAGGCGGTTTTGTCGAACCAATCGGCCTCGGGCAGCTTCGGGCTGTGGCGGCCCTCCTCGGGCGACCTGTGGCTCGACAGCTTCGTCTCCGACTTCCTGTCGCGGGCGCGGGCGCAGGGCTACGCGGTGCCCGACACGGCCTTCCGCGCCGCGATGGACAACCTGCGCAACCGGGTGAACTACTACCCGGATTTCGAGGACGGGGGACGCGACCTCGCCTACGCGCTCTACGTGCTGGCGCGCGAGGGGGCGGCGTCGATGGGCGACCTGCGCTACTTCGCGGACGTGAAGGCCGCCGATTTCGACGGCCCGCTGGCCGCCGCGCAACTTGGGGCCGCCCTCGCCGCCTATGGCGATCCGACGCGGGCGGACCGGATGTTTACGCAGGCCTCCGACCGGCTGGCTGCACAGGAACCGGAGGGGCAGGTCTGGCGCGCCGACTACGGCACCAACCTGCGCGACACCGCCGCCGTCCTGACCCTCGCCCTCGAGGCAGGGAGCGAGGCGGTGGACCGTGACGCGCTGGTGACCCGGATTGCGCAGGGCGACCGCTACTGGTCTACGCAGGAGGCGACCTGGTCGCTGCTGGCCGCGAACGCGCTCCTCTCCGACACGGCGGGCTCCGGGCTGGTCCTGAACGGCGAGCCGATGACGGGACCGATGGTCGAGGTGATGAACGCGGTGTCGCTGGCGGAACCGTGGACCATCGAGAACACCGGCGACGCCCCCGTGGACCTCACCCTGTCCGCCTTCGGTGTGCCCATGCAGCCGGAACCGCCGACCTCGAACGGCTATACCATCGGGCGCCAGTACTACTCGATGGAGGGTGAGCCGGTGGACGTGGACCGTGTGCGGCAGGGCGAGCGGCTGGTCACGGTCGTGACGGTCACGCCGCAGGGCACATCGGACGGGCGCCTGATGGTCTCCGATCCCCTGCCCGCCGGGTTCGAGATCGACAACCCGAACCTGATCCGGGGCGGTGACATCCGTGCGCTGGATTGGCTGCAACTGACCGCAAACACCGAGACGACCGAGTTCCGGCAGGACCGCTTCCTCGCCGCGCTCGACTGGCGCTCGGACGACGCGATCCGGCTGGCCTATATCGTGCGGGCCGTGACTCCGGGGACGTTCCACCATCCGGCGGCCTCGGTCGAGGACATGTATCGCCCTGCCTACCGGGCGACCGGCGCGACCGGGACCGTGGTGATCGAGTGAGGCTGCTTCCCGGCCTGATCCTCGTCGCGGGCCTCTGGGGCGCGGCGGCGGGGCGCGATGCGCTGGACGCCTGGGTGGCGGCGACCGAGGTGCCGCCGCTCGACGTCGCCGTATCGGACGAGGTGCTGGACCGCGAGGGCCGTCTCCTGCGCGCCTACACGGTGGCAGACGGGCGCTGGCGGCTCGGGCTGGACGGGGCGCCGGTCGATCCGCAGTTCATCGCCATGCTGGTCGCCTACGAGGACAAGCGGTTCTACCGCCACGCGGGCGTGGACGGGGTCGCGATGGTGCGTGCGCTGGGGCAGGCAGTGGCGAATGGCGGCGTCGTCTCCGGCGCCTCGACCCTCACCATGCAGACCGCGCGGCTGCTGGAGGACGGGCCGACCGGCACGCTGGCGGGCAAGGTCCGTCAGATCCGCCTCGCCCTCGCGCTCGAGCGGCGGCTGACGAAGGACGAGATCCTCGCGCTCTACCTCGACCGCGCGCCCTACGGCGGGAATACCGAGGGCATCCGCGCCGCGACACGCACGTGGTTCGGCAAGGAGCCGCGCCGCCTGACCCCGGCCGAGGCCGCGCTGCTCGTGGCCTTGCCGCAGTCGCCCGAGACGCGGCGGCCCGACCGGCACCCGGAAGCGGCGCTGGCCGCGCGCGACCGCGTGATCGACCGGATGGAGCGGGCGGGCGTGCTGACCGCCGGGCTGGCCGACACGGCGCGGCGCGACCCGGTGCCGACCGCGCGGCGCGACCTGCCCGCGCTGGCCCCGCACATGGCCGACCGGGTGCGCCGCGACGGGCCGGGACCGGACGGGCGGCTGGCGACGACGCTCGACGCCGGCCTTCAGGCGCGGTTGGAGGCGCTGGCGGCGCGCGCGGTGGCCGATCACGGTGCGGGGCGGCTCTCCATCGCCTTGGTCGTGGCGGATCATGCGACCGGCGAGGTTCTGGCGAGCGTCGGGTCGGCAGGATACGCGCCCACGGACCGGCAGGGGTTCGTGGACATGACCCGCGCCCACCGGTCGCCGGGCTCGACCCTGAAACCGCTCGTCTATGCGATGGCTTTCGACGATGGCCTCGCCCATCCCGAAACGCTGATCGACGACAGGCCCATCGCCTTCGGGGCCTACGCCCCGGAGAATTTCGACGGCGCCTACCGCGGACCGGTCTCGGTCGCCGAGGCGCTGCGCCTGTCGCTCAACGTCCCGGTCGTGGCGCTCGCCTCCGAGATCGGTCCGGCGCGCATCTACGCGGCGCTGGAGGCAGCGGGCACCGAGCCGAAGCTGCCGGGGGGCGTTCCGGGGCTCGCGATCTCGCTGGGCGGGCTGGGCGTGACGCCCGAGGGTCTGACCGCGCTCTATGCCGCGCTCGCCTCCGGCGGGCAGGCCCGTGCGCTCGTCCACCGGCCCGAGGCGGCGCGGGGCGTGCCGGAGCGGCTCGTCTCGCCCGAGGCGGCGTGGCAGGTGGGGCATATCCTGTCCTCGATGCCCCCGCCGCCGAACGCGCCGCGTGCCCGGTTGGCCTACAAGACGGGCACGTCCTATGGCCATCGCGACACGTGGGCGGTGGGCTATGACGGGCGCTACGTGGTCACGGTCTGGATGGGCCGGCCGGACGGGACGCCGGTGCCGGGGGCCTTCGGCGCCGACATGGCCGCGCCGATCCTGTTCGAGGCGTTCAGCCGGGTGACGCCTGAGATCGAGCTCCTCGGACCGCCGCCCCCCGGCACGCTGATGCTGAGCCACGCGGCGCTGCCCCTGCCCCTGCGCGAGTTCCGGCCGCGCGACGCCGTCTTCGCTGCGCCCGAGGGGGAACCGGAGCTGGCGTTCCCGCCCGACGGGGCGACGGTGGAGACCGGAGGAATGCCGCTCGCCGTGAAGATCCGGGACGGCCGGCCCCCCTTCACGGTGCTGGCGAATGGCGCGCCGGTCCGGGTTGCAAGCCATGCGCGCGAGACGATGCTGGATTTGCCGGGCCCCGGCCATGTCACGCTCTCGGTGATCGACGCGGACGGACGGGCGGCCCGCGCGCGCGTCGAACTGAGGTAGCCGGATTTCGCCACGAATTCCGGTCGAAATCCGTCACGGATTTCGGCGGCGCGGCCCCCGGTCACCCGGCAAGATTGGTGCAGAGGTCCTCGTGGATCGGGGTGACGCTCCACCCCATCCCGACCAGCGTGCTTTCGCGGTAGAGCGTGAGGAACTGCCACCCGTCGCGCACTTTGGCGTAATCGTACTCCCACACCACGTCCACGCCGGCGCGCCCCATGCCCACCACCGCCGCATCCTCGCGCGGGGCGGCGAGCAGCGGGATCGGACCGCCTCTCCAGCCGAGACAGCCCGAGGCGGTGTCGGTGGGCACCGGCAACACCTCCAGCCGTTCGATCATCGCGCGGTGCGGCACGGCGAGCCGGGTGCCAGCCGTGTTCACGGCACAACCCATACGCCCCTCCTGCTCCCGGATCATCGCGACCGTTCGGCTCTCACCGGGCGACAGGGCCACCTCCTTGCCGGTGCAGCCCGCGTTGTCGAAGACGGACCGACCCAGCGTCGAGCCGAAGCAATAGCCGGCCCTGTCGAAGACGAGATTCCGGATGAACCACGCCTCGTCGCAGAAGTCATATGCCGCGGCGGGGGCGGTGGTGGCGATGAGGACGAGGAAAGCTGCGAGTCTGAGCATGGGGCACCTCCGACGGTTGTCGTCAGGCTAGGCCAGGTGCCGCGCGCAGGGCAAAGAAAAACCCCGGCGCCGGGCCGGGGTTCTGGTCATTCAGGATGTGACGCGCCGTTCAGCGGTTGTCGTCGTCTTCGTCCTCGTCGTCCGAGTCGGGCAGGTTGAAGAAGCTGTCGGCATCAACCGTCTCCTCCTTCTTCTCCTCCTCGTCGTCGCCGGAGAGCGTGAAGGTTTCCAGCCCCTCGATCGCGGTCGGCATCTTGGGCTCGGCCTCCATCCCCAGGCTCTGCTCGGTCGAGAGCAGCTTGCGTCGGTCGTCGTCGGACATCGCGTCGCCTTCCTTGGCCTTCTTCGCGGCGGCCTTCTGCACGGCGGCGTCCAGCTCGGTCTGCTTGCACAGGCCCAGCGCGACCGGGTCGATCGGTTCCATCTGCTGGATGTTCCAGTGCGTGCGCTCCCGGATCGACTGGATCGTCGGCTTGGTGGTGCCCACGAGCTTGGCGATCTGGGCGTCGGTCAGTTCCGGGTGGAATTTCACCAGCCAGAGGATCGAGTTCGGGCGGTCCTGCCGCTTGGACAGCGGGGTGTAACGCGGGCCGCGGCGCTTTTCCTCGCCCACGGCGGCGGCGTTGTACTTGAGCTTGAGCTTGTGGGTCGGCGATTTCTCGGCCGCGTCGATCTCTTCCTGCGTGAGCTGGTTGTTCGCGATCGGATCGAAACCCTTCACGCCCTGCGCCACGTCGCCGTCCGCGATCCCCTGCACCTCAAGCTCGTGCAGGTCGCAGAAATCCGCGATCTGCTTGAAGCTGATCGTCGTGTTGTCGACGAGCCAGACGGCGGTGGCTTTCGCCATGATCGGTTTGTCCATTTCGGCACTCCTTTGAATACGCCGGTGCCAGTCCCCGGAAAGGGGCGCCTGTTGCAGGCTGGGCTACCGTTGTCGGGAAACTTGGCGCCTATATAGTGCGGGCAAACGTCTGAGGAAAGAGTGAATGCGCCTGCTGCTTTGCATCCTGTTCGCGGGCCTCTGCGCCCTCCCCGCCCGTGCCGACGGTGAGCGGGCGGGGGACTTCGACTACTACGTTCTCGCGCTGTCGTGGTCGCCCAACTGGTGCAAGCTGGAGGGCGATGCGCGCGGCTCGGAGCAGTGCCAGCGCGACTTCGGCTGGGTCGTTCACGGGCTCTGGCCGCAATACGAAGAGGGCTGGCCCGCCTACTGTCCCACCGTCGCGCGCCCGCCGTCACGGCAGATGACCGCGGCGCAGGCCGACATCTTCGGCGCGGGAGGCGCGGCGTGGTACCAATGGAAGAAGCACGGGGTTTGCTCCGGGCTGGAGGCGGACGATTACTACGCTCTCGCGCGCGACGCCTTCGAATCGGTGAAGAAGCCGGAGGTCCTGCGCAAGATCGACCGGACCTTCGCCGTGCCGGCCTCCCTGATCGAGGAGGCGTTCTTGAAAGCCAACCCGGACTGGACGCCCGACTCGGTCACGATCACCTGCCGCGACGGGCATATCCAGGAAGCGCGGGTCTGCCTGACCCGGAACCTCGACCCGCGTGCCTGCGCCCCGGATACGCGGCGCGATTGTTCGATGGACAAGGCGCTCCTCGAACCCGTGCGTTAGCCGACCAGCCAGAGCATGAGGTAGAGGATCGGGGCCGCGGCCGTCTCAGCCCACGAGCCAGAGCATGAGGTAGAGCGTGCCGGCCCCGCCGACGATGGCGGCGAGCACGTTCTTAGTGAGCAGGCCTACCGCGATGGTGACGCTGGCTGCTGAAAGGCGGGCCGGGTCCGGGTCGCCGCCCGTTGCCGCGGGCCAGAGGACAAGGGGCGCGGCCAGCCCCGGAATGATCGCGACGGGCGTGAACCTGAGCGCGCGCAGCAGCCATCCGGGCAGGTCGCGGTTGCCGATCAGCCCCAGGAAGGAAAACCGGATCAGAAAGGTCCCCGCGCCCAACAGCACGATGACCAGCCAGATCCTCGGGTCGGAAAACTGGATCATGCCGTGCCTCCCCGCGTGCGGGCCACTTCGACCAGCGAACCGACGGTCATCGCGGCAAGGGCAGCGAGCAGGAGGCCCGACCCGTAGGGCATCCAGGCCAGCAGAAGCGCGAGCACGACCGAGGTGATCGCGGCGGCAAGGTGGGCGAGCGATTTCACCATCGGCGCGATCATGGCGAGGAACGTGATCGGCACCGCGAAATCCAGCGCGAAGCTCTCTGGAATGCGGCTGCCCACCACGGCGCCGGCAAGGGTTGCGGCATACCAGAACGGCGCGATGACGAGGGCGACACCGAAAAAGAATGCCAGCTTCTCGTGCAGCGGCGCATCAGCGCGTGACTCGAACCGTTCGATCCCGAGAACCGCCGTCTGATCGACGAGGAAGTGGGCTACGAGCGCCCGCTTCCAAAGCGGGGCCTCTCCGAGGTGAGGCACCATGCTCGCCGAATACATCGCCATGCGCAGGTTCACGGCGAGCGATGTGACGAGCACCATGATCACCGGCGCATTGTCCACCATCTGCTGAACGGCGGCGAATTGCGCGGCCCCCGCGATGACGAGGAAGGTCATCGTCATGACCTGGGCGAGGTCGAGTCCCGCCTCGCTGCCGACCACGCCGAACAACAGGCCGAACGGCCCGATCACGAGGACGAAGGGCAGCCCGGCGCGCACGCCCTGGCCGAATGTGAGGGGTTTGTCGTTGCTCATGAAACAATCCTTTTCGCCGCCACTGGCTATGTCGCGCGCGAGGGGCTTGCAACCCGGACCTTGCGCAAGTCCCGTGCAGAGCGCAGTCTCGGCCAATGGACGACGGGTCATTCTCGCCGCCCGCCGTGGTCCTCGCCGGCGGGCGCGCTCGGCGTATGGGAGGACAAGACAAGGCGCTGGTCACATTGGCCGGGCGCCCGATGATCTCTCATGTGATCGACCGCCTCACGCCGCAGGTCGGCCCCATCGCGATCAACTCCAACGGCGATCCGCGCGACTTCGGGCGCAAGACGCCGGTGATCGCGGACGGCATCGACGATCATCCGGGTCCCCTGGCCGGCATCCTCGCCGCGATGGACTGGGCGCAGGCGCTCAAGGCCGATTGGGTCGTGACGGTGGCCACCGACACGCCCTTCCTCCCCGCGCGGCTCGTCGCCCGGCTGGCGCAGGCGCAGGCGGCGAGCCGCGCGCCCATCGTTCTCGCCGAGACGGCGGACGGGCTCCAGCCGGTCACCGGGCTGTGGCACGTTCCTCTGGCCGACTCCCTGCGCGGCTCCATCGAGGCCGGGACGCGCAAGGTGGCGGATTACGCCGAGGCGAAGGGGGCCGTCAGCGCGGTCTTCGACAGCGCCGAGTTCTTCAACGTGAACACGCCCGAGGACCTCGCACAGGCCGAGGCGCGGCTGGCCGACTGACGCGCGAAGGCGGGCGCAGGTTTCCGATCCGCTCCAATCCGCGTCGTCCCGCCGCGTCGAAGGGTCGTATTCAGGCGATTTTCCATCTTGTGCGGTGCGCAGTCCGGCCGTAGATGCGTCGGCGGGACACCCCTCCCCAACGAGGGGCATATATCTGGAAGGATACCATGACCGACACGAGTCAACCGGCGACGCGGCCGGCCAATCCGCGCTTTTCGTCTGGCCCCTGCGCCAAGATTCCGACTTTCACCCTCGACAAGCTGTCCGACGCCGCCCTTGGCCGATCGCACCGTGCCGCCATCGGCAAGGCCAAGCTCAAGGATGCGATCGAAACGACACGCGAGGTGCTGGGCATCCCCGCCCACTACAAGATCGGCATCGTGCCCGCTTCCGACACCGGCGCTGTCGAGATGGCCATGTGGTCCATGCTGGGCGCACGTGGCGTGACCATGATGGCATGGGAAAGCTTCGGCGCGGGCTGGGTGTCCGACGTCGCCAAGCAGCTCAAGCTCGACGCGACGATCATGGAAGCGGACTACGGCCAGCTTCCCGACCTGTCGGCGGTCGATTTCGCGACCGACGTGGTGTTCACCTGGAACGGCACGACCTCGGGCGTGCGGGTGCCGAACGGCGACTGGATCCCCGCCGACCGCGAGGGCGTGACGATCTGCGACGCGACCTCGGCCGCCTTCGCGATGACGCTGCCGTGGGACAAGCTCGATGTGACGACCTTCTCCTGGCAGAAGGTGCTGGGCGGCGAAGCGGCCCACGGCATGATCGTCCTCAGCCCCCGCGCCGTTGAGCGTTTGGAAAGCTACACACCGCCCTGGCCGCTCCCCAAGATTTTCCGCATGACCAAGGGCGGCAAGCTGATCGACGGCATCTTCGAAGGCGCCACGATCAACACGCCCTCGATGCTGGCGGTCGAAGATTACCTCGTCGCGCTGGACTGGGCGAAGTCCGAGGGCGGGCTCGAGGGCCTGATCGCCCGCGCCGATGCCAACGCCAAGGTCATCTGGGATTTCTGCGACTCGCACGACTGGATCGCGAACCTCGCCGAGGACCCGGCGACACGGTCGAACACCAGCGTGTGCCTGAAGTTCACCGACGACCGGATCAACGACGGCGCGGCTTTCGCGAAAGCGGTCGCCAAGCGGCTCGAGGCCGAAGGGGTCGCGCTCGACGTCGGCGCCTACCGCGACGCGCCCGCCGGTCTGCGCATCTGGTGCGGCGGCACGGTCGAAACCGCGGACATCAAGGCGCTCATGCCGTGGCTCGACTGGGCGTTCAACGCCGAGATCGAAGCTCAGTAAGACATTTCGCTCGTCGGGGGCCTGCGGCCCTCCTCGCGAGGAGAGGACAGAGTCCTCGACGAGCGCCTCCCCTATTCAGATCAAAGGACCAAGACCAATGGCCCCCAAAGTTCTCGTCTCCGACAAACTCTCCGAAACCGCCGTCCAGATCTTCCGCGACCGCGGCATCGACGTCGATTTCGAACCCTCCCTCGGGAAGGACAAGGAAAAGCTGCTCGAGGTGATCGGCCAGTACGACGGCCTCGCCATCCGCTCGGCCACCAAGGTGACGGCCGAGGTGCTCGAGAAAGCGACCAACCTCAAGGTGATCGGCCGCGCCGGGATCGGCGTCGACAACGTCGACATCCCGGCCGCCTCGCAAAAAGGTGCGATCGTGATGAACACGCCTTTCGGCAACTCGATCACCACCGCCGAGCACGCCATCGCGATGATGTTCGCCGTCGCGCGCCAGATCCCCGAAGCCGACGCCTCCACGCAGGCGGGCAAGTGGGAGAAGTCCAGGTTCATGGGCGTCGAGCTGACCGCCAAGACGCTGGGCGTCATCGGCTGCGGCAACATCGGCTCCATCGCCGCTGACCGGGCCAAGGGCCTCAAGATGAAGGTCGTGGCTTTCGACCCGTTCCTGTCCCAGGAGCGCGCCGACAAGCTGGGCGTCGAGAAGGTCGAACTGGACGAGCTGCTCGCCCGCGCCGATTTCATCACGCTCCACGTCCCGCTGACCGACAAGACGCGCGGCATCCTGAACGCCGAGAGCATCGCCAAGACCAAGAAGGGCGTGCGCATCATCAACTGTGCCCGTGGAGGTTTGGTGGATGAGGCAGCCCTTGCCGAAGCGATCAAGTCGGGCCACGTCGCCGGTGCCGCCTTCGACGTGTTCGAGGTCGAGCCGGCCACAGACAGCCCGCTCTTCGGTCTGCCGAACGTCGTCTGCACCCCGCACCTCGGCGCCTCGACCACCGAAGCGCAGGAGAACGTGGCGCTGCAAGTGGCCGAGCAGATCTCCGACTACCTGCTGACCGGTGCCGTGACCAACGCGCTGAACATGCCGTCGGTGACCGCCGAGGAGGCCAAGGTCATGGGTCCGTGGATCAAGCTGGCCGAACACCTCGGTGCCTTCATCGGCCAGATGACCGAGGAACCGATCAAGGAGATCAACGTCACGCTCGACGGCGTCGCGTCGAAGATGAACGTTCGCGCGCTGGATTGTGCCGTGCTGGCCGGCCTGCTGAAACCGCAGAACGCCGAGATCAACATGGTGTCGGCCCCTATCGTGGCGAAGGATCGCGGCATCAAGTCCTCGACCACCACGCAGGACAAGTCGGGCGTCTTCGACGGCTACATCAAGATCGTGGTCAAGACCGACAAGCGCGAACGCTCCATCGCGGGCACCGTGTTCTCGGACGGCAAGCCGCGCTTCATCCAGATCAAGGGCATCACCATCGACGCCGAGATCGGGGCGCATATGCTCTACACCACCAACAAGGACGAGCCGGGCATCATCGGGACGCTGGGCCGCACCCTGGGCGAGATGGGCGTGAACATTGCCAACTTCACGCTGGGGCGGAACCAGCAGGGCGGGGATGCCATCGCGCTCCTCTATGTCGATGCGGAGGTGCCGGCGGACGTGCGCAAGGCGCTGAGCGACACGGGGATGTTCCAGAACGTGAGCGCGCTGCAGTTCGCGATCTGAGGTTTCGGACCGCCTGACGCCGGTCCGACCCGCTGGGAGGGCTCTGCCCTCCGAGACCCTCCCGAAGTATTTTGGAAACAGAGAAGAGGCTGCCGGTTTCGGCGGCCTTTTCTACGTCCAGAGCTCGGGCTGCTGGGTGTAGGCGATGTAAAGCGGGTGTTTCGGGTGGCCCGCCTTGGACAGTCCGAGGTGATAGAGCGGCTTGCCGGTTTGGCGCAGGAGCGCCTCGACCGCCGGGCCACGGGCGAGGTGTTCGCCATGCGTGCCCCAGGCGCAGATTATCTGGTCGGCCCAGTCGGTGCTATCGATGATCGCCGCGTCGTTTTCCGGCCCCACGGGATCGTCCGCCCGGCGCATCGCGCGGGGGTCGGTGTCGCGCCAGGCGAAGATGTTGAGCACCCGGAAGGCACCGAAGCCCAGCGCGCGGGCCCGGCGTTCGCAGCGTTCGACCGTCGGGTCGTTCTGTACCTCGGTCGCTGTTGACGGGTTCAGCATGATGAACAGCGCGCGTTTGCCCGAAGGGTCCCACGTGCGTGTGAGCATGTAGCGGTAGCGTTCGCAGTCGGAATAGACCGCCGTGGAGGGCGCGTCGGCCTTGGTATGCTCGCGGGTGATCATGGGGCGGTTTTTGCCCGTCCGGCCCCCGAGCGCAAGTCGCGCTTGCGCATTTTGACCAATCGGTCAGGGTGGCTCCATGTTGATATCCGAGATCATCCGCAAGAAACGGGACGGTGGCACGCTGGATGAAGGCGAGATCGCCACGCTCGTGGCCGGGATCGCCGATGGCGCCGCCTCGGACGAACAGGTCGGCGCCTTCGGCATGGCGGTCTATTTCCGGGGCATGGAGCCGGAGGAAGCGGCGGCCCTCACGCTCGCCATGCGCGATTCCGGCGATGTGCTGCGCTGGGACCTTCCCGGCCCCGTGGTGGACAAGCATTCGACCGGGGGCGTGGGCGACAACGTCTCCCTCATGCTCGCGCCCATAGTGGCGGCCTGCGGAGGGTACGTGCCCATGATCTCGGGCCGGGGGCTTGGGCACACCGGCGGGACGCTCGACAAGATGGAGGCGATCCCGGGCTATACGGCGACGCCCGACAACGCGACCTTCGAACGCGTGGTGCGGGAGGTGGGCTGCGCCATCATCGGCCAGACGGGCACCATCGCGCCCGCCGACAAGCGGTTCTACGGGATCCGGGACGTGACGGCGACGGTGGAATCGATCCCGCTCATCACCGCGTCGATCCTCTCCAAGAAGCTGGCCGCCGGGCTCGACGCGCTGGTGATGGACGTGAAGACGGGAAACGGGGCCTTCATGCCGACCTACGAGCAGTCGGAGGCGCTCGCGCGGTCCATCGCGCAGGTCTCCACGGCGGCGGGCGTGCCGTGTCATGCGCTGCTGACCGGGATGGATCAGCCGCTCGCCTCCGCGGCCGGGAACGCGGTCGAGGTGGTGAACGCGGTGGAATTCCTGACGGATGTGCGGCGTGACGTGCGGCTCGAATTCGTGACCCTGTCACTGGCGGGAGAGATGCTGGCCATCGCCGGGCTGACCGAAGATCGCGAGACGGGGTTCTCGGTCGCGCGTGCCGCGCTGGAGGACGGGCGTGCGGCAGAGGTCTTCGGCAAGATGGTGTCGGGGCTCGGCGGCCCGGCGGACTTCATCGAACGCCACGCCGATCACCTGCCTGCCGCGCCGTTGTCGCGGGATGTCGAGGCGCCGGTGGAGGGGCATGTCTGCGAGATCGACACGCGGGGCATCGGGCTTGCGGTCGTCGAATTGGGCGGCGGGCGGCGGCGTTCTTCCGACGATATCGACCCGGCCGTGGGCATCACCGGCCTGATCGACCTCGGCCAGACCGTGCGCGAAGGCACGCCGCTCTGCACGATTCACGCCCGGACCGAGGACCAGCTAGACGCGGCGGAACGGCAGGTGCGCGCCTCCTATCGCATCGGCGAGGCGCCGGAACTGTCCGACCCGGTGCTCGCGATCATCGACTAGGGATTTCGTCCGGGCTTGCGCCCGGCGGATCCGGGCGGGGGCTCTGCCCCCGCACCCCCGAAGTATTTTCGAAACAGAGAAGAGAAACGTTCACCGACCGTTAAGGTTAACGCGCTACCCTGGCGACGCGTTACAGGCTGAAGAGCCGATGGACGTAAACGGAGAAGCCCCCGGTCTTGTGCCGGGGGTGGACCCCGCTTGCCCGCTTCTTCGTTTCACAAATACTTCGGGGGGAGGGGCACGTTCGCTTGCGAACGGGTCACGGGGGGCAGCGCCCCCTTCGGACTCAAAGGTTGAACACCCGGCTGGGGTGCAGTTCGCCTGCCTTGTAGGTGCCCACCGCCACGGGTTCCCCGTCGAGCGATGCCCAGGCCTCGTCCCCGAAATCGACGTCGGAGGCAATGACCATGCCGGGGTTGCCGTGGCGCAGGCGGGTAGCGCCCTCGACCGTGCATTTCAGTTCCGGCAGGCTGGTGAGACCCTCCGAGAGTGGCAGGAGGAGCGCGTCGATGTCTTCCGACCTGGCGAGTTCTTCGATCCGCTCCATGCTCACGCCTTCCTCGGCCACGAAAGGGCCCGACCAGATGCGGCGCAGGCTCCGGACATGGCCGTGGCAGCCGAGCGCGGCGCCGAGGTCGCGCGCGATGGCGCGGACGTAGCCGCCCTTGCCGCAGGTCATTTCGAGGACAACGTGATCGGGGTCGGGTCGGTCGACGAGGTCCAATGCTTCGACGAAGAGCGGGCGGGCGGCGAGGTCCACGTCCTCACCGTCGCGGGCGCGTTTGTAGGCGCGCTCGCCATCGATCTTGACCGCCGAGAACTTCGGCGGGGTCTGCATGATGTCCCCGGTGAGTGGGGCGAGAGCCGCCACGATCTCCTCATCCGACGGGCGCGCGCCGCTCTCGGCGATCACCTCCCCTTCGGCGTCGTCGGTGTTCGTCGCCTGCCCCAGCCGGACGGTGAAGCGATAGGCTTTCATCGCGTCGGTCACGTAAGGCACGGTCTTCGTCGCCTCGCCCAGCGCCACGGCCAGAACGCCGGTCGCCTCGGGATCCAATGTCCCTGCATGACCAGCCTTCTTCGCGTCGAAGGCCCAGCGCACCTTGTTCACGACGGCGTTGGAGGTCAGACCGGCGGGCTTGTCCACGACCAGCCAGCCGTGAACGTCACGCCCCTTCTTGCGACGTCCCATTACTCTTCCTCGTCGCCCGCGTGGATATCGCGCTGCACCGTCTCGTCCGAGAACAGGCGGCGCGTCTCGTCCATCTGGTCGAAGGTCTCGTCCAGCACGAAGCGCAGGTCAGGCGTGAACTTGAGGTTCGTCACCTTGCCGATGAACCGGCGCAGCTCGCCCTTGTTGCGCGCAAGCGCCTTGATCGCCTCGTCCTGGTTCTTGCCGCCGAGCGGCATGACATAGGCGGTGGCGATTTTGAGGTCGGGCGACGTGCGCACCTCGCCTACCGTGATCGACAGGCGGTTGAGATCCGGGTCGTGAATCTCGCCGCGCATGAGCACGTCGGACAGGGTGCGGCGGATAAGCTCGCCCACGCGGAGCTGGCGCTGGGACGGGCCCTTGCCTTCGTTGAATCGGTCTTTGGACATGCGCGCGATGTAGTGCCGATTGCGCGAGCGCGCAACAGGGACTAGGGAATGGGGCCAACGACGGAGGGTCACATGAGCGAAACGCCGGGTATCGTGGTGAACGGGGCATCGGGCCGGATGGGCCAGATGCTGGTCAGGCTGGTGAGCGAGAACGCGGGCTGCCGGCTCGTCGGGGCCCTGGAACGCGAAGGCCACGACTGGATCGGTCAGGACATCGGGACCGCGATGGGCGGCGTCGCTCTGGGTGTCGCCGTGACCGACGATCCGCTGGAAGCGATGTCGCGGGCGCAGGCGGTAATCGACTTCACCGCCCCCGCCGCCACCGTGCCCCTGGCCGAGATCGCGGCTCAGGCGCGGGCGGTCCACGTGATCGGGACCACGGGGCTTGACGAAGACGACCTCGCCAAGCTCGACGCCGCAGCGCGTCATGCCGTGGTGATCCGGGCCGGCAACATGAGCTTCGGGGTCAACCTGCTCACCAAGCTGACCGAGACGGTGGCACGCGCGCTCGACGTCGATTTCGACATCGAGGTTGTCGAGGCGCATCACAAGCACAAGGTGGACGCGCCGTCGGGCACCGCGCTCATGCTGGGCGAGGCGGCGGCGGAGGGACGCGGCGTGCGCCTGTCCGACGTGGCGGACCGGGGGCGCGACGGGATCACAGGGGAGCGCGAAGAGGGGCACATCGGGTTCTCGGCCATTCGGGGCGGCGACATCGTCGGTGAGCACGACGTGATCTTCGCCGGTCCCGGCGAGCGGATCATCCTGCGCCATGTCGCGACCGACCGGGCGATCTTTGCGCGCGGCGCGGTCAAGGCCGCGCTTTGGGGCATCGGGCGCAAGCCGGGCGCCTACGACATGATGGACGTGCTCGGTCTCTGAGCCCGGCCATACGCGCGGCGCCGGAAATCCGGGCAGATTGTGCTGCAAAGCAGCAATTCGCCGGAAGGTCTTATTCCAAAGGTGAAAGCGGCCGCGCGGATTGCCGCATATCGCGCCGCGTGGGCGCAATTTCATTGAAAATGCTGCGCATGCAAAGTACCCTGTGAGCGTTCACATACGGGTATTTCATCATGTCGACAGCCAAGCCCCGCCTCTCCTCCAAGGACTGGATCGCCGCCGGTTTCCGCGCCCTCGTCACCAAGGGGCCCGAAGCGCTCAAGGCCGAGCCGCTCGCGCGGGATCTCGGCACGACCAAGGGCAGTTTCTACTGGCACTTCAAGGACGTGCCGGATTTCAAAACGAAGATGCTGAACCACTGGCAGGGGGCCGTGATCGGTGCCCTCAGCGCGGCCGTGGACTCGGGCGGCACCGCCTCCCAGCGCCTGTATCGGATCAACGAAATCTCGTCGCACGAGGGCGGCAACCTCGGCGGGGCCGGGCTGGAACCGGCGATTCGCGCCTGGGCGCAATCGGATGCGGAAGTCGCGGACGCGGTCGAGGAGATCGACGCCAAGCGCCTCGCCTATCTCGCCGCAACGCTGAAACAGCTCGGCCTGACAAATCCCGAGTTCGCGCGGATCATCTACGGCGCCTATATCGGCATGGGCACGCTGTCGGCCACGGACGGGCAGGACAATACCGACGCGCTGTCGACGCTCACCGCCGCGATGCTCGCGCTTCAGGACGCCTGAGGCCCGCCCCGACCACGCCGGAGCCGGTCGATGAGCCGGGCGCGCGCCTCCGGCAGGGGTTTGTCGCCCATCGCCTGCGCCAGCCCCGTGAGGAAATGACCCGTGGTGCGCAGCGCATCCGGCACCCCCGAAAGATCCTGGGTCACGACGCCCAGAAGCTCGGGCGGCAAGGGCAGCAGGCGGTCGGCCCATTCCCCCGCCCCCTCCGCGCTCACGGCGCGGCCGGATTTCGGCGAGACATAGGCGAGGTCCTCGGGCGCCCCCGTCACCGCGCAGGCAGTGAGGTCTAGGCCGTAGCCGAGCTCCTCCAGCAGCGCGAGTTCCCATTGCAGGTAGCCAACCGGCCAGGCCGGCGTTTCCGACAGAAGGTCCAGCATCGCGACACTGCGGGCGTAGAGCCGCGGATGGGCCTCCCGCTCCGGCAGGGTGAACGACAGAAGCGCGGTGATCGCGTTCAGTGCGGCCAGCGCATCTCGGTCGCCCATGATGCCCGCCGCCCGCGCCCGCACGGGTTCCACGGTGAAGGCGCCGATATGCTCCTCCAGCCGCGCGCGCCACATCAGGTCGAGCTGAGCACCGGGCTGGAGGATCGGGGCCACCTTGCGCGACACGCCGCCTCGGACCACGCC
The DNA here is from genome assembly GCA_964230745.1 of Maritimibacter sp. Lineage (GTDB taxonomy): Bacteria > Pseudomonadota > Alphaproteobacteria > Rhodobacterales > Rhodobacteraceae > Maritimibacter. The sequence goes on along the minus strand of CAXRHZ010000052.1, from coordinate 185,035 downwards.
CGCGTGGCGGCCGTGCTCGGCCGTGAACACCTCGATGATGACCGAGGTTTCGCCATGCTTGCGCACGCTCAACAGCGCGCCCTGATCCCGCCACTCCATGCGCGCCATTCTGCCCGCGCGGGGACGGCGTGCAAGGGCTTGCCTCGCAGGCTGGTTTCGGTCCTGATGGCCCCATGACAGTGCCCGCCCGCCTTGCCGCGACCGTGATCGCCCTCGCCGCCCTCGCCGCCCTGGCGACGCAGGTGGTCGTGTCCTACCGCATGACCGGCGGCGCGCTCGCCACGCTGTGGGTGATCCTCGGGTATTTCACGGTGCTCACGAACCTTCTGGTCTTCGCGAGTTTCGCCGTGATGGCGGTCACGGGGCGGATGCTTTCGGCAAGCTGGCTCGCTGGGCTGACGCTCTGGATCGCCATCGTGGGGGTCGTCTACCACACCCTCCTCGCGGATATATGGGAGCCGCAGGGCCTCGCCCTCTGGGCCGACCAGGGGCTGCACACCGCGACGCCGGTGCTCACCGCGCTGTTCTGGCTCGCCTTCGCGCCCAAGGGCGGGCTCGGGGTGATGGACGCGGTGCGCTGGCTCGGCTGGCCGCTGATCTACGTGATCTATGCGCTGATCCGGGGGATCTTTACCGAGCGTTTCCCCTATCCTTTCATCGACCTCACCGTGCTCACCCCCGGCCAGGTCGCGCTGAACTCGCTCGGGCTGACCTTCGCGTTCTTTCTGGGTGGCCTGCTCATGGTGATCCTCGCGCGGATCCTTCGTACAAGCTGACGCCACGCCCCGCTTTGCGCGGCAAGCGGGCTCTGGCACTGTCGGCGCATGACCCAGATCGCCCGCCTTTCGGCCACGCTCATCTTCCTTCTCACGCTCACGACCATCGCGGTGCAGGTCGCGCTCATCTACCCGGACTACGGGACCGTCTGGGCGACGCTCTGGCGGCTCGGCTGGTTCTTCACCCTGCTGACCAACGCGATGGTTTGCGTGAGTTTCGGGATCATGGCGGTGCGGGGCCGGTCGCTCTCGGCGGAGTGGCTGGGCGGGCTGACACTCTGGATCCTGATCGTGGGCGTGGTCTATCACACCCTGCTGGCGCATCTGTACAATCCCGAGGGCCTGCGCTGGTGGACCGACTTCGGTTTCCATACGGCGATCCCGGTCATCACCGCGCTCTACTGGCTTGCTTTCGCGCCCAAGCGCCCGCTGCCGTGGATGGCCGCGCTGCGCTGGCTCTGGTGGCCTCTGGTCTATTGCCTCTACGCGATGCTGCGCGGGCTTGGCACGGGCGAATACCCCTATCCGTTTCTCGACCTGAACGATCTGACGCTGGCCCGGACGGCGGTGAACGTTGTGGGTCTGTCGGTCGGCTTCTTCCTCGGCGGGCTGGGCATAATCGGCATCGCGAGGCTTCTGGCCCGGTGATATAAGGGCGCCATGCCCGCCCTGTGCCGAGATTGCCTGACCCCCTTCGATGACGGTGCCCGCTGCCCCGCCTGCCGGTCGCCGCGCGTGATCGCGCATCCGGAGCTGTTCACGTTGTCCATCGCGCACATGGATTGCGATGCCTTCTATGCGAGCGTGGAGAAGCGTGACGACCCTACGCTCGCGGGCAAGCCGGTCATCATCGGCGGGGGGAAACGCGGCGTCGTCTCGACCGCCTGCTATGTCGCCCGCATTCGCGGCGTGCGCTCCGCCATGCCGATGTTCAAGGCGCTGGAGCTTTGCCCGGACGCGGTCGTCATCAAGCCGCGGGGGGCGCATTACGCGGCCGTGTCGAAACAGATCCGCGCGATGATGGACGAGTTGACGCCGGGCATCGAGCCGCTTTCGCTGGACGAGGCGTTCCTCGACATGACCGGGACGGAACGGCTGCACCACCACCCGCCCGCCGTGATGCTGGCGCGGCTGGTGAAGCGGATGGAGGACGAGCTGGGGCTCACCGGCTCCATCGGCCTGTCGCATAACAAGTTCCTGGCCAAGGTCGCCTCCGACCTCGACAAGCCGCGCGGGTTTTCCGTGATCGGCAAGGGCGAGACGATGGATTTCCTCGCCGGCAAGCCCGTGCGCATGATCTGGGGCGTGGGCGACGCCGCGCAGGCCTCGCTCGACCGGGCCGGCATCCGGACTTTCACCGACCTTCTGCGCTGGGACAAGCAGGCGCTGGTGGAGCGGTTCGGGGGCATGGGCGAGCGGCTCTGGCACCTCGCAAGGGGCGAGGATTTCCGCCGCGTGTCCGCCAATGCGCCGGTGAAGTCGATCTCGAACGAAACGACGTTCTTCGAGGATACCTCGGACCCCCACCTGCTGGACGGTCACCTCTGGCGACTGTCGGAAAAGGTCGCGGACCGCGCCAAGGCCAAGGGGCGGGCGGGCCGTGTCGTGACTCTCAAGCTCAAGCGCGCGGACTTCAAGCTCATCACCAAGCGGGTGAGCCTGCCCGACACGACGCAAAGCGCCGACCGGATCTATCGCACGGCGCGGGGGCTGTTCGACACGGTAGCGAACAAGGGCCCCTTCCGCCTGATCGGCGTGGGAATTTCCGATATCTCGGGAGCCGACGGGGCGGATACCGCGGGCGACCTCCTCGACCCGCAGGCGGCGCAGCGGCGCGCGGCGGAGAAGGCGACGGATGCGATCCGGGCGAAGTTCGGTGAAGGCGCGATCCTGAAGGGCCGCGCGATCCGCTGACTACTCTGCGGCGAGTGGCAGGTCCTGCGGGCGGCCCACCTCGGCCACGCGGGCAATGACGCGGTCGAGCGCGGCCTGCATCGCGGCGAAATTGCCGTTCGGCACCAGCTTGGCCTCGTTCATGTAGAGCGAGCGGTCGATTTCCACCTGGATCGCGTGCTGCCCGCGCGAGGGGCGGCCGTAGTGCTGGGTCGTGAAGGCACCCGCGAAGGGCGTGTTGCGCCCTACGCGGAAGCCCTCGTCCCGGAACGCCGCCTCGATCTCGTCCACGATCGCACCCTCGGCACTTGCGCCGAAACGGTCGCCCAGAACGATCTCGGGCTTTTCGCGTCGGCCCCGGCACAAGCTGTCGATCGCCTCGTGTGGCATGGAATGGCAATCGACGAGGATCGCCTGTCCGAACAGGCGATGCGCCTCGTTCACTAGCGTCTTGAGCCGCGCGTGATAGGGATGCCAATGAGACCGGAGCCGCGCCTCGGCTTCGGCCAAAGGGATTTTCCCACGATAGATCGGACGACCCCCGGCGACCACGCGGGGAATCACGCCGAGGCCGGAGGTGACGCGCGGGTTATGGTGGGTCTTCTCCACCCCGCGAATAAGCGCGGGATCCAGTTCCTCGGTCCCTCGGTTCACGTCCACGAAGGCACGCGGCACGCTCAGGGTGAGAAGCGGCGCGCCGTGAGACGGGGCCGAGGCGAAAAGCTCATCCACGAAAGCGTCTTCGGAGGACCGGATGGTGCGCGAATCGAGCACGCTGCGCCGCAGGAAACCCCAGCCGTAATCGCGCCCGGAGTGGGGCGAGGCAAAGATCACCGAAGTGGAGCGCAGGCTCGGATATTCGACGCGGTGCGATGGACTCATTTTCTCTCCTGGGAGTCACAGCATAGACCGATAAACATAGAAGCCAAAAGCCCCTTGCATGGTCGTTCGACTCCTTTTATAGACCTGCGAACCGGCGCGGGGTTTCCCGCGTCTGTTTGTTTGGGTTAGCGCCCGGACACGAAATTCAGGGCGATTAGCTCAGCGGTAGAGCACTTCGTTGACATCGAAGGGGTCACTGGTTCAATCCCAGTATCGCCCACCATGAACCGCTCGGAAACGGGCATAACGTAAAGGCGCGACCAGCGCCGCGAATGAGGAGAAGGGCCATGAAAGTCCGCAACTCGCTCCGCTCGCTGAAGAACCGGCACCGGGATTGCCGTGTCGTGCGCCGCAAGGGCCGCGTCTACGTGATCAACAAGACCCAGCGCCGCTTCAAGGCCCGCCAGGGCTGATCGGCCGGCAACGGAATATTCAAAGGGCCGTCGGAGCGATCCGACGGCCCTTTTTCCGTGCAGATCGGCCGGATTCCCGTGTCCCGCGACGATTTGATGCAGAGGTTTGACGCGGATCAACGCGAAATCGTCACATCCGCCGCTTAGGGTCGCGCAGACATGACAGGACGCGCGATATGACGGATACGATTCAGCACCCCTACGAAGACCTCGACCGGATGAGCCGGGCGCTTGTCGCGCGGCTGACCGGCGGGCAGTCACCCAATGCGCCCTTCGCGGCCTGGGCCAACTGGGCCGGGCACCTCGCCCGTGCGCCGGGGCGGCAGATGGAGCTGGCCGACGACATACGGGAGGCGGGGTTCAAGGCGCTCACGGGCCTGATGGGCGGTCCCGGGCACGAAGCGGAGCCGGGCGATCATCGCTGGGATCACGGCGGCTGGGAACTTCCGCCGTTCAAGGCGCTCAAGCAGGCGCAGCTCGCGGGCGAGGCGGTGTGGAATGCCGCGACCGAGCCGACGCGCGGCGGTGATCCGGCGGCGGCCCGGCGGGTGCGCTTCCTCGGTAAACAGGTGCTCGACGCACTGTCCCCCGCGACCAACCCCGCCACGAATCCGGCGGTGCTCGAGGCCACGCTGAAATCCGGTGGCGGCAACCTTGTCGCCGGGGCGCGCCATTTCGGTGAGGATGCCGCGCGGCTCGCCCGCGGCGACCGGCCGGAGAGCGATTACGTGGTGGGCGAGACGATCGCCTGCACGCCCGGCAAGGTCGTCTTCCGCAACCACCTGTTCGAGCTCATCCAGTATGCGCCGGCCACCGAGACCGTTCATCCCGAGCCGATCCTGATCGTCCCGGCGTGGATCATGAAATACTACATCCTCGACCTCAGTCCCGAGAACTCGATGATCGCCTATCTCGTCGAGCAGGGCTTCACTGTCTTCGCGATTTCCTGGGTCAACCCAGGACCGGAGCTTGCCGACACCACGCTCGACGACTACCGCCATGACGGGGTGATGGCCGCGCTCGACGTGATCTCGCAGATGGTGCCGGATCGGAAAGTGCATGCAACGGGCTACTGCCTCGGCGGCACGATCCTGTCGATCGCGGCGGCCGCAATGGCGCGCGACGGGGACGACCGGCTCGCGAGCGTTTCGCTCCTCGCCGCCCAGACGGATTTCTCGGAGGCCGGGGAGCTTCTGCTCTTCGTGGACGAAAGCCAGGTGTCATTCCTCGAGGACATGATGTGGGACAGGGGCGTGCTCGACAGCACGCAGATGGCGGCTTCGTTCCAGGCGCTGCGCGACCGCGACCTGATCTGGGGCCGCATCCTCAGCCGTTACTGGATGGGCGAGGAGATGCCGGATGCCGATATGCTCGAATGGAACGCGGACGCGACGCGGATGCCCGCACGGATGCATTCGGAATACCTGCGCTCGCTTTTTCTCGAGAACCGCCTGACTTCGGGCCGGTTCGCGGTGGAAGGCAAGGTGATCGCGCTGCGCGACATCCGCGCACCGATGTTCGTTGTCGGGACGGAAAAGGACCACATCGCGCCGTGGCACTCGGTCTACAAGGCGACGCTGTTCACCGACAACGACCTCCACTTCGCGCTGACCTCGGGCGGGCATAACGGCGGGATCGTCTCACCCCCGGGCAAGCGACGGCACTACAGGCTGGGGCACCGCACGCCGGAGAAGCTCTATATGGACCCGGAAACTTGGCTCGCCGCGCACGATCCGGTGGAGGGGAGCTGGTGGGAGCCCTGGGCAGGCTGGCTGGTCTCCCGGTCCGGCGACCGGGACGCGCCGCCCTCGATGGGGCGACCGGGCACCGACCCCCTGACCGATGCGCCGGGCACCTACGTCTTCATGACCTGAAGGGCCACGCGGTCAGAAGGCAGAGAGCAGCCGAACCATGGTCTGTTGAGTGACGTAACCTGTCACCGGAATGTTGCGGCTGTTCTGGAATCTGCGAATTGCGCGGCGGGCATTCTCGTCAAAGTTTCCGTCCACCGCACCGGGATCGATTCCAAGCGTGGCGAGACGCGTTTCGACGAGCAAGCGGGTGACCGTGGTTCCCGCGACCCGACCTTCTTCTTCGCGAGCGGCGATCATCTCCGGCTCACGGCCTTGGTCCTGTGTCAGAGCGTTGAGCCGCGCGCGCGCCTCGCCGGCGAAGAGCCCGTTCGGGTAGCGTTCGAGGTAGGTGCGGTAGCTGCGCGCCTGATCGGCGTTGCGCACGCGGTCCCAGAACTCACGCTCCTCGGCCTCGGCCTGGCTGCGCTTGGCCGCCTCGATATCCTCCAGCCGGTCACGGGCCACTTCGGAGAACAGGCCGTCGGGGTAGCGTTCGAGGTAGGCGCGCAGCCCCGCCTCGTCCTGCCCCTGCCCGATCTGGTTCCAGTAGCGGCGATCCTCGCGCTCCTGCTGTGCCTGCCGTTCGGCGGCCTCGCGTTCGAGTTCCTCGGCGCGGGCGTCGGCGCGGGCGGTCATTTCCGACAGCATCTCACGTGTCAGGTAGCCCGTGACGGCATAGCCGTTGGCGGACTGGTAGGAGCGGATGGCGGCGCGGGTGGCCGGGCCGAAGATGCCATCGATGCCCCTTGGATCGTGGTTGAGGAGCGCGAGATTTCGTTGCACCTGGCGCCGGGCCGCGCGGTTGAGCTCCAGCGCGGCTTCGGCCCGTTCGTCCCGGTTGGCACGGGTGTCTTCGAGCCGGTTGAGCGCGGCGCGCGCCTCGGTCGCGTGCATCCCGTCCGGGAAGTATTCGAGGTATAGGTCGTACCCCTCCTCGTTCTCCATCGTCTGCGCGACGACCCAGAAGGCGTCGTCCGGCGATTGCGCCGTCCGTTCGATCACCACGCGCCCGCCATCCTCGGCCGGCAGAAACGGCACGACGTCCGAGACGAAGCCGGTTGCGGTCACCCCGCCCGGTCCGGCATCGAGCCCCTCGCCCAAAGGGAGGCCGGGGACGAGCAGAACCTCGTTCGCCACACGGATCACCCGGTCGACGGGGCCGGTCAGGATCGTGACGCCTTGCGGGGCCTCGATGTCGAAGTCGTCGGATAGGCCTGTGCCCGCCACATCCTCGCCCGACGGCGCGGTGAGCAGCACGGATTGCCCCTGGAAGTGGGCCAGCACGTCGAGGATCGGGCCGATCGCCAGTGCCTCGCCCGCCACGGAAACGGCGTTGGGCGTGTCGGCTTCATGGGTGAGGAGGTAGGTGTCGCGCGGACCGCCGACCATGTGACCGGCGAGATAGACGAGAACCCGGTCGGAGCCTTCGGCGTCATCGCGGAAATCTTCGACCGCGTCGCGCACGTCTTCGGCTTCCTGATCGAGCGATGAGGTTACCGAGAACCCCTCATCCTCCAGCTTCTGCGCCAGCGTCACCGCCTGCGCCGCGCCCGACACGTCCGGCAGGGTTTCGTATTCGCTCTGAACGACGATCAGCGCCGCATCGGCGGCGGCGATCTGCGGAACGGTGGCGAGCACGGCAAAGCTCGTGGCCACCGCGGGTATGAGTGACTTGCGCATGGAACCTCCCAGCGTCTCGTGTGTCCTTTGACGCATAGCTGTACCGCCCCGCCCTGATATCCAATATCAACGGGTGGCGAGACGGGAAGTTCCGGCGGGTTATCGCCTGACAACCGGCTCAGTCGTAGGTTCGGGCGTCCTCGATCACCTTGCCGTCGTTGGGCAGGTGGCCCGGCATCACGATCTCCACACGTCCCTTGAGCTTGAGCACTTCAGAAATGGTGCGGCCGTAGGCGTCGGCATCGCCGCCCTCTGCCTCCACCTGCACCGTCATCACGTCGGCCTCTCCGTCGCGGGAGGCGACCACGCGGGCGCGCGCGATCTCGGGATGTTTCGAGACGAAGTCGGCCACCTGTTCGGGGCGCACGAACATGCCCTTGATCTTGGTCGTCTGGTCGGCCCGGCCCATCCAGCCCTTGATGCGCAGGTTGGTGCGGCCGCAGGGGCTTTCCCCTTCCATCACGGCGCTCAGGTCGCCGGTGGCGAAGCGGATCAGCGGGTAGTCGGGGTTCAGGGTCGTGACGACGACTTCACCGACCTCGCCCGGCGCAACGGGGTCGCCCGTGCCGGGGCGCACGATCTCCACGATCACGCCCTCGTCCACGATCATCCCCTCCATCGCCGGGCTCTCGTAGGCGATGTTGCCGAGGTCGGCGGTGGCGTAATTCTGAACGCAGGCGATGCCGCGATCCGCGTACTCCTGGCGCAGCGAGGGGAACAGGGCCCCGCCGCCCACCGTCGCCTTGGTGATCGCGAGGCGCACGCCCATCTCGTCCGCCTTGTCGAGGATCACCTTGAGAAAATCGGGTGTGCCCGCGTAAGCCGTCGTGCCGATGTCCGCCGCCGCGCGCACCTGCAACTCGGTCTGGCCGATCCCGGCGGGGACCACGGCGGCGCCGACAGCGCGCGCGCCGTTCTCGAAGATCATGCCGGCGGGGGTAAGGTGGTAGGAAAAGCAGTTCTGCACGATGTCGCCCGCGCCGACGCCCGCGGCGTGAAGGAACCGGCCGATCCGCCACCAGTCATGCCCCACGCCGCCCGGCTCGTAGATCGGGCCGGGGCTTTGGAAGATGTGGGCGAAGCCGCTCGTCGGCAAGGAGGCAAAGCCGCCAAGCGGGGCGTTGGCCGCCTGCGCCTTGCCGAGGTCCGACTTGCGCAGGACCGGCAGCTTCGAGAGTTCCTCGACGCTGATGATCTGCGCGGGGTCGACGTCGGCGAGGCTCTCGCCATATCCGGCAAGTCCCTTTGCCCGCGCCACCTGCTCCGGCAGCGCCTTTGCAATATCCGCCGCGCGGGCATCTGCGGAGCGGGTTTCGAGATCGTCGAAGTGGTCAGGCATGGCGGTGGCCCTTTCGGTTCGCGGGAAACTGGAGACGTGCGGCAATTCGCGCAATTTCTGTATGCCGTCGTATACGATACGCAGCGGCGACTGATTGACGTTGGGTCAGGCGGCAAGTGGTCCCGGAGGAATTTGCATGCCAGAAAGACATTTGAACCGGATCCGTTTCGACGTCGCTGCGCAGGTGGCCGAGATCGACCTGTCGCGGCTCACACTCACCACGTCGGGTGACGTCAACGCGCTCTACGACGCGATCGAGGCGGCTATCGCGGAAACGGGCGAAGAGCTTTGGTTCTTCGTCATCAACTACTCCGATTTCCGGATCGACAGTGACGCCTGGTACACGCACCACAAGCGGGGCAAGGCGCTCAACCTCGCCCATTCGCAGGGCACGGTTCGCTACGACGTGAGCGACGAAACGCGCCGGCAGATCGAGCGCACGGCCGAGACGGAGGCGTTCGACCCCAACCTGTTCGCGGACCGCGAGGGCGCTCTCGCCCGTGTGGCAGAGCTGCCGACGAAGCGGCGCAGGAAGGTGGTTCACGAGGTCGGCTATACCGAAGCGGACTTTGCGCGGCGCATCTCGTTCGAGCCCGAAGCGGAGATCATGAACGTCGATTTCCGGAACTTCACGTTTCACCATTCGGGCGACGTCAACGCCTTCTACGACCATATCGAGCGGCGGGTGCAGGAGACCGGGCTGCGCTGGTTCTTCCTCATCAACTACGAGAACTGCCGGATCTACGAGGAGGCCTGGGTCGCCTATGCGCGGCGCGGCAAGGCGCTCAACATGCGCTGGTCGATGGGCTCGGTCCGCTATGCCCCCGGCTCGGAAACCGAGGAAACCATCCGGATGCGGGCCGAAAGCCAGCAGTTCCGCCCCAACATTCGCAATACGCGCGAAGAGGCGCTGGAGCGGATCGCCGAGATGAAGTCCGAGATGGCGGCGCCGTGATCCGGCCCGACCGTGGGGTATGTCCGCGCTGAGAATTGGCATTACGCGAGCCAGCGTTTCCGGCGGCGGTAGGAGCGGACATCGCGGAACGACTTGCGCCCCTCATCGGACATGCCGAGGTAGAATTCCTTGACGTCCGGGTTTTCGCGCAGGTCGGCGGCCGGACCGTCCATCACGATCCGCCCCGACTCGAGGATGTAGCCGTAGTGCGCGTACCGCAGCGCCACGTTGGTGTTCTGTTCAGCCAGCAAGAAGGTATAGCCCTCGTTTTCGTTGAGGGATTTCACGATCTCGAAGATCTGCTCCACGAGCTGCGGGGCAAGACCCATCGAGGGTTCGTCGAGCAGGATCGTCTCGGGCCGGGACATGAGCGCGCGGCCGATGGCGATCATCTGCTGTTCCCCACCGGAGGTATAGCCGGCCTGGGACTTGCGCCGTTCCTTGAGGCGCGGAAAGTAGTCATAGACCTTCTGCAGCTCCGCATCGATGTCGCCGCGGCTCGCCTTGCGGGTATAGGCGCCGGTGAGCAGGTTTTCCTCGACCGTGAGGTGCTCGAAACAGTGGCGCCCCTCCATCACCTGGATCACGCCCTTGCCGACGAGGTCGGCGGGCGTCATGCCCTGCACCTTTTCGCCGTTGTAGACGATGGAACCCTTGGTCACCTCGCCACGCTCGGAGCGCAGGAGGTTGGAGATCGCCTTGAGCGTCGTGGTCTTGCCCGCGCCGTTACCACCCAGAAGCGCGGTGATCCCGCCCTTGGGCACCGACAGGCTCACCCCCTTCAGGACGAGGATGACGTGGTTGTAGATCACCTCGATGTTGTTGACCTCGAGCACCGTGTCGGTGGGGGTCTTGGCGGCGTCCAGCATGGCGAAATCCGTCTTTCTGTCGTGGTCCCCGGCCCGCGCGGTGGCGGGCCGGGGGTTGTGGCTTACATGCAGCCCGCTTCGATGCCGGCTTCTTCGGCGTAGGCCGAGGAGTCCTCTTCGATGAGCGGCTGAAGCACGTCCTGGTCCGACTGCATGTAGTCGGTGATCAGGGACCATTCCTCGGCGGCGGCATCCCACTGCGCGACAGCGGCATAGCCGTCACCGCCGTGGTTCTGGCAGGTCACCTCGAACTCCGGACCGAAGTTCGGAAGGCCAAGCTCGGCCATCTTCTCTTCGGTGATCACGAGGTTCTCCATCCCGTCACGCATCTGGGCGGCGTTGATGGCGGAGGTGCCGTGCATTTCCTGCGCCGTCTTGGCGGCCTCGGCGGCCAGCATCGCGGCGTAGAGACCCCGGTTGTAGAGCGCGGTGCCGATCTGGTCGCCCGCACCGGCGGCGAGCCCGGCATCCACCACGTATTGCTGGATGTCGTCGAACACCGGGTAGTCGGAGCCAACGTTGTGGAAGGTCAGCGCCTTGTAGCCGTTGGCGCCTTCGCCCGCGGGCAGCACGTCGTTTTCAGAGCCGGACCACCAGATGCCGATGAAGTTCTCCATCGGGTAGCGGATGTTCACCGCCTCCTGGATGGCGACCTGGTTCATCACGCCCCAGCCCCACATCAGGGTGTAGTCCGGGCGGTCGCGGCGGATCTGAAGCCACTGGGACTTCTGCTCCTGACCGGGGTGATCAACCGGCAGCGTGATGAGCTCATAGCCATGCTTTTCCGACAGCTCTTCGAGCGTGCGGATCGGCTCCTTGCCGTAGGCGGAGTTGTGGTAGACGAGCGCGATCTTCTTGCCCTCGAGCGAGCCTCCGTTCTCGTCCAGCAAGTACTTGATGGCGACCGAGGCGCCGTCCCAGTAGTTGGCCGGGTAGTTGAAGATCCAGTTGAACACTTCGCCGTTCTTGGCGGAGGTCCGGCCATAGCCCATCGAGTGCACCGGGATGCCGTCGGCGGTCGCTTTCGGGATCAGCTGGTAGGTGATGCCGGTCGAGAGCGGCTGATAGACCAGTGCGCCTTCGCCCTTGGTGGACTCGTAGCACTCCACACCCTTCTCGGTGTTGTAGCCGGTCTCGCATTCGATCAGCTCGACCATCTCGCCGCCGATGCCGCCGTCACGCTCGTTGAGCAGGGTGAAGTAATCCTCGTAGCCGTCGGCGAAGGGGATGCCGTTGGCGGCATACGGCCCGGTCCGGTAGCTCAGGGCCGTGAAGGTCAGTTCGGCAAGCGCCGGGGTGGCCGCGATCGCGGCACCCAGGGCCAGTGTTGCCAGTTTCGTTTTCATCGGGTGTCTCCTCCCTTGGTTGATTCCGATGGTGTCGTTCGGGGTTCCCGCCCCGCTTATCGTTGGACCCCGCCCTAGTGCGGGAAGGGCCAGAGTCTGAGTTTCTCTTTCATCACCTTCCACAGGGCGGCGAGCCCGTGGGGCTCCACGATGAGGAAGAACAGGATGAGCCCGCCGACGATCATGAACTCGAAGTGGGCGGCGAGGTCCGTGGCCCAGCCCAACCCGCCGACGAGCGCGTTCTTGAGCAGCACGGGCATGAGGACCATGAAGGCCGCGCCCGCGAAACTGCCGAAGATCGACCCCAGCCCGCCGATGATGATCATGAACAGAACGAGGAAGGATTTCTGGATGCCGAAGACCTCGCCCACCTCGACCGCGCCGAGGTAGACCGAGAAGAACAGCGCCCCGGCGATCCCGACGAAGAAGGACGACACGGCGAACGCCGAGAGTTTCGCGCCCAGCGGGTTCACCCCGATGATCTCGGCAGCGATGTCCATGTCGCGGATCGCCATCCAGCGCCGGCCCGTCGAGCCGCGCGTCAGGTTGCGCACGATCCATGCGGAGGCGACAACGAAGACGAGGCAGAAGAGATAGGTTGCCCAGGCTTCCGTCTCGGGCCCCGTGACCTTGATCCCGAACACGGTGCGCTCCGGCGACGTGATCTGTCCCGATGCGGAGTAGTTGTAGAACCACGGCACCCGGTTGAAGAGCCACACGAGGAAGAACTGCGCGGCGAGCGTCGCGACGGCGAGGTAGAAGCCCTTGATCCGCAAGCTCGGCAGACCGAACAGCAGCCCGACGAGCGCGGTAATCGCGCCTGCAATAATGACGTGGAAAAAGATGTTCACGTCCGGAAAGGCAGTCATGAGCTTGTAGCAGGCGAAGGCGCCCACCGCCATGAAGCCGCCGGTGCCCAGGCTCACCTGCCCCGCGTAACCCGTCAGCACGTTCAGGCCCAGCGCCGCGATGGCGTAGATCAGGAACGGCATCAGGACCGCGTTCACCCAGTAGTCGTTGATGACGAAAGGCACGACGAGGAAGGCCACGGCGAGAAGCACGTAATAGGCCATGCGGTCGAAGCGGATCGGGAAGGTCTGGCTGTCGTCCCGGTAGGATGTCTTGAAATCCCCGGCCTCGCGATAAAGCATCAGGCGGTCTCCCCTTGGGTCTTGATGTGGTCAGGCACGCGGTTCGCGGGCTTCGCGTATCCGGTGGTCTCCGTATGGCGCACGAGCTGGAACCAGCAGGCCAGCCCGATGGCGGCGCCCACGGCGGCGAGCACCAGCGCGATCACCGTCTGGCTGCCCGCGTCCGCCGGGGCGGACAGGGCGAGGTAGCCGAAGGCCCAGAAGCCGGACCATGCGATCACGTTGGCGATGGCGATGAGCTTGGTCATGCTTCACACCCTCTCGATGATCTTCTCGCCGAACAGGCCTTGGGGCCGGAAGACGAGGAACAGGAGGGCCAAGACATAGGCGAACCAGTTCTCGGTCGCGCCGCCGACGAGCGGACCGATCAGGAATTCGAACAGCTTCTCGCCGACCCCAATGATGAGCCCGCCGACGATGGCGCCGGGGATCGAGGTGAAGCCGCCGAGCATCAGGACCGGGAGCGCCTTGAGCGCGATGAGCGAGAGCGAGAACTGAACGCCCGACTTGGACCCCCACATGATACCGGCGACGAGGGCGACGAAGCCCGCGATCGACCAGACGAGCACCCAGATGAACCGGAGCGAGATGCCAACCGACAGCGCGGCCTGGTGGTCGTCGGCCACGGCACGGAGCGCTCGCCCCTGTTTCGAGTACTGCGAGAAGACCGTCAGCGCGATCACGAGGATCACCGCCACGATTGTCGCCGAGATGTCGAGGTTGTCGATGAAGAAGCCGTAGCCGAACCAGTTGAACGTGGTGTCGTCGATGGCGATGTTGATGCCCTGCGGCAGGCCAACGTCAAGCTTCTTGATGTCGGACCCCCACATCATGTCGCCGAAGCCCTCCATGAAGTAGGCGAGCCCGATGGTGGCCATGAAGAGGATGATGCCCGGCTGGTTCACGAGGTGTCGCAGCACGTAGCGCTCCACGATCCATGCGAAGAGCACCATGATGGCGGCCGTCAGCAGGATCGCGAGGATCGCGGGCACGTGCCAGCCGAAGTGGTGCACCTCGGTCCCGAAGATCGCGTTGATGAGATGGGCGAAGGGCACCTGTCCGTCCTGGATACCCACCAGCGTCAGCGCGGCGAAGAGCGCCATGACGCCCTGGGCGTAGTTGAAGATCCCGGACGCCTTGAAGATGAGCACGAAGCCCAGCGCCACGAGCGCGTAGAGCACCCCGGCCATGAGGCCGTTGAGCGTGACCTCCATCGCGAAGAGAAGCTGATCAGGCATGCGTTCCTCCCGTGCGCAGGCGGCTCGTCCAGCGTGCGCCGCTGTCCTCGCCCGAATGTTGCGAAGAACCTCCGACGGAGGTGATGAGCGTGAGGTCAGTCATGGGACACCCCCAGGTAGGCGTCGATGACCGCTTGGTTGTTACGCACCTCGTCCGGCGTACCGTCCCCGATCTTCTTGCCGTAATCCATGACGACGACCCGGTCAGACAGGTCCATGACCACGCCCATGTCGTGCTCGATGAGCGCGATGGTCGTTCCGAACTCGTCGTTCACGTCTAGGATGAAGCGGCTCATGTCCTCCTTCTCCTCGACGTTCATCCCCGCCATCGGCTCGTCCAGCAGCAGGAGCTTCGGCTCGGCAGCTAGCGCGCGGGCAAGCTCCACGCGCTTTTTCAGGCCATAGGGCAGACGGCCCACCGGCGTCTTGCGGATGTTCTGGATCTCCAGGAAGTCGATAATCTTTTCAACCTGCTCGCGGTGATGGTTCTCTTCCTTCTCGGCCTTGCCGAACCAGATCGCCTGGCTGAGAAGGTTCGTCTTCATCATCGTCAGGCGACCGGTCATGATGTTGTCCAGCACGCTCATCCCGTCGAACAGTGCGATGTTCTGAAACGTCCGCGCGATGCCCTGGGCTGCGACCTCGTAGGGTTTCATCTGAGGGCGGCGTTTGCCGCGGAACCAGACCTCGCCTTCTTGCGGCACGTAGAACCCCGATATGACGTTCAGCATCGAGGATTTGCCGGCCCCGTTCGGGCCGATGATCGCGCGGATCTCGCCTTCGCGGATGTCGAAGGAGATGTCCTTGATCGCGACCACGCCGCCGAAGCGCAGGGTGATGTTCTTCATCTCCATGACCACGCCGCCGATGGTCCGGCCGTCCGCGGTCACGTAGCTGTCCGGGCTCATGTCGTTCATGCGGCCCCTCCGGTCTCGTATTGTTTGAAGGTCATTCAGCCGCGATCCCCTGCTTGGGCGCGGTCGGCACCACTTTGGCGTCGCGGATTTCCAGCGTCGCCTTGATCTTGCCCTTGCGGCCGTCCTCGTAGGTGACTTCGGTCTCGGTGTACTGTTCCGACTTGCCGGAATAGAGCGCCTCCACCAGCTCGCCGAACTTGTCGGAGATCACGCCGCGACGCACCTTGCGGGTCCGCGTCATCTCGCCATCGTCGGCGTCGAGCTCCTTGTGCAGGACGAGGAAGCGGTGGATCTGGCAGCCCGAGAGCATCTCGTCCTGGGCGACGGAGGCGTTCACCTCCTCCACGTGGCTCTGGATCATGTCCATCACCTGCGGATGGCCCGCGAGCTCCTGGTAGGACGCGTAGGAGATGTTGTTGCGCTCGGCCCAGTTGCCCACCGCGTTCAGGTCGATGTTGATGAAGGCCGTGCACATCTCGCGCCCCGCCCCGAAGACCACAGCTTCGAGGATGTTGGGATAGAACTTGAGTTTGTTCTCGACATATTTGGGCGCGAACATGGACCCGTCGGCCATCTTGCCCACGTCCTTGGCCCGGTCGATGATCCGGAGGTGCCCGGTGTCGGGTTCGATGAAGCCCGCGTCGCCCGTCGCGACCCAGCCCTCGGGGTCCTTGGTCGATGCGGTGCTTTCGGGATTGTTGTAATATTCGACGAAGGTACCCGGCGAGCGGTAGTAGACCTCGCCGTTGTCGCCGATCTTCAGTTCCACGCCCGGGGCCGGCACGCCGACCGTGTCGGGGCGCACTTCGCCGTCAGGCTGCACCGTGATGAACACCGTCGCCTCGGTCTGGCCGTAGAGTTGCTTCAGGTTGATGCCGAGCGAGCGGTAGAAATCGAAGATCTCCGGCCCGATCGCCTCACCAGCCGTGTAGCCGACGCGCACGCGGGAGAACCCCAGCGTGTTCTTGAGCGGGCCGTAGACGAGCAGGTTGCCCAGCCAGTAGCGGAAGCGGTCGCCAGTCGAGACCTGCTTGCCGTCGAGGATCGCGGGGCCGACCCGGCGGGCGAGTTTCATGTAGTGATCGAAGAGCGCCTTCTTCATCCGGGTGGCGTCTTCCATCCGGATCATCACGGTGGTCAGAAGGTTCTCGAACACGCGCGGCGGCGCGAAGAAGTACGTCGGCCCGATCTCGCGCAGGTCCGTCATCATCGTGTCTTCGGATTCCGGGCAGTTCACGCAGAACCCGGTCCAGTAGGCCTGCCCGAGCGAGAATATGAAGTCGCCGACCCATGCCATCGGGAGGTAGGCCAGGATGTCCTCGCCCGGTCCGAGGTTGTCGAACTCGGCAGAGTTCTTGGCGCTTTCCACGACGTTGCGGTTTGACAGTACCACGCCCTTGGGCTTGCCGGTCGTGCCGGAGGTGTAGAGCATGACGCAGGTGGAGTCGTAGTCGAGCTCGGCCGTGCGCGCCTGCATCTCGGGCTCCAGCCGCGAGTGGCCCGCGCGCCCCTCGGCCTGCACATCGTCGAACCAGTTCAGGTGCGTATGGTCGTATTTACGCATCCCGCGCTTGTCGACGTAGATCACGTGCTCGATCTTGGACACGCGCTCCTTCACGTCGATGACCTTGTCGACCTGTTCTTGGTCGCCGCAGATCACGAACCGCGCGCCGCAGTGCTCGAGCACGTATTCCATCTCTTCCGCGACGCTGTCCTGGTAGAGCGGGACCGGCACCGCGCCGCATTTCTGCGCGGCGACCATCGACCAGTAGAGCGACGGGCGATTGCGCCCGATGATCGCGACCTGGTCGCCCCGGTCGATGCCGAGCGCGAGCAGACCCATGGCGAGCGCGTCGATTTCCTCGGCGGTCTCTGCCCAGGTCCAGCTTTGCCAGATCCCGAATTCCTTTTCACGATAGGCGGGGCGACCGCCGAACTCCTTCGCATTCCGGGCCAGAAGCGCCGGAATGGAGGACAGACCGCGGGTGGCGGTTTGATCCTGTGCCAAGTTGTCTCCTCCCGAACCGGCCCTCCCCGGCCGGCTATTGTCCCTGACGGCCGCAGCCATCGCGAAACATTCTTTCGCAATAGGGATCGTCGTCAATCATTACCCGAGTTTTTCCGAATCCTAACGAATTGTTACAGGCGGTCGGGCGGGCAAATTGAGCTTCCCGGCACCGGCGCGCGGTGCTAGCGAATGAAGGGGGAGGAGAGCCGCTGGACACCAAGTACACAGACATCGCCGCGCTCACGCAGGCCGGGCTGAACCTGATCCAGCAGGCGCTGTCGATCTACGACAACGACCTGCGATTCGTGGTCGGCAACCGCACGTTTCAGAACATGTTCGGGCTGCCCGACCGACTCGTCACCCGCGGCGCTCATTTCGAGGATACGATCTGGTTTCTCGTCGAAAGCGGCGAATACGGTCAGGTCGATGACCATGCGCAGTTTGTGCGGGACCGGGTCGAGGCCGCTCTGGCCTTCGAGCCGCACTACATGGAACGGACGCGGTCAAACGGGCGCATGATCTCGGTCGAGGGGTCTCCATTGCCGCAAGGCGGCTGGGTCACGGTCTATACCGATATTACGGGGATCAAACGCCAAGAGCAGCTGTTGCGCTCGCGGTCGGAAGAGTTGTCGGATCAGCTTCTCGCCCATGCCGAGGAACTGTCTCAGACGAACCGGGCGCTTGCCGCGACCAACGCGACGCTGGAGGAGACCAAGCGCCAGCTCACCGAGATGGAGAGCCGGGCGCGGGTGACCGCCGAGATGATGCCGGCCCATATCGCACGGCTCGATACGGATTGGTGCTATGCCTATTCCAACCGGCAGCTCGCCTCGATCCTGCCGGACAGCCCGCGCAACATCGTGGGGCTCCACGCCCGCGAGGCTTTGGGAGAGGAGGCCTTCGGCCGCATCACGCCGAGCCTCGAGCGCGCGTTCGCGGGCGAGGCCAGTGTCTTCGAGTTTGCGCACGAGGGATCGGGGCGGCGTATCCGCGTGGCCTTTACCCCGGATACGGACGACACCGGCACGGTGCGCGGCGTCTATATCCTGTCGACGGATGTCACGGAGGAGGCGCAGGCGCGGGCCGCGCTGGCGCAGACCCGCAAGCGGGAACTGGCGACGCAGCTGACCTCGGGCCTCGCGCACGACTTCTCTAACCTGCTGACGATCATCCTCGGGCTCCAGGGGCGGCTCGGGCAGATGGACCTGCCCCCCGAATCTGCGCGACTGGTGGAGGCGACGACCGCGGCCGCGCGGCGGGGAGGCGCGCTGCTCGACCGGATCGGTGCGTTGTCCGGGGTGCGCGAGGTCCGGCCGGAGCCGGTGCACGTGACACAGCTTCTGGCGGAGACCGAGACGCTGGCCCGCTCGACGCTGCCCCCGGAAGTGATGCTCGGCGTGAGCGTGTCGGGGCTGGACGGTCCCGTCCTTCTTGACGTCGGCGCGACGCAGGACGCACTCCTGAACCTCGTGTTGAACGCCAAGGATGCCATCGGCGCGCAACCGGGCGAAATCAGCCTCGCTGCGCGGGCGGTGTCGAACACGTGGATCGAGTTCGAGGTCGAGGATACCGGCACGGGGTTCAGCCCCGAGGCGCTGGAACATGCGCTGGACGCGTTCTTCACGACGAAGGGGGCCGGGGGGTCCGGGCTGGGACTGGCGATGGTCTATGACCATGCCAAGCTGTCGGGCGGACACGTGCGGGTGGCCAATACGGATCGCGGGGCACGGGTGACCATGCGTCTTCCCCTGAAACCGGCGCAGGCGGCGGCCAATCCGCTCCTCGTCCTGTTGGTCGAGGATCAGGACGACATTCGCACCGACGTGCGCGAAATGCTCATCGCGCTCGGGCACCAGGTGGTCGAGGCGGGTTCGGCCGCGGAGGCGCGGGCGCTGGCCGGGGTCGAGGGGATCGGGCTGGTTCTCTCGGACATCATACTGGGAGACGGCGAAACCGGTGACAGGCTCGCCGTGGATTTCCGGGAAGAGGGGGTCATGGCGCCCGTTTTGCTCATGTCTTCTTTGCCGCCCAACGATCCGCGCCGCGCCGGGGCCCCGGTCCTCGCCAAACCGTTCACACAGGCACAGCTTGCCGCGTTTCTTGCCGCTGAGGGGCCGACGTGACCCAGCCTCTCGTGACCATTCTCGACGACGAGCCGGAAATCCGGCAGATGCTCTCGGACGCACTGACGGAGGCCGGTTTCCGCACGATGGGGTTCGGACGCGCGACCGAGTTCGAGGCAGCGCTCAGGACCACCGCGCCGGACGTCTGCCTCGTCGATCTCGGCCTGCCAGACCGTGACGGTCTGACTCTCGTCCACCGTCTCGCGCTGGAATCCGGTGCCGCGATCATCATCGTGTCGGGTCGGGCGCACGTGCAGGACCGGGTGACCGGGCTGGAACTCGGCGCGGACGACTACATCATCAAGCCATTCGAATTGGCCGAAGTGGTCGCGCGGGTTCGGGCCCGGGTGCGCGACGGGCGCACGGAACGGCCGGGGGAGGCAACGACCGCGAAATTCGAGGGCTGGACCGCCCATTTCGACCGTTACGTGCTGGAGGACGCATCCGGACGGGAGAGCGGGTTTTCTCATGCTGAGGGCGAGGTGCTCCGCCTCTTCCTCGAAGCGCCTAAGCGGCTCATCACACGCGCCCAGATGCAGGAAACACTGGGCGGCGCTGCGGGCGAAAGTTTTGACCGGGCGATGGACGTGAGGATTTCGCGGCTGCGCACGAAACTCGGCGAGGACCCGAAGAACCCCAAGCTCATCAAGACGATCTACGGCGCCGGCTACATCTTCCTCGGCGACGTCACGTGGCGCTAGGTCTTTTCCCTGTCACATCTTCGGGGTAGCACCGGACGAACGGTTAGGGGAAAGCAATGTCACAGGTCACGCTGGTCCGGCACGGGCAGGCCAATTCCGCGTCGAACGACGAACATGGCTACGACAAACTTTCTGACCTCGGCGCGCAACAAGCGGCCTGGCTCGGCGGCTATTTTGGCAGCATCGGCGAGCAATTCGACCGGGTGTATTCCGGGACACTGACGCGACACAGGGAAACGGCGGATGCGATGGGGTTTTCCGATCCCGTTCTCGACGAACGGTTGAACGAGGTCGCCTATTTCGACCTGTCGGCCAAGATGCACGAACAAATGGGCATCAAGCCCCCCGAGAATCGCGACGAGTTCATAAAACATCTGCCGCTCGTGTTCACGGCGTGGCGTGAAGGACAGATCGAAGACACGATCGAAAGCTACGCGGAATTCGAGGATCGCGTCGACGACGTCCTGCACGAGATCGCGGCCGGCAAGGGGCGTGCGCTGGTCTGCACCTCAGGCGGCTGGATCGCGATGTCGATCAAGGTTGCGATGGGTCTTCAGCTCAATTCCATGGCGCGGCTGGCGTTGACCATCATGAACAGCTCCGTCCACCAGATGCACCCGGTGGGCGCGGGGCTGACCCTGACGCAGTTCAACGCGGTCCCGCACCTCGCCGACCCCGAGCGCCAGTTCGCGCAGACGTTCATCTGAGGCGCTTGGCGCGGTTCCCGGGTCAGGACCGGGAGAGGATCACTTAAGATGCTCGTCCTCGAGGTCCTCGACGGAATAGCCCAGCGCTTCCAGCCCGGCTTCGAGGTAGTCGGCAAGCAGCGTCTCGCCCAGCAGGTAGTCTCCCGTTGGGGCCGAGGCTTCGGCTTTGGCCGTCGCGATGGCTTCGTCCAGTTCCTCGGCCTCGAACGTCTCGCGCCCGATCCACATGACCGCCACGAGGCTCGCCTGTTCGTCGGTGTTCAGATCCTCGACGTAACCGCGAATGATCTCGTCGGTATCGGGCCGCTCGCGGGCCTGGATGGCGATGCGGGCGATGCGGGAGGGGCTGATTTCGAGCATGTCTGACCTGTTCGTTGTGCTTGCCCCCATTTAGGGGCGAATGCGGGGGGGCCACAAGGGATCAGGACTTCGGCAGGCTCACGACCGAGGCCGCGTCTTCGTCCGGCGCCAGCTCCTCGAAGTCGAAATTATCGAGCCGCTGGGCGCGGCGCCCGGCCTTCTCCGCCGAGATCTTGATGTCCGCGATATCCTTGGACGCCTGGTGGAAATGCCGGTCGAGGTTCTCGACGCGGTCGCCCAGGCGGCCGACATCCGCGGACAGAAGGTGCAGCTCCTTGCGGATTGCCCCCGCCTGTTCGCGCATCCGCGCATCCTTGAGGATCGCGCGCATCGTGTTCAGCGTCGCCATGCAGGTGGTGGGGGAGACGATCCAGACGCGGGCGTTGAACCCCTCGCGCACCACGTCGGCGAAGTTCGCGTGAAGCTCGGCATAGACCGCCTCGGACGGGAGGAACATGAGCGCGCCGTCCGCCGTCTCGCCCTCGATGATGTACTTCTCGCTGATCGCCTTGATGTGCGCGCGCACGGCGGTCTTCATCAACCGTCCGGCTTCTGCCGCCTGCGCTTGCGACTCGGCGCGGCGCAGCGCTTCGTAGGGTTCGAGCGGGAATTTGGAATCGATCACGATGGGGCCGGGTGGGTTCGGCAAGTGGATCAGGCAGTCCGCGCGCTTGCCGTTCGAGAGCGTGTGCTGGAACGAATAGCTGTCGGTCGGCAGCGCCTTGGACACGATGTCGTTCAACTGAATTTCGCCAAACGCGCCGCGCGTCTGCTTGTTCGACAGGATATCCTGAAGACTCAGGACGTCGCCCGACAGCTTCTCGATATTCGCCTGCGCCTTGTCGATGGTGGCGAGGCGCTCCTGCAATTCTGTGAGTGACTTGGTCGTCTTGACGGTCGAGCCGGTGAGCGTTTCGTTCATCCGTTCATGGAGGTCGGACAGGGCGCGCGCCGATTTCATCGCGTTCTCATGCAGCCGGTCCTGCATCTGCCGCTGCACGTCCGCGAGCCGGGTTTCCATCGTGTGGATCATCTGGTTCTGCGCGTTAGCCTGTGCGTCCGACACGGTGCGCAGCCCGCCCGAAAGCTGATCCTGTCCCTGCCCCAGCATCTGCACCGCCTGCCCGATCCCGCCCAACTGGCGAGCGAGATCGTCGGTATGGGCTGACGCACGCCCTGTGCGCACGAGGAGCGCGATCAGGAGGATGACGAGCAGGAGCAGCACACCCGCCGCGATCAGGGCCGCGAGGATGAGCGGGTCGGAAAGGTCGAGGGTCGTGTCGCCGATCTGGATCATGTGCGTCCGAAGAGCCGTTCGATATCGGCGAGCTTGAGTTCAACGTAGGTGGGCCGCCCGTGGTTGCACTGGCCGGAATGAGGCGTCGCCTCCATCTCGCGCAGGAGCGCGTTCATCTCTTCGGGCCTCATCCAGCGGCCGGAGCGGATCGAGCCGTGGCATGCCACGCGGGACAGCACCGCCTCGATCCGGGCCTGGAGTGTCTGGCTTTGCCCGGGGTCAGAGAGTTCGTCGAGGATATCGCGGATCATCGCCTCGGCGTTGACCTGACCTAGGATCGCGGGCGTTTCACGCACGGCGATGGCACCGCCACCGAAAGGTTCGATCACGAGGCCCAGGCGTGCGAGGTCGTCGGCGAGGACCAAGAGCATCGACGCGTCGCCTTCGGACAGGTCCACGATCTCGGGGATCAGAAGCGCCTGCGAGGCAACGCCGTTCTCGGCCATCTGACGCTTGAGTTTCTCGTAGACGAGACGTTCGTGCGCGGCGTGCTGGTCCACGATCACCATGCCGTCCTCTGTCTGGGCGACGATGTAGTTTTCGTGCATCTGAGCACGGGCGGCACCGAGCGGCAGGGTTTCGGCGCGCGGTGCTGCGGCGGCATCGGGCGTCGGCTCGGGTTCGACGATGGGGTCGAACCGGGCCGAGGGCGTTTCTGCGAAGCCCATTGGGGACTGGGCTTCGCGTGCCGTGTGCAGGACCGCTTGGGACGGCCGATCCATCTGGTACACACGGGGTTGGGTCGGCTCGGGCCGCATTGCGCCGAGCGTGGATTGTGCGACGGTGGACGAGGCGCGATGTCCGGCCTCGGCCAGCGCATGGCGGATCGTCGTGACGATCAGACCGCGCACGAGGCCGGGCTCGCGGAAGCGCACTTCGGATTTCGCCGGATGCACGTTCACATCAACCAGCTTTGGGTCGCAGGTGACGAAGAGCGCAGCCGCCGGGTGACGGTCGCGCGAGAGGAAATCGGCATAGGCCCCGCGCAGCGCGCCGATCAGGAGCTTGTCGCGCACGGGGCGGCCATTGACGAACAGGAACTGCGCCACCGCCGCGCCACGGGAATAGGTCGGGAGTGCCGCGTAGCCGGTGAGGCGGAACCCTTCGCGCAGGGCGTCGAGCGGCACCGAGTTCTCGGCAAAGTCGCGCCCGAGCACACCGCCCAGACGAGCGTGGAGCGCATCGAACAGGTCGCCGTTTTCGGGCGCGGCGCGGATGGTCACGCGCCCCTCGCCGCCACCCGACACGTCGCGCAGGGTGAACCCAATGTGCGGTTCGGCCATCGCGAGGCGTTTGACCACGTCGGTGATCGCCTGCGCCTCGGCCCGGTCGGTGCGCAGGAACTTGAGCCGGGCAGGTGTCGCGAAGAATAGATCGCGCAACTCGACGACCGTGCCGCGCGACAGGGCCGCAGGCTTCGCCGGTTCCATCTTGCCGCCGACGACCCGGATGCTCGCCGCCGCGCCGTCGCAGCGCGAGGTGATCGTGAGCCGCCCGACCGCGCCGAGGGACGGCAGCGCCTCGCCACGAAACCCGAAGGTGTGGATGTCGAGCAGGTCGGAACCGTCGATCTTCGACGTCGCGTGGCGGGACAGGGCCAGCGGCAGGTCGGCCTCGGCGATCCCGCACCCGTCGTCGGTGACGCGGATCAGGGTCTTGCCCCCGTCGGCATAGGCCACGTCGATCCGGGTCGCGCCCGCATCGATGGCGTTTTCGACGAGCTCCTTGACGGCCGAAGCAGGGCGCTCCACGACTTCGCCCGCCGCGATACGGTTGATCGCGGCGTCATCGAGCTGGCGTATGGCTGGCCGGCTTATCTTGGGGGCGTCGTCGGGCATGCTACCAGACCTAGCATGCCAGTCCGCGATTCTGAAAGCGGGAATGGGCCAGCGCGTCGGGCGTCCGGCCCGGTTCCCTAGTTGACCGTCGGTTCAAGACCCTCGGGTTGTCCGACCACCACGAAGCGCAGGTTTTCGGGCTGGAACAGCTCGCTCGCGACGCGGTTCGCCTCTTCGAGCGTGACGGCCATGACCTTCTCGTTGCGGGTTTCCGGATAGTCGATGGGGTAGCCGTCCATCTGCATCGAGGTGAGGATGTTGGCGATGTTCGCGTTGCCGTCGAACCGGAGCGGATAGGCGCCAGTGAGATATTTCTTGGCCGCGGCCAGCTCCTCCTCCGTCACGCCGTTCTCGGCCATCTTGCGCCACTCCTCCTGCACGACCTCGATCGCCTCGGCCATCGTTCCGTTCTGGGAGGAGAAGCCGCCGCCCAGCACCTCGGAGTAATCGCTGTCGGACAGGTAACTGCCGATGCCGTAGGTCAAGCCGCGCTGCTCACGCACCTCTTCGAACAGCCGGTTCTCGAAGTTGGAGCCACCCATGATGGTGTTCACGAGGTAGGCCGCGAAAAAGTCAGGGTTGTCGATCTCCATCCCCGGCTGGCCAAAGCGAGCCACGGATTGCGGGGTGTCGAACGGCGTGACCGAAATGCCGGGCGTCGGTGCGTAGTCCACCTCCTCCGGGTATTCGCCCCCTTCCTCGTGGATGCCGGACATGATCGTGTCGATCACGGTGCCCAGTTGCTCGGAGGTGATGTCGCCCACTACGGAGACATAGACGCGGTCGCGGGCAATGGCGTTCTGCCATGCCGTGACAATGTCCTCGCGCGTAAGCGCGGTTACGCTTTCCACGGTGCCACCGTCGAAGGTCGCATAGGGATGGTCGCCATAGGCCGCTGCCGCGATGGCGTCGCCCGCTATCTCATCCGGATTGGTCTTGCGGGAGTTTATGTAGGACAGGACTTGGCCGCGCACGCGTTCGACCGCGGCCTGCTCGAACGTCGGCTCTTCCAGCGCGGCGCGCACGAGATCGACGGATTCCTCCATGTTCTCGGAGAGGAAGCGCGCCGAAACCGTGAGGACATCGCCGTAGACGTCGAAGTCGATGGACGTTGCAAGCTCTTCCTTCGCCTGCGCGAAGTCGCGGCTGGTCATGTCACCGGCGCCCTCCTCGAGCAGGCCGGTCATGAGATTGGTCGCACCCCGCTTGCCGGGCAGGTCGAGAGAGGTTCCGCCCCGAAACCGAAGTTCGAGCGCGACGAAGGGGATCGAGTGCTCCTCGACCAGCCAGGCGGAGATGCCGCCGGGCGAAGTCACTTCCTGGATCGGGACCTGCGCACGGGCGGGGACGGCGGCGATGAGCAGAATGGCGAGGGCGAGACGGATCATTGGCTGACCTCCGCTGCGGGTTCGAGTGAGGTGTCAGGGCCTGTGAGCCAGCCGGTCACGGCGTGGCTGCGTTGCAGAACTTTTTCGGCGACGGCCATGACGGCTTCCGGCGTGACCGATTGCAGCACCTCAGGCCATGCCTTCACGTCCTCGATAGTGAGACCGGAGGTGAGCGCGGCGCCATAGCGGTTGGCGAGGCCGCGCATGGAGTCCTGCGCGTAGATGTCATTGGCGCGAATGCGGGTCTTGATGCGCTCGAATTGTTCCGGGTCGATGCCGTTTTCAAAGAAGTCAGCGAGCACGTCGTCCATTGCGGCTTCAGCTTCCGCCAGCGATACGCCCCGGCTCGGCACGACGCCGATGCGCAGGGACGAGATATCGAGACTCAAGGGGCTGTAGCCCGCGAAGGTCGAGACCGCGATGTCGCTTTCGAATTCTAGCGCCTGACCGAACACCGACGTGGCCGCGTTGCCGCCGAGAATCTCGGACAGGTAGACAAGCGCCGCCGCTTCTTCCTGTGCCCCGGGGTTGCGTTCAGGGGCGAGGTAGCTGCGCACCACATAGGGCTGGCTTACGCGCGGGTCTTCGTATGTGATGCGGCGTTCGGCGAGCGGCACGGGTTCTTCGGGACGATCACGCGGTTCGAGCCCTTCGGTCGGTTCCAGCGGACCATAGTGTTCCTCGGCGAGCGCACGGACCTCTTCGGGCTCCACGTCACCGGCGACAACAAGGATCGCGTTGTTGGGTGCATAGAACTTGCGATAATACTCCATCGCATCCTCCAGCCCCAGCTGTTCCATCTCGTGCCGCCAGCCGATGACGGGGATGCCGTAGGGGTGGTTCTGGTAGAGTGCTGCTTCCATCTGCTCGTTCAGAAGGGCACCGGGTGAGTTCTCGGTCCGCATCGCGCGCTCTTCCAGGATCACGTCGCGCTCGGTCGCGATGTCGTCCTCGGAGAGGCGGAGGTCACGCATGCGGTCGGCTTCCATTTCCATCATGAGTTCCAGCCGGTCGGCCGCGACGCGCTGGAAATACGCGGTGTAGTCCTGGCTGGTGAAGGCGTTGTCGGAGCCGCCGTTCTCGGCCACCACGCGGCTGAGCTCGCCAGACTCCATATCGTCCGTCGCCTTGAACAGAAGATGTTCGAGGAAGTGGGCAATGCCCGAAACCCCAGGATCCTCATCCGCCGCACCGGCGCGGTACCAGACCATGTGAACCACGACCGGGGCGCGGTGGTCTTCGATCACCACCACCTCCATGCCGTTGTGGAGGGTGTAGTCGGTGACGTCCTGCGCCGTCGCCGGAAGCGTGAAGGCGATCAGGGCGAAACAGGCCGAGAGCAGTCGCGTCATGGGAAATCCTCCGTTCGTGCAACAGAGTTAGCCGGTGGCGCCCGATGGGCAACCCCGCATGACGTGCGTGTGATCGGGTGAAACGGGCCTAGAACCGCTCGGGATCGGGCGGGGCCGAGGGGGTCCAGACGCCACGGTCGCGCAGACGGTCGAGTTCGCGGTGCTGGTCGAGCGACTGCTGCTGGTAGCTGTCGAAATAGACGTTCACGTTGAACAGGCGCTCGAGGAGGCGACCGTTGTTCTCGCGCCGGTATTCGAGGTCCTCTTCGGCCAGGACTTCGCGAATGTTCGGGTTCGCGCCATAGCGGCGGGCCTGTGCCAGCAGCGCGCCCTCGCCCGCGTTGGAGCGGTCGCTGCGCAGCGCATCGGGGTTGCCGCCGAGGGCCGCGACCGCGTCCTCCTCCGGAACGACGTCGGCGCGGTTGCGCCCGCCCGGAGTCGGCTGCGGTAGTTCCTCGTAACTCTCCGGCTGCTCGAGCGGCTTGTTCGGCATGATCGAGAATTCGTCGGGCGTGTCGGAGCGGATGTTCATCAGCTTGGGCTGACCATTGTCGGAACAGGCCGTCATCAGCCCGAGGCCCACAAGGGCTAGTCCGAATTTGATGGTCAGGACCCGCATCTATGCCTCCAACACCCGTTTGACCCTCTTTACCTCATCCGAATTGCCGCGTCACGGGGCCTTTTTCTTCGCCGGAGAGCCGGTGAAGAAGACGAGCCCGATGGCGCCGGCAAAGACAGCGATATCAGCGACATTGAAGGAATAGGGGTTGGCAATTCCGCAACAGGACATGTTGAGGAAATCCGCCACGGCGCCGTAGACGACACGGTCGATCACGTTGCCGATAGCGCCCCCGATCATCACGCCGGCGGAGATGAGCGCGATACGGCGCATCTGCTCGCGATGAACCCACCAGAGCACGAAGGCGACGATCGCTACGGCAACGGCGATGAGAATCCAGCGGGTGGTTTCTTCGGACGAAGAGAACAGGCCGAAATTCACCCCCTCGTTCCACGCCATGCGGAAGTTGAGGAACGGGTCCCAGACGTCGATGGCGCCCTGTCGTTTCAGGTCGAGCACCTGCACGACCCAGTACTTGGAGACCTGGTCGAGTATCAGGATGACGAGAGCGGATATCCAGAGCGTGCGCATCAGTGGCGGAAGTGTCGCATACCGGTGAAGACCATGGCCAGCCCCGCCTCGTCGGCCGCCGCGATCACCTCGTCATCGCGCATGGAACCGCCGGGCTGGATGACACAGGTGGCCCCTGCCCCCGCCGCTTCGAGCAGGCCGTCGGGGAACGGGAAGAACGCGTCGGAAGCAACGGCGGAGCCGTTGGCGGGGCTGTCGGGCAGGCCCACGTCCTTGGCCATGCGCCCGGCCTTGGTCGCGGCGATGGTCGAGCTGTCGAGGCGCGACATCTGGCCGGCGCCCACACCGACGGTCGCCCCATCCTTGACGTAGACGATGGCGTTCGACTTGACGTGCTTGGCCACCTTCCAGGCGAAAAGGAGGTCGGCCATCTGCGCGTCGGTCGGGGCCTTTTTCGTCACAACCTTTAGGTCGCTTTCACCGATGAACCCGTTGTCCTTGTTCTGGAACAGGTAGCCGCCCGCCACCTGCCGGATCGTCTGCCCGCCCGCATGGACGTCCGGCAGGCCGCCGGTCGTCAGCAGACGCAAGTTCTTCTTCGCGGCAAAAATGGCCTTGGCGTCGTCCGTCGCGTCGGGGGCGATGACAACCTCGGTGAAGATTTCGGCGATCTTCTCGGCGGTTTCACCGTCGAGGGTCTGGTTCAGGGCGACGATCCCGCCGAAGGCCGAGGTGCGGTCGCAGTCGAAGGCTTTCTGGTAGGCCTCGATCAGGGTCGCGCCGCGCGCCACGCCGCACGGGTTCGCGTGCTTGATGATTGCGACCGCCGGGCCTTCGGCGGGGTCGAATTCCGCCACAAGCTCGAATGCCGCGTCGGTGTCGTTGATGTTGTTGTAGGACAGTTCCTTGCCCTGGTGCTGGGTCGCGGTCGACACGCCCGGGCGGGTGGAGCCATCCTTGTAGAACGCCGCGTCCTGGTGCGGGTTCTCGCCGTAGCGCAGGGTCTGGGCCAGTTCGCCCGCAACCACGCGGCGACGCGGGGCGTTTTCACCGATGGCGTCGGCCATCCAACTGCTCACCGCGGCGTCGTAGGCGCCGGTGCGGGCATATGCGATCTGGGCGTGACGCTGGCGGAAGGCATAGGTGGTCGCGCCGTCGTTGGATTTCAGCTCGTCCAGAAGCGGGCCGTAATCCTCGACATCGACGATGGTGGTGACGAAACCGTGATTCTTGGCCGCAGCACGGATCATGGCCGGCCCGCCGATGTCGATGTTCTCGATCATCTCGTCGTAGTCCGCGCCGCGGGCCAGCGCCGCCTCGAACGGATAGAGGTTCACCACGAGCAGGTCGATGGGGCCGATCCCGTGCTCGTCCATCGCGGCGACGTGAGCGTCGTTGTCACGAAGGGCGAGGAGGCCGCCGTGGACCATCGGGTGCAGCGTCTTGACGCGCCCGTCCATCATCTCGGGAAACTTCGTCACCTCGGAGACGTCGCGCACGGTCACGCCCGCGTCGCGCAGCGCCCTGGCCGACCCGCCGGTCGAAAGGATCTCGATCCCCATGCCCTCCAGCGCCAGACCGAGGTCGACCAGCCCGGTCTTGTCGGAAACGGAAATCAACGCGCGGCGCACGGGCGAAAGGTCGGTCATGTGGGGTCCCCTGGATCAGTCTGGCAGCTCGTCCTGCTCGTCGCGGACCAGATCGCGCACGCCGATGGGCGTGTCCTGCGCCTTGGCCAGAGACCAGCGGATGCGCGTCGCATAATCCATTGCCGCGCCGGAGAGAACCACTTGTTTTGACGCACGAGGCTTCAACCGGTTCTTTTCGAGATAAACCGAGGGTTCGAGGCTCAGATCGGCAGCCCCGTCGTACCGAAAGACCCAAACCTCGCCGGACCGCAGCGCCATGGAAACGGCGGTGCCGCCAAGATCGATGGACGCGTCCACGTCCGGATGAAGATGGAAGCGGATGTTGAAAGGGACGCCCCTCTCGCCCTCGCGTTCGAGGGCACGGCCGAAGGTGGCCTGTTCGGCGTCCGAGACGGCGGCGAGGGTTTCCTCCCCGGCGATGGTGCGCCCGTCGACCGCAAGCTCGATCCGGCGAATGTAGGCAAGACCGAAGCGAGGCTGGTAGCCGTCGTGCCCGGCAACCACGCCAATCATGTCGCTGTCCCCTATGCGCCGCGCCTCGACCTCGCCCGGGACTTCGACGAGGCGGGATCGCGGGCCGTAGGCCGTGGGTTCCGTCTCTCCGAGACGGGACGAGGAGACACCGGTCAGGCCGAGCACTGAATGCGAGGGCGTGGCACGCCCCGCTTTGCCCCAGTCCTCACCAAAATGGAGGCCGGAGCCGCAGTTGACGATCAGCGGACGGCGGCCCGACGTGACCTCCAACGCCAAGGTCGATGCATGGCCGTTGAAAGAAGCGGAGCCGGTGGGCGGCTGCGAGGCGTCGAGAATGATCGAGGTGCGCCCGGACGACAGGCGAGAGAAGCCCATGGCGAGCCCCTCGGTCGCACCGCCGCGCACGCCGGACGTGGCCAGCGCCTGATCAAGCCGTCCTTCGGGGCCGCGCCCGCCGCCGTGGAACCGGGCAAGCCCGCCGTCGGAATGGCGCAACGCCCGTAGGGTGGGCGCAATACGTTCGATCGCCGCTTGGTGGGCCGGAGCCGGGTCGCGCCCGGTTTCGTATAGCGCGAGCGCGGCCCAATTGAGGAGGGTGAAGACCTCCAGCAATTCCTCGGGGTTCCGGGTCGGGATGCCGCCCGCCGCGTCGATCTGCCGGTCGCATTCGCGGGCGAGCGCCTGCACTGCCGGGTCGGTGAGACCCTCCATCCCCGTAAGCGACAATCCGGCGTAGATCAGGCCGGTCAGCGCCTCGAACCGGGGCAGGCCCGGCGAGGTGCCCTGCCAGCGGCGCGACAGGAAGATGGCCTGTTGTCCCAACGAGCGGTGGAAGCGTTCCGAGGCCTGTGAATCCTGTCCGTTCAGGATGAGGATCGCATGGTTGATCCAGCGGATGAGCCGCCGGCCAGCCACGTCCGGCACCCAGCCCGGCCCCTTGCCGCGCCCGTAGCGCTCGATCCAGTCCATCGTCCAGAATTGAGCACGGGCCCGCGCTTCGCGGTCGCCCAGCGCGGCAAGGTCGTCCATCCAGCCGAACCCCTGAAGCGCGGCTTCGAAATCAGGGCTGGGGGGCGTTATGGACCAGACACTCTGGGTCGGCGACTGGACGAGGTGGCCCGCGAAAAGGAAGTTGCCGGAAACGAGTTGCTTGCCCTTGGCGAAGCTGCCGATGGTGCGCGGCTCTGGTTGCGAGGTGAAACCCGTCGCCGGTTTGGCGCGGGCCGCGCGCCGGGCGTGCCAGCGGTTGAGCCACCGCGTTCTGCGGCTGGTCATCGGAAAATCCTTGGCCACCTTCGCCTTGCCTCACGTCATTCGTCGACCCTTGGCGGGTTCTGGCGGCACTCTACAGGCGGGACCGGCGGGAGTCATGCCTTAACGAGGCAGGCGATGTAGAAGCCATCCATCCCGCCGATCTCGGGCCAGAAATCGGGACGCAGTCGCAGACCGCCCTCCTCGGTGCGCCACGCCGGGTCTATGCCCGGACGGTCGAGCGCGGCGCTGTCGACGTTGAGGCCGGGATGGCGGGTCAGGGCGTCGCGGACCTGTTCCTCCCCCTCGTCGATCAGGAGCGAGCAGGTGCAGTAGACCAGCCGCCCGCCGGGCTTCAGCATCCCGAGCGCGCGGTCGATCAGGTGCTCTTGCAACTCGAAGAGGCCCGGGAAGTCGGAGCCGTCCTTTGCATAGGGCAGGTCCGGGTGGCGACGGATCGTGCCGGTGGCGGTGCAAGGCGCGTCGAGCAGGATCGCGTCGAACGGCCCGCCTTCGTATTCGAGCGCGTCCTGCGCGACGAGGGTCGCGGTGAGATTGCAGCGGGCCAGGTTCTCCTCAACCTTCGCCATGCGGGACGGGGAGATGTCGACCGACGTCACATCGGCTCCGGCGGCAGCAAGTTGCAGGGTCTTGCCGCCCGGTGCGGCGCAGAGGTCGAGCACGCGCTCGCCGGTCCGGGCATCCAAGACCCGGGCCGGGATCGCGGCGGCGGCGTCCTGCACCCACCAGTCGCCATCGGCGAAGCCCGGCAGCGTGGACACCTGCCCCGCGTCGACCAGCCGGACCGATCCGGTGGGCAGCAGCCGACCGCCCAGGCGCTCGGCCAGCGCGGCGGCATCTGCGCGCGCTGTGAGGTCGAGGGGGGCGCCGGCGTGGAACGCGGCCTCCATCGCCGCCACGGTATCCTTGCCGTAGTCGTCGGTGAGCGGCTTGCGCAACCATTTGGGAAGGCGCGGCGGCGGCAGGCCCGCCCAGGCCTCCGGGTCGATCTTGCGCAGGACTGCGTTGACCAGACCGGCCATGCCGGCGGTCTTCTTGTCGGCACGCGCGATGGCGACGGCGGAGTTGACCACGCCATGCGCGGCGGCGCCATCCTCGCATATCTCCGCGACCGAGAGGCGCAGGAGGTTCAGGATGCGTGCCGGGGGCCGCTTGCGCAGGTGAGGCCCCAGCGCCCGGTCCGCCCGGTCCATCACGCGGAAGGCGGTCATCACGAGCCGCTGGGCGCGGGCCCGGTCCTCCGGAGCAAGCTTGGCCAGCCGTTTCGGCAGAACCTCGGGCAGGAGGCGGCCGTGTTCCGTCACGTCGCCCATCAGGTCCAGCGCCACGCGGCGCGGCAGGGTCGGGTCCGTGGCCATGCGGCCTCCTTTGCCAAATCGGTGGCGACGGCCTATATCAATGGCGCGACACAAGGAAGCCTGCGATGAGTGAAGAGACCGAACGCGACCTGCCCCCCGAAGCGATCCGCGCCCTGGCCGAGGCCGAGGAACGGCGCAAGAAGGCCGCCGCGCTCAAGCTGCCCGAGGAACTGGGCGGTCGCGACGGACCGGAACCCGTGCGCTACGGCGACTGGGAGAAAAAGGGCCTCGCCATCGATTTCTGAGGGACGACACCGGACCGAGTCGCCCCGGTAGACCCTGTTAACCTTCACCCGAAGACCATGACGCCCGAAATGCTTGGGCGTCGGTGCCCTTGCAGCCGAATTGCGCAAGGAGCTGCTTCATGGGTCTTTTCAATCATCCGAGCGCGCAACGCGCGGAAAAGCCGGATTCCACGCCGATCAGGGGCGCGCGCCGCTATATCTACAACGCGGGGACCGACATCCTGACGCCGATCTTTGGCGACCCCCACCTGACCTATTCCGTGGCCAATCCGACGATTTCGGATGGAAACGGGGACTTTGCGCCGTCTTACCTCCTCGCCGGCACGTATCGTGTCGTGATCGCGGATCGGTTCGAGCGGATCCTGCTGGACGAAGATGGCGTGATTGTCGATGAAGAAATCGGCACCACCACCGTAACTACCGTGGAAGGCGGTGGAGCCGCGAATTTCGCATCCATTCCGGCGCTCGCGGCAGACGATACGCTCGCTTACGCCGAGGCCGAGGGCGTGACACAGATCGCGCCGGGCGATACGCTTTGGGTCACGACGCCGGGCTGCGGCTACGAGGTCGCAGACGATGCCGCTTCGGACCACGATATAGAGACGAGCGGTGGAGTGAAATTGTACGCGCTGGCGGACGGAGCCGGTGCGGTCACAACTGCACAACTTGGGTGGACGTCCGGAATGGACTGCACCGATGCGCTGCTCTGGTTCATGGCCAATCACAAGCCCGGCACCCGAGTTCTCAAGTTCACGGACACCTATCGAATTCGCGGCGCGGGCTACACGATCCCGGACACTTTGCGCGCGTTCGTTTCCGACGACTACGAAACGCTCATGCATGGCGAACAGGCCACGCGGGGCCTCCTGCTCATGGATGCCTCGCCGGAAAGCGCGACCGCGAACGGGTTGGAATACGAAACCGGTGAGCTTTTTCGTGTTCCGAGCGATTTCTCGGTGGGCGGGCTGTTCTTCGACCATGACCAGGACGTCGATCCGGACGCGATACCCAACGGCGGCAACAAGGGCGGCATTTTCGAGTGCGCGGATCGGGCTGCGGGCATCAAGGTGGATAAGTGCCGGTTCCAGTTTTCGGGCGGCAAGGGAATCAACGTAGTGAATTCCCCCTACTGGAAGTTCACCAACAACTTCGCAGGCAAGCAGAAGTACCTGTTCCAGATCACGGCCGCCTGCGATCACGGTCTCTACGAGGGCAACCGCGGCGAAATGGGGCTTGGCGGAAATTTTGGCGACTACATCAAAACCACACCCGTCGATAACGTCGGACCCCGCTACTGCACGGTGAGGCGGAACTACTTCAAGAATTCGGTTCGCGACGGGCCGGACGGGACCGGCGGTTTTCACGGTTGGACCTTCGAGAACAACGTATTCGACGTGCCGATCGCCGCCATCGACATCAAGAAGGCGTTCCGCGCGCCCAGTGACTTCGACAAGGAAGAGGACCTCTACCGCGGTATCCGTATCGTCAATAACGTCTTCATCGGATGCGGTATGGTTTACACGTTCACCTGGAAGGCCGCCGACTTGGGCGAGGCCCACAACCTGGATGAGTACGGCCTCGACTCAATCTACTGTTCAGGCAACGTCTACTTGGGAAAGATCGGCAAGAATACCGTCGGGCACCTCCTCAAGGGCGCGACCGAAGTCATTTCCGATGGTGAAATGTTCCTTCCCATCAAGACCGAGTATGCGGGGGACTGGGACGCCTCGACAGAAGCTTTCCCGTCCGGAGCGGTTTACGGCACGCATTACGTGGTCAGCGTGGATGGCAATGTAGCCGGCCAGAATTTCAACGCGGGGGATACCGTCCGCCCGCTGGCGGACGGCGCGGCGACGAATGATGCGGAGGCCTGGCACCGCGACGGGGCAGGAAGTGAATGGTGTGGCGTCATGCCTTTCAACGGTGGCAGCTACGGTGCCGACGACACATGGGATCCCGAAACGAATGCTTTTCCACTCACTGGCACCGGCATCGGGCATCGATTCGAAGTCACGCGTGACGGCGTCGTCGGCGGGGTCTCCTTTGTAAAAGGGGATCTTCTGGTTCAAGCAGCGCCTACGGACACAGCCGGACTCGAGAGCACTTACGCCGGCAACTGGCTCCGACTCGACCAGGACATGAATTTCTCGGCCCGCAACATGGTATGGGACGGACGTGGAGTAAGTGCCGGAAACTGGCTCGGTCACGGTGTCGAAGTGCATTTTCTCAATGCGACCTTCGCATCGATGCAATTGGGCAGTCAGGCCCGCAATTGGAGGATCTCGGGGCGGCTGGAGGACGTGTCTTTCACTCTCGCCGATTGCCGTGACATCGAGTTCGACATCCGCTCCATCAAGACCCCGGGTCTGTCCGGCCGACACTTCCGGATCACCGGCGAGGCCACGGACATCTGGTTCGACGGAGAAATCGAAGGCGGCAACGAGTTCATCAATGTCTCCGGCGCCGGGCACGCGAATGGAGTTCATCTTGGCAAACGAACGGGACTGCGGCTGAGGGACGTGGCCCGCGTGTTCGACAACAATGGCATGGCGAGCGTCTATGTCGGCGAGATGGACCACGGCAAGGCGGACTTGTGGAGTGACGAGCCCGACCACCACAATCTCGGCAGGTTGCGCGACGGGCTCGGCCCGGTCACACCCCTCGGTTCGGGCACATTGCTCGCCACGCACGCGATTACCGTGACGGACACGCAGAACGCAGCAGCGTCCGATACGCTCGACACCATCGTCGGCGGCGCAACCGCTGACCGCCTGGTCCTTTCAATCGCGTCGGCAGCGCGAACCGTCGTGGTGACCGGTACGGGAAACATCCTTGTGCCCGAGGACCTGACCCTTACCGATCCGGCCGAAGAGGTCACGTTGGAGCGCCGAGCGGACGGGACATGGAAACGGATATTCGACAACGGCTATGGCGGGGCCTGCATCCTCACGGGCGGAACGATCCGTATAAGGAGCGGCCATCATACGGTCGACACCGAAGGCGGTGCCGCGACAGACGACTTCGACACCATCGACGGTGGGCTGACCGGTGACGTCGTCCGCCTGAGGGCCGCCGATCCGGGTCGGGTCGTCACAGCCAGGGACGGGACAGGCAACCTTGTGCTCGGGGCCGACAGGCCACTCGATGATGCCGGCGACGTTCTGGTTCTCGAGAAACGAGGCGACGGCATGTGGCACGAGGTTCGCTTCAACGGGTGAACCGTTTACCGAGAACCGCCGCGGGGGAAGCGTGCTTCGAACCAGCTGATGGCCGGTGCGAGCGCCTCCTCCGCGTATGCACGCTCCCGTTCCGTCATCTCGCGCGGCGGCTCCGGAGCGGTTGCCTTGAGCGCCGCCTTCGTCGCTCGCTTGTACAGCGCACTGTTTCGCAAGGGGGACGGAAGGTGGCGCAGAAGACGTTTGAGGCGGCGCGGGGGGCGGCGCCCCAAGGCGTCGGTCTCGTTCTTGCCCTCCGTGTCGGGGGAGCACGGAACGTGGTCGAGGCCAAGGAAGTCATGGCACCGCGCGAGCGTGGCGTCGAGGTCGGCACGCAGGTCTGCGCTGCAGATCGCGAGACACCTTTCCACACCAAGCGCCGCCTCCCACCTCGGGACCTGCTCCGAATACTGAGAGAACTCCAGGTACGCCAGGTAACCGAATTCCGACGGCTTGTCGGGGTTGTAGCCGTAGCCGTCTTCGCGCATTGCGTCCAGAAAGCTCCGCTTTTCGAGACCGAGCCGAAAACGCCAACGATAGTGCGAAAAACTTCGGTCGACCGGGTGCCGCAGCAGGAGGATGGCGCGGGGGTCCGAAAGGTCATTGGCGATCCGCTCGGCCGCAACCGGACTGGGCAGGTATCCTGTCGAGCTTTCTCCGAATACGCGCGCACTGTCCTTGCTTTCAAACAAGGCGTTATGTGTGCGGGCGCCCCCGGGATACTTGTCCGCACGGCAGAAATGATGCGGCTCCTTGTTACGGCTCATGGCAACTTCGGGATGCATCGCGAGAAGATCGTGCAACGCTGAGGTCCCGCTTTTCGCGGCTCCCGGGACCACCAGATTGCAGAGATAATCAGAGGGCATCACGAATCGTGTTTGCGACCATGCGGGCATCCTCTTCGGAGTGATGCGGGCTCATCGGCAGGCTCAGGACCTCGCCGGCGAGACGGCGCGCCAGCGGAAAGGCATCGGCGTCGAAGCCGAGATCGGCATAGGCCCCCTGCATATGCGGCGGGACCGGGTAATGGATCAGCGTGCCGATACCGGATTCCGTAAGTCTGGCCTGAACCCTGTCTCGCTCCGTGAGACGGATGACATAGAGGTGCCACGCCGGGTCGGCCCAGTCGGGAACCGCGGGCCGAACGACCTCGAGCCCTTCCAAAGCGGAATCGTAGGTCCGGGCGATAGCCCTGCGCCGCTCGGTCCATGCATCCAGATGCGCAAGTTTGACCCGTAGACCCGCGGCTTGGAGCGGGTCGAGCCGCGAGTTGGCGCCTTTCACCTCGTTCTGGTACTTCACACGGCTTCCATAGTTGCGCAGCACACGCACCCGGTCGGCGAGTGCCGCATCGTTGGTGGTGATTGCCCCCGCATCCCCGAATGCGCCGAGGTTCTTGCCCGGATAAAAGCTCCAACAGACGATGTCACCATGCGCGCCGAGCGGTGTGCCCCGGTAACGCGCGCCATGCGCCTGGGCCGCGTCTTCGACAACGGCCAGGTCATGGGCACGCGCAAGCTCCACGATGGCATCCATATCGGCTGGCTGACCATAGAGATGAACCGGCAGGATCGCCCGTGTCGCGGGCGTGATCGCGTCGGCGATTCGGGCCGGATCGATGTTGTGGGTCGTCGGATTTGGTTCGACCGGCACGGGACGCCCGCCCGCCTCGGTCACGGCAAGCCAGGTGGCAATGTATGTGTTGGAGGGCACGATCACCTCGTGACCGGGGCCGACATCGAGCGCACGCAGGGCCAGCACCAGGGCGTCGAGCCCGTTGGCCACGCCGACCGCGTGACGTGCGCCGCAATACTGCGCCCAGTCCTCCTCGAATGCATCCACTTCCGGGCCGAGAATGTACCACCCTGAGTCCATGACACGTGCGATGGCCGCGTCGATCTCCGGTTTCAATTCGCGGTAGGCCGCTCCAAGATCGAGAAAGGGGATCGTCATGGTCTCATGGCCTCGCGCGCGGCAAGAAACTCGTCATAGGTCCGCAAATAGTCGTCGGCCTCGTAGGGCCTCGACGCAAAGACGAGCAGAACGGCGTCCCGGCTGTACCGGTACTGTGTTCCCCAGATCATGGCCGGCATGAACACGCCCATGTCCGGCCTGTCGAGCGTTACCTCGCACCGGTCCTGTCCGTCGTCGAGAAGCACGCGGCAGGAGCCGTGCAGGCAGATCAGGAACTGCTGGCACTGCCTGTGCGCGTGCTCGCCCCGCAATTCGACCGAGGGCACGTCGAAGACCGCAAAGTATCGCTCGGGCATGAAGGGCACCTCTGTCGGCACTTCGCCCACGGTGAGTGCGCCGCGCGCATCCGCGATCCGCCGCATGAGGTAGAGTGTGCTGTCGCCGACTCCAAGCGGAACACGCGCGGGACGTTCCAGTTTGTCCAGCCCGGACATGTCGATGTGCCGGGGATCGGGGCGACGTGCGCCGGTATTTCCGGGCCTGTAGCCCACGACCTCGGCCGGGTTGCCCTCCAATATCGCGTTTGCGGGCGCAGAGCGGAGCACCACTGCCCCGGCACGGACCCAGGCGTTCTGTCCGACCGTTACGCCCTCGCCGATCACGCAAGCGGCGTCGAGACGTGCGCCACGGCGCACCACGATACCATCGCCGGCCAGCACCACACGGGGGCCGATCTGCACGTCCCCGGCGATATCGGCGCTGTCCGGTATGATGCGACCGTCGGATTGGTCGGCCATGCGCGGTCCCCCTGCCTGCCTTGCCTTTGCACTTGCCAGAAAGCACCACAGACCGGAAGAGGCAAGGCGCCGGACTCCCTCGGGTGTTCCGACGCGCATCCAAATACGGCCAGGAGACCGCGAGGGGTTGAACCCGCGCGCCCATCCCGGAATATGAGCGCGAACGGGCAGCGGAAGGGCGAGCGTCTTCATGGGCAAGGACCAAACGATCCGCGGTGCGGGCCGGCTGCGCCGCTACGGACTGCCCGGCCGGTTCCTGAGCGACCGGATCATTGATCGAAACCTCGCCCATCGGCGCGAGAGCGTCATGATGCTCCATGTCGGACGCGTCGGAAGCACGGTTCTTGGCCGGATGCTCGACCGACATTCGCACGTCGCTTGGCCGGGCGAGATCTTCTATCGCACGCCGGCGCGCCATACCTCGGAGCGGCGAACACCCTCCGAGATCCGACAGCTGATCCGCGAACGTGCGGGGCAGAGCGCCGCCGACGTCTTCGGTTTCGAGGTGAAACATGCCCCGACGCAGGATCTGTCTCCCGCAGTAACGAACCTGGATTTCCCCACGCTCCTGTCGCTGTTTCGTGACTTCGGCGGCCGGAAGATCATCCACCTGCGCCGCCGGAATATCGTGCGCCGTTGCGTGTCCGCAGAACTGGCACGAGGGCGCCGGACCTATCATGTGAAGGAACAGGCTGGGGAACTCCCGCGCATAGAGCTGCCGCTGCGCGATCAGGTGTTCGGCTATGGGCGGTTCGACCTCATCGACGTGCTCGACATGATCGACCGATGCGACGCGCGCACGCCCGAGCGGGTCGAGGGTTTCGACCTTTTGAGCCTCGTCTACGAAGACGACATCGAACGCGATCCTGGCGTCGCATTCACGAAGATATGCGACTTTCTCGGCCTCCCGGAGGAGGATTGCGTGCCGGACCTCAAGAAGATCGACACGCGCCCGCTTCAGGACATCATCCTGAACTTCGACGAGGTCGAGCGATACCTCGAAAAAACGCCCTATCACCAGCACCTGTTCGAATGAGCGAGTCCAGGGACACCGGAGCCGAGGCGGCGGCAATAGGACCGATCAAGGCGACCTTGGTGGTCATCACCTATGGACAGGAAGACCTCGTGGATGCGGCTGTCGATGCCGCGCTTGCACAGGACTACCACCCGCTCGAGATCGTGTTTTCGGACGACGTCTCGCCAGATGCGACCTTCGAGCGATTGAAGGCCCGGCAGGCGGCGTATTCGGGTCCGCATGATTTCCGGGTGCGTCAGAATGCTCAGAACCTCGGGATCGTCGGCAATCTCTGTGCAGCCGCCGAGGCCTCGTCCGGCGACCTCATCATCGTTGGGGCAGGCGACGACCTGCCCGCGACGAACCGGGTGAGCGCCCTCGTTGCAGCCTACGAAGCGGGACGGGATGTGATGTGCCTGTACTCCGATGTATGGGAAACCGACCAGTCCGGCGAACGCATAGGTCGCAGGACCCGTCGTGTCCCCGGAACCCTCGAGGCAGCAGTCCGTAAAACCGCGTTCGTTCTGGGCGCCTCCGCTGCCTACGACCGCCGGGTGTTCTCGGAGTTCGGGCCCATTCGGGACAGGGTGCAGTCGGAGGATATCGTGCTGTACCTGCGGGCCCTCATTCTGGGCCGCGTCGCACATATCGAGGAGCCTCTCGTCAGTTGGCAGATCAGTCCGAGCGCCTGGAAAGGGACGGAAACGGACCGCATCAAACGGACGGGTGAGAAAAACGGGCGGCTTCGCGCGCTGGCCTACCGGCAGGCCGAAGAAGACTACCGAACCTATTGCACCGCCAAAGAGATTGCGCCCGAAAGGGCCGTGCTGCGTGCTCTACGGGCCCAGATTGCAGAGTGCGAGGGGTTCGCACAGCTTACGCGAGGGAGGGTCGGTGCATTTGCCGCAGGCGCGTTGAGCCACCCGCAAAAGGCCGTCGCAAATCTGCGTGCGCTGCGTAGGTATCTCAGGTTGCGCAAGAAATAGCGGTCACACGGAGATGCTGCGCAGATGGCCGTCCCGGTCCGCCTCGAACTGCGCACGGGTATACTCGAAGAAAAGCTCATCGTCACTTGCGCCCGTGTGGCGCATCCCGAACCGCCGATAGAAGGCGATGGCCGTCGCGTTGTCGCGGCGCACATCGACCAGGGCGCGCACGACGTTCAGGACATCGAAAGCAATCGAGAACGAGAGATAGGCGGTTTCGAGCGCCGCGCGCGGGGGCTTGTTTGCGTTGAGCATGAAACTGCCCCAGGTCAGCCGGTTCTCCTCGATCCCGTAGAGACGGATCGTGCCGCACGGCCTGCCATCCCTCACGCGCCGGACGAGGTAATAGTATTCCTGGCCCGCCCGTTCGCGGGCCTTGTAGCCTTCGAGCCAAGCCCGCTGCCCCAAGACCCCGCCGGAAACCGGGGAGAGGTGGCGACTGAGCACGGGGTCCACCCGTAGTCCGTGAATGAAGGCCGCATCATCAGGCTCGACCAGGGCGAGCGAGACCCTCTTGCCCCTGACCTCTCCGACGGTTGTCGCGCGCATGTCAGACCCCCTTCCGCAGGATCGGCAAGAGCGCCGCGAAAAGGCGGAACTGTGCCCGTTCGAACCGGGTGAGCTCCGGCGTGTCGCGCGGAGGCCGCAGGGTGACCGAGCGGACTCCGGTGCTGTCGCGGGTGATCCAGTTGTTTCCCGTGTAGACATGCACGTCGGCGAGGCTCACGCTACGCGGCCCGTCCCGCCCGAAGGTGACCCGGCGACCATACCACTCTGACAGCTCGCGCTCGATCTTTTCCGGATCGGACACGAAGTCTTCGTAGCGCAGTCGAAACACCCGGTCGTGCGGGATCCGCGACAGCGCCCGCCTCATCTGGAGAAACTGTTGAAGCAGCCAGAACGTAAAGAGCGGGGACAGGACGGCGCGGTAGCGGGGGTTGCGCCGACGCGCACGTTTGATCCGAGCACCGAGCGCATCCTCGGGCCGGCGAGAGATGACGATGACGCGCACAGGCTCG
Source organism: Maritimibacter sp. (assembly GCA_964230745.1). Lineage (GTDB taxonomy): Bacteria > Pseudomonadota > Alphaproteobacteria > Rhodobacterales > Rhodobacteraceae > Maritimibacter. Next base: position 142,915 of record CAXRHZ010000052.1, on the reverse strand, counting down.
TCCGCCTTCGCCGCAAAAAGTTCCAGCCGCCGAGTGTTCTTGGAGGCGTCGATCACCTCGCGCGCGCCGGTCACCTTGCGCACGAGCGTGACGAAGTTGAGATGTTCGGCGACATAACGGTCAACGGAGGCCGACCCGTAGACACGGCGCGGGCTTCTTCCGAGGAGAAGGGCGAGTCGTCGCAGGAGAGGCGGGTAGCGCAGGTCGATTGCATGCGGCCTGACGTCATCGTCAAGTCGCATGACCACCTGACCCTCCGCCGCGCGCTTCGCACTCTCGCGGGCGATGGGTCCCCAAAAGGGACACTCCGGCAGGGCGGCACCGCAACTGCACTTTCGCGTCTGCCTCCAGTCGTAGCCGAGATAATTCATCTCGCCGCAATTCACGAACCCGGGGGCATTTCCGAGTGAAAGCGCAAAAAGGCTGGACCCGGAAAAAGGCAGGCCTAGGATATAGGTCAGTCCCTCTTCCCTTGCCTCCCGCCCGGCATGCCCCTGTATCATCAGGCGCTGCGCAAGGTCTCCAGCGCGGTGTCAAAATACGCCACCGTGCTCCTGAGACCGTCTTCGAGCTGGATTGTCGGGACCCAGCCGAGCGTCCGCTCAGCGAGGGAGATGTCCGGCTTGCGCTGTTTGGGGTCGTCCTCCGGCAGCGGCGCGAACACGATTTCGGAGTGTGACCCGGTAAGGGCAATGACGCGCTCGGCCAGTTCAAGGATCGTGAATTCGTTCGGATTGCCGAGGTTGATCGGCCCGACAACGCCTGTGTCCGTGTCCATGAACCTGACGAAGCCGTCCACGAGGTCGTCGACGTAGCAAAACGACCGCGTCTGGCTCCCGTCGCCGTAGATTGTGATGTTTTCGCCCGTCAATGCCTGAACGATGAAGTTGGAGACGACGCGCCCGTCAGCGTGGTGCATCCGGGGGCCGTATGTGTTGAAGATACGCGCGACCTTGATGTCGAGCCCGTGTTGGCGATGGTAATCGAAGAACAGCGTTTCGGCGCAGCGTTTGCCCTCGTCGTAACAGGCGCGTGCCCCGATGGGATTGACGTTGCCCCAGTAACCTTCGGGCTGTGGGTGTACGGTGGGATCACCGTATACCTCGCTCGTGGAGGCCTGGAAAATCTTGCATTTTAACCGCTTGGCGAGGCCGAGCATGTTGATCGCGCCATGAACGCTCGTCTTTGTCGTTTGCACGGGATCGTGCTGATAATGCACGGGGGAAGCGGGACAGGCGAGGTTGTAGATCTCGTCCACCTCGACATAGAGCGGAAAAGTCACGTCGTGGCGCATGAACTCGAACCGCGGGTTTCCGTGCAGGTGATCGATGTTGCGCTTGGTGCCCGTGAACAGGTTGTCGAGGCAGATGACCTCGTGCCCGTCGGCCAGAAGTCGGTCGATCAGATGCGACCCGATGAACCCCGCGCCGCCGGTGACGAGGATTCGTTTGCGGCTGTCGTAGAGGCGTGGCACGGCGCTTGTCCTTCGCATGAAATCCCCGAACGTGTTGCAGGCGGGGGGAGTGCAGTCAATCGGCTATTTCCCGGCCAGCGCCCCATGCACCGCGCTGCGATACGCGTCGATGACGATGCGTTCGTCGAAAACGGCTTCGGCATGCCGGCGGGAAGCAGCCCCCATTCCGGCGAGGGTTTCAGCGGGCATTTCGGCCAGGCGAAGCAATTTGTCGGCGAGGTCCCGAGCATCGCGTGGCTCGCAAAGATATCCGGACTCACCGGGAACGACCGTGTCGCGGCATCCCGCAGTATCGGTCGTGACGATGGGGCGCCCCATCGCGGCAGCCTCCATGAGCGCGCGTGGGGTACCTTCGAGGTAGTAGCTGGGCAGGACTGCCACGTCGGTCTCGGCGATGATCGGTCGAACGTCGGCGACGGCGCCACGGTAGTCGATCAGCCCCTCTGCCTGCCAGCGGGCAAGGTCGGCGGCGGGCACGTATTCCGGCCCCGTGTCATGCGCGCCGATGAGGATGAAGCGCACGCCCGGAACGCGGGCCTGCACCGAACGGGCGGCCTCGGCATATTCGCGCACGCCTTTGTCGTTCAAAACCCGCGCGATCATGACGAAGACCGGTTCGCCGGGCTTTGACGGGAGGGGGTAGGCCGCGAATTTCTCGAGGTCCACGCCCGAGCCGGGCAAAAGCGCGGCGCGCGATGCCTCGCCGATCCGGCGGTCGAGGAAGAACTGTCGGTCCTCGGGGTTCTGATAGAACACCGTCGCAGCCCGGTTGAAGGCATAGCGGTAGGCCGTGAGTATGACCGGCACCGTCAGGCCGCCGTCGACAAACACGGCGCCCCGTCCGCTCACATTCGGGAGGAATGGGATTGCGAGACGGCGACAGGCGATTCCGGCATAGATGTTGTTCTTGATCGTGAAACTGATGACGGCGTCCGGCTTCAGGTCGCGCAGCGCACGATAAGTGCGTGCGAGCACCCCCGCCTCGGTCGTGGGCGACTTGCCGCGCCGCGTCATGGCGAGGTGGACGAAGTCGCAGCCCAGCGCCTCGAGCGCCGGCGCGGTGTCGTCGCGCGGGGCGAGGAGCGTGACCCGGTGCCCCTCCTCCTGCAGCATCGCGATGATGGCCGTGCGGTAGTTGAGCAGGTTCCAGGCCGCGTTCACGGTGATGACGATGTGCTTCTGCCCGCTCATCGGCCCGCCACGCGGTCGTAGATGTCTGCCATGTGCTGTGCCGTCGCACTCCATGGGAACGCACGCGCGCGCGCCGGGCCCTTGTCGCGCATTTCGGCGGCAAGCGCAGAGTCGGTGCCCAGAGCCACGATTGCCTCGGCGACTGCGCGGCTGTCGTGCGGATCGACGAGGAGCGCGGCCTCCCCAGCGACTTCCGGCAGGGAGGACAGGTTCGAGGTGATGACCGGCGTGCCGTTCGCCATCGCTTCGAGCACGGTCAGCCCGAACCCTTCATAGAGCGAGGGATGCACGTACATTGCGGCGCGTCTGTAGAGCGCACGGAGGGCGTCGTCGGACACGTAGCCAGCGAGGTGAACGCGTGAGGCGAGGTCTTCATCCTCCAGCAGAGCAATGATCTGCTCCATGTCCCAGCCGCTGCCGCCGGTGACGACGAGGTGGTGAGGGATCTCGCGCATCGCAATTCTGAGCGCGGCCATGACCCCCTGCACGTTCTTACGCGGGCTGATCTTGCCTGCGGTGAGGATGAAGGGCGTTCCTTCGGGCGGGAGGTTCAGGCCGGCGAGGGCCTCGTCCGGCGGAGCGGTGAAGAACGTCTCCGACACGCCGGAGGGCACGACATGCAGACGGTCCCACGACTGGCCCGGATAGAGGCTCCGCACCTCCTCCGCCGTCGCCTGCGAGATGCAGACCAGCGCATCGGCTTTGCGCACCGCCTGGTCGAGCGCGCGCTTCATGAGCCAGGGACGGTTGTGGGAGAAATACTCTGGATGCGTGAGGGGACCGATATCGTGGACTGTGACGACCAGCGGTTTGGCCGTGGCGATTGGATAGCCCATGCAGACGGAGTGCACGACATCGGGGCGCACGGGCATCATCCACTCGATCCGCGGAAGGCCCGCGAAGGTCCAGCCGTAGGAGGTGCCCCGGCGACCCGAGCCGAGGATCGTGAGCCCCGTGCGAGCCTGAAGCGCGGCCAGGTCCGCGGGGTCGAGCGAAGTCCAGCCCGAGGCGGGCATGACGTTCACCCGGTCCAGCGACGCGATCGCGTCGCGCAACACCCGCGCATAGCGGGCCATGCCGTGTCCATGCCGGTCCGCGAACTGGTTGGCGAAATAGGCGACGTTAAGCATGCGCTCAATGGCTCCGTATCGCGAAACGTGTGTTGCCGAACACGCGATTCCAGCCTGCCCGCAAGCGTGCCCTGAACGCGCCGGGCAGGAACCACCCCACGAGTGCGGCCCAACTATCGGCCTCGACCGGCCATAGGCACACGGCGGCAACGTAATGTGCAAGGGCGCGGCCCCGCTCGCCCATGTAGTGAAGGCGCACCCGGCCGGACCGGCGATGGAACGCAGCACGCGCTGCGAGGCGGACGCCAAGAGGACGGCTGCGCAGGAGGGCGCGGTTCTTCGCACGGATCGCGGCATAGGCCATGAGTTCGCGGGTCGGGTCCGAGGCCGTGCGCGGCCCGTCATGGTGGCGCAGCGACAGGAGCGGCTCGGCCACAGCGCCGATGCGCGTGATGGCAGCCAGCCTGATCCAGAGGTCCCAATCCTGCCGGGCCCGCAAATCCTCGTCAAAACCGCCAACGTCTTGCAACAGGGGTCGACGCACGAGCCAGGCAGATGTCGGCGCCGTTTCGTCGCGCACGAGCAGCCGGTCGAGCAGGTCCCCCTGTGGGCAAGTCATGGCGGGTTCGTTCAGGATACGCCCGGTCGCCGCATCCGTCTCCCGCAGTGCGCAATAGACCGCGCCGAATTCGTCCGGCCCCCCGAGCAGGCGCATCTGGCGCTCGGTCTTGTCGGGATGCCAAAGGTCATCGCTATCGAGGAACGCGATCACTTCGCCGCCGGCATGGGCGATGCCCGCATTGCGCGCCGCGTTCCCGCCCGCGTTTTCCTGCCACACATACCGGACGGGAATGTCGGCGTTTTCAGCCCAGCCGGTCACGACGGATTCCGTCCCGTCGGACGAACCGTCGTCGATCACCACCGCCTCGATCGGGCGCCAGCTTTGTGCCGCCACGCTTTCAAGCGCATCCCGGATCAGCCCTGCCCGCTGGTAGGTCGGTATGACGACCGACACCAGCGGCCCCTCGGTATCGAGTGCGCCGGCCATCACCTAGTCCTGCCCTGCCTTCCACTTGCGGGCGAAATCCGCCTCGATCTCTTCGCGACTCACGGCATTCTGGCGGTCCCAGACCACAGCATTCGCCCGGAAAATCGCGGTTGCCGCGTGAACCGCCGAGATGAAGCCGGGAATGCCGTCGAGGATGCCCTTCTTGGCAACATACTTCCGCAGGAATTCGGCCACCGGGCGTCCGGCGATATCGATGAAACCAACCGGCCGTGGGCGCGCCTCTACACGGTTCACGAGTTCTTCGAGGTAGGTGCCGCTCTTGCGAAACCGTTTCTCGAGGTTGTCTTCGTTGAAATGCACCATCAGCGCGGAGAGCTGGCCGACACGGTCATTCGGCGCGTCGAGGATGCAGGTTTCGTGGAACATTCCGCCGAAATGGAACTTCTCGCGGCGGGCCAAATGAACGAGGTTCCAGTCGCGCCAGCCGCCACCCTTCATCGGGCGGTGCATGAAGTAATTCAGGCGTCGGTACCGGTATCCATCCTTGGTCGGGTCGGTGATCGCCTCCCTGACCTGTCGCGCCAGTGCGGGCGGCACGCGTTCGTCGATGTCCATGTGCAGAAGCCAATCGCTCTCGGCTGCCGCAATGCCCTTGTTGCGCTGATGCGAGAAGTACTCGCCCGCGTTGCGCGGTGAGCGCAGGAACTTGACCTTGTCGCCGGCCGCGCGCGCCATTTCCTCGGTCCGGTCGCTGGAGCCGTCATCGACGATGACGATCTCGTCCACCCAGTCCAGAAGGTTGGCAAGAAACCCCGGCAGGTCCCGCTCCTCGTTGTAGCTGATCGTGACGACCCCGAGCGTGGGGTTGGCGGTCTCGGTCATGTCGCTGAAATCTCTTTTCTGGGGCTAATGGTACGGCGAACGGCGGCGCATGAGATAGGGCCGCAGGACGCGGTCGCGGAAATGGTTCTTGATCTGTGACGGCGTGCGTCGTGGAACCCGCGCGACCGCATGACGGGATTGCACCACTGCATGAGGGTTGTCGAGTTCTTCGTCGGAATATCCGAGCGCACGTGCGACCTGTTTGACGGCTGGGTCGAGGGCAAGGGCGTAGTCCGGATCTTCGCGCCACCGATCCTGCGTTCGATCGCTTACCTGCGCGCCCATTGCGGGATGGGGTTCAAGTCCGACATGGGCGCACAAGTCCGTGAACCGGGCGGTCGGGTCCGCGATTATGTCCTCGTGCCGCAAGATCATGAGCTGTTCGGGCGAAAGCATTTGCCGCAGGGCGAGGAGATTTCTCTGGATCTCGACCCAGCCGAACTGCCGCCGTGCCGGCAACGATCCGAACAGGCGCTCGGAAGAGTATTGCACGGCGAGCGGATTGCGCACCAGCCCGACCAGTTTCACCGTGAACTCCGTCGTTTCCATCCAGTCGAGCAGAAGAGAGATCGCGGCCCAGTTCGCAAGCACCTGGGGCGACTTCTCGAAGAACACCGGTGCCGCGAACCGATGGCAAAGCGCCTCCCACCCGTCGCGTATCAGCGCCGCGTCATCCTGGGGCGGAACGAAATCCGGCAGGTTTCCCCGGATCGTATCGATCATGTAGGTGCGCGCGTTTCGGGCCGCACCATAGCCTGGATACACCGCTCCGCCCGCGAAAAGCCGGGCAGGCATTCCCGTCATCACCGCCGCTTTCAGCCAGTGGTGGCTTTCAAGGTAGGTATGCGAGGTGTAATGCAGCCCCCGGACGCCCGGATGCGACAGCATCTCGGTTTGCAGGATGGTCGAGCCGGACCGCTTGTCCGACAACAGGATGACCACGGTAGGGCGCGTCATGCGTCACCTCTTGCCGGTGCGGCCCCGGAAGCCTCGCCGATCTCGGACATCGGATTCTCCCCGCTTCCCAGCGCCTCTGCATGTGCAGGGCCGACCGGGCGGGGCGGTTGCTGAAGCGAATTGAGAAGCTCGGTGTTTCGCAGGGCCGACAAGAGGCCGAGCACGAAGATGTAGACGTAGATGGCGCGGACGTTCTTCCCGAACGCCGGTGCGAAGGCTGCCATAGGCAGCATCGGCAGATACGCGAGATACAGCGCCCTTGGCCAGTCCCTTGCGATCTTCTGCAACCCTGCGGCCCTTTTGCGGTGAACATTGGCGTAGTGGTATGCCGCGACGAGGAGAAAGATGAACAGCACCGTGCTCAGCATGCCGTGCGCGAAGTAGCCTGCGCCGAACAGGGAGTGGTTCTCCTCAAACCCCTCGACAGAGACCCGGTCCGAGCGAAGCGTGGTCGTTCCGGCCCCGATCACGAGAAACTGGGGATTGGACATGACGTGGTCGAAGGGAGCGATGTAGGAGAGGACCCGGTGCGCCTCACGCTCGTCCGAGAGCGGGGATTCAAAGATCGCCTCGAACCTGTTCACGTAGCGGTCGAAGAAGAACAGCGAAGATCCGACGCCGACGAGGAGGACGAAGCCCACGGACAGCAGGACCGGCCGCAAGAGAACGCTGCGCAGCTTGCCGAACTGCATCACGAGCAGCGCCAACAGGATCATGAAGAGCGCGACCGCAGCCTGACGCGAATATGACATCACAATCGCCATCGGCGCGATCACGATGGCGCTGATGGCGGTGAGCGACCAGAAGGCGTTAAGTCGGAAGCGTTGGGTGCGCAGGTATCCGACGAGCGGCCAGGCGATACAGATGAACGTGGCGCTCAGGATTGAGACCCCGATCAAGGTTGCGCCGCGCACGCCGGTGTCGCCGTAGCGTTCGGCATAGCGCCGTGCGGTGTTGGCTGGTTCCAACTGCGGGATGGAGAAGATGGCGATGGCGATGGGCCTGGTCTGTGGCAGAGAGCTCATGATCATCAGCAGGCACGTGATCAGCAGCGCAATGGACAAGGCCTTGAGGATCAGTTCGACATCGGCCGCGGTCCGCACCGCCTGGGGCAATGCGAAGATGAGCCCGAAGGCGAGAAAGAACTGGATCGACACATAGAGCGCGTCGAGAAGCGACCCGTCGTAAACCAGCACGGACAACTCGCTGACGATGACGAGGCTCAAGATTATGAGGATCAGGCTTCGGAACGGATATTTGACGTAAGGCAGGTTGCGCCGGATCGAGTAGGCCCGAAGGATGATGTAGGCCGCGGTGAGGTCGATAGCATAGACCGGGATCGGCCCGACGCGCAGGTTCAGACGCGGCATCGCGAAGAGCAGGAAGGTGAACAGCGCGACGGCGCCGATGCCTTTCGTCCGATCGTTGATCATGTCGTCATCTCGCCTGCGAGTTCCCGCCACACGGCAAGATACCCTTCGGTCATAGCGGCCTTGTCGAAGGTCCAGGCATGGGAGAACCCCGCTGCACCCAGTTCGGCGCGCGTTTCTGGGGCATCCAATAGCGCGGAAACCGCTTTCGCGAAACCTTCTATGTCGCCGGGCGGCACAACGGGATTGCCTGCCGGCGCGACAACGTCGCGCAGTCCAGGGACGTCCGAGCACACCACCGGCAGCCCTGCGTTCATAGCTTCTACCGCGGCGAGGCCGAATCCCTCCCATTTCGAGGGAAGCAGGAACAGGTCGGCTTGAGTGAGAAGCGGCCCCACGTCTTCGACATGCCCGAGAAACGTAACCCTGTCGCCAAGGCCCAGCGCTTTGGCACGTTCTTCGAGTGGCACACGACGCTCTCCGTCACCGGCGATTAGATATCTCCATGGCCGGTCCTGGATGCGCGCGAGCGCCTCCAAGGCGGTTTCGAGGTCCTTCGCCGGAGCGAGCCGGGCCACGGTCAGGATCGTGGGCATGCCACCCGCAGCCGGGCGAATGACGGGGTCGGTGAACCTGAGACGCGCGCCATTGCGCACCGTGATGGTTCGGGCCGCGAGATGGCCATACGCGTCGACGAGAGATGTGCGGGCTTCTTCGCTGATCGCGATCACACGGTCGAAACGATCGTAGATGACCCGGTCGAGAACGCGCCAAGCCGCGCGCGACCGGCGGCGGTTCCACGTGCTATGTTCCGTCATCGAGAGCGGCATGTTCAAGGAACCCGCTCTGGCAAGGAGCGACAGGTGCAGCGTCGTCGGGAAAAGGTGGCCGTGAACCACGGTTCCGGGGCGGGCCAGGCTACGTAGCGTGCGCCCGAGGGCCAACGTCGTGCGCGGATCGCGGGGGTTGGTGAACCCCAGGGTCGTCGCGTTGCGCAGTTCGACGGTGTCACACCGCTCCAGAGCGACGATGTGAGCGTCATGCCCTGCGGCGACGAGGTCTTCGTGAAGTCCCCGCGCCAACCTCTCGGCCCCGCCCCTGTCGAGGCCCGCGTGGTTTATCACCTGAACGATACGCATGACCCGCCGCCCTAGCGGACTCTGCCGGTCTTCCACCGCGTGAGCGACGTGCCGGTCAGGGTCTCAAGCTCGGTCACGTCGTCGCGGTAGTAGGCTCGGAGGGCGCGTTCCGTCTCGGGCTTCATTTCCGGCCGCGAGAGCGTCTTCTCATAGACCATCGCACGGATGCGTTCACGCAGGAGGCGCGGCATGTATCGACGAACGAGCTTGAGCGGTCCCCAGCGCGTGTTGAGTGCCTTGATGACACCACGGCTCTTCGGTATGCCGCCGCGTTGCGTATGGACGATGGTCGGCTCGAACCCGGCGTCCACACCGAGCCAATCGTAAATCCGGCGCGCTGTGGCGAGCGGGGCGGACTCCAGTTCCTCGAAGAACAGCAAGAGAATGCGGTCCGGTCCGAACGTGTCGAGCCACGGGGTGAGCAGGGCGGCTTGGCGGCTCTTGCGAAGACGCGTCGCACCGTCCGTTACCTGGATCGTTCCATCCGGCTCGATCGTGGCCCCTTCCTGGATGTACGCCTCGAAACTGCCGGCAAAATGGCCGCCGCGCCTGCGGTTGAGGTACTCTGAGAACAGTCGATCCACGGGATCACGCAGCGACACGATGATCTGAGCATCGGGAGAAGCTTCGCGGATCATGGCCGCAGTTTCCGGGAGATAGAGATAATGCGACGCTTCTCCGACCAAGGCTTCATCCCCGGCGTCCGCGAAAAGGCCGGCATAGGACTCGGCCGTCCGATAGGGCATCCGCGCATCTGCCGGTGTTTCCCGACCCTTGCGCCGCCGGGCTTCTGCTGACCAGAACCCTGGCTCCTTTGCCGGAGACATGAAGATATCGGGATGCTGCGACAGGAGCAGGTAGAGCGTCGTGGACCCGCACCGCATCCCGCCGATAAAGTAGAGATTCGGTGCCGCTACCCCCGTCTCGGCGGCGATCGGGTCTGTCCGGCTCGCCTCGTTCATGACGTCACCTTGCGGGCCAGGGACTTGACCGCCGGCGGAACGAAACGGCGCCATGTCTGCGGGAAATTCGGATCAGGGACGAATTGCGACCACGGAAGCGGTTCTGGATTGGGCGGCTCGGTCGCCATCATCTCGCGGAACAGATCGGCATAGGCGGCGGCCGTTCGCGCATGAGTGAAACGCACGCGCGCTTCGGCCGCCACGGCCCGCCGCATGGCGTCTAGCGCGGGGCGATTGCCATTCAGGCCCGCGATTGCATGGGCAAGGCCCTCGGCGTCCTCCTGCTCCCGCAACAGGCCCGTGCGACCGTCCTCGATCATGTAATCCGTGATGCCGGCGATGTTGAAACAGGCCGGGACCGCACCGGCCATCATCGCCTCGAGAAGTGCGTTGGGCATACCTTCGAACCGGGAGGTGAAAAGGTAGATGTCGCTTTCGCCCAGAAACTGCGGAACCGCTTTCGGCGACAACGCCCCCGCGAAGGAGACCCGCCCCGCTGCGATGTGCGCCGCCAGCCGACGTTCCAGTTCGGACCCGTCACGCCCTTTGCCCGCAATGCGAAGCTTGAACGGGACGTCTTTGGCGACCAGCGCGTCGGCGATGGCAGGAATATGCAGGACCCCTTTTTGCCCGTGCTCCAGACGTCCGAGAAACCCTATCTCGAGCGCATGTCCGGTGCCACGCGGCCGGGCGGCAGCGGCTTCGAACCGGGCCGGGTCGATTCCGTTCGGGATGAGCACCATGCGCTCGGGGTCCGCGCCATAGCCGGCCACGAGGTCGTCGCGAAGGCGCGGGCTCAGGGCCACCACGCGCATGAGCCTATCCCTGCCGGACATCGTGATCCTGTAGCCGTGATCGAAGGCGTTCGCGCATCTCGCCATAATTCGCATGCGCGCGGGCAGATGCGGGATTGACGAAAGGATCGCTGCAGAATTGATCCCCATCGCGATGTCGATTTCCTCGGCGTCGCACCAATCGGAAAACGCGCGGGCCTGCGTCTTCAGATCGAGACTGCGCGGGGCAAGGAGGTGACAGCCCTCGTCTGCGAACTCTTCCTCCCAAAGCCGCGCATCCGCCCGGCCCGTGCTGACGCACCTGAGATCGATACCAAGTTCGCGAAGGGCCGGGCGCACGTTTCGATAGAACGTGAAAGTACCGCCATCCTTCGGGATCGAACCGAAGGCGACCCGGATCGGACCGTGTGAGGCCATCTCCTCGCCCCGAGAAGCTGTCTCGCTGGCCGTTCCAGTCATGCCACCCCTTCGAAATCGCCGGCCTGCGTCACCCGACGGAAATGCGCGTTCTTCATCACCTCGGCCACGGGGCCATCAACCGCGACACGCCCCTTGTCGAGAAGGATCACGCGGTCGGTGTAGGTCAGAGTGTCGAGATGGTGTGTCACGGAGATGACCGTAGGGTTCTGCGGGAGCGCCGCGATGGCCTTCATCACCTTCGCCTGCGTCTCGCGGTCGAGCGCGGATGTCGCTTCGTCGAGAACCACAACGGTGGGCTCATGATAGAGGGCGCGGGCGATGCCCAGACGCTGTCGTTGCCCGCCCGAAAGGTTTCCACCACGTTCGCCGACACGGGACCGGACGCCATCGGGAAGCGCATCCACGAAATCGAGGAGTTGAGCGCGTTCGAGGGCGTCACGCACCCGTCGCGGATCGCGCTGCTTCGGGCTCAGGCCAAGGGCCACATTGGCCTCGATCGTGTCATCCACGAGAAACACATGTTGCGGCACGTAGCCGATCTGCGCGTTCCAGACCCGACGGTTGTCGGCCAATGGCGCACCATCGAGCAGAAGCGCGCCACGGGTCGGCGCAATCAGCCCGAGGAGCATCGCAAGAAAGGTCGACTTTCCCGCCCCGGTCTGTCCCATGATGGCGAGATGTTCTCCCCTCCGGATGTCGGTCGTTATGTTGTTGAGCGCCGTGGCCGCGGTGCCCGGAAACACGAACTCCACTGCGTCGAACACGAGAGCGCCGAAGGTGGTATCCGGGGCTACCGGCGGCGCCAAAGCCGCCTCGGCTCGTGCCTCATCGGTTTCAAGCGTTTCAAAGTCCTTCACGAGCGGCGGGAGGGCCGCGCTCGCCGAACTGATCTTGTTTGCTGCCGTTGCCACCTTGTTCACCGACTGGCGGAGCCGGAAGATCGCGATGGCCAGTACCGTGGCTTGGGCAAAGGCAGTCTGCATGTTGTCGGCTGTGAGGACGATGAATCCGATGATGAGTACGAGCGACATCATCATGAGTGTTTCAAGGAGAACCGGAACGACCTGTGTCACGAAAACCTTGCGCCGTGTCGCAGAGGCAAGTTGGCGCGTGACACGACTGAACCCATCGATGAAGCCTTCGCGGCGTCCCATCAACCGTGCCTCGGTCAGAGCCCCGAGTCCTTCCTGCGCCGATTGCAGCAAGTCACCCGATGCACGTCGCGCCCGCCGGCCCGCCGCCTGGAGGACCCGACCGGCAGCGCTGGCGGTTAAGAACAGAAGGACGCCGATCACGGCCACGACACCGAGCAGCACCGGGGGAAGCGTGATCACGATGAAACTCAGCACCGAAAGCGACATGACGAGGTGCAGGAGCAGTTGGAGCAAAGGGAGCGTGATTCCCATCGCCACCTGCGATGTGTCGACAGTCAGGTTGCGCTGCAACGACGAGGTGTTCCGCCCGAGATGCCACAGGTAAGGCGCATACTGATAGGCGCGGAAGAGGCGCGTGGACATCTCGATCCGCTGCAAGGTGACAACGCGCGCAAGGAACCAGTAGGCCCCGATCGCTGTGACAAGTTTCAGGAGGAGCAGTCCGACAAGGGCGCTGGAGAGAAAAACCAGGCGCGGAACCGGCTCCATGTCCCGGAACATATCGGCGAATACGCCCGAATTAGCGCCCGCGTCAGTGGAGACCAGCCCCATGTAGGTCTGAATTCCAGCAAGAACACCGAGTTCGACGCCCGCGAGAAACAGCATTCCGAAGAAAAGGACGACCATCCGCTTGCGGCTACCGGGTGAGGACAACCGCCAGACCGTCGCGGCGATCCGGTGGAGTCTCATGTCGTTCTTTCCGCGTCGGGCGGAGACGTCCTCATCCATGGCGGGCTCGCGTCTGCGGCGACTCAATTGTCAGGCACGGACGTGCTGTAAGGCAAGAAATGAAAGAATTCACTTGTGAATTGTCCCGAACAGACACGCAGCGTCGCCTGGCGCGCCGATGCTCTACCATGGCTTCGCCTTGCAGGTAAGGCCTCCGTTCGCATGTCCAAGGCAGCCGGACTGACGCCCTGTGGATAACACAATGGTCACTTTCGCAGCTGGGGGGACTTTCGTTATGGCCTTTTTCCGGGCAGCCGGGCTACATACGCTCGCAATCGCGTGGCGAAAGACAGGGTTCACCGCCCCTGAACCGAAGGCAAGTAACGAGAATGACTGACACGGCGCTGACCCAGCAGGGCACTCCGGACGACGAACTCGACCTGACGCGTCTGCTCGCACTGGTTTGGCGCGGCAAGTGGATCATTCTCGCCTGCATTGCCGTCGCGTTTGCCCTGGCAACATTCTACATCCGCGAAGTCGCCGTGCCACGTTACGCCGCGACAACGCGCCTCGTCATCGAGGCTCAGGATCGAAACGTGGTCGACATCGAAAGCGTCGTCTCCGGCATGTCCACGAGCACGACATCAATCAACACGGAGCTGTCGATCATTACCTCGCGCGGTATGATCGAAAAGCTCGTCCGCGACCTCGAGCTCTACAAGGATCCGGAATTCAACAACGCGATCGCACAGCCCCCGAGGTATTCGCGAGGCTGGATACGTCAGCAGATCCGCGCGCTGATAACGGGTGAAACGCCGCAGGTGCCCGACCAGACCGTCGAGGAAGCCGTACAATCCTCGATCGGGCGTACCGCGCGCGCGGTCCGGGCCACCTCTGTCAGCAGCACCCTGCTCATCGATATCACTGTCACGACCGAAAACCGGCGCAAGTCCGCGGTGATCGCGAACCGGCTGGCCGAACTCTACATCGACGCCCAGGTCGAAAATAAATTCAACGCGGTGGAATATGCGATCGAGTGGCTGACCGAGCGTGTGACAGAACTGGAGCGCGAACTGCGCGATCGTCAGAGCCAGCTTGACGAAGTCCGTTCCGGGGCGTCCCTCGTGGGCCAGGAAACACTGGAGCAGATGACGATCCGGAGCGTGGAACTTCGAAACCGGATCCAGAACCTCTCGTCGAGCATCGAGGAACGACAGGCGCGGATCGCACGTGCCAAGACCTTGCGCGACACCGGGGGCGGCGAGGAACTCGTAGATCTGTTCGATGACCGCACGCTGAGCGCGATCAGTGCCGACGCGGGTGCAGAGCTTGGAAACGAACGCTTTTCCGACCGTGTCGACCTGCTTATCGCGCAGGAGGAGCAGGGCGTCGCACGGCTGATCTCCCAGCGCGACGTGTTCCAGGAGTCTATCGAACGCCTCAATGCGGAATTGTCGCAACAGACCGAGGCGCTCAAGCAGGTCGAGGAGATGTCCCGCAACATCCAGGCCAGTCAGACGCTCTACGAGACATTCCTTTCGAGACTCAAGGAAACCTCTCTCCAGATCGGGCTACAGCAGGCCGACAGCCGCATCCTTTCGGAAGCTCCGTCCGGACGCCAGGTGGCGCCACAAGCCCGTCGTCTGACAGCGCTTTCCATCGTCTTTGGGTTCCTGGTCGGCGTTGGACTTGTCCTCCTGCGCCAGTTCACGCAGCGCGGGATCAAGACCGGGAGCGAGTTGGAAGCGGTGACCGGACAAAACGTGATCGGGCAAATCCCGCTCTCGCCGGTGAAGGACCGCATGAAAATGATCGAGTATCTGCGCAACAAGCCGACGTCGGCAATGGCGGAAGCGATCCGCAACCTGCGCACATCGGTCACGCTGGCCAACCCCAAAAATCCGCCGCAGCTCATCATGATCACGTCATCGATCCCGGGCGAAGGCAAGACGACCGTTGCGGTGAGCCTCGCCCTGAACCTCGCGGGGCTGGGCAAGCGCGTCCTGCTGATCGACGGAGATATTCGGCGCAATACCTTGTCGCAGTATTTCCACAGCGAGAGCGGCGTGGAGCAGCACAACATTGTCAATATTCTTGAGGGCGATACGAATATCTCCGATGCGGTACTTCGCCTGCCGGAAACCGGTATCGATGTTCTCATGAGCGAGAAAAGCGATACGAATGCCGCAGACATCTTTGCCTCGGAAGCTTTCGGACGCTTCGTGGGGGATCTGCGCGACAGATACGATCACATCGTTTTCGACACGCCTCCGGTCCTCGCGGTCCCCGACGCAAGGGTGGTAGCGCGCTTTGCCGATGCGGTGCTGTTCATCGTCGGCTGGAACAAGGCACACCGCGAACAGGTTCGCGAAGGGATACAAGAGCTTCGATCGCTCGGCATCACTCTGACCGGGGTTGTTCTGAACCAGATCGACGGCAAGAAGATGGGGCGTTATGGCTACGGCTACGGCGGCTACTCGAAATACGGGTCCCGCAAGTACGGGCAGGGCTACTACGACAACTGAGTTACTGCGCCAGACGTTCGAGGTATTTGCCGTAGTTCGTCTTGCGAAACAGCTGAGCGCGATCAAGGAGCATATCCCGGTCGATCCATCCCGCGTTGTATGCAATCTCTTCCGGGCAGCCGACCTGCTGCCCTTGCCTGTCGGACAACGTTCGAACGAAATTCCCGGCGTCGAGCAAGGATGCGTAGGTGCCGGTGTCGAGCCAGGCAAATCCGCGACCCATCTGCCGCACTGTAAGATCGCCTTCCTCGAGATAACTCTCCAGAAGCGAAATGATTTCCAACTCTCCGCGTTCGGATGGTTTCACGTCGCGTGCGCGGTCTGGCGCGGTGGAATCGAGAAAATACAGGCCCGTGACGGCGAAAGACGATGGAGCAACATCCGGTTTCTCCACGATACCGCGCACCGTGCCGTCCTTAGCGAAGTCCACCACGCCATAGCGCTCGGGATCGGCCACGCGGTAGCCGAAGACGGTCCCCCCGCTGGCCTGGCTGTCCGCGATGTCCAACTGCTCCTGCAACCCGTGGCCGAAAAAGATATTGTCGCCAAGCACCATCGCCGAGGGCGCGCCATCGAGGAACGACTCGGCGATCAGGTAGGCCTGTGCAAGCCCGTCGGGCGAGGGTTGCACCTCATAGTGCAGCCTGAGGCCCCATTGTGAACCGTCTCCCAGCGTCCGCTGGAACTGCGCTTGATCCTCGGGTGTCGTGATAATGCAGATTTCGCGGATCCCCGTGAGCATCAGGACCGTGAGAGGGTAATAAATCATCGGCTTGTCGTAGACCGGCAGGAGCTGCTTCGAGACCCCCATCGTGATCGGGTAGAGACGCGTGCCGGAGCCTCCCGCGAGAATGATGCCTTTACGTGCGCTCATGTGATTGCTTCCCAACTATATCGCCGTGCTTCACCCCGACCGCACGCGCCTCGTGGCCGGTTCGCCCGAAATCCAGAGCTTTCATGAGCCGCTTCCCAACCGTTTGCCCACGCCTTCGCGGTTCAGGAGGGCCTCCCACCAATCTCGGTGGTCGAGATACCACCGCACCGTTTTCTCGAGCCCTTCCTCGACCGTCACCGAGGGGCGCCAGCCAAGCTCGTCGCGCAACCGGGTCGGGTCGATGGCATATCGCGCATCGTGACCAGGGCGGTCGCGCACGAACGTGATGAGGTCGCGGTAGGGCGTGTCGCGGGGCTCCAGCCTGTCAAGTATGTCGCAGATCGTCTGGACCAGTTCCAAATTCGTGCGCTCGTTCTCACCGCCGATGTTGTAGCTTCGCCCGAGCGCGCCCCGTTCCAGAACGAGGAGAAGAGCGTCGGCGTGGTCTTCGACGTAAAGCCAGTCGCGGACATTTGACCCGTCGCCGTAGATGGGGATCGGCCTGCCCGCCAGCGCATTCAGGATCACGACGGGGATCAGCTTCTCAGGGAAATGGTAGGGTCCATAGTTGTTTGAGCAGTTGGTGAGGACCACGGGTAGTCCGTATGTTTCGTGCCAGGCGCGGACGAGGTGGTCGGAAGACGCCTTGGAGGCCGAGTAGGGCGAGCGCGGGTCGTATGGCGTTTCCTCGGTGAACTGACCTTGGGCGCCGAGCGAGCCAAAAACCTCGTCGGTCGAGATATGGTGAAACCGAAACGTTTCGGGTCGTCCCGCGTCGTCCCAATAGGTGCGGGCCGCTTCCAGAAGGTGAAAGGTGCCAAGGACATTGGTTTCGATGAAAGTCGCGGGGCCGTCGATAGATCGGTCGACATGGCTTTCGGCGGCGAGGTGCATGATCGCATCGGGACGGTGTTGCGCGAACACGCGGTCGAGCGCGGCACGGTCGCGAATGTCGGCGTGTTCGAAGGCGTATCCAGGGGCGTCTGCGACCTCGGCCACGTTGTCGAGGCAGGCCGCATAAGTCAGCGCGTCGAGATTGATCACCTCATGCCCGCGCGCAACGGCCAGCCGGACGACCGCCGACCCGATGAACCCAGCACCGCCGGTGACGAGCAGTCTCATGTCGCGGCCTCGTAGATGAACGGGGTGTCGATCTCTGCGAGCAGGGGTGCTCCCCGGTCTTTGGTGGAAAGCACAGGCTCGCCGTCGAGCCCCCAGTCGATGCCGAAGGCGGGATCGTCGAAACGCACGGCGCGGTCGCACTCCGGTGCGAAGTGGGCCGAACATTTGTAGACGATCTCGGTATCGGGTTCGCGGGTTACGAAGCCGTGCAAGCACCCTTTCGGGACGAGGAGTTGCCTGCCGTTCTCGAAGCTGAGTTCCGCGCCGAACCACTTTCCGAATGTCGGGCTTCCCTTGCGGATGTCGACCGCGACGTCAAACAGCCGCCCACGCCCGCACCGCACGAGCTTGTCCTGCGCATGGGGTGGCACCTGCATGTGCAGTCCCCTGAGCGTGTTGGCGGCCGTCGAGAAGGAATGGTTGTCCTGCACGAAATCGATGTCGACACCATGCTCGGCGAAGCGCCTGCGGCTCCAGCTTTCACTGAAGAACCCCCGATCGTCGGCGTAGCGCGGCGAGGTGATGACGAGAACCCCCGGCAAATCCGTCCGCTCAACCTGCATCAAAGCCCCCGACCCGACGTCGCGCGGCCCCGGACCACGCGGCTCCATGTCTGCACTGGATGGGCGCGGGGTTTCAAGCGCTTTGCCGCAGCGCAGTATCGGTCAGTCGCCGGGCGGACTGCCTTCGTCGCGGTCAGCGGGCAGGTCCAATGGCACCGCGCCGCAGATGTCGCGCAGGGCGCTGCGCAGGCCCTCTTCCAAGGTCGGATGGTAATAGGGATGATCGAGCAGCTCACTCGCTGTCCGGCCGGATTCGATGGCCCATGCAATCAGGTGTCCCAGGTGGTCCGCGCCGGGACAGAACAGGTCGGCGCCTGTCAGCCGTCCATCGGGAGCGGCGGCGTAAAGCCGGACAAGGCCGGTCGCGAGGTCGTCCACACGTGCGCGACCCTGCCTGGTGTAATCCGCGCTCCCGATCTTGGCACTTTCCTCCGGGCCGGTGCCCAGGCTGACGATCGGCGGTTCCGTGAAAGTGATCGTCATCGGCACCGACCGTTTGGCTCGCTCGATTGCAGGCCAGAGCGCTGCGTTCCTGCCGGCGACGGCGCCTTCGGTGGAGGCTTCGTGAAGCACTGGGCGCTCGCCATTGCCGTCTCCCGCCATGAAGATCGGCGCATCGCCGCATTGCAGGGTCGCCTCGTTGACTTCCGGCATACCGTTGCCGTCGAGCGTCAGGCCGGTCCGATCGAGGTGAAGACCCTCGATATTGGGCGGGCGGCCCGTCGCGACGAGCACACGGTCGAAGTGCCCCGAGGTGCCATCCCAATCGATACGAACCCCGTCACCCTCACGGGTCGGCCGAGGGTTTGTGCCGAGGTGGAGGGACATGTCGCCTTCGACAACCTCCCTCAAAGCCTTGTGGACCCGGTCGCATCGCACACCTGCAAGCGTATCTCCCTGGTCGAAAAGCGCGACCTCGACCCCGAGGCGGGCGAAAGCTTGGGCAAGTTCCAGGCCGATCGGGCCCCCGCCGATCACCGCGAGCCGGCTCGGCAGCTCTTCGATCTCGAACACCGTGTCATTGGTCAGGAGTGCGGGACCGAGGTCACGGAAGGGCGGCGGGATCATGGGGGCCGCGCCGGTCGCGATCACGATGGCATTGGCCCGGACGCTTCGGCCGTCATCCAGCGCGAGCGTGGTGTCGGAAATGAAGGCGGCGCGGGCCTGCACACAGGTGCCTTCAGGAAGGTCCGCAAAACCGTCTCGGACACCTTGGACAAAGCGGTCACGTTCGGCGCGGACCCGGACCATGACCGCGCGGCCGTCGATCTCGGGCGATCCGGCCCTGATACCGAACGTGTCGGCGGTCCGCACCGCGTGGGCGCGGCGGGCGGCGGCGATAAGGAGTTTCGAGGGCATGCAGCCAAAGGTCGCGCAGGTCGTTCCGGCGAAATGCGGGTCGATAAGCAACGTGCGCGCGCCCTTCTTGCGAGCCTTGCGTTCGGCGGCAATGCCTGCGGTGCCCGCCCCTATGATCGCCACGTCGCACGTCAGATCGGCCATGTCGTCCTTTCCCCCTGCCGCTTGCACGGGCTTTTCTGTGTCCGGCAACTAACGGGCGTGGCGGTGGCCCGGTTCCCGAGCTTGTCAGGCGAACAGCTCAGGGGTCACTTCGACGAGAACATCATCGCCGGTCACCCCCGATACGCCGTGCAGAACCGCGACGAGGTTGCCATCGACGGTTACGAGCGTGTCGGCGGCATCCTCGGATGGTGTAAAGGCAACCGCCAGGTCCTCGTGGTCGAGACCGGGGTTGAGGGAGATGCGCAGAAAGTCCAGGCCCGGCTGGAAATCCATGATCTGTGCCGCGCCGCTGCCTGTCTCTTCGTCGTGATAGACCCAGAACGTATCGACCCCGGCCCCGCCCGTCGCGGTATCCGCGCGGTCCATGACGAGCGTATCCGATCCATCACCGCCATCGAGCGTGTCCTGGGATTGATCGATGTGCCAATCGAATGCATGGCGTTCCCATCCGATCTGCTGCTCGAGGCGTCCGTGGTGGTCGATCACGTCATCTCCCGCACCGCCGGAAAGGAAGTCAGACCCGTAGCCACCCGCGATCCGGTCGTCGCCAGGCCCGCCTTCGATCCGGTCATCGTCCGGAATGCTCGCGCTTTCGGGGTCGTGTGCGCCGCCAAAGAGCCATTCCGACCCGTCGCCGCCGAGGATCGTATCGTCGCCCGCGCCGCCGTCGATGAACCCATCGGCCATGCCACCGCCGAGCGTATCATTCCCTTCCCCGCCGAACATCGCGGTCGTTCCGCTCGTCGCCGCGATCCTGTCCGCACCCTCACCCCCGAAGGCATAGGTTGCGGTGTTGCCGAGAACGAGCGTGTCATCGCCGCCCCCACCCTCCACGAGCGTCAGCCCTCCGGCGGATTCGAGCCTTGGCGTGCCGTCGACAAGGTCCAGCGTTCCGTCGCAGGCACCGTCCTCAGGAAGGGCGACCTGGTCGGCCTCATCCCCGAGCAGTAGCTCCCGGCTAATGTAATCTTCACCACCAAGCCGATCAATTCCGATCCGAAGGTCGGTTTCCCGGTCAAGAAGCTGTTGGAGCGTCGAGCCGGCCTCGCCCTCATACCATTCGCCGGGCAATTCCACGGGAATCAGGACGTCTTCCGGGTCGACCGGCGCGCCGATGACAGGCGGATCATCTGCTTCGTTCGGACGGAGCGCGGTTTCCGGATCGGCCGGCGCCCCGTCGTAAGGATCGGGATCGTTCGTGACCGGACTCAGCGGCGTCCCTTGCGTGCGCGTGTCGAGCAAAGACAAAACGCTCCCCTTAACCTCCGTGGTTTCCTCGTCGCCTTCGCCTTCTGCGGACGCAGCGGTGCCGGCCCCCGAGAACAGGTCCCCGAGAACGAGGAGCGGCACAAGGCCGATAAGGAGCAAGGCGAAACCCATGCTGGCAGGTGGTCCCCCGAGACCCGCATAGGCGGGCAGACACCCGAACATAGCACGAACGTGACGAACCCGGCCGTGAAAATACGGAAGATTCAACATTAACGGGCGGTTGAGGCCCGGGGCGGGCGGGCTTACCGTGGCGCGGTGGAAGGACAGGGCATGGCCGAGAAGAATCAACCGACCGACCTTGCGGCAGAGGTTCGCAACCTCCGGGCGGAAGTAGCGAAGCTCAACAACCATCGCTACATCCTGCTACACGACAGCCTGCTGCAACTGGGCCTGTTCCAGCTTTACCGTGGGCTCGCCTTCGGCCTCGGATCGGTGCTCGGGGCGACGATCCTCGTCTCGGTGGCCGCCTTTCTTCTCGCGCAGATCGACTTCATTCCGATCATCGGGGAATGGGCGGGCGACATCGCGCGCGAGATCGACGCGGACAATGCCGAGAGTTACGGCCTCGACGAAGACGGCGAGGGCGTTTCGGCATCCGATGACGACACGGATGACGTCGAAGCAGCGCAGGAAAACCCGTCGCCCGGCGGGCAGCCAGTCGGCGAGGACGGTATCGGACCGTCCGACTTCGGCGTGAGCCCGCCCGAGGCCGAGTAACAAATCCCTTTCCATCGCGGGCGATTCCCCCTATACGCCCGCATCTGCGGGCAATCCCGCACTCCACGGGCCCTGCTGGACGACATCCCGGCTTGCGCCATAACCCTGAACCTCGAAGGAGACCCCGATGTCGATTACTGCTGATGAAAAGCAAGGCCTGATGAAGGACTACGCGACCAAGGACGGCGACACCGGTTCGCCCGAAGTCCAGGTCGCCATTCTGACCAAGCGCATCGCGACGCTGACCGAGCACTTCAAGACCCACAAAAAGGACAACCACTCCCGCCGTGGCCTCCTGAAGCTCGTCGCCCGTCGCCGCAAGCTGCTCGACTACCTCAAGGGCAAGGACGAGGCCCGCTACCGCGACCTCATCCAACGGCTCGGCATCCGCCGCTAAGGATTTCGGTTCGATCTCCGGACCCGGAAACGCCCGCTCCTCGGAGCGGGCGTTTTCTTTTGCGTGGATGCCGGAACGCGGCATTCAGAATTTGTAGCGAAAGCGATCCAGGTCCTCTTCGAACAGCGTCGCGATCTTTCTGCGGCTCTTGTCGTCATAAGCGTCACGATAGGATGACGGCTGCGTGGCCTCGTTCACGTTGAGCTTGCGGTTGTCCAATACGATCCGGCCGTCAGTCATCTCCGAAATCGTCTTCAGACCCGCTTCGCGTTCTTCGAGCTTCAGAACGAAATCGACCCCGATCTCGCCGTCGCGATCCTTGAGCCAGTCGGACTGCGTCCTGTGCCGGGTGCTCCACACGCTCGTATCGCTGGCAAATGCGAGCCGGTCGCAGAACTGCGAAAAATCGAGTTCGTCGCTCAGCGTAAGGCCTTCTCGCCGTTTGAACAGGGAAACCACCCGCGCGAACGGGTTGCGCACACTCCCGAACTTGAAACTGGTGCGATAGAACTCCGCGGCTCTTCCCAGGCTTTCTTCATGCTCCGGCACCTTCGACAGATCGGTGGGAAAGGACCGGTTGGCACCGAGCCCGCGCACCGTGAAGAAGAAATCGAGCGCGGTGCGGACCTCGCGCAGATCGAGGTGCGGCACTTCGACGAGGTATTTCTGTTTCTCGCGCAACTGACGTCGGACGCTCGTGGTTCCGGTCTTGGGCACGGCGATGAAGATCGCCCTTTGGCGAAAGTTGACAGCTTCGTTGATCCCGTACTCGTCAGAGAACAGCATGTCGCGTCGGTCCGACAGGCCGGAACGCGCGGCCTCTCTGCCGCTGAGCTTACCGAGTAGTCTCATGTTGTCCCGAAACCTGCCGCACTCACGGCGGGAACCGTAGAGGCCCGGCAGAGCCCCTGCAACGGGGCGCAAGGCACGACAAGAACCCGCCCGACGGAACCGGCGCGATGCGCTGGACGCAGGTGGCGGATTCGCGCCATGACGCTTTTCTTTGCAACGCTTTTCCTGTAAGGGCCGGTCATCTGAGACGTGACGCTCTGACCCCGGCGCATGGAAAGGTAGAGGGGTCGGCGGCAATGGGGCCGCCATGACAACGGGAGACCCGGAGGGCCGGGAGCGCTCCCAGAAGGATACGCTACATGTTCAAAGAAGTGAAAAAATCCATCCAGTGGGGCGAAGAGACGCTGACACTGGAAACGGGCAAGGTTGCCCGTCAGGCCGACGGTTCGGTCATCGCCACGCTTGGCGAGACGTCCGTTATGGCCAACGTGACCTATGCGAAGGAGCCGAAGGAAGGCCAGAGCTTCTTCCCGCTGACGGTCCACTACCAGGAGAAATACTACGCCGCGGGCAAGGTGCCCGGCGGCTTCTTCAAGCGCGAGGCGCGGCCGACCGAGAAGGAAACGCTGACCGCGCGCCTGATCGACCGTCCGATCCGCCCGCTGTTCGTCGACGGGTTCAAGAACGAAGTGCTCGTCATGTGCACGGTTCTGTCCCACGACCTCGTAAACGACCCCGACATCGTTGCGATGATCGCGGCCTCGGCTGCGCTGACCATTTCCGGCGCGCCCTTCATGGGTCCGATCGCTGGCTGCCGCGTGGGCTACGAGGACGGCGAATACGTCCTGAACCCGACCTGCGACGACATGCACCTGCTGCGCGACAACCCGGACCAGCGTCTGGACCTCGTGGTCGCCGGCACGAAGGACGCCGTCATGATGGTGGAGTCCGAGGCCTATGAGCTGACCGAAGCCGAGATGCTGGGCGCCGTGACCTTCGCGCACGAGCAGATCCAGCCGGTCATCGACTGCATCATCGACCTCGCCGAAGAGAGCGCGAAAGAGCCGTTCGACTTCCAGCCGCCGAACTACGACGACCTGTTCGAGGCCGTGAAGGCCGCAGGCGAGGACAAGGTGCGCGCGGCCTACGCGATCACCGACAAGCAAGAGCGCACTGCGGCGGTCGCCGCCGCCAAGGAAGAGATCAAGGGCAAGCTCACCGAAGAGCAGCTCGAGGACCCGAACCTCGGTGCCGCACTCAAGAAGCTCGAGTCGGTCGTTCTGCGCGGCTCGGTCGTGAAAGAGGGCAAGCGGATCGACGGTCGTGCGCTCGACGAAGTGCGCCCGATCCTGTCGGAAGTAGGCATCCTGCCCCGCACGCACGGCTCGGCGCTCTTCACCCGTGGTGAAACGCAGGGCCTCGTCGTGACCACGCTGGGCACCGGCGACGACGAGCAGATGATCGACGCGCTCACGGGCACCTACAAGTCGAACTTCCTGCTGCATTACAACTTCCCGCCCTACTCGGTCGGCGAAGCGGGTCGCGTGGGCCCTCCGGGTCGTCGCGAAATCGGTCACGGCAAGCTCGCCTGGCGCGCGCTTCAGGCAGTTCTGCCGGCTGCGACCGACTTCCCCTACACCATCCGCGTGGTGTCCGAGATCACCGAATCGAACGGCTCGTCCTCGATGGCGTCGGTCTGTGGTGGCTCGCTGTCCATGATGGACGCTGCCGTCCCGCTCAAGGCGCCGGTTGCCGGCGTGGCCATGGGCCTCGTGCTGGAAGATGACGGCTCCTACGCCGTTCTGACCGACATCCTTGGCGACGAGGATCACTTGGGCGACATGGACTTCAAAGTCGCAGGCACGGAAAACGGCATCACCTCGCTCCAGATGGACATCAAGGTGGCCGGCATCACGCCCGAGATCATGGAAAAGGCTCTCGCCCAGGCGAAAGAAGGCCGGATGCACATCCTCGGCGAGATGAACAAGGCGCTGTCCGCGGGCCGCACCGAGTTCTCCGAGCATGCCCCGCGCATCGAAACGATGACGGTGCCCACCGACAAGATCCGCGAAGTGATCGGTTCGGGCGGCAAGGTCATCCGCGAGATCGTGGAAGTGTCCGGTGCCAAGGTCGACATCAACGACGACGGCGTCATCAAGATCGCCTCGCCGAACGGCGACGCCATCCAGAAGGCTTACGACATGATCCACGCGATTGTGGCCGAGCCGGAAGAGGGCCAAGTCTACAAGGGCAAGGTCGTAAAGATCGTCGACTTCGGCGCCTTCGTGAACTTCTTCGGCAAGCGCGACGGGCTCGTCCACGTCAGCCAGATCGAGAACCGCCGCCTGAACCATCCGTCGGATGTGCTCAAGGAAGGCCAGGAAGTCTACGTCAAGCTTCTGGGATTTGACGACCGTGGCAAGGTGCGCCTCGCCATGAAGATGGTCGATCAGGAAACCGGCGAGGAACTTCCGCCGGAAGAAAAGAAAAAGAAAGAAGACGCCGAGTAAGGTGGACCTCTTTCGAGGACGGAAGCCCCGGTGGAAACGCCGGGGCTTTTTTTTCAGGTTTGAAGCCGGTGGGTAGTGGTCAGCCGCGCGGCAGGTCCACGCGTCCGTCTTCTGTCAGCAACCATGCCTCCCGCCCTTCGATCACGACCGGGTCGATTGGCCGGCCGTAGCCCGCACCGCTGTCGAGGTTGATACGATTTCCGTAGTGGGTCGCATGCTCAACCGGCGTGTGGCCGTGGACGATGAGCCTGCCGTGATCCGCGTCGCTTTCGTGGAATTCCTCACGGATCCAGAGCAGGTCGGTCTCGGTCTGTTCAGCGAGCGGGACACCGGGACGCACGCCAGCATGGCAGAAGAAGCACTCGCCGCGCTCGTAGGTGAGCGGCAGAGCCGCGAGAAAGTCGATATGGGTTTGCGGCACGGCCTCCCGCGCCGCGGAGTGGACCCGGTAGACCCTGTCGCGGTCGGAATATGTCACGCCATAGGATGCAAGCGAGTCGAACCCGCCGATGCGCTCATGCAGCCAGGTGTAATCGACGAGGAGATAGGGATCGTGTCGCGGAAACGGCTCAAGGAACCAGGCCATAAGCCTGTCATGGTTCCCCTTGAGGACGATCCAGTTCTCACCGTTGGCCTGGCCGTCCCGCAGGAAATCGACGACACCGCGCGTGTCCGGCCCCCGGTCGCAGAGATCGCCGATGTGGACAACGGGCGAGTCGGTGTCCCCGGTCCGGTCGCGGTCAGCGGCAATGAGCGCGTGTGCCCGCTCCAATTCACTCAGCTGACCATGAATATCGCCGATGGCATAGGTTCGCATATCGTCCTGTTACCCCCTGAGACCTCGGTGAAAAACCCCCGAAACGAACAGACCGGGCACTAGGCCCGGTCTTTGCAATCCTTTTTGCGACGATCAGACGTGCGGCGCGAGGATGTACTTGTTGTCGTTGGGATCGTCGTCCTGATAAAACCGCTCGGTCACGCCCGGAAGCTGCTTGAACGCTTCCATCGCAGGGACCGGGAAAAGTGTGGAGGGCATACCTTCGAACCCCGGTAGCTGTCGCAGGACGTTGGTGACGGCCTGCGTGCACATCGCCTTCGGAACCGCGCCGTACCCCTCGACGAGCTGGATCGCCTTTTCGGCAACCGCCGGGCTCACGATGATGTCGTGGCGGTACACGTCCCACGTGATGCGGGCGTGGTAGTCGATGTAGAATGCCACCGCCGGCTCGGTCATGCCGTAGTGAACGTCGTTTCGTTCGGGGATCTGCGGGTGATACCACGTCCCCGCCGGGTCGAAGAGGATCCGGTTCGAGCCGTTGATCATAAGCGCGGCGTGTCCGCCCTGCCCGTTAGTTCGCCCGACAACGGTAAAGAGCGTGATCATCGGCGGCCCGCTGTGCACATAGCGTGCCCGCGCCACTTCTTCCGCCGGCGCCCATTTACTTTCGCCCGCACACGCGGCGAGACCGAGAAGGAGGAAGACCGAAATGAAGATGCGGCGCATGACTTGGACCACCATGGTGTGAGACTGCGAGGCCCGGGCCAGCCGCATGCCGGCCCGAAAGGATCTTCAGGCGCCGACGATCGCCAGCAGGATAAGCGCGACGATGATCGCGATCACCGAGCGAATCGTGAATTTGATGAAGCCGTCGAAGGTTTTTTCCTGAACCGAAATGTCCATCGACCCGTGCTTGTGTTCAGCCATGTTATCCTCGCCAGAACTGGTTTCGGAAGGTCGATTAGACGATTTCGGCCGCCCTGTCACGCCCGCGTGGCGACCAAAACGCCTATTCGGTCTCGGGTGTAGCGCCCGCGTCGCGCTCGAGGTCGGCGGCGAGGCGGAATCCGATGCGGTAGGGCTCGTCCTTGCCGGTTTCGCGCGGAAGCGCACGCAGGATCACGTTGAGCTGGCTCACGTGCTGGACGAGCTGCGTCTTGGTCCCGGCCCCGTCAGTCCCGTAGAACGTTACGATGTCTGGATCGAAATACCCGATCCCCTCGATCCGGAGCACGCCGGCGTCCGAACCGGTGAAGCCCATTGCCACCTCATGCTCGTTGTCGAGCTGTTCCTCGAAGTTCTGGATGTAGAGGATGATGCGCTGGTAGGCCCACTCCGCCGGGCTCTTGGACTCGGGCGGGGTCCCGGCGATTGCAGGCGGGAGAGGCTTTTCCTCCGCCGTCGGCGCGGACCCGTGGTCGGAACACCGCGCGACCGCGGCGCGCGGATGCCGCTTTTCCCCGATGGCGCTTACGCTCATGCCCGCTCCCGTTTCACTTGCCAGAGCCACGCATCGTCCTCTCGCCGGACCCGCGTGACCTTGCCGGTCTGATAAAGGTGATTGAGATGCGCCAAAGCCTCGACGAGCGCGAGGCCGTATTCCCCCTCGCCGATCTTGCGTTTGAAGATCGCCGGGAAGCATTCGACCGCCGTGCGCGGCGTGTCGAGGTATTCCAGCAGACGTTCGAGCGCGGAATGGTGGTTCTGGATAAGTTGCTTCATGCGGGTCGGCAAACCCTTGTAGGGCAGCTTGTGACCCGGCAGGACGAGCTGCTCGGGCAATGCGTGGTAGATCAGCTTGCGGCAGCTTTCGAGCCATTCGCCCACTGGATCGGCCTCCGGCTCGGTCGCATAGACACCGAGGTTCGGGCTGATGGTCGCGAGAAGCTGATCGCCGCCGTGGACGAGATCGTCGTCCTGCGACCAGAAGGTCGCGTGTTCCGGCGCATGGCCGTTGCCGATCCTGACATCCCAGGTCCGGCCACCGAAGGAGATCGTGTCGCCTTCCTTTACCCGCGTGAAACCAAGCGGCAGTTCGGCAACCACGTCGGCGAAGTTGAACGGCCGTTCGCGCGCCCGGGCCTCGTAAATTTCGCGGTCCATACCGGCGGAGCGCCAGAAAGCGAGCGTTTCGTCCACCGGCTTTTCGTGTTCGTCGAGCCGCAGCATCCGGGCCATGAGCCAGGCCGTGCGGGTGGTGACGAGTTCCGCGCCGTGGTCACGCTGGAACCAGCCAGCGAGGCCGACGTGGTCCGGATGGTGATGCGTGACGATCACCCGGCGGATCGGCCGCCCGCCCAGCGGGTCGGACAGGATTTCCTCCCAGATCGCGCGGGTCTTTTTCGAATCGAACCCGGTGTCGACGATGGTCCAGCCCTCGTCGCCCTCGTCGAAAGCGAACACGTTCACGTGGTCGAGTTTCATCGGGAGCGGCAGGCGGAACCAGAGAACGCCGTCTGCCACCTCGACCCCTTCGCCGGGGTCGGGGGCCGTTTCCCACGGAAAACTCAGATGCACGTTCAAACCGCCAGATCCTCGACCGACAGGGCATAGAGCCCCGCGGCCCCTGCCCGCGCTTCTTCCAGCGCGGATGCATGATCGGGCAAAAGCCGCTCGATGTAAAACGCCGCGAGTGCGGTGCGAGAGCCATCGCCACCCTCGGCCACCGCCGAACGCAGGTGGTAGTGTGCGCCGAGAACGCGGGCAAAGGCGGCTTGGTAGGGCACCGCCCCTGCGAACCGGTCCTGAAGGTCCTGCTCGACCAGCCACTCGGTCGCTTCGCGCAGGGTTTCAGCCGCACTCCAGACTCCCTCGGCCAGCTTGCCGAGCGTGCCGCGCGCCGCCTCTGCATTCGCCTCGATCTCGTCCAGCAGGCGGAAGGCCGCATCGCCACCGTCCATCATCTTGCGCGCCACGAGGTCCATCGCCTGAATGCCGTTCGTGCCTTCGTAGATCGAGGTCACGCGCACGTCGCGGAAATACTGCGCCGCACCCGTTTCCTCGACGTAGCCCATGCCGCCATGCACCTGCACGCCCAGATCCGCGACCTTGATCCCGGTATCGGTGCCGTAGGATTTGGCGATGGGAGTCAGCAGGGCGGCGCGCGCCTTCCACACTACCTCTCCTGTGGCGCTTGCCATGTCGATCGCCGTTGCACAGGCGAGCGCGATGGCGCGGGCGGCGTAGGTTTCCGCGCGCATCTGCACGAGCATCCGGCGCACGTCGGCGAAATCGACGATGGTGCCTTGTCCATTCTCGAGCGGTGTCTTGCCCTGTTTGCGGTCGAGCGCGTAGGCCAGCGCGTGTTGGTAGGCCCCCTCGGCGACGCCGACGCCCTGGACGCCCACGTTCAGCCGGGCGTTGTTCATCATGGTGAACATCGCGGCCATGCCCGTGTGCTCCTCGCCCACGATCCAGCCGGTCGCGCCTTCGTAGCTCATGACGCAGGTGGGCGAGCCGTGCAGACCCATCTTGTGCTCGAGCGACACGACACGCAGGTCGTTGGCCTTGCCCGGGTTGCCGTTCTCGTCGGGTATAAACTTCGGCACCATGAACAGGCTGATCCCCTTCGTCCCGGGCGCACCGTCCGGAAGCCTCGCGAGCACGAGGTGGCAAATGTTCTCGGCCATGTCGTGATCGCCCCAGGAGATGTAGATCTTCTGCCCCGTGATCGCGTAGGTCCCGTCTCCGTTATCGACCGCCTTGGTCGTCAGAGCACCCACGTCCGAGCCCGCCTGTGGCTCGGTCAGGTTCATCGTCCCGCACCATTCGCCAGAGGTGAGCTTGGGCAGGTAGAGTTCCTTCATCTCCTCCGAAGCATGCGCTTCGAGCGCCTCGATCTGGCCCTGGCTGAGCAGCGGGTTGAGCCCGATGGCGAGGCACGCGCCCGCGATCATGTCGTTGACGGAAGCGGTCAGCGTGAAGGGAAGCCCCATCCCGCCGTACTCGGCATCGCCGGAGATCCCGATCCAACCGCCCTCGGCGATAGCCTCGTACCCCTCCTTGAAGCCGGGGCTGGCGCGCACGACACCGTTTTCAAGCACTGCGCCCTCCAGATCCCCCTTGCGCTGAAGTGGCGCAATCACTTCGCTCGACAGCTTTCCGGCCTCGGTGAGGATCGCCTGCACGGTCTCCCCCGTCGCCTCGGAGAATTTCTCGGTCGCCGAAACGGCGTCGAAGCCGACCACGTGATCGAGGAGAAACTGGAAATCGTTGACAGGCGCGCGATAGGGCATAAGGGCCTCCCGTTGGCTTGGCAAAGCGCGCGGTGCGCGCTAGGCAGATGGCCGGAACCTAGGCACAATCGCCTGCGACACAAGGGAAACGCCGCGTCATGACCAGTCCTGCCGAAACGGAAGTGCTGGCCCCGGACGCGGGCGGTATCGCGCGGGCGGCAGCGCTTCTGCGGAGCGGCGCCTTGGTGAGTTTTCCGACAGAAACCGTCTATGGCCTTGGCGGCGATGCTGGGGACGACCGCGCGGTCGCGAGGATTTTCGATGCCAAGGGCAGGCCCCGGTTCAACCCGCTCATCGCCCATGTTCCCGACATCGAAGCGGTGAGCCGGATCGCGGAGTTATCCGGGCGGGCGCACGACCTCGCCGGCGTGTTCTGGCCCGGACCGCTCACGCTGGTGCTCCCGCTGCGCGCGGACGCGGGTCTGTCGCCTCTGGTAAGCGCAGGACTTACGACCGTGGCTGTGCGTGTGCCCGATCACCCGCTGGCGCGACAGTTGCTCGCCGCCGTCGGTCGCCCGGTGGTGGCCCCCTCTGCCAACCCGTCGGGCCGGATCAGCCCCACCGATGCGGGTCACGTCGTCGCGGGGCTCGGCGGACGGATCGAGGCGGTGCTGGACGGCGGCCCCTGCACGGTGGGGGTCGAGAGCACGATTGTGGGCTTCAACCCGGAACCTGTCCTCCTACGCCCCGGTGGCCTGCCCGCGGAAGCGATCGAGGAGGCGCTGGGTGCCCCGCTCGCCAGACGCGCAGAGGGCGCAGAGATCAACGCGCCGGGGCAGATGACCTCGCACTACGCGCCCGACGCGCGGGTTCGGCTCGATGCCGAGACCGCGCGCCCCGGCGAGAGGATGCTAGGCTTCGGGGATGTAGACGGCGAGATGAACCTGTCGCCCTCCGGAGACCTGGTTGAGGCGGCGGCGAACTTGTTCCGGATGCTTCACGCGCTGGACGCGGCGGGCGACGCCCCGATCGCCGTCGCGCCGATCCCCGAGACCGGGTTGGGACGCGCGATCAACGATCGGCTCCGGCGCGCGGCGGCCCCGCGGGACTAGCTCCAGCCACAGCAGGTCTCAGGGTTCGCGGAAGGCCTCGCGGCTCTTGTAGAGCGGCTTGAGCAGGTAGCGCAGGATCGTCTTGGAGCCGGTGTGCAATTCGACGTCCGCGACCATGCCGGGCCGAATCTCGAGCTGTTCCTGCCGGTCTGTCAGCCCTGAAAGGTCGAGGCTCAGAGTCACGCGGTAGTGCGGGTCGCCGTCTCGCACCCGCTCGTCCTTGAACGTATCAGCCGATACGAGAGAAACCGTGCCCTTGAACGATCCGTAGATCGTGTAGTCGTAGGCCGAGAGCTTCACGGTTGCCTGCTGACCCGGCTGGACGTTCGCCACGTCCTCGGGTTTCACGCGGGCTTCGACGAGGATCTCGTCGCCCAATGGGATGATCTCTGCAATTTCCTCGCCGGGCCTCACCACGCCGCCGATGGTCGTTACGGCGAGGTTGTTCACGATTCCGCGCATGGGCGAGGTCAGCACCGTCCGGTCGAGCTGGTCCTGTGCGATCTTGAGGTTCTGACGCAGGGTGGCCTGTTCCTTGAGCACCTCGGAGAACTCCTTGGCGCGGTCCAGCTCGGTCTGCGTGACGATGTCGTTATAGCGATTCAGTGCATCCGCATGGGCCTTGCGCGCCCGGGTCACTTCGATCTTCGCGACGATCTGTTGGTCCAGCATGTCCTCGAGGAGCTTCAGCTCTTCGGCTGCCTCGTCGAGCACTTGTCGTGCCCCGTCGCGGCGCGAAACGTAATCGGCCTGCCGTGCGGCCAGGAGCGCACGTTCGGAAGCGACGATATCCGGTGTGCGGGCGGCGAGGTCGGTGGGCACGTCGAACATATCGTGCCCGGCCAGTTCGGCCTCGAGCCGGAGGCGGCGGATTTCGAGCGCCGCGATCTGTTCTAGGTAATCCGTGACGGTGGAGCGGTACTCGGTCCCGTGAAGGCGGGCGATAACGTCTCCGGGTTCGACCCGCGCGCCCTCGGCAACCAGAAGCTCGGCGAGGATGCCGCCTTCGAGGTTCTGGATGATCTGGGGGCGGGAGGAGGACATGACCTCGCCCGGGGCGCGCACGATCTCGTCGACCCAGGCGATCGCGGCCCAGAAGACAAACAGGGCCAGCGCAGCGGCGGACATCCAGATGACGCGGCTCGGGCCTTTCAGCCTCGCGTCGAAATCCGCGTCCAGGGTCACCATCAGCCGGCCTCCCGCTTCGCCTGGACTTCGCGCAGGTGCGCCAAGACCTCGTCACGCGGACCGTCCACGGCGAGCCGGCCGTTCTGAAGGATCACCGTTCGCTCCGTCAGGTTCAGGATCGGCACACGGTGGGTCGCGATGATCGCCGTGCGCCCCTCCAGCCAGGTCGATAGGCGCGAGACGAGGGTGGCCTCCAGCGTCGTGTCCAGTGCGGCGGTGGGTTCGTCTAGCACCACGATGCGCGGGTCCTGAAGCCAGAGGCGCGCCCAGCCGATCGACTGGCGCTGTCCGGCCGAGAGCCCCTCGCCATTATCCCGGATCTCGAGGTCGAGGCCCTTGGCGTGTCCGCGCACGAAGGGGCCGAGGCCCGCGAAATCCAGCGCGGCGAGGAGGCGTTCGTCGTCACGCTCCAACATCGTGAGGTCGAGGTTGTCGCGCAGGCTACCGGCAAAGAGGCGGACGTCCTGTCCGAGGTAACCCAGGTTGCGGCGCAGATCGCGCGGCGCGATCTGGCCGAGGTCAACGCCGTCCACCAGGATACGCCCCGAGACGGGAGCATAGAGCCCCGCGAGCAGTTTCAGGAAGGTCGACTTGCCCGACCCGTTCGCACCGAGCACCGCCACATGCTGGCCGTGCTCGATGGCGAGGCCCGCGACGTCGAGCGAGGGCATATCCTCGTCATAGGCGAAGCGCACTTCGCGCAGTTCGTAGGACCCGTGGATCACGTCCCGTCGCAGGAGCGTCCGTCCGTCCGCCTCCTCCTGCTCCGCCCCCGCGATGGCGTCCAGGCCCTCGAGCGCGTTCCTGACGTTGGACCAGCGGGCGAGCGTGGCAGCGAGCTGCGTCAGGGGGGCGAGCGTGCGGCCGGACAGGATGCCCACCGCGATGATCGTGCCCACCGTGAATTCCCCGGCGAAGACTAGGTAGGTGCCGGCGATCACGGCACCCACGTAGGTCGCCTGTTGCACCCCCTGCGCCCAGAAGGTGAGGAGCGCAGAAAGCTTTCGCTGCTCGGTCGATTTCAGCGCTTGAAGCGTGATGAGCTCGTCCCAGAGCCGGGAGAACCGCGCCTCCCCCCGCGCCGACTTGATCGTGTCGAGGTCGTAGATCGCTTCGTGCAGGAGGCGGGAGGTCTTGGCCGAGGCGCCCTGGCTCTGGCGGCTCAGTTCCACCATCCGTTTCTGGAGGAAGAGGCCCGGCAGGATCATCAGGATACCGCCCGCGAGCAGGACCCAGACGATGCTGCCGCCGATGGAGGAGACAAGCAGGAGAAAGACGAAGATGAACGGGATGTCGGTGAGCGCGCCGATCGAGGAGGCGGTGAAGAATTCGCGGACCGACGAAAACTCCCGCATCGCCGCGAAGAGCCCCGAGGGCGTCGTCGGACGCTTGTCAGAGCGCATCGCGAGGAGCCGGCCAAGAAGGAGTTTCTGCACGTTCAGTTCGATGGAACGCCCCGCCCCGTCCATGAGCCTGGCGCGTGCGACCTTGATCGCGGCCTCCATCAGGATCGCGAAGCCCGCGCCGAGCGCCAGCATCCAGAGGGTCGGAACGGATTGGTGCGGGATCACACGGTCGTAGACCTGGAGTGAGAACAGCGCGACGGACACGGCGAGGAGGTTGGCCACGAAACTGCCCAGCGCGACATCCGCGAAATGCCGTTTGTAGCGCTTCAGTTCGCCCCAGAACCAGTGCGGTGCGGCCTTGGCCTCCGTATGGCGCGCATCGAGCGTCCGCGGATCGGCGACGGCGCGCACGACAACGCCTGCGTAAAAGGGGGCAAAATCCGACACGGCCACCTCTGTCCGCCCATCCGGCGCGCCGGGCTCGTAGATCACGAGAGTCTCGTCCACGCGATCGAGCACGAGGACCGCCTGCCCATTCACCATCATCGCAATCAAGGGAAAGCGATCTGGTATCGCCTGGCGATCGCTTGTGGCGCCGAGGCCCGTCGCGCGCAGTCCTTCCGCGAGGTCGTCTGCGTTCACGCTTTCGCCCGCGGTGCGCGCGTGCAAAGCGTCATAGATGTCCCGGACCACCGGAGTGGCGCCAAGTTGCTTGGCATAGACCGCGAGGAGTTCTGCTCGGCGCATGAGACGGGACAAACCGTCGGGGCGCGCGGGCGGTGTTTCGCCCGGTTTCACCTTGATGCGCGTGCGGGCCTCTGGTGACGTCGGTTCGTTCACCGTTCCTGGCACCTTCCGCATGATGGCGCCCGTGATCGATGGGAAGGCGACCGTGTTCGTCATATGGCCCCCCCGTCGGCGAGAAGGCCCAGTTCACGTGCGATCTCGATCTCGGTGCGTGCTGCGGAGAACTTGGTCGAAATCGCCTCGGCCTCCAGCCGGGCCATCGTTTCGATCACCGTGACGACTTCGGACACGGATCGGGTTCCAGCCTTGAATTGCCGTTTGAAGAGATTGGCGTTGGCCTGCCCCTGGGAAGCGAGGTCGATGGCGCGCGCGGCGCGGCGGGCAAGGCCCGCGCGCTCCTCAGTCAGGGCGGCGAGGCGGCGGTTCGTGTCCTCCCGCGCCTGGGTCACGCGACGTTCGGCAGCCTCTTTGGAGGCATTGACGGCCCTGAGGTTGTCCGGCGTGGAGAAGCCGAAACCGGCGTCCGACGACAGCTGCACGTTCGGCCCGTCAATCCCGTCGCGCGACGAGAGAACCGCCCCGGCGGAGACGCCCGGAAGCAGTCCGGCCCGCGAGATGGCTGCCTGTGCGAGGTCGCGGTCGCGTTCCACACGGGCGAGATGCAGCGTCAGGGGATCGACCGGATCCGGGGGCAAAGTGATCACCGCAGTCCCGTGGACATCGTCGAGCGGCTCGGTCGACATGGCGTTCAATTCGGCGCGCGCGGTTCGGGAAATCTGAAGCGCGTTCTCATGGGTCGCGTCGAGTTCAGCCACCTTGGAGCGGATGACGGCAAGTTCGGACAGATCCGAGATACCACCCTCGACCCGTTTCGCCATGATCCTCTCCATCTCCCGCATCCGGGTGAGGGCACCGGCCGAAGCCGCCGCGGTCTCGCGCGCCTCCTCGGCCTTAAGATAGAGCGACAGGGCCTCGTGCACCCGGTCGTTCTGATCCTGCGACAGGGCGACCGCCGCGGCCTCCACGTCGGCGCGCGCGAACTCGCGCTCGGCCTTCTTGCGACCGTGGTCGAAGAGCACTTGATCGACCACGAGAGAGGCGACGATGCTGGAGAGCGACATGAGGCTCACGCTCGGACCGAGCGACGGGAGCCAGTTCTTGTCGGCGGCACGGGACCGGAGCCGCGCCTGACGCAATTCCGCCTCGGCGGTGCGGGCGGAGGCGGCGAGCGTGGCCTGCGCGACGATGTCATAGGGCGAGCCTTCGGGGAGCACGGAACGGCGGGCGATAAGCGCGTCGATGGTGGCCGAACGGTTCGCTTCGCCGCGCTCCCCCTGAGCTTCGGCGAAGGCGCCCGCTCGACCGGACCGCGTCACGTCCTCGTGCTTGTCTCGTCCGAACGGCATAACGTCGGACATGCAGCCCGACAGGGTCAGCGTCAGCGCCGCTGCCAGTAGTCCGTCCCGTACCGTCTGCCTCAAGTACTTTGCCCCGTTTCTTGGATCCGTCCCGCCCGGTGCACTCGTTCTTCGGCGCACCGTGGCGAAGGCGGATCAGGTCGTGATCGTTATGTCGTCGTCGATGATGAGCGTTCCGCCTTCGTCGCCCAGCGTATAGATCGAATAGAGCTCGCTCCCGATCGTCACGTTCTGGTTGGTGTCCGTGAAAGTCGCGCCGTTCGTGCGATCGATGGCGACCGCGTCATCTGCAGAGCCGTGGACCGTGAGTGCGTTGGAATTGCCTGACAGACCTTCGAGCAGGTTCGAGTCTATGGTCAGCGTGCTGTCCTCGGCAAAGCGCAGGTCGACCGCTTCGATCTCGTGTTGCGAGAGGCCCGGGTTTTTCAGGTCGATCGCATCCGGCAACCCCTGGTCCAGCGCAAAGAGCGTCGCGCTCTCGTTCCCGGCGCCGTCGGTCTTGGTGATGACGAGGTGCGAGCCGTTGGGAAGCGGCTGCGTGAAGTAGAAATCGACCTCGCCCGGTGCGACAGGGTTGTTGAACTGCACGTTACCGATGGTGCCCTGATTGCCATCAAGGCCCACTGTCGAAAGCTCGGCCGTTGCGTCACCCGCATCGACCGAGAAGCCGCGAAGGGCCGCCCCGGAGCGGTTGAAGGCGGTGACGAAGGCCGCTTCGGGGGCTTCCGTGTCAAGCGCGACCGTATCGGTTTCGACGCGGGTGTTGCCCGCCGCGTCCGTTGCCGTGATCGTGACCGCGAGGTCCCGTTCGCCGGTCCCGATCTCGCTGCCCGCGAACCCGACCGTCCAGTTGCCGGACGCGTCCACGGTCGCCGGGCGCGACGTGCCGGCAAGGTTCACCATGACCGTGGAACCAGCTTCGACGGCACCCGTCAGCGTGATGCCGTGCGCGGCCTCGGCGGCATTGATCGCGCCGTCGCCGGCAATCGGGCCAGCGAGCGCCAAACGGTTGACCTCCGTGTCCACGACGACCGTATCGGTGAGGACCGATGTGTTTCCGGCCGCGTCCGTGGCGGTGACGACGACCGCGGCGCTCTGTTCCCCGCGGGGCGTTTCGCTGGCCGGGAAATCGACGCTCCAGTTGCCGGACGCATCGACCGATGCGGTTCGCGTAGCCGTCCCGATCTTCACCGTGATCCCTGAGCCGGGCTCCACCGTGCCTGTAAGCGTGATGCCATCCGAGGCTTCAATGTCGTTCACCGTGCCATCCGCGTCGATCACACCGGAGGACGTGAAATCCGTAACGACCGTATCGACTGCGAGGGTCGTGGATGTGGTCGCGGTGTTGCCGTAAGCGTCCGTCGACGTCACCGTGACACTCGCGGGGTAGTCGCCGCCCGGGATGGACCCGTTCGGGTAGACGACGCTCCAGCTTCCGTTGGACTGGACCGTGGCCGAGCGGGTCGATCCGCCAAGGTCGACGGTGACCGTCGCGCCGGGTTCTGCCAAACCGGTGAGAGTGAGACCCGCTGCCGCCTCCACCGCGTTGACGACGCTGTCAGCCCCGGCACCGATGATGGTGGCACTCACGCTCGTTGCCGTGTCGACCGAAACGAGCTTGGTGGCCGTGGCCGTGTTCCCCGCAAGGTCCGTGGAGACGACCGTCAGTGGCGCCTGGTAGACGCCCGTGGGCACTTCGCTACCCGTGAAGGTCGCGCTCCAGACGCCCGACGGCGAAACGGTTGCGTCGTGGGTGCGGCCCTGGAACATCACCGAAACGCTCGCGCCCGGCTCACCCGTGCCGTTGAAGGTCACGCCGCCGGACGCTTCGGAGCCGCTGATAACCCCGTCCGCCCCACCAAAGCCGTTCATCACCGAGACGCTGTTCTCCGTGTCGACGAGGAGCGTGCCGGTGGTCGTCGTTCGATTGCCCGCCGCATCGGTGGCGGTCACCGTCATCCGCGTCGTGTATTCGCCTGAAGTCACGCCGGTACCGGGAACGACCACCGACCAAGCTCCGCTCGCACCGACGGACGCGACATAGGAAGCTCCCTGGATCTCGACCGTCACGGAGGATCCCGGCTCGGTCGTTCCGGTCAGGTGGAGCGTGCTCGCTTCGTTGCCACTGTTGAAAACCGACTCGCCGGCAGCGCCCCGGCCCGGGTCGATTGTAACGGTGCCTAGGGTATCGACCTGGAGGGTCGAACTGGCACTATTGACGTTCCCGGCAGCATCCGTCGCCGTCACATTGATCGCGGCGGTGTATTCGCCGCGCGTGATGTCGCCCGAGGGAACCGTAACGGTCCAGTGCCCGCTGGCGTTCGTGGTCGTGGTGTAGCTGTGACCGCCCATCGTGACTTCGATGGCCGAGTCAGGCTCCGCCACGCCCGTCAGGTCGATCCCAGCGTTGGCCTCGATCCGGTTAATGGTGTTGTCGCCGGCCTGCACCGCGTGGAAACCGACATCCGGGGCGAGGGTGTCGATCGTGATCGTGTGCGTCACGGTTTGTGCGTTCTCGAAATCGTCGGTCGCGGTCACACGCACGTTCACGTCGTATTC
The DNA here is from genome assembly GCA_964230745.1 of Maritimibacter sp. GTDB lineage: Bacteria > Pseudomonadota > Alphaproteobacteria > Rhodobacterales > Rhodobacteraceae > Maritimibacter. The sequence goes on along the minus strand of CAXRHZ010000052.1, from coordinate 104,208 downwards.
GCCCGTCGGCAAGTCGCCATGTGCGAACTCGATGCTCCAGGTGCCGTTCTGCGAGATCGTCGTGGTGCGTGTGAACCCGTTCACCTCGAGCGTCACGCGTGCCCCCGCTTCACCCGTTCCGACCAAGGAGAAGCCATCACGGTGTTCAATGGCATTCACGACCTGCCCGGACACGTTCCCATAGCCGGTCACGTCGATGTCGGGCGGAGTCGTGTCGACCACGATGTCCTGTCCCTCGAGTTGAGTGCGCTTGCCCGAGGGCTCCGTCACCGTGACGGTCACCTTGTACTCGCCGTCGCCGGGGAAGTTGGTGCCGGTGAATTCGGCGCTCCACCTGCCTTGGCCGACTGAGTGCGTGACGACGGACTTGCCCCCGATCACCACGTCGACCCTGGAGTCGGGTTCGGCGATACCGGTGATTGTCACCGACATCTCGCTGCGCCCGTTAAACACGTAGTCGTCGTCCGCCCTGTCAATGGCGGGGACGATGGTCGACCCGGACCCCCAGTTTGTGCCGCCTGTCCCGTTGCCGGAACCGGACGACGCGCTGGAGGCGGAAGAGCCCCCGGTCAGGAGCAGCGCGCCCCCGAGGGCGCTCGCCCCAAGAACCATGCCGGTGCCCGCACTGCCGATCCCGGCGAGTGGGGCCAGCCCGAAGCCCGCAAGCATCGTGGGATTGTCCTCGGACTGATCCATCACACCTGTTTGCAAATCGTTTTCGGCCATCACCCGCGCGACCGCCGCATCGGCGTCGTCGGAGTAAGCCGCGTTCGCGACGACCACCGGATCGTCGGGGAAGGTCAGGGCGCTCAGGTCGCCCCATTTTCCCCAGATCTGCGCTTCGGAATGGTTCACTTCGCCCGTCGCGGACACATGCGTGGCGATCAGGTATCCACCCTCATTCAGATATATGTCCGCCTGTGGGTTACCATCCGGTCCGAAGTAGTTTTCGAGCAGGATCTTGCGCCCGTCCGCCAGCATCAGGACGAGGTCGTCGCCCTGTCGCAGGTATCCCGTCACGTCAAGCCGGCGCATGTTCAGCGAGACCGCGCTGCCGGAGGTCAGATAAAGTGTTCCGTCAAATTGTGAGTTGAAGACCGTGCCCTGCTGGTAATTGCCAACAGCATCACGGGCCACGAATTGAATCGCGCTCATGGTTGCTTCCGCCTACCTCAATACCGCGCCGTTTTTGTTTATGGGTGGCGCTTGTTCTCTATGCTCTGGTTTTCCTTACCTTCTTGGGGCGTTTCATTCCAGAAGAAATGAACTGAAAGGTTCGTAACCGGCCAATCACATTGGAATGCTGCGAAAGTGCAACGCTGGCGGACGCCGGTCATCTGCACAACAAACAGGCATTTTTGGTTATTTCCGACAAACACGACACGCTCCGCGCATTGGAATCGTGCAAACGGATTGTCCCGGCGAATTGCGCGGATACACTCGTGTTCATGAGCGACGACAAAATCTTTGACGAGATGTGGGGCCGCGACGATCAACTCCGCCCCCCGTATTCTGAGTTTCAATCGTGGTTCGAGGGGGAGGATCCGGCCCGATTGCGCGCAAAACAGCGTGAGGCGGACGAGCTTTTTCGCCTTTCGGGCATCACGTTTAACGTCTATGGCCGCGCCGAAGCCGAGGAACGGCTGATCCCGTTCGACATCGTGCCGCGCATCATCGCCGCGCGGGAATGGCAGAAGCTGAGCCGCGGAATCGAGCAGCGGGTGCGCGCGATCAACGCCTTCCTGAATGACATCTACGGTCGCCAGGAGATCATCAAGGCCGGCCGCCTTCCGCAGGAAATGATCGCCCGCAACGAGGCGTTCCTGCCGGAAATGATCGGCGTCCGGCCGCCCGGTGGGGTCTATACGCATATCGTGGGTATCGACCTCGTCCGCACGGACGGCGACGAGTTCTACGTGCTCGAGGACAATGCCCGCACGCCCTCGGGCGTGAGCTACATGCTCGAGAACCGCGAAACGATGCTGCACATGTTCCCGGAACTCTTCGCGCGCAACAAGGTGCAGCAGGTGTCGACCTATCCAGCCGACCTGCGCCGCTCGCTCGCCGCCTGTGCGCCGCCCGCCTGCGACGGCCCGCCGACCGTCGCCGTGCTGACCCCGGGCATCTACAACTCCGCCTATTTCGAGCACAGCTTCCTCGCCGACCAGATGGGCGTGGAGCTGGTCGAGGGGCACGACCTTCGTGTCGTGGACGGGCGCATCGCGATGCGCACGACACGCGGCTACCAGCCCATCGACGTGCTCTACCGCCGGATCGACGACGATTTCCTCGACCCGCTCAACTTCAACCCCGAGAGCCAGCTCGGCGTGCCGGGAATCATGGACGTCTACCGCGCAGGCGGAATCACCATTGCCAACGCCCCGGGTTCCGGCATCGCGGACGACAAGGCGATCTACAGCTACATGCCGGAGATCGTGGAGTTCTACACGGGCGAGCGCCCGCTCCTGCAAAACGTGCCGACATGGCGCTGCTCCGACAAGGACAGTCTGCAGTATGTGCTCGACAACCTGTCCGAGCTGGTCGTGAAAGAGGTCCACGGGTCCGGCGGCTACGGAATGCTTATCGGCCCGGCAGCCTCGAAGAAGGAACTCGCGGCCTTCCGCAAGAAGCTGGAGGCGCGGCCGTCGAACTACATCGCACAACCCACGCTATCGCTCTCGACGGTGCCCATCTTCGCCAAGCGCGGGCTGTCGCCACGCCACGTGGACCTGCGACCCTTCGTCCTCGTCTCGCCGGAGGGGATCAACATCACCCCCGGCGGCCTCACCCGCGTCGCGCTCAAGAAGGGATCGCTGGTCGTGAACTCGTCGCAGGGCGGCGGGACCAAGGACACCTGGGTGCTGGAGGACTGACATGCTGGGCAAGACCGCGAACGGCCTCTACTGGATGTACCGCTATATCGAGCGCGCCGAGAACTCGTCGCGCCTAATCGAGACGGGGCAGCGCATCGGGCTCACCCGCTCGGGCAGCATGGAATGGGGCTCCATCATGCAGACGGCGGGAGTGGCCGAGGGCTACGCCGCCCACCGGGGCGAGGTGACGCAGGACCAGGCGATCGACTGGATGCTGCGCGACAAGGACAACTTCTCCTCCGTCCTGTGCTCCATCGGCGAAGCGCGCCAGAACGCACGCATGGTGCGCACCGCGCTTACCACCGATGTCTGGGAAGCGACGAACGCCTGCTACATGCGCTCCAAGGAACTGCTGGCGCGCAAGGTAAGCGAACGCGACCTGCCCAATACGCTCAAGGCGATCCGGCAACGCACCGCGCTCGTCCGCGGCGCCACGCATGGCACGATGCTACGCAATGACATCTACGACTTCGCGCGGATCGGCACCTTCCTCGAAAGGGCCGACAACACGGCACGGATTCTCGACGTGAAATACTACGTGCTTCTGCCCTCGGTCTTCTCCGTCGGGTCGTCCATCGACAACGTGCAGTGGGAAACGATCCTGCGCTCGGTCTCGGCCTCCGGCGGTTTCCGCATGGCCTTTGGAGGCCAGGTGAACGCGCGCGACATCGCGCAGTTCCTCATCCTCGACCGACGGATGCCGCGCAGCCTGTATTTCTGCGTCTCCAAGATCCGTGACAACCTCAACTACCTCGCCGCCGACTACGACACGCGCACCACGGCGAACGATATCGCAGACAACCTCGCCCAGCGCCTGTCGATGCATGACATCGAACAGATCTTTGAATACGGTCTGCACGAGTATATCCAGAGCATTCTCGGCCTGATCGGGGAGCTCGGGCACCAGATCGAGCAAGACTATCGTTTCTATGTCTGAGGCAGGGGTTATGCGGCTGAGAATCAAACACGTCACGCGCTACCGGTTCGATGAGCCCGTGGTCTACGGCCTGCAACAGTTGCGCAAGACGCCAAAGTCGGGTCATCAGCAGAAAGTCGAAATCTGGACCACGACCGTGGAGAACGGCCAGAAGGAAGTGACCTTCGAGGACAACCACCACAACACGGTCGAGCTGATCTCGTTCGACAGGGACGCCACCGAAGTCGTCGTTACCTCCGAGGGCGAAGTGAGCATCGAGGACAACGGCGGTGTGGTCGGCGCCCATCCCGGCCCCTCCCCGCTCTGGCTCTACGAACGTGAAACGCCACTGACCAAGTGCGGGCCGGGGTGCCGCGCGCTCATCCGCAAGATCGACGGTGAAACCGATCTCGAACGACTCCACTCGCTTCTCGGAGTGGTTTCCGATGCTGTCGATTACGTCGTCGACGGGCACCACACCGAGCGCACCGCCGAAGAAGCCGTGGCGGAGGGCAAGGGTGTCTGCCAGGACCACGCGCACATTTACCTCGCCTGTGCGCGGGAGATGGGGTTCGCCGCCCGTTATGTCTCTGGCTACCTCATGATGGATGACCGGGTAGACCAGGACGCGACCCACGCCTGGGCCGAGGTCCATGTCGACGCGCTCGGCTGGGTCGGTTTCGACGTGTCCAACAAGCAATCGCCCGACGCACGCTACGTTCGCGTTGCAACGGGACTCGATTACACCGAAGCTGCGCCCGTTATCGGGTCGCGAGTCGGTGGGTCAGCCGAAACGCTGGATGTCCAGATACAGGTGGCACAGCAATAAAGGGCTGACATGACCTATTGCGTCGGAATGATGCTCGACCGCGGGCTCGTGATGATGTCCGACACCCGCACGAACGCGGGTGTCGACAATATCGCCACCTTCAACAAGATGCACACGTGGGAGGTCGAGGGCGACCGCGCGCTGATCCTCATGTCCGCCGGCAACCTCGCCACGACGCAGGCCGTCGTGTCGATGCTGGACGAGCGCACGAAGGCGCACGACCAACGCAACCCGTCGATCCTTGAAGCCCCGTCGATGTTCCAAGTCGCGCGCCTCGTCGCCGACACGCTGCGCGACGTGATCGGTATGCACGAGGATGCGGGCCCCCGTGCGGCTGCGCAGTTCGGCGCAACCCTGCTCCTCGGCGGACAGGTCGCGGGCGGCCCGCCCCGGCTCTTCATGATCTACCCCGAAGGCAACTTCATCGAGGCGAGCGCGGACAACCCGTTCTTCCAGATCGGCGAAACCAAGTATGGCCGCCCGATCCTCGTCCGGGCCTTCGACCCCGAGATGAGTTTCGAGGAGGCGCTGAAGCTCCTGATCGTGAGCTTCGATTCCACGCTCAAGGCGAACCTCTCGGTCGGCCTGCCCTTCGATTTCCAGCTTTACGAGACGGATTCTCTCCGGCTCGGCTACCGCTCCCGCATCCAGGGTGACGATCCGTATTTCCAGCAAATCTCCTCCGGCTGGGGCGAAGCGCTGAAACAAGCACTGGATTCGCTGCCGGATTTCGTGCTGGAGAAGTGACACGGTCCCGGGTGCGGCCTATGATGGCCGCCGCTTGAGGATCCCTGCCGATGTATCGCCTGCTCGCCTTCGTCATCGCCACCGCGCTTCTGTCGGGAAGCGTGGGATGGACCGCGTACAGGGCCACGCTCGACAGGCTGACCGAGCGGGGCGAGGCCGACCTCGCCCTCGCCGCCGACCGGGTCACGGGGCAGCTTTACAGATACCGCGAACTCGCTGTGATCCTGTCACGCCACCCCGACCTTGAACGCCTCCTGATATGGGGCGGAGACGGAGACAGCGCGCGCGGTGTGGTGCAGAGCATGGCCGATATGAGCGGCGCGTCGGACGTGGCGGTCGTGGACCGGCTGGGTCATGTCGCGGCGGGCAGCGAGGGGAGCTCTCTCGCCCGCGATCCGGCCGAAGCCCCGCTCGACCGGGCCCTGCGGGGGGCGCTCGGCACGACGAGCGAGATCGTGGCAGGCCCCCTCGGCCCCCGCCGCTACTTCGCCTTCGCCGCCCCCGTCCAGACCGAGGTCGGCGATGTGGTCGGTGCGGTCATGACCCGCGTTTCGGTCGCACAGATCGAGGACAACTGGCCCGGAGACGCGCCCGCCGTGTTCTTCACCGACGAAGCGAACCGGGTCTTCGTTACGAATCGGAGCGATCTGGTGCTCGCAGACCGGTCCGAGGGGATGCCGTCCTACAGCGAGACCCTCGTCGCCGGTCGCGAAATCTGGCGCATCGACGGGAACCGCTATTTGCCCTCGCGCGCGATCCACCTCGAACGCGACCTGCCGACCATCGGGCTTTCCGCGGAAATCCTGATCGACAGTTCTTCCGCCCTCGCCTCGGCAATCCTGTGGAGCCTCATCGCGGCCGGTGCGCTGGTGAGCTTCGGCGGCGTCCTCTTCTTCTTCCAGCAGAAACGCGCTGCGCTGGCCGACCGGCTCACGATCGAGGCGGCGGCGAACGCGGCCCTCGAAGCGCGTGTCGCGGAACGGACGCGCGAGCTCACCGGGGCGAACGCGAACCTGCGCCGCGAGGTCAGCGAACGCAAGGAAGCGGAAGCCGCGCTCAAGCGTGCGCAGGATGACCTCGTGCAAGCCGGAAAGCTGTCGGCACTCGGCCAGATGTCGGCGGGGATCAGTCACGAACTGAACCAGCCGCTCATGGCGATCCGGTCCTTCGCGGAAAACGGCGAGCTCTTCTTCGACCGGGGCAAGCCCGAGGCGGCGCGCGACAACCTCGGCCGTATCTCGGACCTCGCCCGCCGCATGGGGCGCATCATCCAGAACCTGCGCGCCTTCGCCCGGCAGGAGAGCGGGCCGATCACGGATGTCGACCTCACCGCCGTCGTCGCCGCCGCGCTTGAAGTCACGTCGGACAAGATCCACCGTCACGGGGTTTCTCTCGACTACGCCCCGCCGGACGGGCCCGTGATGGTCCGGGGCGGCGAGGTGCGGCTCCAACAGGTCGTTGTGAACCTGATCTCGAACGCGGTTGACGCGATGGGGGAGAGCGCCGAACGGCGCATGGACATCACGCTTGCCGCCGAGGGTCAGACCGTGCGCCTGACGCTGCGCGACACGGGCCCCGGTATCGCCGATCCGGACCGCGTGTTCGATCCGTTCTACACGACCAAGGCGGTCGGCGCGGCTGAGGGGATGGGTCTGGGCCTGTCGATCTCCTACGGCCTCGTGCAGAGCTTCGGCGGCGCGATCCGGGGCGCGAACCACCCGGACGGTGGCGCGATCTTCACCGTCGATCTGGTGCCCGCCGGGCTGGAAGCCGCCGCATGACCCGCCGCGTCCTCCTCGTCGATGACGACTCGGCGGTTCGCGAGGCGCTTGGCCAAACGCTCGAGCTCGCCGACCTGTCGCCTGTCCTGGCCGGCAGCTACATCGAGGCCAAGGACCACGTGGCGCCGGACTTCGCCGGCGTCGTGGTGAGCGACATCCGGATGCCGGGCAAGGACGGCTTCGCGCTCCTCGACTACGTGCACGAGGCCGACCCGGAACTGCCCGTCATCCTGCTCACCGGCGAGGGGGACGTGCCCACCGCGGTGCGCGGCATGGCTTCGGGCGCCTTCGACTTCCTCGAAAAACCCTGCGCCCCCGCCGATTTCCTTGCCGTGGTCGAGAAGGCGCTGAAGACCCGCGCGCTCGTGCTGGAGAACCGCTCTCTCAAGGCGCAGGTGGAGGCGGGCGATGCGGCCGCCCGGCTCCTGCGCGGCGCCTCGGCCCTGTCGGAACGGATGCGGGCGGATGCTCGGGCGGTGGCGCGCACCATGGCGGACGTCCTCATTACCGGCGAACCGGGGGTCGGCACGGCGAAGATGGCCGAGGTGGTGCATCTGCTCTCCGCCCAGTCACGCGGCCCCTTCATGAAAATCGCCGGCGCTGGCACCACCCCCGACACGCTCGCCGAGACCTTCGACACGGCGGACGGCGGCTCCATCTTCATCGACGAGGTGGCGGGGCTTGGCCAGCCCGCCCAATTCGCCCTTCTCGAGCACATGGAGACGCCCGCCGCCCCGCGCGTCTTCGCAGGCACCTACCAGGACCTCGCGGACCTCGCAGAACAGGGGCGCTTCAACCCCGATCTCTACTACCGGCTCGAAGCGGCGCGCATCCACATCCCGCCACTTCGGGAACGGCGCGAGGACATCCCCGTTCTCTTCCGCCACTACGTCGAAATCGCCTGCGAACAGGCCGCGCTGCCGATGCCGGATATCCCGACCGACGTGACCCAGCGCCTCATGGCGCAGGACTGGCCCGGCAACGCCCGCGCCCTGATGAACGCGGCGATGCGCTACGCGATGGGGCTGGCGGAACCGGATGCCGACGGCGCGCTGGGCCTCTCCGAGCGGATGGCCGAAGTGGAGCGCGCCTTTCTCGTCGAAGCGCTGCGCAACAACGGCGGGCGGGCGACGGAGGCCGCAAAGAGCCTCAAGCTCCCCCGCAAGACGTTCTACGACAAGCTCGCCCGCCACGGCATCCGGGCCGAGGACTACCGGACCTGAAACCCTTCTTCGTTTCCGAAATACTTCGGGAGGTTTGGAGGGCTGGCCCTGCAAAGCCTGCGTGGCTCGAACGCAAATGCAAAATGGGCGCGCATCGCGCGCTCCGGCAGGTCACGGATTCCATCGCAAGGTGTGCGGCTTTCCGCACAATCCTGCGACAAAGGCGTGCGGGAAATCGCACACTCCGCACGGACGGAATTCGTGGGCAGGCTCTATCATCGCGTTAACCACATGAGAAATAGGCAAAATCTCGCGCGTGAACGCTGCGTCAAAAGATCGCTTGCCCGGTGGCCGACCCCTCCGCCAGATACCTCCGGACCCCAAACGGGGCCGGGAGATACATGGAGGAGACATCATGAAAGTCCTGACCACGGCGCTTACCGCCGCCACCCTCGCCGCCGGCACCTTCGCCGGCACCGCCGCGATCGCCGCCTGCGACGACGGCGAAATGGTGATCAAGTTCAGCCACGTCACCAACACCGACAAGCACCCCAAAGGCATCGCCGCGAACCTGCTCATGGAACGCGTGAACGCCGAGATGGACGGGACCGCCTGCATGGAGGTCTACCCGAACTCGACGCTCTACAACGACGATCAGGTGCTCGAAGCCATGCTTCAGGGCGACGTGCAACTCGCCGCGCCCTCGCTGTCGAAGTTCGAGACCTTCACCAAGGTCTACCGCATCTTCGACCTGCCCTTCATGTTTAAGAACATGGACGCGGTCGAAGCGTTCCAGCAGTCCGAAACCGGCGAAGCGATGAAGGACGCGATGCAGCGTCGCGGGCTTCAGGGCATGGCCTTCTGGCACAACGGGCTGAAGCAGTTCTCGGCCAACAAACCGCTCGAAGTGCCGGCTGACGCCGCGGGCCTCAAGTTCCGCGTGCAGCCCTCCGACGTGCTGGTCGCCCAAATGGAAGCGCTCGACGCGTCGCCGCAGCCGATGGCCTTCTCCGAGGTTTACGGCGCGCTGCAGACCGGCGTCGTCGACGGTCAGGAGAACACCTGGTCGAACATCTACGGCCAGAAGTTCTTCGAAGTGCAGGACGGCATCACCGAAACCAATCACGGCCTGCTCGACTACATGGTCGTCGCCTCGGTCGATTGGCTCGACAGCCTCGACGAAGGTGTGCGTGAACAGTTCGTGACGATCCTCGACGAGGTGACGGAAGAGCGCAACGCGGCCATCGCCGAAGTGGACGCCGACAACCGCCAGGCCATCCTCGACGCCGGCGGGGTGATCCGCGAGCTGACGCCGGAGCAGCGTCAGATGTGGGTCGACGCGATGAAACCCGTGTGGGAGCAGTTCGAAGGCGACGTGGGCGCCGACAACATCGCTGCCGCGCAGGAGATCAACGCCAGCATGTAAGCCATGCCGGGCGGCGCGGGCCAAGTGCCCGGGCCGCCCTCTTTCCATCCAATGAAAACTCAGGTTCGGGGGACGTCCACCATGTCTGCGCCGGGACACCGCCGGGGTTTCGAGGAAACGGCCATCGCCGTCATCCTGGGCCTCATGACCATCGTGACCTTCGTCAACGTGGTCCTTCGCTACGGCTTCAATGAATCACTGATCTGGGGGCTCGAGGTCACCCTGATCCTGTTCGCTTGGCTCGTGATCCTGGGCGTGAGCTACGGGGTGCGCGTGACCATGCACCTGGGCGTCGATGCGATCACCAACCTCCTGTCCACGCGGCCGCGCCGGATACTCGCCCTGGTCTCGGCCGCGGTCTGCATCGCCTATGCCTTCCTGCTCGTCAAAGGCGCGTGGGATTACTGGGCGCCCTACGCGGGCCTGTGGCAGACCGAAGGGCGCTGGTTCCCGACGGGCTTCGACGAGAACACGCGCGATCGCGCCTTCTTCGTCACCGACCAGGTGCCAATGCCGGGCTTTCTGAAGTTCCTCGAGGACTGGATCAACTTCGGCGAGGAGTATGACAAGCTGCCGCGCGTCATTCCCTACGCGATCCTGCCGGTGGGCACCGCCCTGCTTCTGTTCCGCTTCATCCAGGCCACGATCCGCATCGTCCGTGGCTCTTCCGACAGCCTCATCGTTTCCCACGAGATGGAAGACGATGTCGAAGCCGCCCGTGTGGAGGACTGATCCATGGACGTCGCAATCCTTTTTGTCCTGATCATCGGACTTCTGCTGATCGGGGTGCCCATCGCGGTCGCCCTGGGCTTCTCGTCCGTGCTGTTCCTTCTGGTGTTCTCGGACACCTCGCTCGCCTCGGTGGCGCAGAGTTTCTACCAGGCGATGGCCGGGCACTACACTCTGCTCGCGATTCCGTTCTTCATCCTCGCGTCGAGCTTCATGTCCACCGGCGGCGTGGCGCAACGGATCATCCGCTTCGCCATCGCGGTCGTGGGTCACTTCCGCGGCGGTCTGGCCATCGCGGGCGTGTTCGCCTGCATGCTCTTCGCCGCCCTCTCGGGCTCGTCGCCCGCCACGGTGGTCGCCATCGGCTCAATCGTCATCGCGGCGATGCGCCAGCAGGGCTACACTAAGGATTTTGCGGCCGGCGTCATCGCCAACGCAGGCACGCTGGGCATCCTGATCCCGCCGTCCATCGTGATGGTCGTCTACGCCTCCTCGGTCGAGGTGTCGGTGGGCCGCATGTTCCTCGCCGGCGTCATTCCCGGCATCCTCGCCGGCCTCATGCTGATGATCGCGATCTACGTCATCGCCCGCATCCGCAACATGCCCGCGGGCAGCTTCGCGGGCTGGCGCGAGATCTACCACTCCTTCCGGGACGCGCTCTGGGGCCTCCTGCTGATCGTCATCATCATGGTCGGCATCTACGGTATCCCCGGTGTCACCGGCGCGATCTTCACGCCGACCGAAGCCGCCGCCGTCGCCTCGATTTATGCGTTCATCGTGGCGACCTTCATCTACCGCGACATGGGTCCGTTAGCCGAGAAGAACAACGACGGCGTGAAGAAGTCTCTCCTGTCCAAGCCGCAGGCGCTCATCACCTCGCTGTGGCACCGCGACACGCGCGACACGCTGTTCGAAGCGGGAAAACTGACGATCACGCTAATGTTCATCATCGCCAACGCGCTGATCCTGAAGCACGTCCTCACCGACGAGCAGATCCCGCAGCAGATCGCCAACGCCATGCTCTCGGCGGGCTTCGGCAAGATCATGTTCCTGATCGTCGTGAACGTCATCCTGCTGATCGGCGGCCAGTTCATGGAGCCCTCGGGCCTCATCGTGATCGTCGCGCCCCTGGTCTTCCCCATCGCGATCGAGCTGGGCGTCGACCCGATCCATCTCGGCATCATCATGGTGGTGAACATGGAAATCGGTATGATCACGCCCCCCGTGGGACTGAACCTCTTCGTGACCTCCGGCGTGGCTGGGATGCCGATGATGAAAGTGGTCAAGGCGGCTCTTCCATTCCTCGCCATCCTCTTCGTCTTCCTCATCATGGTGACCTACATCCCGTCGATCTCGACATGGCTGCCAACCACGTTGATGGGACCGGAAATCATAACGAACTGACGACAAAGGCCGGGGCAAGTCCCCGGCCTTTCTCTTCTGCACAGGCAGGGTCTCAGTGAAAGTGAATGCCGCCGTCCACGATGACCTCCTGCCCGGTGACCGATGCGTTCCGGCAAAAGCTGACGATCTGTTGCGCGACATCCTCCAGCGCGCTCGTTCGGTTCAGGGCCGCCCGATCCCGCCACGACGCGACGAACGCATCCGGCGCTCCACCGGACATCTGAGTCCCTTCCATCAACCCGGGTGAGACGCAGTTCACCGTCACATCGGGGGCGAGTGCTGCGGCGAGAAAGCGGGTGAGCGACACCATGGCCCCCTTGCTCGGCGCGTAGGCCGCGGAACCGCCCCACGTCCCGTGACCGATGGTCGACCCGACATTCACGACGCGGCCCCAATGCGAAGACCTGAGCAGCGGCGCCGCCGCGCGCGTGAGATAATAGGGCCCGCTCAGGTTCACGCCGATCATCTCGTCCCAGATGGCCGGAGTAAACGCCTCCAGATCTCCGGGCGCAATGGAATGACCGCCAGAGGCCATGCCCGCATTGTTGATCAGGATGTCGAGCGCGCCGAACTGATCTTCGATGCTTTCGATGCAAGTCGCGACGGAGGATGGATCGGTGACGTCCACGCGAACGGGACGCGCGGTGCCGCCCCCTCCGCGCAGGTCTTCACACAGGGCCGCCGCCCGGTCGTGCCCGTTGCGATAGCCCACGGCGATCTTCGCTCCGTGGTCAGACAGTTGGCGGCAGACATGGGCGCCAAGCCCCCCGCTCGCCCCCGTGACGAATGCAACGCTCCCGGAAATGTCCATGTGATGCTCCCTGTCGCCTTGTCCGGCGCAGGAGCGTTAGCCCGGCGAGCGCTCAGCCCAGCCCGCGAAGATTTTCTCCAGCGCCACTACCACGTAATAGAGCACGATGCCGAGTATCGCGAGCGCGATGAGCACGGCAAACATGAGCGGATAGTCCGAGTTGGTCTTGCCACTGTCGAACAGGGCGCCCAGGCCGCGACCGTGCGGTGAAACGATCTCCATCAGGTTGGTGCCGATGAAGGCGAGCGTCACGGCCACCTTCAACGCCCCGAAGAATTCCGGGAGCGTCTTGGGCAATGCGATCTTCCAGAAGATCGTGGATTGGGATGCGCCCAGCGCGCGCAGGATGTCTCGGTACTCGGGCTCCAGCGTCGACAAGCCGATGCTGACCGACACCGCGATCGGGAAGAACGAGATCATGAAAGCGATCAGGATCGTGTTGAAGTCGTGCGCGCCCACGAACAGGAGCGCGACAATGGGCACCACGGTCGCCTTCGGGATCGCGTTGAACCCCACGAGAAGCGGGTAGAGCGCATCGCGCATGAGACGCGAAAAGCCCATGACCATTCCGAGCAGAAGCCCGACGATCACGGCCAGCACGAGGCCGACCACGGTGCGCCAGAGCGTCTGCCAACCATAGACCAGGAACAGGTTCCAGTATTCCGAAAAGGCCGCCGGCAAATCGGAAGGCGACGCCATAACGTAGTCGGGCCAGCCATTCGCCCAGACGAGGAACTCCCAGAACAGGACGACGATCACCATGGCGATGATGGGGGCCAGAACCGCCCGACTGGTCAGCGCCTTTAGGAATGAGCCGCCGGTACTGCGCGGCTTGATATCGGGAACATATGCCATCGGTCTCTCCTCAGGCCGCCGCGCGGCCCTGGGCCACTTCGATCTGGTGGCGCAGGATATTGAGCATCTCCGCCGCTTCCGGCGTATAGAGGTGGTCGAGATCTCGCGGCCCGGTGTTCGGCACGTCCAGGACGTACTGTGTGCGCGCTGGCCGTTGGCTGAGCACGACAACCTGGTCGGCGAGAAAGATCGACTCGCGCAGGTCGTGGGTGATGAGAACGCCGGTAAACGGCTCTTCCGCCTTCACCTTGTGCATCGTCTGCCATAGATCCTCGCGCGTGAAAGCGTCGAGTGCGCCGAAGGGTTCGTCGAGGATCAGGACCTCGGGCTTGTGGACCAGCGAACGACACAGCGAGGCGCGCTGCCGCATGCCGCCGGACAGTTCTGACGGTCGCTTGTCGCCGAAACCCGTAAGGCCGACGAGCTCCAGCAGGTAGCTCGCGCGCTCCTTCTGCTCGGCCTTTGACATCTTGGTCGGGACGATTTCGAGCGGGAGCATGATGTTTTCGAGGATGGTGCGCCATTCGAGCAGCACGGGGTTCTGGAATGCCATGCCGACTGTCGAACGGGGTCCGCTGACGACCTCGCCATGCAGCATCACCTTGCCCTCGTCGGGTTTCATCAGCCCGGCGACCAGCCGCGTAAGCGTGGACTTGCCGCAACCTGACGGCCCCACGACGGCAACGAAGCCGCCCTCGTCCACCGAAAGCTCCAGACCGTCGAGCACCGGAAGCGGTCCAGACGGTGTCTTGTAGGCGTGGCGCACGCCCTCGATCTTGATCATGGGAAACATCTGCCCGCCCCTGTCCTCTACGCGCGGGGGACCGAAGCCCCCCGCGCACGTATTTCTTATTCCAGCGAGAAGCCGCCTTCCGGGAGATATTCCTCGGTGAAGTAGAGCGACGCGTCCGGCTCGGTCTCGAACTCGTAGGTCAGCTTGATCTGCTCGATCGCGTTCGCGAACTGATCCTCGTCGATCACGCCGAAGCCGTTCTCCTTGACCGCGTCGGTCAGGACGTTGGCGTCGATGGACAGCTGCAGGCGGCGCTGTTCCAGTTCGGCATCCGCCGCGGGGTTGCGCTCCATCAGGCTTTCGATGGCTGCCGCCGGATCGGCGATGGCGTCTTTCCAGCCCATCGCAACCGCTTCGAGGAAGGCCGAGATCAGCTCGGGATTCTCGGCAGCGTAATCGGTGTTCACGATGATCGCGTTACCGTAGAGATCCACGCCGTAATCCGACATGAGCAGGGTCACGAGGTCGTCCTCTTCGACGCCCAGGCGAGCTGCGTTCAGGAAGGACGTGAAAGAGAAGCCGGTGATGGCGTCCACTTCACCCTCGGCCAGCATCGGTTCGCGGGTCGGGAAGCCGACGGGCTCCACGGTGATCGAGTCCATGTCGAGGTCATTCTCGGCAGCAAAGATCGGGAATTGCGCCCAGGCCCCATCCGGCGGCGGCGCGCCGAGGATCTTGCCCTCAAGGCTGGACGCCTCTTCCGTGATTCCCTGCGAAGCCCGGCCGATCACCGCGAACGGCGGCTTGTCGTAGATCATCATGACGCCGGTCACGGGTGCGCCGGGGTTCTGGTCGAGGAACTTGATGACCGAGTTGATATCGGCGAACCCCACCGGGAACGCGCCCGTGGCGATCTTAGGAATGGCGTCCAGCGACCCGGACCCTGCCGAGATTTCGACCGACAGCCCGGCCTCCTCGAAGTAGCCCTTGTCGATGGCGACGAAATACGGGGCGGCGGGGCCCTCGAATTTCCAGTCGAGCGCGAAAGGCATCTCGGTCTGGGCCGAGGCCGCACCGCCGATCAGCGTCGCGGCTGCCGCGGTCAGGATTGCGCAATGAAACACGATTGAGTCTCCCTTTGTTTTCAAAGCCAAAGAAGGTTTCCGACTTGGTGACCAAATGGTCCAGAATAATCCCGTTGAAACACGAACCAATGGTCACGTGCTCACGGAAGTGGCGTTGATCGGAAAAGTTTGCACGATTCTTGTGCGTCTCGCCAGCGTGGCGTCACTCGGCTGCCTCGGATTGCGCGCAGGCGGTTAACAAATCGCCGAGTTCCGCGCGACAGGACCCGCAATTGGTTCCTGCCTGCAAGTGGGCCCCGATCGCCTCCACACTCATGAGGCCTTCGGTTTCGATCGCCGTGACGATCGTGTTCACACCGACGCCGAAGCAGGAGCAGACCACCGGGCCGGGATCGGGCATATCGGCGGGCGGGCGCCCCGAGAGCACGCCAGGCGCCTCACGTCCCGGAAGCCCGGCGAGGTAGTCACGCGTGATGGCAGCCGGGTTTCGGGAGACGAAGAGCGCCGCTTCGAGTCGACCGTCCCGCGTGAACGCGAAACGGTGAATCCCACGTGCGCGGTCCTCAAGCGCCTGAACTTCGGTGTTCGTGATGAAGACTTCGCGAGCAAAACCTTCCCAGTCCGCAGGGACCTCGGTGCCGGCAAGTTCCGCGCGGTAGCCCGACGCAGTTCGCGTGCGCGTCCAATAGTCACCCTTGGGCGCAAGTTCGCGCCGGGACACGGCAAAGCCGTACCATGCCGCGTCGAACGGGGCGACGTTGACGGCGGCGGCCTTGCTCTCCGGCTGGCCCGAGACCGGATCGACCACCGGGGCCACTAGGGCGTCGATGCGGGCGGAGGGGGCCGTTTCCCCCGTCCAGTGCATCGGGGCAAAGACCTCGCCCTGCCGCACGCTGTCGGTCACACGTGCACGCAGTATGGAGCGACCTTGGCTATTCTGCACCCGTACGAGAGCCGCCTCGTGCAAGTCGAGCCTTCGGGCGTCCTCGGGGTGGATCTCCAGAAAGGGTTCGGGCAGGTGTGCCGACAGGCGCGGCGACCTGGCCGTGCGGGTCATCGTGTGCCATTGGTCGCGAACACGGCCCGTATTGAGCCGGAAGGGGTAGCGGTCATCGAGGCGCGCTGCCGGGGCCTGGTGCGAAACCGGCACCATGCGGCCCTTCCCGTCGGACGTGAAGAAACGACCGTCTCCGAAGAAGCGGCCACCGCTGCGCATCCGGCTCACCGGCCATCGTGTCGGGGCGAGACCCTCGTATTCGGCATCTGACAACTCTGCGAGCCCTGAGATATCGAAGTCGCGTCCGTGACGGATCGCACGGCCCGACAAGGCGGCATATTCACGGAAGATGTCCGCGGGCGAGGCAAAATCGAAGGCCTCCTTCCACCCCATGCGGCGCCCCACGTCGGCGAGAATGCCCCAGTCGGCCCGGCATCCCTCTGGCGCGGACAAGGCGGCGCGCTGCCGGCTGATCGTGCGATCCGAATTGGTGACCGTCCCCGATTTCTCGCCCCAGGCGGTCGCAGGCAAGAGCACGTCAGCCAGCCGTGCGGTGTCCGTACGGGCGGTGATATCGGACACGGCCACGAAATCGCATTGCCCGATCGCGTCCCGCACGCTGTCGGCATCCGGCATGGACACCGCCGGGTTCGTGTGGATGATCCAGAGCGCCTTGATCCCTCCCTCTCCCACCGCGCGAAACATGTCGACTGCCTTGAGCCCGGGCGCATCGGGGATGGCGGGAGCGCCCCAGAAACCCTGCACGGCGGCTCGGTGGTCGGCATTCTCGAGATCCAGGTGACAGGCCAACATGTTGGCGAGCCCGCCCACTTCGCGCCCGCCCATGGCATTCGGCTGACCGGTGACCGAGAATGGGCCCGATCCCGGCTTGCCGATCCGACCGGTCGCGAGGTGGCAATTCAGGATCGCGTTCACTTTGTCCGTGCCGGAAGAAGACTGGTTCACGCCCTGGCTGAAGATCGTGACCACCTTCTCCGTTCCGCACCACATGTCGAAAAAGCACCGAAGCTCCTCCGCGCTCAATCCGGTGACCGACAAGTCCTCACGCATGGCGGATGCGAGGGCTTGCTCGAGCCCGGAGATGTTCCGCGCAAAGACCGGGTCGATCTGACCACGCCGCGAAATTTCGCTCAGAAGTCCATTGAAAAGCGCCACGTCCGCGCCCGGCGCGATGGCGAGGTGCAGGTCGGCCCCGTCGCAGGAGGCGGTCCGCCGTGGGTCGATCACCACGATCTTCGTGCCGCGTTTCTTCTGTGCGGCGACGATCCGCTGGTAGAGCACCGGGTGGCACCATGCGAGATTGGAACCGGTGAGCACGACCACGTCCGCCTGATCGAGGTCGTCGTAGGTTCCCGGCACGGTATCTGTTCCGAACGCCCGGCGGTGTCCCGCCACGGTCGAGGCCATGCAGAGGCGCGAATTGGTATCGATGTTCGCCGTGCCCATGAAGCCTTTGGCAAGCTTGTTGGCGACGTAGTAATCCTCGGTGAGAAGCTGGCCCGAGACATAGAGGGCGACGCTGTCCGGCCCATGCTCCGCTATAGTGTCGCTGAAGGTGGTCGCGACTCGGTCCAGGGCGGTGTCCCAATCAGCGGGCCGACCGTCGATCATCGGCGTGAGGAGGCGGTCTTCCATCCCCACGGTTTCGCCGAGCGCAGACCCCTTGGAGCAGAGCTTGCCGCGGTTCGCAGGGTGCTCCGGATCGCCGCGCACTGACAGGCCGCCCGCGCCGTCAGGACGCAGCAGCACACCGCACCCGACCCCGCAATAGGGGCAGGTGGACCGGATCTCGTCCTGCGCCCCGGTCGTCATCAGGCAGCGCTCCGCGCGGCGAGCGTCGTCGCGTCGAGTAGCAGGCGCCCGCCTTCGACACGGATCGGATAGGTCGGGATGGTCCCCTCGTCCGCACCCTGGGCCTCACCTGTCTCCAGGCTGAAGACCCAGTTGTGGAGCGGACAGGTCACCTTGTTGCCATGCACGATTCCCTCGGACAGCGGGCCGCCCTTGTGCGGACAGCGATCCGAGGCCGCAAAGACCTCGTCGCTCGCAGTGCGGAACACCGCGACGCAGCCAGCCCGGGTTTTCACGAGACGCGCTCCCCGTTCCGGGATGTCGTCGATATGGCCGATGTCGATCCAGTTCATTCCGCAGCCTCCAGCATGAGATTTGCGAGCGGCGCATAGCGCTCGGACTTGGCGACTTCCGCCGCCCAAGGGTCGGTGCGGTAGACCGATTGCGAGACCTCGAACCGCTCGACCAAGGCCTCACGTGCAGCTGCATCCGCCAGCGTCTCCTTGACCCAGTCGAGACCGACCTTGGCGACCCACTTGTAGGGCCGGTCGAGGTACTTGGCGCTTTCCCGGTAAAGCTGGATGAACGCCGTCACCCATTCGAGAACTTCGTCCTCGGTGGCGACCTTGACCAGCGCCTCGGTCTCCTTGACCTCCATGCCCGCCGCCCCGGCGACCGACACTTCGAAGCCGCTGTCGACGCAAACGACGCCCACATCCTTGCAGGTCGCCTCGGCACAGTTGCGCGGGCAGCCGGAGACGCCGAGCTTGACCTTGTGCGGCGTCCACGACCCCCAGAGCAGCTTTTCGAGCTTGATGCCCAGACCGGTGGAATCTTGCGTTCCGAAGCGGCACCAATCCTTGCCGACGCAGGTCTTCACCGTGCGCAGACCCTTGGAATAGGCATGACCTGAAACCATCCCGGCTGCGTTCAGATCGCGCCAGATGTCCGGCAGGTCTTCTTTCTTCACGCCTAGGAGGTCGATGCGCTGACCACCCGTGACCTTGACCACGGCGCCGTACTTGTCGGCGGCATCTGCGATTGCGCGCAGTTCGGCGGCATCGGTCATCCCGCCCCACATCCGGGGCATCACCGAATATGTCCCGTCCTTCTGGATGTTGGCATGGTTGCGTTCGTTCACGAACCGGCTTTGCGGATCGTCCATGTAGTCGAGCGGCCAGTCGGCGAGCAGGTAGAAGTTCACGGCGGGGCGGCAGACGTGGCAGCCGTTCACCGTCTTCCACCCTAGTTCCTGCCAGACGGCGGGTTGGGATTTCAGCTCCTGCGACTTGATAAGCCGCCGAACATCCTCATGCGTATGGTCCGTGCATCCGCAGATCGGCTGCGCGGTCGGCATCTGGAAGTCGTCGCCCAGCGTGGCGGCGAGCACCTGCTCGACCAGCCCCGTGCAGGTCCCGCAGGAGTTCGAGGCCTTGGTCGTGGCGCGCACCGCGGCGAGATCGCCCGCCCCGCCTTCGATCGCCTCGACGATGGTTCCCTTGCAAACGCCGTTGCAGCCGCAGATTTCCGCATCATCCGGCACGGCGGCACCGGCCGCCAAAGGGTCCGCCGTGGCACCCCCCTGGAACGCAGGGCCGAAGATCAGGGTGTCGCGCATCTCGGCGACATCCGTGCCTTCCTTGATGTGGTTGTAAAACCACGCGCCGTCGCCGGTGTCGCCGTACATCACGGCACCCACGATCCGGTTGCCTTCGAGCACCAGCCGCTTGTAGACGCCGCGCGCCGGGTCGCGGAACACGATGTCCTCGCGCCCCTCGCCTTCGGCGAAATCGCCTGCGCTGAACAGGTCGCACCCTGTAACTTTCAGCTTGGTCGAGACTTCCTTGTTCACGAAGGTCGCCTCTTCGCCAAGCAGCGTCTTTGCCAGCACCTTGGCCTGATCGTAAAGCGGTGCGACGAGGCCGAAAATCGCCCCGTTGTGCTCCACGCATTCGCCCAGCGCAAAAATGCTGGGATCCGAGGTCACCATCTGGTCATCCACGTGGATGCCCTTGCCGGTGGCGAGCCCGGTTTCCTGCGCGAGCGCGATGTTGGGCCGGATGCCGACCGCCATGACCAGAAGGTCACAAGGCAGTTCCGTCCCGTCATCGAGCAGCAGGGCCCTCACCCGGCCGTTCTCGCCGACGATCTCTTTCGAGTTCGCCTGACAGAGAACAGTGATGCCCTTGTCCGTGAGTGATTTGCGCAGAAGGTATCCGGCCGCCTCGTCGAGCTGACGCTCCATGAGGTGGCTCATGATGTGAACGACCGTGACGTCGACGCCCTGCGCGGCCATCCCGGCGGCGGCTTCGAGACCCAGAAGGCCCCCGCCGATCACCACGGCTTTCGCGCCCGGTTTCGCGCCGAGACCCATCATGGTCTGCGTGTCTTCGAGGTCGCGGTAGGGGATCACGCCGTCCAGATCGTGACCCGGGAGCGGGATCATGAACGGGTTCGACCCGGTGCCGAAAACGAGCTTGTCATAAGCGACTTCGCCTTTCTCACCGACGACCACCTTACGCTCACGGTCGATGCGCAGCACGCGCTCGCCGAAGCGGCAGGTGACGCTGTTCGCGGCATACCAATCATCATCATGGGTGACGATCTCGTCATAGGTCTTTTCACCCGACAGGACCGGCGACAGCATCAGCCGGTTGTAGTTCCCGCGCGGCTCGGCATTGAACAGTGTGACGTCATAAGCGTCCGGATTGGCGTCGAACAGATGCTCCAGCATCCGGCCCGAGGCCATGCCGGCCCCGATGACAACGAGTTTCTCGGTCATTGCTGCGTCTCCTTCGGATAAGCGGCGTCTTTCATGACATTGGAAAGGGTGGCGTAGGCGGCGATCCAGGCGTCACGCACCTCGGGTGTGAAGTCCGGGCCAAGGCCCTGCTCCAGCGTGCGGATGAGCGAGGCGCCGACCGCATCGTAGTGCTGAGGTTCGACACCGTAATCGAGGTGACGAACGGCAAGCGACTGGGCGACCGGGACGATCTTGTCCAGATCGCCTAGGCCTTTGACGACGACGCCCAGCGTCGCCATCAGCTTCATGCCCTGCACATTCATCGGACCCATAAAGAGGGGCCGGACTTCGGGCGCCGAGGCGAACAGGTCGGCGTAAAAGATTTCCGCTGCCGTCGCCTTGATCGGCTCGACCTTGGCGAAACTGCCCTGAACCTTCTGAATGGTTGCGTCATCCATGCCCGTCACTCCGCCGCGATAGCCTTGGGGGCCGCTTTCGGTTTCGGCTTGGCGCCGTGCTCGTATTCGTCGAGGAAGTTCAGGACCTCTTCGCGGTAGTGGTAGTAATCCGCGTGTTCCAGCAGGGCCTTACGGGTGCGCGGGCGGGGCAGATTCACATCGGTGATCTTGCCGATCGTCGCCTGCGGACCGTTGGTCATCATTACCACGCGGTCGGCGAGCAGGATCGCCTCGTCCACGTCATGTGTGACGCAGATGGCGGTGACCTTGGTTCGACTCCAGACTTCCATGAGAACTTCCTGAAGCTCCCAGCGCGTCAGGCTGTCGAGCATCCCGAAGGGCTCGTCGAGCAGCAGGAGTTTCGGAGAAAGGGCGAAGGCACGCGCGATGCCCACCCGCTGTTTCATGCCGTTCGACATGTCGACGGCAGTCTTGTCCATCGCGTCGCCGAGGCCTACGCGTTCGAGGTAGTATTCCACCACGTCCTGACGTTCGGCCTGCGAGGCCTTAGGATAGACCTTGTCCACCCCGATCGCGACGTTCTCTTTCGCCGACAGCCACGGGAACAGGTTGGGCGATTGGAACACGACGGCGCGCTCCGGATCGGCCTCCACCACTTCCTTACCGTCAAGAATGATCCCGCCCTTCGAAATCGCGTTCAGCCCGGCGGTCATCGTCAGAACCGTGGACTTGCCGCAGCCCGAGTGACCGATCAGCGAGATGAACTCGCCCTTCTTCAGATTCAGGTCGAAATCCTCAACGACTGTGAGCGGGCCCTTGGGAGTCGGGTAGACTTTGTGGATATGCGAGAACTCGAGGTACTTTTCGTCGAGTTTCGTTCTCGCCGCTTCCACCACTGCATTCGGCGCCTCCGGGTCCATATTGTGGATCGCGGTGACATTCGGCAGCTGGCGTACACCCTCGGTCTTTGCCTCGATCCCCACGTCCATCAGGTATGTGGTGACCTTCGCGCGCAGCGCCTTGAACGTCTCGTCATGGTTCATGGCGGACCGATCGCGAGGACGCTCGAGCCCCACCTTGAACTCTTCGCCCAAGCTGCCGTCCGGGTTCAGAGCGATGATCCGGTCGGCGAGCAGGATGGCTTCGTCCACATCGTTGGTGATGAGCACGCAGGTCTTCTTGTCGGCGTTCCAGATCGCTTCGATCTCGTCACCCAGGTTGGCGCGGGTCAGCGCGTCGAGCGCCGAGAGCGGCTCGTCCAGCAGCAGCACCTCGGGGTTCATGGCCAGGGCGCGGGCCACGTTGACCCGCTGGCGCATGCCCCCCGACAGCTCCGCCGGGCGGCGGGTGACGGCGTGGGAAAGGCCGACCATTTCCACGTACTTGGCGACGGTCGCCTCTTTCTCGGTCTTCGGCATTTTCGGAAAGACCGACTCCAGCGCCAGCATGACGTTGCCGTGCACCGTGAGCCAGGGCATGAGCGAATAGCTCTGAAAGATCACGCCGCGTTCCGGGCCGGGACCTTCGATGGGCTTGCCCTTGAAGGTGACGCTGCCCTTGGTCGGAAACTCCAGCCCGGCCATCAGGTTGATAAGGGTGGTCTTGCCGGTGCCCGAGAAGCCGAGCAGCACGAGGAACTCGCCTTCCTGCACATCGAGGTCGATGTCTTTCAGGACATGGGTCGCTTCGGTGCCTTCACCGAAGGACTTGGAGACGTTCTTGAACTGGATGACTGACATGGCGCTCACCGGTTGTTCGAAAAGGTGAAGGCGGACTGCAGCGCGTACATCACGCGGTCGAGCAGGAAGCCGATGATACCGATGGTGAACACCGCGACCATGATCCGGGCGAGCGACTGGCTCGATCCGTTCTGGAACTCATCCCACACGAACTTGCCGAGTCCGGGGTTCTGGGCGAGCATTTCGGCGGCGATCAGAACCATCCAGCCCACACCGAGCGACAGACGCAGCCCGGTGAAGATGAGCGGCAGGGCGGAGGGCAGGACCAGCTTGGTGATCTTGGTCCAGGTGTTCATCTTGAGCACCTTCGAGACCGAGACGAGGTCCTTGTCGATGGAGCTCACACCGAGCGAGGTGTTGATGAGCGTGGGCCACAGCGAACACAGCGTCACGGTGATGGCCGAGATGATGAAGCTCTTGGGGAATAGACCGTCAGTGCCGGAAACCGCCACGGCCGAGACGATCATCGTCACGATGGGCAGCCACGCGAGGGGGCTTACCGGCTTGAAGATCTGGACGATCGGGTTGATCGCGGCATTGGCTGTGGGTGACAGCCCCGCGACTATGCCGAGCGGGATCGCGATGAGCGAACCGATAAGGAAGCCGAAAAACACTGTCTGGATCGAGGTCCAGATCTGGTCGTAGTAGCTCGGCGCTCCGGTAAAGGGGATATCCTTCACGGCCTCGGGACGGCCCTGTTCGATCATGCGTTCGTTGCGGGCCTCGACGCGCGCGTTATGCTCTTGCTCTTTGGCCGCCTTCTCGACGGCGTCGCCGTGAAGGCTGACCACCTCGGTCCAGACCTCGGCAGGTCCCGGGATGGCGCCGAGCGACGTCTGGACCTTTGGCGCGAGCGTCCCCCAGAGCGCGAGGAAAGCGGCGATGGCGAGGAGCGGTACACCCAGAAGGCGCCATAGATCCTTCATCTGGGCTTTAGGATTGTCGCCAGCAACGGCTTTCAGGATCGGTGTGATCCAGGCGAGGCCGAGAACCTTGAAGTAGGTGTCGGCCTTGTTGATGCGGGTGAACGCCTTGGCCTTGCGAGCCTCGCGCTTGTCCGCCTCAGCGAAATTGGGATCGACGGTCGTCATGGGTTTCGTCCTCGAAGGATAGTGTCTGGTCAAGAGGGGCGCCGCTCATCCAAGCGCTTGTCTTCGCGAAGGCGCGACGAAGGCGTGGATGAGCGGCCCCTGTGCGTTAGCCCTGGATCTCGTTGCCCACGACCTTCTGTTCGCCCTTCAGGCCGATTGGGAGGCTGTCGAGATAGGCATTGGGCTGGGAACCATCGAAGGGGATGCCGTCGATGATGTCCTCGGCTGGTGTCGGATCCTTGTAGCCATCCTCATCGGCAGGCGGGAACATGTCCTCGGTGGCATAGCCCTCTTCGACGAGAAGAGCTGCGGCTTCCATGTAGATCTCCGGCTTGTAGACCGAGCGGGCGACCTCGTCGTACCAGCTGTCGGATTTCGCTTCGGCGATCTGGCCCCAGCGGCGCATCTGGGTCAGGTACCAGACCGCGTCGGAGTAGTAGGGGTAGGTCGCGTTGTAGCGGAAGAACACGTTGAAGTCGGGGACTTCACGCTTGTCGCCCTTTTCGTATTCGAACGTGCCGGTCATCGAGTTGGCGATCACTTCGTAATCGGCGCCGACGTATTCGGGGCGCGACAGGATCTCCACGGCCTCTTCGCGGTTGGCGTTATCGTTCTCGTCCAGCCACATGGCCGCACGGATCAGCGCCTTGGTCACGGCGAGCGTGGTGTTCGGGTACTGCTCGGCGAACTCGGCGGTGATGCCGAAGACCTTCTCGGGGTTGTTCTTCCAAAGCTCGTAATCGGTGATGACCGGCACGCCGATGCCCTTGAACACGGCCTGCTGGTTCCACGGCTCACCCACGCAGTAGCCCGAGATCGTCCCGGCCTCGAGCGTGGCGGGCATCTGCGGCGGCGGGGTGACGGAGAGGAACGCCTCGGCGTTGATCTGGCCCGTCACGTCCTCGGGCGAGTAGTAGCCCGGCTCGATCCCGCCGGCGGCGAGCCAATAGCGCAGCTCGTAGTTGTGGGTCGAAACCGGGAACACCATGCCCATGTTGAAGGGCTTGCCCTGGCTGTTGAACTCTTCGATCACCGGCTTGAGGTAGCTGGCCGAGATCGGGTGCTCCGGCAGGCCGTCTTCGTTAACCGGCAAGTTCGGCTTCATCATGTCCCACACCTCGTTCGACACGGTGATGCCGTTGCCGTTCAGGTCCATCGAGAAAGGGGTGATGATATGCGCCTCGGTGCCGTAACCGATGGTGGCCGCGAGCGGCTGACCGGCGAGCATGTGGGCCCCGTCCAGGGTGCCGGAGATGACGCCGTCCAGCAGCACCTTCCAGTTGGCCTGCGCTTCCAGCGTCACGAACAGGCCTTCGTCGTCGAAGAAGCCTTGCTCATAGGCGACGGCGAGCGGTGCCATGTCGGTCAATTTAATGAAACCGAAGGTCAGGACGTCCTTTTCCAGCTCCAGCATGTCCGCCATGGCAGGCGCCGTCAGCACGGTGGAGGCTGCGAGGGCGATGATCGTCTTTTTCATGGGTCATGTTCCCTTTGTCGCTTGGGCCGAGGCCCGAAAAACGAAAAAGCCGCTCGAATCTGAGTCGTGGGGAGGAGGTCACGACACGGATTCGAGCGGCTTTGCTCTGATGGTCCCAGTCACTGGGAAAATCTCTCTGGCAGACATCGTTGTCTGCCTAACATCATGAATGCGCGGTATCTTTTTGCGGCTCAACCCCGAGACCGTTCCATGTGTCGAAAAAACGCCGCAGTGCAGAAATTGCTCAATTGTTGTGCGGGTTTTTTGGGCGGACCGCGGCGTCCGGGTCAAAAGTTCGGCGGTCGAAGAACTGATCGGGAGCGAGGAAGAGGCGGCCGTGTTCGCTGGCCACGGCCGTTTCCACCTCGATCGCGCCCTCGATCTTGGACGATGCCCCGGGCAAATCGGCGGCGATTCCTTCAAGCGCGGTGCGGAACAGGTCGGGACGAAAGACACCGGCAGCCCGGGCCATCGCCTGCGTCCTGTCGAGGCCGGTGCGCGCGGCCAGGCGGTCGGCGATCCACTGCGCCTGGCTGCGCCACGGGAAGTTCGCGGCGCCACGATGAAAGCCGATGAACCCGTCGACCAACCGTTGACCCCCCCTGCTCGAGATGGTCAGGCTGCCCGACAGGGCCCGATCTATGACCTCCGCGCGCAGGTCGAGGTACTCGGGCCGCGACAGGAGTTCGGCTGCGAGAAGCCTTGATTGCGGATCGGCGAGCCACCGTCCGGCCCGGTAGATCGCCCTGATGAGCCGTACGGACAGTCCCGGCTCGCCGCTGGCCCAATCGGACCGCACGGCGAGGACTTTTTCTGGCGCGAAACGCCAAATTGCCTTGCCGGGCAACAAGAGCGCACCGACGCCGTTCTCGACCGCGATTGAACCCCACGGTTCCCCGACGCAAAACGCGTCGATTTCGCCGGCCTGCATCGCGTCGGCCATGAGAGGCGGCGGCACGGTCCGGATGTCCACGTCCTGAGGTGCGGGCAGGCCAAGCGCGGACAGCCAGTAATAGAGGAGCTCCGCGTGCATTGAGAACGGAAAGGGCACGCCGATGCGCAGTCGGTCCTCCGCCGCGGCGATCAGCGCCTCCCCCGCCTTGCGCGCATCGGCGAAATCGAATGCGTGCCCCGCTTCGCGCAGGCGCTCCTCCAGAGCGTGGGAGACACCGACGACATTTCCATTCACCGACGTGACGCAGAGCGCGGAGAGGTCAGCCCCCGCACCGCCGAGGCCCAGCGCCGTGGCGACAGGTACGGGTGAAAGCATGTGTGCGGCATCGACCCTGCTGAAGACCAGCATGTCCCGCAAGGAGGACCAACTCGGCGCACGCACGAGGTCCAGCGTGAGACCCTCTTCCGCAGCGAACCCCATTTCCTGCGCGACGATCAGCGGCGCGGCATCCACGAGCGGGATGAACCCGATGGACAACACCGCCCCGCTCACGACAAGAGCCCCGCGGTGGTCACCAGCGCCTGGGCGACGTCGGCGACACGCTTGTTCTGATCCATCGCGGCCTTGCGCAGGATCGCGTAGGCCTCGTCCTCGTCCACCTTCCGGGCCTTCATGATGATCCCCTTGGCCCGGTCGATAAGTTTGCGTTCCTCGAGCGCACGCTTCGTGGTTTCCAACTCCACGCGCATGCGCTGGAACATGTTGAACCGGGTGACCGCCGCGTCGAGGATCGGTTTGACGCGGTCGGACTTCAGCCCGTCCACCACGTAGGCCGACACCCCGGCCTCAATGGCCGCCCGGGTCAGGCCCTCGTCCGACTGGTCGACGAACATGGCTACAGGCCGCTCCAGCGGTCCCGAGGCGAGTGCCAGTTCCTCGAGCGTGTCGCGAGACGGGTTCTCGATATCGACGAGCACCACATCCGGCTTCAGCTCGCCGATCTTTCGGGCGAGGTCGTTCGTTTCGGCCAGGAGATGAACATCGAAATCCCCTGCCATGCGCAGACTTTCCTCGATGAGGATGCCCCGCTCGCGGTTCTTTTCGACAATGACGACGGAAAGCCTGTGCTTCATGGCCCTACGCGAAGCCCGCCGTCGGGACAAAGTAAAGCGGTCGCCGCGCCCCTTGCGGGCAGAAATGCGGCATGTGCCCGTTTCTTGTGCGCTTTCGGCCGCGGCTGGCTGCGAAGCAACCACGGTGCGCTGCCATCCGCGCCGTTCCATGACGAAACGGCCCGATCCCTGAGGGACCGGGCCGCCGATCTGTGCCGCGGGCATCAAGCCGCGTGGCGTTGTGCGGATTCCGAAACGCGGCTGACGATCGCCGGCGCCTTGTGGATAAGCGCGTCGTCGGTCAGCGCGTGGACCATGAACAGCGCGAAATCCGTGCGCCGCGTAATGTTGGACGCAAGGCGCGGGTCTTGCACATGCTCGGCCCAGACCGGGAGCCCCTGGCTCTCACCCTCTTCCAGGTTCGAACCGCGCACCACGGTCCAGAGCCGGTTGGAGGCAAAGATCGCATTCGTCGCCCGATACTGGTCGTTGATGTCCACGATCCGCGTGACGCGCAGCATCTTGGAGAGGACGATGGCGGCCTTGAGCTTGGCGCTGAACCGATCCTTCCCGTCCAAGGAGATGTGCCAGCCGCAGGAAAAGACCAGTCGGGCGCCGGGGTCGGACAGGTCGAGCACGGCCTTGGCGGTGCCGGAAGCGTAGTCGTCGACCCCCCAGGGGGCAAGCACGGTGAGAACTCCATCACACCCTTCGAGGGCCTTGGCGAGCACCGCACGGTCGTCGGTACGGCCGGGGAAGGCTTCGATCCGGCCTTCGAAGCGGGCGAGCTTGCCCACGCTTTCAGGGCGGCAGACCCCCCGGACTTCGTAGCCCAACTTGAGGGCGTGTTCGGTCATATACTGACCCAGTTTGCCGGAGATGCCGATGATGCAGATGCGTTTCATGGTTTTGATTCCTTCTGAGAAAGTGAGGGAGATCAGGCAGCGGCCAGCGCCGGGTTCAGCCGGGCGGGTTCCTTCGGCCCGCGAATTGCGAGCCAAAGGGCGAAGCCGACCTCGGACAGGGTGACGATGGCGAGGAAGCCGATGCGAAGGGTGCCGAGCCAGTCCGCGTCCGGGAAGGCGAAGGCATAGAGGCTGTCGAGGATGTAGCCGAAGCTGCCCAAGATCAGGCCGTAGCCGAAGAGACGCGGGACGAGACCGGACTTCAGGACGAGCGAGCCGAGCAGCATCAGGTGCATCCAGAAGAACGCCTGCCAGACCCAGACACCGGCGTGATGCGTGTCGATCATCAGCGCGGCGAGGGCGTTTCGGACCTCGTCGCTGGCCACGATGTCCCCCGTGGCAAGGCTGGTCAGCCCGGCCTGGAACAGGAGCATCGCGCCCATCACGGCCACCATCCCGAAGCGGGCGAGCATGGCGGCGAAGGCCAGCGTCTCGTTCGTGCGGCGGAAGATCTGGAAAAGCATGGTCATGGTCATGACCTCGATCAGCATGACCAGCGTGTCGGCGCCGATCCCGGCGTTGTAGAGGCCGCGCTTGGCGACGAGGTTTTCCATCGTGGTAGCCGGATCGGCGGTGACGATCTGGCTCGGCACGTATCCGATGGCAAAGGCGCCGAAGACGGCGATGGAGAAGTAGAATGCGCCGGCGAGGCGGCCATAGCTGCGGGTGGTGGGATCGTTGAAGACGTTCATGACTTGGTCCTTTCAGGCAAAGGGGGATCGGTCCGGTGCAGGCGGTGCTCCGGCGGTCAGTCCCGATTTCGTTTGAATGTTGGTCGGCCTCTCGTTGGCCGGTGAGGATGTTTTAGCGCGGCGGCGTCATCAACAAAATTGACCAATATCGTGGAATTGGTATGCATATCCGTATGGATTGGAAGAACGTCAGTTTCGACTGGAACCGCGCACGCGCCTTTCTCGTGACGGCGGAAGAGGGCTCTCTGTCCGCCGCCGCCCGTGCGCTCGGCCTCGCCCAGCCCACACTGGGACGCCAGGTCGAGGCCTTGCAGGAGGAGCTTGGCGTCACCCTTTTCGAACGCGCGGGCCGGGGGATGCAGCTCACCCCCGCAGGTCACGCGATGATCGAACATGCTCGCGCGATGGGCGAAGCGGCGGGGCGGTTGTCAAACGTCGCCTTCGGCCAGAACGACGCGATGGAAGGGCCCGTCACGATCAGCGCGTCGGACGCCTATGCCGGCCTCCTGCTCCCCCCGATCATCGAACGGATCACCGAAGCCGAGCCGCGCATCACAGTAAACGTGCTCGTCTCGAACACCGCGTCGGACCTGCTCCGGCGCGAAGCCGACATCGCCATCCGCAACTTCCGCCCCGAGGAACCTGACCTCATCGCGCGCAAGATCCGCGACGCGCAGGCACGCATGTTCGCGTCACCCGGTTACGCGGCCTCCTTTGGACCGATCCAAAGCAAGGACGACTTCGCTAATGCCCGGTTCATCGGTCTTGACCGCACGGGGCAGTACCTTGGTGTCCTGCAGCAGTTGGGCTACCCGGTCACCGAGACGAACTTCCCGGTCCACACGGAAAACTTCCTCGTCATGTGGGCGCTGGTGAAGCGTGGCATGGGGATCGGCATGATTGACGCGGAGATCGGCGACAGCGATCCGGACGTCGTTCAGGTGTGGGAGGACGAGCCCGCGCTGAACTTCCCGATCTGGCTCGTCGCGCACCGCGACATCCACCAGAACCGCCGGCTCAGGTTCGTGTGGGATTTCCTCGCGGACGCCCTGCGATAGGCGGCAGGAGGGTTCCGCGCACGAGGCGGGAAAGGGCCGCGGGGACGGGCGGCACGGTCGACAGCGGGAAGAGCAGCCGGTCACGCACGAAGGCCAACGCGCGGCTGTCCGACTGGTACTGCGGCGTGAACATCGCGGAGAGGAGTTGGTAACCCCAGACATGCCAGCGGCGCGACAGCGTGTAGGCCCTGAGCGCATCGTCGAGATTGCCGTGCCGCTCCAGCGCCCAGGCAAGCGCGCTCGCGTCGAGGAGCGCCATGTTGGCGCCCTGCCCCAGTTGCGGCGAAGTCCGGTGCGCGGCGTCACCGATATGGACCATGCCCTCCTGCACAGGCCGCCAGAGCGTCCCGTGACCGTAGCGGGCCATCGTGAACCGGTCCGCGTGGTCGATCTGCGAAGCGAATTCCCAAGCTTCGGGCCAATGCGCCTGCGCCTCGAACTTCCACGCGTCCAATCCGGCTTCGCGCCAAGCCGGCAGTCCGTCCGCGGGCAAGGACCAGAAAAGCGCCGCCTTTGGTTCGCGCGCCCCGGCCGGTGTGCCGATGGGCAGCACGCCCATCATTCGGTCCGCGTGGCTGTAGCGTTGGGTCAGTCGATCCGGCTCGATGACACCCGGCACCCAATCCACGACGCTCCAGAGTGCGCCGAAGGGGAGTGCGCGGGCCTCGATCGGGGAGAGGCGCGAGCCGGAGCCGCTCGCGTCGATGAGCAGGTCAAAAGGCGTCGACCGCTTACCGCCCTCGAAGACGAACCGGTTGCCGTCCCGGCCAGTGACGGTGGAGGCGGGCGTGAGCGTCGCGCCGTGCGCGAGGCAGGCATCGAGGAGGACCGAGAACAGGCTGGCACGGTGCAGACCCAACCCCTGATGCGCTGGATCGGTGCCATAGTCGGCGGCAAGGACGATGCCGGAGGTCTGGACGCTGGTCCCCTGAATCTTCGTCAGCAATTGTCCCTGCGCTTGGGCCTCCGCGAGCGCGCCCAACTCTGCCAGAACTGCGCGGCCCACTGGCTGCACCACCAGCCCCGATCCGACCGGTGCGGGCGCGTCGAACTGGTCGAACACCTCGACCCTGTGACCGGACCGGGCAACGAACGCCGCGGTCGCGAGGCCCCCGATCCCGGCCCCGGCAATCCCAACTGACAACGACCCCGCCATGGCACCCTCCGCGCTCGCATCTTCGAGATTTCCGATCCGCGCCCGCACGTCAAGTCGTGCGCACCGGCGAAATTCTACCGACCGCAGGCACGGTGTCGCACATCCTCGGGAGGGTGCCTTGTGATCCGGGGCGGGCTTTGACATGACCGCGCCATGTCGGACGTCCTGAACCTGATCGGCCGTTTTCTCATCGCGCTCCTATTCTTTGGTGGCGCGATCCAGAAGATCGGCGACCCTGACCCAGTGCTGGGGATGATCACGGGCATCGGCCTTCCCGAATGGCTGATCTGGCCCGTTACCGCGTTCAACCTGATTGCCGCCGTAGCGCTCGTCACCGGGCCAGGCATCCGGTTCTGGGCGCTCGCGCTGGCGGGCTACTGCATCTTCACGAGCTATTTCCACTACCAGCTGCGCGCCGATCCGTGGCAAGTGACGATCATGGTCAAGAACTGGGCTATTGCCGGGGGACTCCTGATCCTCGCGGCACAGGGGCCGGGCCAGGTCGGAACCGGGCGCAAACGGGCGGCCAAGACCGGGTTCCGACCCGACCTGAAATAAGCGTCTCACCGCCATTCACGCCGCCTTGCGTTGCCGGAGGACGTCCGGAGCCCTACATCTTTAGTTAGTGTGGGTTGTCCGGCGGGGGTATTCCGTGACGAAAGACGATACGACGACGCGCCCGGTGGAGCGCGAGGGGACGCGGTATGCAAGGGAACTGACCGGTCACCTGACGTGGCTCGACAGCTTCACGGGCGTGGCGCTCGGCGTGCTCGCGGCAGCCTCTGGCATCTACACCTACCTCGGTGTCCGCTCGCTGCTGGACGACAGCGGTGCCTGGACGACCTTCGCGGCGTTGTCCTACTCGCTCGCGGTGTCCGTCGGCATCTTCGTCTTCTGGTCCTACATGATGCGGCTCCTGCCCGCGATGCGCACCGCCGCGTCGCGCATCGGCCTCATGCTTTCGATGGCGTTGGGGTCGCTCGCGATCGTGGCGATGTCGTCCTGGCTGAACGCCGCCGCGCTCGCGGGCGCCGCCGCTGTGGAGCAGCACCTTGCCCACACTGTGCAGGATTACCAGACTGCTCTGGAACGGGCGCATTCCAAGACAATCGCGGGTCAGGCGCTGGAACGTGACGTGGCCCGTGCGCGCGAAACGTTCGAGGACCTGTCGGCGCAGGAGGACGACGGAAACCTGTCCGGCCTGCCCGGCCGCGGCGCCGTGTTCCGGGTGCTGACCCAGAAATCCGACGAGCTCGCCGGGCTGGAGGCGCAGATCGCCGCGCAGGATCAGGCGGTCGAGGAGGCGTTCCAGCAGGGCAACGCGGTGCTGAGCCGGATGCGCGCGCTCACCGTCGAACCCGGCGCGGTCGAGGGCCGGTCGGTGCGGTTCGCAGAGGAAGCGGTGCGCCTGTCAGGCCTCATCGCCGAGCTGCGCCAGCTCAACGTCGCACCGCTGGTCGCCCGGGCCGCAGCCGACCTGCGTGACAGCGTTGTGCTTCCGGACCTCGACGCGAGTTCGGCGGAGGGACGGGCGAGCCAGCAAACCACCATCGAAAGCGTGATGACGCTTCTTGCCGACAGGGCCTCGACGCTGGAGACGGCGGCGGCCGAGGTCACCGCGCTCCCCGATGCGCAGGAGATCGAGTACACGCCGCTTTCCGCCGCCGATGCCGTGATCCGTTATGCGGGCAACTTCGTTCCGTCCTGGGCCGGGGCCATCGCCATCGACTTGTTGCCCGCCGTGCTCGTCTTCGTCCTCATGGTCACCCATTCGGCGATCCGGCAGGGACGCGGGATTCAGACCGTCGAGGACACGATGACCGTCGCCGAGATGCGGGCCGCACTGGACGCTGCCCGCGCGCTGGACTTCACCCCAGCCGACCCGGACCCGACCCCGCCGGAGCGGGAGGGCGAGAAACGGCACGTGCGGGCGGTCGACTGACATGGCCGAGACGTCGCAACCGGGGCCGCAGGGCATCCGCCGTGCCATCGCCGCCGTCGTCGGGGTTCAGGTGGCGATTGCCGCCGCGCTCCTCATCACCGACCTCGCGGGCAGCATGCCGCGGGTCGATCCGCTGACCAGCCCCGGTCCGTCCGGCCCGTCCACTCGTCCCTACACGCCGGACCGCGCGCCCGCGACCCGGCCGGGCGAGACACCCAAAACCGGGCCGATGCCCGAACGTTTGGAGATTTCCGGAAACGGCACGACGATCACGCTCACCGGCCAGATCGCCCGGGGGGACGGAGCGCGTATCGGTCAGGAACTCACCACCCGCAGGAGCGCGGGACAGACGGTCGAGACGGTAAGGCTCGACAGCACAGGCGGTTCGGTTTCGGATGCACTGGAAATCGGCGAGCTGATCCGCGCCTCCGAGATCGACACCGAGATCGGCGACGGGGCCGTGTGCCTCTCTGCCTGCCCGTACATCTTCGCGGGGGGCGTGGCGCGCAGCGTCGCGGCGACCGGCAGCCTCGGGGTGCACCAGCACTACTTCGGGGAAAGCACGATCCTGCCCGCATTCATGGCGGTGGAGGACGTGCAGCGCGGCCAGGCCGAAGTCATGGCCTATCTCGGCCGCATGGGCATCGGGCTGGGCATCATGGAACATGCCATGCGCACCCCGCCCGACCGGATCTACCTGCTCTCGCCTGAGGAACTGGACGAGTACGGTTTCGTCACCGAGTGACGCGTCGGACGCAGAGGCTCACCGCCGCGAACCGTCATTCGGCCCCGGCGTAAGAATCGGCCTTTACCGCCCCACGTTCGCCCAATGGCTGAGGCTTGCCGGTTGTCGTGTCGCGGTGGCGCTGCGCCTCGATCTCGGCGTTGAGTTCGGCGCCGGTCAGAACGACGAAAGCCGAGAGCCAGAGCCACATCAACAGGACAATTGCCCCGGCGAGCGTGCCGAAACTCTCCTGGTAACTTCCGAAATTCTCGACATAGATGGCGAAGCCTGCGGAGGCCACGATCCAGAGGGCGCAAGCGAATAGCGCCCCGGGCAGGACATAGGCCCAGCGCGCCGTGGCCCGATCCGGGCCGAAGCGGTAGAGCACCGAGAATGCGCCGATCGTGAGGATGAACAGCGCGGCCCATTGGCCGACAAGGGCGAGCGTGGTGCCGAGATCACCGAGCGGCAGAAGGTTCATGATCACCGGAAAGACCAGTACGACGGCAAGCGCGAAAACCACGCCGATCACGAGGAAGGCGGTGAGTGAAAGGACCGTGAGCCGTTCGCGGATGAACCCGCGTTTCTCCTTCTCGGCATAGGCCACGTTCAGACCCGCGACGAGGTTCGTCACGCCTTTGGATGCCGAGTAGATCGCGAGCAGGAGGCCCAGGACCGCGGCAATTCCGAGCCCGCCTTCCTGCGCTCCGGCGACCGACGTGGCCTGATCCGTGATGATGCTCGCAGCGCCCTCCGGCAAGACATCCGAGAAGCGGTCGATGGGTCCGGTGATCTCGGCCGGTTCGAAGAACAGACCCCCGATGGCGATGACAGCGGTTATCGCCGGAAACAGCGCGAGCAGGCCGAAGAAGGCCACGCCGGCGGCGGTCAGGCTGATCCTGTCTTCCGTGATACGCTTGAAGACGCGCATCACGATGGCGCGGCGGTCGCCCCAGTCGAACGAACGGTCGGGTGTGTGAACGTGAGTCGCTTCGGCCATGTGTCCTTCACGGTCAATCGTCAGGTACCGGCGGCCCGCAAGGCCCGCACATGGTCTCAACCGGAGGTTTCGGCTTTTGTTCCGACGTCCCCGACCGGGAAGCGCGCGCGGGTCCGGTTGGCGAAGGCCACGAGGGAAAGCATGACCGGCACCTCCACGAGCACCCCTACCACGGTGGCAAGCGCCGCGCCGGAGTTCAGGCCGAACAGGCTGATCGCGACCGCGACGGCAAGCTCGAAGAAGTTCGACGTGCCGATGAGCGCGCAGGGCGCCGCGATCCGGTGCGGCACGCGCAGGGCGTAAGCCGCGCCGTAGGCGAGCGCGAAGATGCCGTAGCTCTGGATCACAATGGGCACGGCGATGAGCACGATGGTGAGCGGTTTGGCGAGGATCGTTTCGCCCTGTAACCCGAACAGGATCGCGACCGTGGCGATCAGCCCGACGACCGACCACGGTTTCACCCTCGCCGAGAAGGCGTCGATGGCCGCCGCCGTCCTCAACCGGCGTCGGGTGAGAAGCCCCGCGATCAGAGGCAGGACCACGTAGAGGACGGTCGACAGAAGCAACGTCTCCCACGGCACGGAAAGCTCGGTCACGCCCAGCAGGAGCGCCACGATGGGTGCGAAAGCCACAACCATGATGAGGTCGTTCACCGAGACCTGCACAAGCGTATAGGTCGCATCCCCCTTGGTCAGCTGCGACCAGATGAAGACCATCGCCGTACAGGGCGCGGCCCCCAGCAGGATCAGGCCCGCGATGTATTGCGACGCGTCCTCCGGCGAGATGAGCGGCGCGAAGATGACGTCGAAGAACAGGACCGCGAGGGCGGCCATCGTGAAGGGCTTGATGAGCCAGTTGACCGTAAGCGTGACGAGGAGCCCGCGCGGCTGGCGCGCGACGCCCGCGACGGCGCCAAAATCCACCCCGACCATCATCGGATAGACCATGGCCCAGATCAGCACAGCGACGACGAGGTTGACGCTCGCCACCTCCGCCGCTGCGATGGCAGCGACGAGGCCGGGTACGACGAGGCCGATGACAACCCCGCCGACCATCGCGAGAAAGACCCAGAGGCTCATGAACCGTTCGAAAACGCTCATGCCGCCGCTTCCTGCGCTGTCGGGTCCAGTTTGCCAGAGGTGAGTGCGGCGAAGGCCACCATCACCGCGGCGGTTCCGAGGACGAGCGGGAGGCCCCCGACCTGGTAGGTGAGGCCCGAGAGGAGCGTGCCTATCAGCCGTCCACCCGCGTTCGCCATGTAGTAGAAGCCGACGTCCATCGTCACCCGTTCCGACTGCGTGAAAGACAGGATCAAGTAGGAGTGGAGCGAGGAGTTCACCGCGAAGATCGCGCCGAAAACGAGCAGCCCGACGACCAGCGTCACGGTCAGCCATGCCTGCGGTTCGGGTGAGATCACGACCGCGCCGGTGAGCGCGGCGGGAACGACGAACAGCACCCCGGCCCAGCCTCGGGCGGCGCGCACAAGCTCGCCTTCGGGCTGGTCCTTGGCGCGCAGGATGCGCGGGGCCGCGGCCTGCACCGCGCCGTAGAGGATGATCCAGAGCGCCATGAACGTCCCGATCATGAAGAAGGCGGCGCGGTTGCCCGCCTCCGATCCGTCCGAGAGAACAGCGTAGAAATAGATCGGGATACCGACCACGAACCACACGTCCCGTGCCCCGAACAGGAAGACCCGGGCGGCGGAGAGCCAGTTCACGTTGGCGGATTTCGAGATGACCTCGGAAAATTTCGCGCCCTTGCGCCCCCGTGGCAGACCCGGCGGCATGGCGAGGATCACCGCGGTGAGAATGGCCGCCAGCACCACGGCCATGGCGAGGACCGCCCAGGTGAACCCGAGGGTGGCGAGCAGTGCGGCACCGAGCAGGAAGCCCAGCCCCTTCACCGCGTTCTTCGATCCGGTCAGCACGGCGACCCAGCGAAACAGCCCGCCGCCCTCGGTCGGGGCGAGAAGCTTCACCGCCGACTTGGACGACATCTTCGACAGGTCCTTGGCCACCCCCGAGGCCCCCTGCACGCACATCACGAAGGCGACCGAGGCGGCGATCGCCCAGTCCGGATCGAGCTGCGTGAGCGCCAGCAGCGCGACCACCTGGATCGAGAGCCCGGCGTAAAGGGTCGAGGTCAGGCCGAAGCGCGCGGCGATCCAGCCGGCGGTCAGGTTCGTCACCATCCCGGCGATCTCGTAGAGGACGAAGAGATAGGCGAGCTGAACCGGGCTGAACCCCAGCGTGTGAAAGTGCAGCAGGACGAGCATCCGCAGCGCCCCGTCCGTGAGCATGAAGGCCCAGTAGGCCGCCGTGACGGCGATATAGGCCGAGAGGCCCTCGGGCCGGTCGCTCACAACGATGCCCCGACCATGAACGCGACGTCGACGAGCCTGTGGGCATAGCCCATCTCGTTGTCGTACCACGCGTAGATCTTCACTTGCGTGCCGTTCACCACCATCGTCGAGGGCGCATCCACGATGGAGGAGCGCGTGTCGTTGGTGTAGTCGGTCGAGACCAGCGGGCGCTCCTCGTAGCCGAGGATGCCCGCGAGCGGCCCGTCCGCCGCCGCCTTGAAGAGGCCGTTCACCTCCTCGACCGACGTCTCCCGCTCCACCTCGAACACACAGTCGGTCAGCGAGGCGTTCAGGAGCGGGACGCGCACGGCATGGCCGTTCAGTCGCCCCTTGAGCTCGGGATAGATCAGCGTGATCGCCGTGGCCGAGCCGGTGGTCGTGGGGATGAGCGAATTCAGGGCGGACCGCGCGCGGCGCAGGTCCTTGGCCGGGCGATCCACGATGGTCTGGGTGTTCGTCACGTCATGGATCGTGGTCATCGACCCGTGGCGGATGCCGAGTTTCTCGTGAATAACCTTCACCACCGGGGCGAGGCAGTTGGTGGTGCAGGAGGCCGCAGTGACGATGTCGTGGGCGGACGGGTCATAAGTCCCTTCGTTCACGCCGATCACGATGTTGGCGGTCGGCCCGTCCTTTACCGGGGCCGAGACCACGACTTTCTTCACCCCGGCATCGAAATAGGGCGCGAGTTTCGCCTCGGACTTGAACACCCCCGTACAGTCGATCACCACGTCCACCCCGTCGAGCGGGAGATCCGCGAGGTCGCGGGTCCCGATAAAGGGAAGGCGCGTGCCGTCGATCGTCACGCTGCCCGCGTCGTGCGAAAATTCGGCGTTCCACCGTCCGTGGACCGTGTCGAACTCGAGAAGATGCGCGTGCATCTCCGGATCGCCCACCGCGTCGTTGATCCAGGCGATGTCGGCGCCATGTTCGAGAAGCGGTTTCAAGGCGAGCTTGCCGATGCGGCCAAGCCCGTTGATGGCGTAGGTGGTCATTCGGGTTCCCCGGTCGATGTGCGGCCGAGATCGTCCACGGCCGATTGAAGGGCGATGCGGTCGAGCGCATCGATTGGCAGCGCGACGAACGCTTCGATCCGCCGGCGCAGGTTGCCATAGACGTTCTGGAAGGCCAGCGCCTTTTCGGCGTCGGTGCCGGTGACCTTCACTGGGTCCGGCATACCCCAATGGCCGTTCACCGGCTGTCCCTCCCACGACGGGCATTCCTCGTTGGCGGCCTGGTTGCAGACTGTGAAGACGAAGTCGAATGCGGGGGCGTCCGGGTCTGCGAACTCCGCCACGTTCTTGACCCGCAGCGGTGCGGTGTCGTGTCCCTTGGACCTGAGCACCTCCAGCGCGAAGGGGTTGAGCTCGGAGCGCGGCGCGGTGCCCGCCGAATATGCGTTGAACCGGTCGCCCGCGAGGTCGCGCAGGAGAGCCTCGGCAAAGATCGAGCGGGCCGAGTTTCCGGTGCAGATGAACAGGACGTTGTATGTGCGGTGTGACATTGGCGGGTCTCCCGAGCCCAGTGGTGCGCAAAGGTCCGGGCGGCCCCGGCAGCAATCGACGAGCAGGAAATCGAACATCTGTCGCACGCTAGCCATATGGATCGAGTATTGGAGCGACGTGCCCGACCGGGTCTGCTCCACCAGTCCCGCGCGTTGCAGGGCCGCGAGATAGGCCGACATCGTGCTCGGCTTCACGTCGAACGTGTCCGACAACTCCCCCGCCGGCACGCGGTCCGGATACCGGCGCATCAGGAGCCGGAAGACCGCGAGGCGGACGGGATGACCGAGGGTGGTCAGCTGATCGGAAATCGTTTTTTCCATATTTCATGGATTACTGAAATATGGAGCCCGAGACCAGTGAAGGTTTTGTAACGACGGAACAGCGTCGTCTTACCGACAGGCAACGTCCGACTGTGGCTTCAGCCCTCGGCAATCACGGTGTTACGCAAGATGCCGATGCCCTCGACCTCGATCTCGCAGACATCACCGGGCTTCATGAACACCTGCGGATCGCGCGCCATGCCAACGCCCGAGGGTGTGCCGGTAACGATCAGGTCACCCGGCTGGAGCGTCATGCCCACGCTGAGCTTGGACACGAGGTCGGCGACGTCGAAGATCATGTCATCCGTGCGGGCATCCTGAAGCGTCGTGCCGTTCAAGCGAGTCGAGATGCGCAGTCCCCGCGCCCCGGCGGGCAATTCGTCGGCGGTAACGAACAACGGACCCATGGCTCCGGTCGCGTCGAAATTCTTGCCGATGGTCCATTGGTTCGTCTGCAACTGGTAGTCCCGGATCGAACCATCGTTGAAAATCGT
The DNA here is from genome assembly GCA_964230745.1 of Maritimibacter sp. Lineage (GTDB taxonomy): Bacteria > Pseudomonadota > Alphaproteobacteria > Rhodobacterales > Rhodobacteraceae > Maritimibacter. The sequence continues at coordinate 64,353 of CAXRHZ010000052.1, read as the reverse complement.
GTACCCGGCCACGTGATCGAGGGCACGTTCGCGCGGGATCGCCCGGCCGGCCTTACCGATCACGGCGACAAGTTCACCCTCGTAGTCGAACTGGTCAGATGCGGCCGGTTTGACCAGTTCGGCTCCGTGTGGAACGCAATTGCCGTTGAATCGCACAAAGACCGTCGGGAACGGCGGCAGATCCATTGCGCTTTCCCGCGCGTGGTCCGCATAGTTCAGACCAACGCACAGCAGCTTGGCCGCTTGGCGGAACGGCAGGTCGGTCTCGACCTCGTCCGGATCAACGCGCTCACCTTTCGCGAGGGCCTTGGCCGCACCAGCGAAATCGCCGAGACGGACAATATCGTCGAGACTACCGGGGTATCCCGGCGCATCTTCTGTCAGGCCGCGATATGCCTCACCATCCCAGGCGGCGAGGCCCCGGCGGCCGTCCGCAACGAAACTCAGAAACCGCATCGTTCCAATCCTCTCACGCCGCGGCGGGCCGGGCGATCTTAACACTTCGCCCAATATCTTGCGCGGTCGTGACGTCGAGCAACACGCTGAAAGAGCACAACAATTTTCTACCCGGGAATTTTTCTCGTGTCCATGTCGAACCAGTCTTCCGAAAAGTTGTTCCACGTTTTTCGGTCATGCGAATGGAGATCGACCGGCACGGTCTTAGAGCAACCACAGAGCACGTAGTGCCCTCCCTTTTACGCTCCAAAACCGCACTGTGATAGTCGCCCAAAAGGTGTGATGCTCATGCAGCAATCGTTGCATAGTCGCGTTGACTCCTGTCCATTTGTTGGGAGGTTCTCGATGTCACACATCCGAGTGAATGAGTTTCGGCCTGGCTCTGACCATCATCGCGGCTACCGGCAGAGCGCCTGCTGATATTGTTCATCCCGGCCTGATCCTCGGAGATCACGCCGGGGACGAATTCGAGGAGGTCATCGCCTCGCTTGAGGCAAAGAAGCACCCCAAAGACTGGCTTCTGGAGGATGCACATCCGATCACGACCCTGCTGGCCTCATCGCATGACGAACGTGTTCTGTTGATCGAGAACGACCGGGAGGTGGCAGAAGGGCCCCTGATCTGGGACGGAGCGCCTCTTGGGCCGCACGTCTACGTGCTGAACGGACCGGACGACGGCACGCGTGAGGTGCGTTGGCAGGCCATCACTTACGATGGCGACGCGTCTCAGGCCGAACATGACCTGACGCGGGTGAAGAGCGACGAGGCCTTCACCAAGATCATCAGAGCGCATGCTCATCCGGGCATGATCTATATCTTGACCGATCTGCCGTTACATCCCGACCGCCGATCGGGCCGCGACTTCGTCATCATGACATGAGAAACGTGATGAAACTCCTGCACGTAGTCTTCGTCCTCTTTGCCGCACCTGCCATGTCGGACGAGTGGTCCATCGTCAGTGTCGACGGCACCGACGCAGTCGAAAACCCGACGATCCGCTTCGACGAAGGCGGAGCCATCTCGGGCAGCACGGGGTGCAATCGGTTCTCGGGCATGGCCACGGCGCAGGACGGGACGCTGGTCTTTACAGAGGCTCTGGCGATGACGCGCATGGCTTGTCCTGAGACGGCTCTGAACGCGCAGGAACAGCGCCTATTGGCACTCATGTCCGGAACCGTCACTCTTCAGCCCGATCCGTTCGCCGGGACGCTTACCTTGGTGCGCGGTGGTGCAACTGCACGTCTCGCGCCCATGACGACGAACAAGGAAACCCCAAGACCGGCAGAACATTTGATGGTGACGGGGGTTGATGCACACCTGAATATCAGAACCGAAGCAAGCACAAAGAGCGCTATCGTCGCCCGTGCCCCGCTCGGGAGCATTCTCAACAACCTCGGATGTGAAGAAAGACCTGACCGAACATGGTGCGAGATCGCATTCGTGGACGACTCCGGCGTCGAGGGATGGGCGGCAAGTGAGTATCTTGAACCCGTGACGGGCCTTCGTCGCGCTTCCGCCGAGATCTTTGACCAGATCGGGCGTCTCGACTGCAAACCATCCGGCGCGACGACGTTTCAGAAATGCGACTTCGGCGTCGCGCGCGGGGGACCGAGCGAGGGTGCGATGATGGTTTACCTACCGGGCGATCACCGGATCCTGCTCGACTATCAGGCCGGGCGCCTCGTGGTTTCAGATGGCGAAACCGAGGTCGATGCCGAGGTGCAGGTGATCGACACGGGCTTGCGCGTGACCGTCTCGCACTCGATCATCGAAATGCCCTTAGCGCCATTCCTTTCAGAATATCGGAAGGCAGTTTTCCACTTCAGCTTCCTGACCAGAATAGTTCACCGATTATTGGTCTGCCCGGCACCCGCAAGAAGCGCATACAGTCGATCATGCGCTCTCGCCCCGCAACATGACGAGCTTTCGACCCGCGCAAACTTTTTAGCGAATTGCGCAATCTACTAGGGATCGCGCACGATCATGCGCGAACCTACACCCATTCAGAAGTCTAGGTTTTCCACGTTCATGGCGTTCTGCTGGATGAATTCGCGCCGCGGTTCTACCACGTCGCCCATGAGCTTGGTAAAGAGGTCATCGGCATCCGCCAGATCCTCGACCTTGACCTGAAGGAGCGTGCGGGCCTCGGGGTCGAGCGTCGTTTCCCACAGTTGATCCGGGTTCATCTCCCCCAGCCCCTTGTAGCGCTGCAGAGACAGGCCCTTTTCCCCTTCGGTGAGAATTGCCTGCAGCAGATCGGTCGGACCGTAGATGTGCTGTTCACGGTCCTTGCGCACGAGCGAGGACGGGTCGCGATAGACATCCCGGCTTTCCGTCGAGACCTGGCTCAGGCGGCGCGCCTCGCCAGAGCGCAGGACCGCGCCGTCGAGCGTGCGGATTTCCTCCACCCCGCGCAGAACGCGGGAGAGGCGGATACCGTGATCCTGCGTGATGCGGCCGTTCCAGCCCTTCTCATATTCCACCGCGACGAGGTCGAGTCGATCGGCCACCCGGTCGGCCACCGATTGCAGATCGCCATCCGCGGCGCCGGGGTCGAAAGCCCCGGCGAGCGCGGCTTGTTCGAGGATGTTGCGTGGGTAATGCGTCGGGAAGGCGTCGAGGACCCGCTTGAACGTGCGCGCACCCTCGATCACGCGGGTGAGGTCCGGCCCTGCAATTTCTTCGCCGGACTTGAGGCGCAGCACAGCCCCGTCGACACCCTGGTTGATCAGGTAATCCTCTAGCGCCGGGACGTCCTTGATGTAGACCTCCGACCGCCCCCGCGCGACCTTGTAGAGCGGCGGTTGCGCGATGTAGAGGTGCCCGGCCTCGATGATCTCCGGCATCTGGCGGAAGAAGAAAGTGAGCAGCAGCGTGCGGATGTGCGCGCCGTCCACGTCGGCGTCCGTCATGATGACGATCTTGTGGTAGCGCAGCTTGGAGATGTCGAACTCGTCGCGACCGATGCCGGTGCCCATCGCCGTGATGAGCGTCCCGATCTCCTGGCTCGACAGCATCCGGTCGAAGCGTGCGCGCTCCACGTTCAGGATCTTGCCCCGAAGCGGCAGCACCGCCTGGTTGTGGCGCGAGCGGCCCTGTTTGGCCGAACCGCCCGCGGAGTCACCCTCGACGAGGAACAGTTCACGCTTCGCCGGGTCTTTCTCCTGGCAATCGGCCAGCTTGCCGGGGAGCGAGGCAACGTCCAGCGCGGACTTCTTGCGCGTCATCTCGCGCGCCTTGCGGGCGGCTTCGCGGGCCAGCGCGGCCTCAACGATCTTGCCGATGATTTGGCGCGCTTCCTGTGGGTGCTCTTCGAACCATTCCGTCAGGCGCTCGTTCATCAGGCCCTCGACCGCCGGGCGCACCTCGGACGACACCAGCTTGTCCTTGGTCTGGGAAGAGAATTTGGGATCCGGAACCTTGACCGAAAGCACGCAGGTAAGCCCCTCGCGCGCGTCGTCGCCGGTGAAGCTCACCTTCTCCTTCTTGGCCAGCCCCGAGGAGTTGGCGTAGAGGTTCATCGTCCTCGTCAGCGCCCCCCGGAACCCGGCGAGGTGCGTGCCTCCATCGCGCTGCGGGATGTTGTTGGTGAACGGCAGGACCATCTCGTTGTAGCTGTCGTTCCACCACATCGCGACTTCGATCGTGATGTCGTCCCGCTCGCCAGTGATGAAGATCGGCTCTTCGATCATCGGCTGCTTGTGCCGGTCGAGGTACTTGACGAATTCCTTCACCCCGCCCTCGTAGAACAAATCGGCTTCGAGCGGCTCTGCGGGGCGTTCGTCGCGCAGGATGATGCGCACGCCGGAGTTCAGGAAGGCAAGCTCGCGCAGCCGGTTTTCCAGCGTTTTGAAGCTGTAGTCGAGGTTCGAGAACGTGTCGGTGGAGGCGAGGAAACGCACTTCGGTCCCCGTCTCGTCCCCGGCCTCGCCCAGCACTTCGAGGTGCTTGACCGTTTCGCCATGTTCGAAGCGCGCCGAGTGTTTCTTGCCGTTACGCCAGACCGTGAGTTCCAGCCAGTTGGACAGCGCGTTCACCACGGAGACGCCGACGCCGTGCAGGCCGCCGGAGACCTTGTAGGAATTGGAGTCGAACTTCCCCCCGGCGTGCAGCTGGGTCATGATGACCTCGGCCGCGGACACGCCTTCCTCCTGGTGCAGATCGACCGGAATCCCGCGCCCGTTGTCGCGCACGGAGACGCTGTTGTCGCGGTGCAGAGTGACGCTCACGAAGTCCGCGTGACCCGCGAGCGCCTCGTCGATCCCGTTGTCGACGACCTCGTAGACCATGTGGTGCAGACCGCTGCCATCGTCGGTATCCCCGATATACATGCCGGGGCGCTTGCGTACCGCCTCCAAGCCCTTGAGAACCTTGATGGAATCTGCACCATATTCGGAGTTGTTCTGCGCGTCGTCGGCCATGCGAGCCTTCCTGTTTTTTTGTTGCCCGTTTTTAGCTTTTTCCGCCGGGAATGTCACGCGGAGGACACAATATTTAGTGTCAGATGCAAGGCTTTTGCCCGAGGATTTTCACAGTGCGGCCATGCGGGCACCGCGGTCCGGCGCGACATCTCAGGTCCCGCGGAAAAGAGGTGACCAAATGACGTCCTGGCGACCCATCCTGTTCTCGGTAGGTATCGGTATCGGCGTCGGGTTCGTGACGCATCCCATCATGGCACCGCTCATGGCGTTGCTCATCGCACCGGCATTCATTGCACTCGAACGCCAGCGGCGCCCGGGAGATCGCCGGATCAGGTGAAGGGAATGATCCCTGCGACCACGATGAGGAGGGCGCCTGCCGCGATGTTGAGCCTGCGCAGCGCGACCGGTGAGGTCAGGAGCGCCCTCACCTTGCCAATGAAGGCGGCCATCAGGACGTTTCCGAACAGAGGCACCGCCATGGACAGCGCGACGATCAAAGAGATGTCGGGAGCCGTCAGACCCGTCAGGTCAAAGAAGCCCGGCAACATGCCCATGTAAAACAGGATCGCCTTGGGGTTGGCGAGGATCACCACGACCCCTGCGACGAACCCGGCCCACATGCCTGGCCTGGTGAGCCTGCTGTCAGCCGCGATCTCCTTGTCCGAATTGCGGATGATGGTCCAGCCGAGCCAGAGAAAGAAGGCGGAGGCGACGAATTTCAGCGCAACGGTCACACCCTCGAACTCGGTCGCGATCCAGCTCATCCCCAGAATGGCGAGAAGCGGCCAGAGCGCGTCCCCGATTGCGACCCCCAAGGCCAGTGGCCAAGCGGCGTGGAACCCTCCCGACATGGCCCGGGCGAGCAACGCCATCCAGACCGGACCGGGCGTCAGGAACAGGACGAGAAGCGCGAAGGCGTAAAGCCCCGCGTCAGCGGCCGTCAGGGTCACGCGATCCGCCCATCTTCGTCGAGCGCCCAGAACGGGTTATGCGCGAATTCCCAGACATGGCCGTCAGGATCGGACACGTAGGAGGAATAGCCGCCCCAGTCGGTCTTGAACGGCTGGGTCAACGGCGTCGCCCCGGCCGCAACCGCGCGGGCGAACATCGCCTCGACCTCATCCTCAGAACTGAAGTTCTGCGCCAGCGTCATCGCCCCGGTCTTGAGCTCGTCCAAGCTCTTTCCGGTTTCCTTGGCGAGTCCTTCTAGTGTGAAAAAGCCGAACTTCATGCCTTGCATGTCGAAAAACACCGCCTGCCCCAGGTCTTCCTCGACCACCCACCCGATCGCCTCGTAATAGGCGCGGGCGCGCTTGGGATCGGACACGCCGAGGGTGATCAGCGTCACGCGATTGGCTTTCATGGGGCGACCTCCTGGATCAGGGATTGGCCCGCCTCGTCGCGGACTTCGATATGCTTGGCCCGGTCGCCGAGCTCTGTAAAGAGTTCCGGTCCTGTTCCGGTCAGAAAGGCCTGGGCGCCCAGCGCGACGATCTCGTCATAAAGCGCGGCACGGCGGCCCGCGTCGAGGTGGGCCGACACCTCGTCGAGAAGCAGCATGGGCGGTGCGCCGAAATCCTGTGCGAGCGCGCGACCGTGGGCGAGGATGAGCGAGACGAGGAGCGCTTTCTGCTCCCCTGTCGAACATTCGCGCGCCGGCATGTCCTTTTCCGCATACGTGGCGGCAAGGTCGGCGCGATGGGGGCCGACCAGGGTGCGCCCGGCCATCAGGTCGCGCGGCCGGCTCTCGGCAAACGCGGCGGCGAGTTCGGTTTCGCCCTCCGGCCCGGTTTCGGCCCCTTCGGCGTGCAGGAGTTGAAGTTCGGCGGCGGGAAACGCCGTTTCGGCCACCATCTGTGCGCCCACGATGAGCGCGACGGTCCGGGCCCGGTTCTCCTGTATCGCCGCCCCGGCCTGCGCCATCTGCGCCTCCAGCGCGCCGTACCAATGCGCGTCGCGGTGCCCGTCTTTCAGCAGGCGGTTTCGCTCCCGCATTGCCTTTTCGTAGGTCAGCACCGCCTCGCCGTGCCCCGGCTCGAAGCTCATCGCCATCCGGTCGAGGAACTTGCGTCGTCCGTCCGCCCCCTCGACCCAGAGCCGGTCCATCACCGGGACGAGCCACGTCATGCGCGCGATCCGGCCCAGCGCGACCTGTGCCGCCGTCTTGCCGTCGATGGTCACGTTGCGCGACTGGCCGGGTTCGGCCCATGTCTCGACCTCATGGACCTGGTGGAGCGACTGGAGCACGCCGGTCAGCTTCCACCCTACGCTCTCGGGCCTGCGCCCCATCTCGTCCGCCGCCGCACCGCGCAGGCCCCGCCCGGGCGACATGAGGCTCACCGCCTCGAGGATGTTGGTCTTGCCAGCACCGTTCTTGCCGAAGATCGCGACAGGCCGCCCGTCGAGCGTAAGCGACGCGCGGCGGTGCGAGCGGAAATGGGAAAGGGTCAGTTCTCGGAGAAAGAGTCCCGTCACACGCGCATCGGCATGACGACATAGACGGCGGAGGTGTCGTTACCCTCGCGCATCAGCGTCGGGTCGCCCGCCGAGTTGAACATGAACACGGCATTCTCGCGGTCCACCTGGCTCGCGATTTCGAGCAGGTACTTGGCGTTGAAGCCGATCTCCATCGCCTCGTCACCATAGGCCACGACAAGCTCTTCCTCGGCAGCGCCCGCATCCGGCGCGTTCACGGAAAGGGTCAGCTTGTCCTCGCCCAGCGCGAGCTTCACGGCGCGGGAGCGTTCGGAGGACACCGTCGCGACGCGGTCGACCGCCTTGGCGAACTCGCTCGCGTCCACTTCCATCTTCTTGGTGTTCCCGGTCGGAATGACGCGGGTGTAATCCGGGAATGTCCCGTCGATCACCTTGGAGGTGAGCGTGATGTCAGGCGTCGCGAACCGGACCTTGGTCTCGGACACGGAGACGGCGATCTGCATGTCGTCGTCGTCCAGAAGCTTGCGCAGCTCGCCCACCGTCTTGCGCGGCACGATCACGCCCGGCAGGTCCTCTGCCCCCGGCGGAAGGTCGGCGTCGATCCGGGCGAGCCGGTGGCCGTCGGTCGCGACGCAGCGCAGCACCTTGCCCGACTCCGAGTCGGACACGTGCATGTACACGCCGTTCAGGTAATACCGTGTCTCTTCCGTCGAGATTGCGAATTTCGACTTGTCGAACAGGCGGCGCAGGACCGGCGCGGGGGCCGAGAAGTTGGCCGCGTACTCCGACGCGGTCATCACCGGGAAATCCTCTTTCGGCAACGTGGCGAGCGAGAAGTTCGACCGCCCTGCCTCGACCGTCAGGCGACCGGATGCCCCATCGTCGGTGAGGCTGACCATCGCCCCGTCGGGCAGCTTGCGCACAATTTCGTGGAGCGTGACCGCGCTGACCGTGGTCGCGCCCGCGCGTTCGACCATCGCCGGCGCCTTGTCCACCACCTCGATGTCGAGGTCAGTGGCGCGGAAGCTGACCGTGTCGCCTTCCGCCTCGATCAGCACGTTGGCGAGGATCGGAATGGTGTTGCGGCGTTCGACGACCGATTGCGCCTGACCCACTGCTTTAAGCAGCACGGCGCGTTCGACGGAAATCTTCATGTCCCACTCCCGGATTATCGCGGGCCGGTGAGGCCCCGGGACGGCGACATTACCCGGTTCCTTGCCCGTCTCAAGGTTTTTCGCACTGTCGGAGCGATTCAGGGCAGGGTCAAGGCCTTGCGGGCCGCCCCGGACCCGTCCTCAGTGTTCCAGAAGGCGGCGCAGAAGCTCCACGTCCTCGGCGATCTGATGATCGGTCTTGATGAGTTCCTCGACCCGTTTCACCGCATGCATGACCGTCGAGTGGTCCCGCCCGCCGAACCGGCGGCCGATGTCCGGATAGGACCGCGTGGTCAGTTCCTTGGACAGCATCATTGCGACCTGCCGCGGACGCGCAATGGAGCGCAACCGCTTGGGCCCGATCATGTCGGAGAAGCGCACCCCGTAGTGCTCGGCAACCTTTCGCTGGATCTCTTCCACCGTGACCTTGCGGTCCGAGGCGCGCAGCACGTCGGTCAGGCATTCCTGTGTGCGCTCCAGCGTGATCTCTCCCCCGACGAGCGAAGCGAAGGCAAAGAGCCGCATCAATGCGCCTTCGAGAACGCGGACGTTGGTGGTGATCCGGTGCGCCAGGAATTCCAGAACACCGTCAGCGATGGACAGCTCCGGGTATTGCTCGCGATACGCGGCCACCTTGGTCTGAAGCACGCCGAGACGCAGCTCGTAGTCGGTCGGGTGGATGTCCACGACCAGCCCGCATTGAAGCCGCGACTTGATCCGCTCCTCCAGATCCTTGATCTCACCCGGCGCGCGGTCGGCGGAAATGATGATCTGCTTGTTCTGGTCCACGAGCGCGTTGAAGGTGTGAAAGAACTCTTCCTGCGTGGAATCCTTGCCGGCGATGAATTGGACGTCATCAACCATGAGCACGTCGACCGAACGGAAGAGATGCTTGAAGTCCATCATCTGTTTTTCGCGGAGCGCCTGCACGAAGCGATACATGAACTGTTCCGCTGACAGGTAGACGACGCGAAGCTCCGGGTTCCGCTCCTGCATCTCGTGGGCGATCGCATGCATCAGGTGCGTCTTGCCGAGCCCGACGCCGCCATAGAGGAAGAGCGGATTGAACGTGACCGGGCCACCTTCGGCCACCCTACGCGCGGCCGCATGGGCGAGTTCGTTAGGCTTGCCGACGACGAAACTGTCGAAGGTGAAACGTTTGTCGAGCGGAGCACCGGGCAAATCGCCGCCACCGTTGCCTCCGGCGCGCGCCGGACGGGCATTGCCGTTGGCCGGTGGCGGTGTCTCGTCTGCCGAGGCCGGACGGGTCTGCGGCCCGGACGACGGCACCACGAATTCCAGACGGGACACCTTGGCCCCCGCACTGACCAGGTGGCGCAGGATCTGCTCACCGAAATTCCGCTGAACCCACGTGCCCATGAAATTCGTGGGAACGAGGAAGGTGGCTACCCCACCTTCGAGGTCGGCGAACTCGAGCGGTTCGATCCAGTTGCGATAGTTGTTCTGGCCCACCGATTTCTCGAGCTGCGCGCGTACTTGTCCCCACATCGTGTCTGTCATCTCGTCTTTGACCTGCTTCACCATTGTCGGCGCACTGCAAACGCCAGGCCCGGCCGTCATCGACCGGGGCGGACACATCGCGACATGGCACAAGCGGCGCCGACTCTGCAAAGAGTCGGTCGTCGAGCAGAACACACCCGCCCGCTGGCAATGCCATCGAAGCCTGATGCGTCCGACACGAAAACCGAAGGTACCCCCTCAGATCCCTCCGGCGCGGCAAGACGGAGATCCCCACCTCCATCGCCCGCTCTGTCCCAAGTCAGCGAAATGAATCGCAGGATCAAAATAGGTGGGGGGGTCGGAGAGTCGCAACAGATCATTGCGCTTGACTCTGGCAATGCGGAAACGAATCCAGAGCCGCTATCACTTATCCAATATTTGCAGGGGAAATCGTCCCATGCCGCGAATCGAAATTCAGTTTCGCGATGGGAAAACATGCTCGCACCGTGGCGCTTCGGCACCATTGCGTGCGGAAAAAAGAAACGCGGCCCAAGGGGGCCGCGCTCTGCCTTTTCGAACTCATCGCGAGGGCGGGATCAGCCCAGCGCCTTTACCCGTGCGGTCAGGCGAGACATCTTGCGCGAGGCGGTATTCTTGTGAAACACGCCCTTGGTGACGCCGCGCATCAGTTCCGGCTGGGCTTCGCGCAGGGCGGTCTGGGCAGCATCCTTGTCGCCGGCGGCGATGGCTTCCTCGACCTTGCGGAGGTACGTGCGGATGCGCGAACGGCGGGCTTTGTTGACGGCAAAGCGGCGCTCGTTCTGACGGGCGCGCTTCTTGGCTTGGGGCGAATTCGCCATGGTGATCTTCCCTTCGTCGGGTTCGTTTCAATACTGGTTGCACGAGACGAGCCCCGACCGGGTTCGATACCGGCTGATTCCGACCTTCGCGGGTCTCACGCGCATGTAGCGGCGGCGTATAGGCGGTTTCGCGTCACTTGTGAAGCCTTGAATCGCGCCCCTGCGTGCAATGACCATATACATTCGCGCGCACAGGCGTTACGGACGCTGATCTTGCGCGGCCCGCTCCGCGCCCACAGGTGCGATCCGCACCATCGACAACGGACCCGACATGACCCGCCTGATCTCCGAAGCGCTCGCCGAGCGCGGCTACGACACTTTGACCCCGGTGCAGGAGGCCGTGAGCGATCCCGATCTCGCGGAGCGCGACCTCCTGGTCTCGGCGCAGACCGGGTCGGGCAAGACGGTCGGTTTCGGGCTCGCCATCGCGCCCACGCTCCTTGGCGACGCCGAGGAGTTCGGTCCCGCCGGTCTGCCCCTCGCCCTCGTCGTGGCACCGACCCGCGAACTGGCCATGCAGGTGAAGCGGGAGCTGATCTGGCTATACGCCAAGACCGGCGCGCGCCTCGCCTCCTGCGTGGGCGGTATGGACATGCGGGACGAACGGCGGGCGCTCGAACGCGGCGCGCATATCGTGGTGGGCACGCCGGGCCGCCTTCGCGACCATATCCAGCGCGGGTCGCTCGACATGACCGCGTTGCGCGCCATCGTTCTGGATGAAGCCGACGAGATGCTCGACCTCGGCTTCCGCGAAGACCTCGAGTTCATGCTGGAGGAAGCGCCGGAGCAGCGGCGGATCCTTTTGTTCTCGGCCACCGTGCCGCCGACCATCGCGAAGCTAGCGGAGCAGTACCAGAATGACGCGGCCCGCGTGAACACGATCACCGGCGCGACGCAGCACGCCGACATTGCCTACCAGGCGATCCGGGTGGCCCAGACCGACGCCGAGAACGCGATCTTCAACCTGTTGCGCTTCCACGACTCGGAAAACGCCATCGTTTTCGCCAACACCCGCGCGCAGGTCGCCCACCTGACCGCGCGCCTGTCGAACCGGGGCCTCTCGGTCGTGAGCCTTTCGGGCGAGCTGAGCCAGAACGAACGCACCCACGCGCTCCAGGCGATGCGCGACGGGCGCGCGCAGGTCTGCGTTGCGACGGACGTGGCCGCGCGGGGGATCGACCTGCCAAACCTCGACCTCGTGATTCATGCGGACCTCCCGAAGAATACCGAAAGCCTTACCCACCGCTCCGGTCGCACGGGCCGGGCCGGTCGAAAGGGGATCTCGGCGCTGATCGTCCCGCCGCGTGACACGAAGAGGGCCGAACGACTCCTGCGCTTTGCAAAGATCTCCGCGGAGTGGACCACGGCGCCCTCTGCCGACGACATCCGCGCGCGCGACGAGGAACGACTCCTTTCCGATCCGGTCTGGAGCGAGGAAGTGACCGAGGCCGAGCGTGCCTTCGCCGTCAAGTTGCTCGCCAAGTATGACGCCGAGACCGTGGCCGCTGCCTACCTGCGTCTGTTCCAGTCGCGGCAGGGCGCGCCCGAAGACCTTCTGCCGCCGGACACCAAGCCGGAGCGCAAAGAACGCAAACCGTTCGGGCCGAGCCGGTGGTTCGCCCTGTCCATCGGGCAGAAGGAGAAGGCCGAGGCGCGCTGGCTCCTCCCCCTTCTCCTGCGGACCGGCGGGATGGAGAAGACCGACATCGGCGCGATCCGCGTGCAGGGCGACGAGACATTCGTCGAACTGACGGAGAAGAGCGCCGAGGGGTTCCTCGCCGCACTTGGCTCGGACGGCGAACTGGACGAGGGGATCAAGGCGCGCGCGCTGGAAAGCGCCCCCGACCTGGGCCCCAGGCCCAAGCCTGAGCGCCCGGCACCCCGCACGGGCGAGCGCCCGCAGCGTGACAAGCGGGACGCGAAGCCGCGTGAGCACGACGGGGCGAAACGCAAGTTCGCGGAGAAGCGCAAGGAACAGGAAGAAGCCGGGGCGACGGCCCCCTACAAGCCGCGCACCAAACCCGCGCCGAAAGGGGACAAGCCGAAGCCGAAAGTCGACAAGCCCAAGTGGGAGGGCAAGAAGGACTTCCGGAAGGACGGGGGCAAACCGGGAAAACCCCCCAAACCCCGGACTACCGAGAAGAAGCCAGACGCCCCCGCGAAACCGCGCCCGACGGGCAAGCCGGGCGCGTCGGACGCCTCCAAGAGCTTCCGCAAGCCCGGCGCGAAACCGGCAGGCCCGCGCAAGGGCAAGTCCGCGCAGGACCGGGGCGGAAATGCGCGCCCCCGGCGTAAACCTGGCTCTTAACGGTCGCGGAACTGCGGTTCGCGCTTCTCGATGAAGGCCGCCATGCCCTCTTTCTGGTCCTCGGCGGCGAACATCGAATGGAACACGCGGCGCTCGAACAGGATCGCTTCGGTCAGCGGCATCTGGTCGGAGCGATGCACCGACTCCTTGATCGCCATGACCGAGATCATGCTCTTCTCGGCGATCTTCTTCGCCGCCGCGGTCACTTCGTCCATGAGCTTCTTGGCCGGGACGACCCGGCTCACCAGCCCGGCGCGCTCGGCCTCTTCAGCCTCCATGAAGCGGCCGGTGAGGTTCATGTCCATCGACTTGGCCCGACCGACGAGGCGGGTCAGGCGCTGCGTCCCGCCCATGCCGGCCATGACACCGAGGTTCACCTCGGGCTGGCCGAACTTGGCGGTGTCCGACGCGATGATGAAGTCGCACATCATGGCGAGTTCGCAACCGCCGCCCAGCGCGTAACCCGACACGGCCGCGATGATCGGCTTGCGGATACGCATGATCGACTGTTCCTCCGGGGTGAACAGGTCGCCCGCAAAGACGTCGGTGAAGCTCTTCTCGGACATCATCTTGATATCCGCACCGGCCGCGAAGGCCTTTTCGGACCCCGCGATGATGAAGCAGCGCACCTTTTCGTTCTTCTGCCCTTCGGCCAGCGCCTTGCCGAGCTCGCGCAGAAGCTCGAGGTTGAGCGCGTTCAGCGCGTCCGGCCGGTTCAGCTTGATCGTGCAGACGTGGTCTTCGACGTCCACGATGATGTTTTCATATGCCATTGGAGAAGTGCCCCTTCCATGCAGTCCGCCCATGCGTATGCGACTCTGCGATCTCGCTTCAAGTCATCTTTGGCAGCGGGGACAGTAGAAAGACGAGCGGCCCGATTGCACGATGCGCGCGATTTTCCCGTTGCAGTCCGGTGTCTTGCAGGCCGTCCCCTCACGGTCGTAGACCCGGAAAGTGTGTTGAAAATACCCCAACTCGCCATCCGCCTGCCGGTAGTCACGCAGTGAGGATCCGCCCGAGGCGATCGCCTCGTTCAGCACGTCGCGGATGATCGGGACGAGTGACGCGATACGGGCCGCCGAAATGCGCCCCGCCTTGCGCGCCGGGTGGATATGGGCACGGTGCAGCGCCTCGCAGACATAGATGTTGCCCAGCCCCGCCACGATCCGCTGATCGAGCAGCGCCGCCTTGATCGGCGTGTTCTTCCCGGCGAGTTTCGCGACAAGGTAGGCCTCGTTGAACGTGTTGCCGAGGGGCTCGGGCCCGATCACGGCGATAAGCGGATGGAGCTCACCCGTCCCGGTCGTGAACAGGTCCATCGCCCCGAACCGTCGCGGGTCGTTCAGCGTGATCCGCGCGCCCCCGTCGATGTCGAGCACCACGTGGTCATGCTTCTCCGGCGCGGGGTGTTCGTGATGGAACTTGCCCAGAGTCGTGCCGGAAATCAGGATGCGCCCGGACATCCCGAGGTGGATGAGGCAGGTCTCGCCAGTATCGAGGTCGGCGAGGATGTATTTCGACCTCCGCCTGAGGCCCAGCACGGTCGCGCCAGTGAGGCGCTCCGCCATCCGCTCGGGAAACGGCCAGCGCAGCCCCTCGCGCCGGACCTCGGCCCGCACGATCTTTCGTCCGGTCATCACGGGATCCAGCCCGCGACGCACGGTTTCCACTTCGGGGAGTTCGGGCATCTAGCGGCGATACGCCTCCAGCCGCGCGCGCAACTCCGTCCTGCCTGTGACCTGCTTCATGAGATCGCCTCTTGCGCCATCACTGAAATATAGGCGCAGCGTGTACGGTCCGCCATCCGCGATATTCTCGAGCTCACGCAGATCGTGCGCGTGCCGCCGGAATCCGAGCGTGCGCCACGCGATGTGGGGCCCGTCCAGATCGATCCGGTAGGTCCAGACGTGGCGCAGGTAGAGGAGGCAGGCAACCGCGATCAACGCGAAGATCTCCCACGCGTGATCGCCGGACAGCGCAAAACCGGGCAATCGCATGAACCCGCCCGTTTCACTCGGCAACGCGGGCCTGATGATCCAGAGGAGCGCGGTGAGGCCAAGCGTCGCAGTAAACCTGACCCCAGGCGCCGCGGGGAAACTGGTTTCGATCGACCGATGCCGTTCCATGCGCGTGGCCGGCGTGCCGGCGGTTCGCGGGATCGGATGCGCGGGCTCCGTGGTCTTCACGGGGGCGGCCGGTGTCGTCCGCGCCCGTCCGCGAAAGGCCGCGCGCAGCAGGACCTTCAACCCGAACGACACGACGGGCACCCCGAGCACGAGCATGAGAATGTGGATCAGGGGGCTGCCGGGCTGGAGCCAGCCGGTCACGCCGGTCGGTACGAGGTCCATCGTTCGCCTGCGACCCTTCGTCGGTCGGTGTTAAGTCGTTTGTCGTTTGCGCCACGTAGGTATATTGCCAACCTGACGAAAATGAGGCGCAACGCATGACCGACGCGAAGAAGACCACGCATTTCGGCTACCGGGAAGTGGACGAGGACCAGAAGGCCGGGATGGTCCACGGAGTCTTCACCAATGTCGCCTCGAAATACGATATCATGAACGACGTGATGAGCATGGGCATTCACCGGGTCTGGAAGGACGCGATGATGGACTGGCTCGCCCCGCGCCCGGGCCAGAAACTGCTCGATGTCGCCGGGGGTACCGGCGACGTGGCGTTCCGCTTTCTCGACCGCGCGCCCGGAGCACACGCGACCGTTTGCGACATGACCGAGTCCATGCTGGTCGAGGGGCGCAAACGGGCCGAGGCGGGGCAGATGGCGGCGAGCCTCGACTGGGTGGTGGGCGACGCGATGGCGCTCCCGTTCGAGGATAACAGCTTCGACGTCTACACGATCAGCTTCGGCATCCGGAACGTCACCCGTATCCCCGATGCGCTGGCGGAGGCGTACCGCGTGCTCAAACCCGGCGGACGGATCATGGTGCTGGAGTTCAGCCAGATCCCCAACGACATGATGCAGAAGGTCTATGACCTCTACTCCTTCAATATCATCCCGCGCATGGGGCAGGTGATCGCGAACGACCGCGACAGCTACCAGTACCTCGTCGAATCCATCCGCCGCTTCCCGGATCAGGCGACCTTCGCGGCCATGATCCGTGCGGCGGGCTTCGACCAGGTCAAGTATCGCAACCTGACGATGGGGATCGCGGCGCTGCACTCCGGCTGGAAGATCTGATGAAGGGACCGATCAATATCTGGCGCCTGATCCGCATCGGCGCCACCTTCGCCCGCACAGGCGCGCTGGGTCAGGTGCTTCACGCGATGAACGCCCCGCCGCTGGTGAAACTGGCGACGCGGACGGTAAGCTGGACCTTCGCCTGGCTCGGGCGGCGCGGCGACCCGTCGCTACCCCCCGTGACGCGGGCCGTCACCGCGATGGGCCCGGCCTACATCAAGTTCGGCCAGATCCTGTCCACGCGCCCCGACGTGGTCGGGGAGGAGATGGCGGAGCAGCTCCAGTACCTGCAGGACAAGCTGGACCCCTTCCCCACGGATGTAGCGCGCAGGACAATCGAACGGGAACTCGACATCTCCGTCGACGAAGTCTTCTCGGAATTTTCCAACCCGGTTGCCGCAGCCTCCATCGCACAGGTCCACCGCGCCCGGATCAAGGCGACAGGACACGAGGTGGCGGTCAAGGTGCTGCGCCCCCGGATCGAGAAGGCGTTCCGAAACGACCTCGACGCCTTCCACTTCGCCGCGCGGGTGATCGAATTCCTGCTCCCACAGACCCGGCGCCTGCGGCCGCAGGACGTTGTGAACCACTTCGAGAACGTAGTGATGGGCGAGCTCGACTTGCGGCAGGAGGCCTCTTCCGCCTCGGAATTCGCGGAGAACACCAAGGACGACCCGGGATTCGTCGTCCCCGCGATCAACTGGGGCCTGTCCTCGCGCCGCGTGATGACGATGGACTGGGCCGGCGGCATCCCCGCGAACGACCTGGCCGCGCTGCGCGCCTCGTCACTGAACCTCGAGGAGATCGGGAACCGGGTTCTTCACCTGTTCCTGTCCCACGCGCTGCGCGATGGACTGTTCCACGGCGACATGCACCAGGGCAACCTCAAGTTCGCGGCGAACGGCGACATCATGGCGATCGACTTCGGCATCATGGGCCGGATCGACGAATACACCCGCCGGGTCTATGCAGAAATCCTCTACGGCTTCATCCAGCGCGACTACAAGCGCGTGGCGGAGGTGCATTTTGAAGCAGGCTATGTGCCGGCGGACAAGGACGTGGACGAGTTCGCCCGCGCCCTGCGTGCCGTGGGCGAACCGATCTTCGGCATGGATGCGACCCGGATTTCCATGGGCCGGCTCCTGTCTTACCTGTTCGAGGTGACCGAGAAATTCGGGATGCAGACCCGCACCGAGCTCATCCACCTTCAGCGCACGATGGTTATTGTCGAAGGCGTGGCGCGGTCCCTGAACCCGCATATCAATATCTGGAAGGTGGCCGGGCCCGTGGTCGAGGACTACATCGCCAAGGCCATCGGGCCGAAAGCCGTGCTGACCGATCTCGTGAAAACCGTGAAGGTACTATCGCGGTTCGGCCCCCGCCTGCCGGAACTGGCAGAGGCGGCGCTCATCAACCAGGCGAAACCGACCGAACAGGTGGATCGCGCCCGTCCCTTGCGCGCCATGGGCTATGTCATGCTCGGCGCCACGATCACGCTGGCTGCCGTGCTGATCGAAGCACTGCTCTGACCCCACTGCCTCTTCTCTGTTTTCAGGAAACCTCGGGAGAGCGCGAGAGGGCTGGCCCTCTCGCCTCGCCTGTGCCTGCCCCAGGCAGGGACAGGCTGACAAAGCGTGCGCGGCAGCGCACTCAACTCTCCAACAGCGACGCCTTGCCGTAGCCGTCATCGCCGCGCGCCGCGCGCCAACGGCAGTAGCCGCGCATCCGGGCCTGATAGAGAGGCGCAAGGGCCCTGTACCGATCGGTCACATTGCCCTCGCCATAGGCAGCGAGGAAGTCCTCGACCTCGTCATCCGTCAACGGGCGGTTGCCTGAGATGACCTGCATCGCAGGCGACAGGAACACCGCGATATCGTCGCAGGCGTCGCCCACGCCGGGACACTGCCAGTCGATGAAGGTCACGCCGCCGTCGGAGACCAGCGCATTGGCCGCCGTCGCATCGCCGTGGATGAATGCCGGCGCTGCCTTCGGCACCTCGTCCGGCACTACGGGAACGTCTTCCCCTAGCGACAAGGTTTGACGCACCAGCGCGTCCTTGCCCATAGGCTTGGCCGGAATACCCTCCGGCGGCGTCATCGCGTGCAGCCCGGCGAGCGTTTCGGCCACGCAGGCCATGCCGTCCTCCGGCTGCCACCCCCGCCCCTCGGCCAGCTTGTAGACGAGGCTGTCACCCTCGGCCGCGACGAACTCAGGCACGAGACCGGTGCCCGCCAGGGCCCGCAGGACCAGCCGCTCGGACTTGGCGTCGTTGGCGAACAACGGTGTGTCGGCCTCGGGGCGGTAGAGTTTCACCACCCTGTCGCCCACCTGCCAGAGTGCGTTCGTGTTGCCGCCGGTCAGCGGCTTCCATCGCCGGAGCGGCTCCACCGCCCCGCGCTTTTCCCAGAAGTGGATCAGATCAGCGTCCGGGAATGACACGGCGTTTCTGCCCCTTCTCGTCCCAGGTCTCCATCGCCTCGATCGCCTCTGCTGCCGTATCGACATAGCGGAATAGTTTCAGATCGTCGGGCGAGATCGTGCCTGCGTCCTCGAGCGCGTGCCAGTCGATGATCTTCTCCCAGAACGGCTTGCCGAAAAGCAGGATCGGGATCTGCTTCATCCGCCCGGTCTGGATCAGCGTCAGGCTCTCGAACAGTTCGTCGAGCGTCCCGAACCCGCCGGGGAAGACGGCGATCGCCTCGGCCCGCATGAGGAAGTGCATCTTGCGGATCGCGAAGTAGTGGAAGTTGAAGCACAGCTCCGGCGTCACATATTCATTCGGGGCCTGCTCGTGCGGGAGCACGATGTTCAGGCCTATGGACACGCCCCCGGCCTCAGCAGCACCTCGGCTCCCCGCTTCCATCACGCCCGGGCCGCCGCCAGTCACCACGACTTTCTCGAGTTCCGGAGTCTTCATCCCCTCGATGGTCAGGAGCCGGGCGAACTCCCGCGCTTCGTCGTAATACTTCGACAGCTCGCGCAGCGTTTCCGTCCTGGCGCTGTCCTTCTGCCGGGGCGCCGGGATGCGCGCACCGCCGAACATGACGACGGTCGACTTGATCCCTGCCTCGTTCATAACGAGTTCCGGCTTCAGGAGCTCCAGTTGCAACCGCACGGGACGCAGTTCCTCGCGCCCGAGGAATTCCGGGTCGTCGAAGGCCAGCGCGTAGGTCGGGCTGCGCGTCTGTGGCGTGTCGGGAATGTGGTGGCTCGCCTGCCGGTCTTCGGAGCTATCCCGGAACGGGTGCGCGCGGCCTTGTTCTGTCATGCTCGTCCTCTCTTGCCGCGTTGCGCGGGGTCGCATCCGCCTTTATAGGCGACACGAACCAAGACGTAACACGGGATTTCGGGGAGACACCATGTCCAACGCCGCACTGGAGACCGCCATCGAAGCCGCCTGGGAGGCGCGCGACACGATCACGCCGACAACCGGGGGCGAAACCCGCGAAGCCATCGAGGACACACTGAACGCGCTCGATTCCGGCCAACTGCGCGTGGCCGAACGCCGGGAAAACGGCGATTGGCACGTGAACCAATGGGCCAAGAAGGCCGTTCTACTGGGCTTCCGGATCAAGGACATGGAAATTCAGCCGGGCGGCCCGCAGGGCGGCGGCTGGTGGGACAAGGTCGACTCGAAGTTCAAGGGCTGGGGCGACAACCAGTGGAAGGCCGCGGGCTTCCGCGCCGTGCCGAACTGCGTCGTGCGCAAGTCGGCCTACATCGCGCCGGGCGTCGTGCTCATGCCGTCCTTCGTGAACTTGGGCGCCTATGTCGATGAAGGCACCATGGTCGACACCTGGGCAACCGTCGGCTCCTGCGCTCAGATCGGCAAGGGCGTCCACCTGTCGGGCGGCGTGGGCATCGGCGGCGTTCTGGAACCGATGCAGGCCGGTCCGACCATCATCGAGGACAACTGCTTCATCGGTGCGCGATCCGAAGTCGTCGAAGGCGTCATCGTGCGCGAGGGCTCGGTTCTCGGCATGGGTGTCTACATCGGCCAGTCGACCAAGATCGTGGACCGCGAGACAGGCGAGGTCTTCATGGGCGAAGTGCCACCCTACTCGGTCGTCGTTTCGGGTTCGATGCCGACGAAGAACGGCCTCAACCTCTACTGCGCCGTGATCGTGAAGCGCGTGGACGAAAAGACCCGCTCCAAGACCGGGATCAACGAGCTTCTGCGCGACTGACGCGCACGCCGCTTCGCGAAACCGCAACAGGGCCGGGGAACTCCCCGGCCCTTTTCTTGTTGGACTCACATCCCCATGACGGCGGAAACAGACAGAGGAGCTTTTCAAATGACAGGAATCGGTTGGCTTGCAGCCATCATCGTCGGCGGCATCGCAGGGTGGCTGGCTGAACAATTCATGAAATCCAACATGGGCATCCTGATGAACATCATCCTCGGGATCGTCGGTGCACTGATCCTGAACGCGATCCTCGTGGCTGTCATGGGCAGCACGCTCGGCGGCTGGATCGGGCAGTTGATCGTCGGGTTCATCGGCGCGTGCCTGCTGATTTTCATCGTGCGCGCCATTCGCCGCTGACATCTTTCGCAGACCGCGCGGGAAATCCTCGCGCGGTCTTTTTCTGGCGGTCGCGCATTTTCGTGCCGCACCATTGAAAGCGGCAATGCAACGGCCATCTTCCATCGGTGCCATTCGCGCCAAAGGATCGCTTTCCCATGACCGATATGCTGTTCCTCATCGTGGGCCTTCTGGGTCTCGTCGCGGGCGGTGAAATGCTGGTGCGCGGCGCCGTGTCCGTAGCGGAGCGTGCAGGTCTCTCGCCCATGGTGATCGGCCTTACGCTTGTCGGCTTCGGCACGTCCGCGCCCGAACTCGTCACCTCGCTTCAGGCAGCCTTCGCCGGTTCGCCGGGAATTGCCGTGGGCAACGTGGTCGGGTCGAACATCGGCAATATTCTCCTGATCCTCGGTATCGCCGCCGTCCTGCGCCCCGTAGCGATCGATTCCAGCGCGCTGAAACGCGACGGTGCCGTTCTCGCCGGTGCGAGCCTCGTCATGCTGGCCGCGGTCATGACCGGCATGATCGGCCGCGCGGGGGGCCTCGGGTTCTTCGCCCTGCTCATCGCGTATCTCGTGGCAACCCTGTTGATCGAGCGCCGCCGGAGCACCGCGGCCGGTGCGGTTTATGCCGCCGAGGCCGACGCGGTGCCGCAGGTTTCCATGCGCCTGCCCGCCTCGCTCGCGACCACTCTGGCGGGGCTGGTCATCACGATTCTCGCGGCGCGCGCTTTGGTCTTCGGGGCCGTCGGGCTCGCGCAGGCCGCCGGGCTGTCGGAGACCCTGATCGGCCTCACCATCGTCGCCATCGGCACCTCCATGCCAGAGCTTGTCACCGCCGTGATTGCGGTGCGCAAGGGCCAGGGGGACGTGGCTTTCGGTAACGTGGTGGGCTCCAACATCTTCAACATCCTTGGCATCCTGGGTGTGACCGCGGCGGTTCATCCGCTCGCCATCCCGGAGGAGATCATCCGGTTCGATATCTGGGTGATGCTGGCCGCGACCGCCGCGATGCTTCTGTTCGCCGTGAGCGGCTGGCGGATTTCCCGGCGAGAGGGCGCGGTTCTACTGATCGCCTACGCCGCGTATCTGGGCATTCTCATCACCACTGCTTGACGTCCCCCGTCAGGTGTCGAGCCACGCGAAGGCGCGCTTCAGGAACGCCTTGCCTTCCGTCGTCACGGGCGCACCGTGTGCCACGACGACTGCATGAACCGGCCAGGACATGATGCGCCGAAGCCCCGCGCGCGCGGCATCCTTGTCTGAGAAGGCAACCCGGAATTTCTTCGGTACGGCGGGTTCCAGCCCGACCATCCCGTCCAGTCGCGCGACGAGCGCGCGCCAGCCTTTGAACCATCCGACCGGCAGCTGTTGCAGGAGGTCCGTGAACAAAGCGGTGGAGGAGGCGCGGTGGAAGAACACGACCTCGGTCGTGATCCGGTTCCCGGTCATCGCAACCTGCGCGATCTCATCGCCCCAGTCCGCTTCCGGTGCGTCGCCGAGGGTCGCGGCAAACGCGATATCCTTGCGCTTTTCAGCCAGTCCCGGTGCCGCATACACTCGCGCCTCGGGATAAGCTGCAGCCCAGTCTGCAAGGAAGACATGATGCAGGCTGTTGGGCGCAACGATGTGGCGGACCGGGCCGAGCAGGTCCACTTCGGCGCGCAACTCATCGCTCAGGGCGACGGGGGACCAGAGCCAGAGGTCACCATTGTCCAGACGGACAATCGCCATGCGCGTGGGATAGTGGAAACCCATCGCCGCAATCACCTCGGGTCCGTTTACGAGCCAGATTTCCTGACCGAATGAATCGAGCATTCCGTGGCCTTTCGTGCTGCAGCGCAGAAACCCTAGGCGCGACAGAATGCCGCGGCAAGGGCCAATCTCCGTCGGTCTCGAGCGGATGGGGAACCCTTGCACTAGGCGGGTGTTGGTAAAGGTCCATCCACCGCCGGCCCGGAAAGCCTGAGATTTGTTCGACGCCCTTTCAACGACCCTACTCTTCGTCCTGTTCGGGATCGCAGGGGCCATTGTCGTTGCGGCCTCGATCCGCGCAACCCGGCTGGCCGACACCATCGCGGACCGCACCCGGATGGGCGAGGCGATGGCGGGGGGCATCATCCTCGGTGGGGCCACGTCGCTTTCGGGCGTTGTCGTTTCGGTCAGCGCAGCGGCATCGGGCGACGCGAGCTTCGCGGTTTCGAACGCGGTTGGCGGGATCGCCGCCCAGACCCTGTTCCTCGCCATCGCCGACCTCGTCTATCGCCGGGCGAACCTCGAACATGCGGCGGCGGAACCCGCCAACATGTTCCAGGCCGTACTGCTTCTGATCCTGCTCAGCCTGCCGATTGCAGCGATGTCCGGTCCGGACATGTCCTTTTTCGCGATCCACCCGGTGTCGATTCTCATCTTCGCCGCCTACCTCTGGGGCGTGCGCCTTGCGACAAGCGTGCGCGAGTCCCCGATGTGGGAGCCGGTCGACACGAAAGAGACGCGTTACGACGAACCTGAGAACGAGGCGGACGCCCGGAAATCTGCCCGCAAGCCGGCCGTTGTCTTCGCCGCTCTTGTCGTCGTGATGGGCCTGTGCGGCTGGATCATCAGCCAGGCCGGGGGCCAGTTCATCACCCGGTTCGGCCTGTCGTCCTCCCTCGTCGGGTCGCTCATCACCGCGGTGGTCACGTCGCTCCCCGAGCTTGTGACAACGCTTGTCGCGGTCCGGCGCGGCGCCCTGCAACTCGCGGTCGGCGGGATCATTGGCGGCAACACGTTCGATACGCTCTTCCTCGTGTTCTCCGACGCGGCCTATCGCGACGGCTCGATCTTCCATGCGGTCGGCATGGGCGATCTCTACTGGATGGCCACTGGCATGCTGATGACCGCGATCCTGCTCGCCGGGCTTATCCTGCGGCAAAGGCAGGGACCTGCCCGCATCGGGATCGAAAGCCTCTTCATGATCCTGTTCTACGCGCTCGCGGTAGGGGTCGAGGTCTTTGCCCGCGCTTGACTTTGGCCCACCTGCAGCGCACCTCTCGCCCGATCGGAAAGGGCGCGACATGACTGAGAATCCGAAGAAGAAGAGCCGCCAACAAGTGTTCACGCTGCTCGTCGACGTGGGCCGCAAGGAGGGCGACGGATTGCCCGAGCAGTCCACCGGCGCCGCGCTCGTCTGTTATGCCACCGGCGTGGACGAGGCCGAAGCGGTGCGTGAAACGGTGACGATCCTGAAACAGGCCGACCTCGCCCCGCTCGACGTCACCGGCTATGGCACTCTGGATGAACGCCTTTCGGAAGGTCACGACATTCCGGATGAAGAGCGCGCACTGATGGAACGTGCGTTGGCGGAGAACGCAGTGATCGTCGCCCAGATGACGCCGTTCTTCGAGGATGCCGAATGAGCGACCGGCTGATCCAGATCGTCACTGACACGGCGCATGTCGAGACGATCCAGGGTTGCTTCAAGGACTTGCCGGAGAAGGACTGGTACTGCTTTCCCGCTGGCGATGACGGGCGACAAGTCATCATCGCGACTCTCGATCAAGTCGACCTGCAGGACGTTCTGGACGAAATTGCCAAGGCGATGGACGGAAAGGACGGCTGGTCCCTTCATGCGCTCAACACCGAGGCGAACCTTCCGGAAGTCGAAGACGAGGAAGAGACCGAGCGCGTCGCGCAGGCGGAGAACGCCAATGCGCGCGAGGAGATCTACGACGACATCCGCCAGAACACGGCGCTGACCGTCGACTATCTCGTCATGACCGGACTCGCCACGGTCGTCGCTGCGATCGGTCTCTTGCAGGATCAGGTGGCTGTTGTGATCGGTGCGATGGTGATTGCCCCGCTCTTGGGACCGATCATCGCTTTCGCGTTCGCAACGACCCTCGGGACCGCGCAGCTCATGTGGATCGCCCTCCGTGCGCTGGGTGCCGGGCTTGGTGTGGGGGTGGCGGCAGGTGTGGCGCTGGGCTTTGCGGTGCCGTTCAACGGTGACTCCTCGCTCATGGCCTATGACGGCTCACTCTCTGTCATGACTGTCGCGCTTCCGCTTGCCTCAGGCGCAGCAGCCGCCCTCATGGTCGCGGGCGGGCAGACCTCGGGCCTGGTCGGCGTGATGGTCGCGGCTGCACTGCTGCCGCCTCTGGCGGCTTTCGGGTTGCTCCTCGGGAACGGCTCTTACGTGCCAGCCTTGCGCGCTCTCGCGACAGTCATCATCAATATCGCCGCGATCAACCTCGCCGCGTTGGTGGTGTTCCGGGTCAAGGGTGTGCGCCCGCGCAACTGGAGATCGGACAAGCACCAGACCTCGATCCGCATCTCGCTCGCCATCGCCACAGCGGTCGTGGTGCTACTCGGCCTCGCCGTTTATGCGGCGGAGCACGGCTGGTTGCTGTTCGGGTCCTGACGCGGCGGGCCGTCAGCGACCCGGCACGAGTTCCACGTCGAAGCTCGCCGGAATCGCGTTCGCCGTGGGCATGAACATCGTTTCGAGCGGCAGGACGAGTTGTGCCGCTGTGCCGTCGTCCAGGGTTTCGCCGTTGGTCGAAACGATTTCCTTGCCGATGACCTTGATCGTCATGGCGTGACCCTGAAGCGCATCGCCGAACATGGCCGCCATCTGCTCGCGCTCTTCCGGCGGCGGCAGGTCCGAGGTCATCTCGGACAAGTCGAAGGAGATCGCGATATTTCCATTTTCCAGCTCCGAGATACTCACGCCGTCGCCGATCCCCAGTTCGTTCTCCGGGTCTTCCATGACGGTCAACAATTCGTCGAGCGAGCGACGTTCGATCATCGAACAAGTATACGACCCGTCGGCATTCACCTCGCCCACGCCATCTTCGCACGGGTCTTCGCCCATGCCCTGTGTCATCTGGTAGATTTCCGGGCCCATTGTCATCACCGCGTCGAGCTTGACTTCGGAGGTATCGGTGAAATCCGCCGTGACATCAGCGTCGAAACAGGCGGCGAGCGGAAGGATCGCGGACAACGCGAGAGCCTTGAGGAAATGGCGCATCTGAAAAACTCCGTGGGACTGACAAGAACAGTCTGTCAGCCGTGCCAAATCCTGTCCAGATCAGCGATGCAATACCTGGGCCAGCGACCGGGCTTCTACGTCCGACAATCTGTACCGTGCAAAACCACGATGCGTCGGAACCGCACTCGCCGGCATTTCCGAAAGCGCGGTCGCCTTCAGGCGGGTGCGGTCTGCCGCGATCTGGCCGACATAGAGACTTTCCGCCCACAAGGTGTCGTGCAGCAGGCAGTCGTGCTTGTCCAGAAGCACGTGGTAGTAGGTGACGGACTTCAGGCGCGCCTCGACCTTGGCTGCGCGGCTTCCCACGAGCCGCTGTGCGGGCAGGAGCACGTCGCCGTCGCCAAGAATGTATTCCGCATCCGCTCCTTCGACCCTTACGCGGTGATCAGGTGCGAGGAGGAGATCATTTGAAAGCCCGAAGAACGGCGCCCGAAGCCGCACGGGGCACAGATGACCCAAAGCCGGGACGGTGCGCCGCGTGATCCATCGGACCGGCTGAACGCCGCCGCTCGCCGTCAGGACGCGGTCCCCGAGCCGAAGCCGGTCCACCATCACCTGACCCGATGGTGTTTCGATCGGCGCGCCGGCACAGATCCCGGCGCCCAGCCCGACCGGCTCGACCTCGTCCGACACGGCCACGAAGGACGTGCGTGGCGCAATCCGGGTCGAATGACCGTTGCGCATGATCGTAAGGACATCGAGCATCGGCATGGGTAGCGGATCAGAGACCGCGACCACATGGAACTCCCCCGTGTTGACGAACTTGATCGCGAGCCGGCCCCACCTGTTCGGACCGTCCCAGCTGAAATAGAGCATGACGGGCGTGTCGTAATCGGGGACAGGAAAAGACAGCCGCGCCTCAAAGCGCGCCTCCCCCTGCGTCACGGTAACCCGAAATTCGCCTTGCGCACTCAGTGTGACCTTGAGTTCTCTCGGCCAGTCCTTGTGCCGGCTGTAGTCCAGAATGGTCCGGTCGCCGCCGTCGGCCGCCTTGCACTCGGTCTCGATAACGAGCGTGCCCACCGGGAGAATCTCGTTCGCAGCCGTCGCGTGCTGCTCCGTCTTGTCGAGGGGCGCGCCAAGTCCCGCCGGATTGAACAGGCTGCGGTGAAGGTCGGTCAGGCCGATCCAGCTCATGCCTGGAGTCCTTGCGTTGCGGATTCTCCTGAAAGCCGACCCGAGGTCGCTTGGCGTAATTCCGTCCGCATCACAAGCGCGGACACATTTCTCCGCATTCGCCGCACATTAACCGTCACCATGATTACCCGCCTCCTGCCCGATGACAGACGGCGACACAGGCGGGGAAAAGCCCCGATGATACCTGAAAATCCGCTCGCGGGCCCGGTGCGTTTTCGCACTCGTTCGGCTCGCACAACCTGCCTCGGTTATTATCGGCTCATGCGTAGACTGAATGTCCCAGTTTGTTAACTAGATAGTTCGTCACATCGGGAATCGGCCGCTCGCTGTCGCACCTCGGCAACATTGCCGGTGGCGGAGGTGGCGTGTATCACGTTGGAAATTCACGAAAGGTGCGCAATGCCAAAGGCCGATCCCGTCGAAATCACCCGCCGCCTGATCGAGTGTCCTTCGGTCACCCCTGAGGAGGGCGGAGCCTTGGTCTACCTCGCCGAGCTGCTCGGCAAAGCAGGATTCGAGTGCACACGCGTCGACCGGGGAGAGGTATCGAACCTATTCGCACGCAAGGGGCCCAAGTCCGCGACGCGACGCCTCGGCTTCAACGGCCACACGGACGTGGTGCCGGTGGGAGATACGGGGGCGTGGACCGTTCAGCCCTTCGGCGCCGAAGAGAAGGACGGGTGGCTCTGGGGCCGTGGCGCGACCGACATGAAATCCGGGGTCGCCGCCTGGGTCGCCGCCGCGGTGGAGGCGGCCGCAGACCTGCCGGACGACGCCGCGCTCATCCTCGCCATCACGGGGGACGAGGAAGGCGACGCGGTCGACGGGACGCGCGCGCTCCTCGACTGGATGGCGGACAACGGCGAGGGCATGGATGCCTGCGTCGTCGGCGAACCCACTTGCCCTGACCGCATGGGCGAGATGATGAAGATCGGGCGGCGCGGGTCGCTTACCGCCTTCTTCACCGCACGCGGGGTGCAGGGGCACGCCGCCTATCCCCATCGCGCGAAGAACCCCGTTCCCGCGCTCGCCCGGCTCGTCACGCGGCTGGAAGCCCACGTGCTCGACGAAGGCACGGCCCATTTCGACCCCTCGACGCTTGCCGTCACCACGTTCGACGTGGGCAATCCTGCGACCAACGTGATCCCGGCCGAAGCACGGGCGACCGTGAACATCCGGTTCAACGACGCCCATTCCGCCGAGGGCCTGACCGCGTGGTTGCGCGAAACGGCACAGGAGGTTGCGGAAGCCGCGGGGATCGAGATCGGGATGGAGGTGAAGGTGTCGGGCGAAAGCTTCCTCACACCCCCCGGCCCCCTGTCCGACCTCGTCGCCGCGGCGGTCGAGGCCGAGACGGGTATCCGGCCTGAGATGTCGACCTCCGGCGGCACGTCCGACGCGCGGTTCGTGAAGGATCATTGTCCGGTCGTCGAGTTCGGGCTGGTGGGCAAGACCATGCACCAGGTGGACGAGCGCGTGGAGATCGCCCAGATCGGCCAGCTTAAAGCGATCTATTCCCGGATCATCCGGGACTACTTCGGCTGACACCGCCGATGTCCCACCCGACGCTGGTCATCATGGCGAAGGAGCCGCGACCGGGCCGGGTCAAGACGCGGCTCGCGCGGGAGATCGGCGCGGTCCCGGCCTCTGCGTGGGTGCGGCGCCGGCTCGCCACGCTCGCCCGTGAATTGACCGACAGACGCTGGACGACCTGCCTGGCCGTGGCTCCCGACCCGGCCGTCCGTTCCGCTCTCCTCCCACCGCTGCCGCGCTTACCGCAGGGGCCGGGCGACCTTGGCGACCGGATGGGCCGTGTCTTCCGATCGCTTCCACGCGCGCCGGTGCTCATCATCGGGACAGACATTCCACAGGTGACCGCCGGACATATCGCGGACGGCTTCCGGCTCATCGGTCGCGCCGGTGCGGTGGTCGGTCCGGCGACGGACGGCGGGTTCTGGGCGGTGGGGCTCGACACGCGACGCAGGGTGCCGGCCGATCTGTTCACCGGGGTGCGCTGGTCGAGCGACCACGCGCTTGCCGATACGCTCGTCACCCTGCCCCGCCCTGCCTACCTGCCGAGGCTCGCGGACGTCGACACCGCCGCCGACCTCGCACGACTTTCCGACTGACGCCCTGCGCGCCCCGTGATACGCGGGACACATGGCACGCATTCCCAGCAAAGAAGAAATCCTCGAATGGATTTCCGAGAACCCGACCCAGACCTCCAAGCGCGACATCGCGCGGGCTTTCGGTATCAAGGGGCAGGACAGGATCGACCTGAAACGCCTGCTCAAGGAGCTGGAGGCGGACGGGCACCTGGAGAAGCGGAAGAAGACCTACCGCGACCCGGACAAGCTGCCGCCCGTGTCGGTTCTGGAAGTGGCCGAGATCACGCCGGACGGCGACATCTTCGCCGATCCGCTCGAATGGTCCGGTGAGGGCGAGAAGCCGCGCGTGTTGTACGTGGCGAAGCAAGGCGATCCCGCGCTCAAAACCGGCGACCGCCTCCTGAGCAGAATGACTGAGGTGGACAGCGAGGATCACGACTACGAGGCTCGGCTAATCCGGCGGATCGGACAGAACGCCAAACGCATCCTCGGCATCTTCCGGACGGGCCACGAAGGCGGGCGGATCGTGCCGATCGACAAGGGCGCGGACAAGGAATGGTCCGTGCCGGCCGGCGCCACCGATGGCGCCAAGGACGGGGAACTGGTCGAGGCCAAGCAGACCGGACCGAAAGGGCAGATGGGCCTGCCCCGCGCGCAGATCGTCGCGCGGCTCGGCGACCCGACCGCGCCGCGGGCCGTTTCGCTCATCGCGATCCATCAGCACGGCATCCCCGACCAGTTCCCCGACGAGGTGATCGAGGAAGCCGACCGGATGAAGCCCGCGGGCCTCAAGGGGCGCGAGAATCTGCGTCACCTGCCGCTCATCACCATCGACCCGTCGGACGCCCGCGACCACGACGACGCGGTCTATGCCCACCCGGACGACAATCCCAAGAACCCGGGCGGTCACGTGATCTGGGTCGCCATCGCAGATGTCGCGCACTACGTGACGCCCGGTTCCGCTCTCGACCGCGAAGCGCGCAAGCGGGGCAATTCCAGCTATTTCCCCGACCGTGTCGTCCCGATGCTGCCCGACCGCCTCTCGGGCGACCTGTGTTCGCTGCACGAAGGTGTGCCGCGCGCCGTTCTCGCCGCGCGGATCGTGGTGGACGCAAAGGGTGAAAAGCTCAGCCATTCCTTCATCCGGGGCCTGATGAAATCCCAGGCCTCACTCAACTACGCCGAGGTGCAGGCGGCGCAGGATGGCAACCCGAACGACAAGGTCGCGCCGTTCATGGAGGAGGTCATCACGCCGCTCTACGACGCCTACTACGCGCTGCGCAAAGCGCGCGAGGCGCGTCAGCCGCTCGACCTCGACCTGCCCGAACGCAAGATCGTGCTCTCCGACGAAGGGCAAGTGGAAAGCGTCCGCATCGCCGAACGGTTCGACGCGCACAGGCTGATCGAGGAGATGATGGTGCTGGCCAACGTGGCCGCTGCCGAGGAACTCAACCGTCTCGGCCGCCCGCTCCTCTTCCGTGTGCACGAAGAACCCTCGGTCGAGAAACTCGAAGCGTTGCGGGAGGTGGCGCAGGCCTCCGGCTTCACGCTCGCCAAGGGCCAGGTGCTCAAGACCCGGCACCTCAACCAGCTCCTGAGCCAGGCCGAGGGCAGCGAGTTCGACGAGCTCATCAACATGTCCACGCTGCGGTCGATGACGCAGGCCTACTACTTCCCGCAGAACTTCGGCCACTTCGGGCTCGCATTGAAGAACTACGCGCATTTCACCTCACCGATCCGGCGCTATTCCGACCTGATCGTGCACCGCGCGCTCATCTCCGGTCACGGCTGGGGCGATGACGGGCTGAGCCAGGACGACATCGACCAGCTTGAGGCGACCGCGACGCATATCTCGCAGACCGAACGCCGGTCGATGGAGGCGGAGCGGGACACGACCGACCGTTACCTCGCCGCGTTCCTGTCCGACCGGGTGGGCAACGAGCTTACGGGCAAGATCGCGGGGGTTCAGCGCTTTGGCATCTTCGTCCGGCTCGACGAAACCGGGGCCGACGGCCTCGTCCCGGTGGCGAGCATCGGCGCAGAGTATTACCGATACGACGACCGCGAGCAGACCCTGACCGGCGAACGGTCGGGCACCACCCTTTCGGTCGGCCAACCCGTCCTCGTGCGTCTGGCCGAGGCCGTTCCCGTCACCGGCGGCCTCATGTTCCAGCTCCTTGAAGTCGCAGGCAAACCTGTCAAAACGACAGGTCGCCCGACAGGCGACAAAGGAGTAAGGAGGAAGCCGGGACAGGCGGCACGAAAATCCGCCAAGGCGCGAAAAAAGGTGCGCCGGACACGGAAGTGACGGGAGGCCGCGAAGGCAAAGATGACGACGGATCAACCTGACGGGGGTCAGGCTGGTTTTCGTGACTGGATCGAACGGATGGTCAGGCCCAAGGCACTTGGCCGGATGATACGTCCCCAGACGTTCGATAGCGCGATGGCATCGGCAGAGTTCCTGCCCGACATCATCGAGCGCCAGCAGAACCAGAAGGAATTCCTGCTCCCGATCTGGGAGTACCTGGACATCGCCGTGTCGGACGAGAGGGTCCGCAACGGTCGTTCGGCCATGCGAAAATGGCGCGATCTGTTCATCAGGATCGAGCAGCGCTTCGGCGTGGAGCCGGAGGTCGTGGCGGCGATCTGGGGGCTGGAGACGGGGTACGGCATCGTGCGCGGGTCCTACAACGCGCTGTCCGCGCTGGCGACGCTCGCCTGGCGCGGGGCGCGACCCGCGTTCTTCGAGGACGAACTGATCGCGGCGCTGCGTATCGTGCAGGCCGGGCATGTGACGCCGGACCGGATGATGGGGTCATGGGCCGGGGCGATGGGGCACGGGCAGTTCATGCCGTCTAGCTTTCTGGACTTCGCGGTGGACTTCGACGGCGACAACCGGCGCGACATCTGGGCGGACGATCCGACCGACGCGGTGGCCTCCATCGCGAACTACCTCGCCAAGCATGGCTGGCGCCGGGGACAGCCCTGGGGCTACGAGGTCGAACTGCCCGAGGACTTCGATTACGCCATGATCGGGCTGGATCAGGCACATCCGACGGCGACATGGGAGGACTTGGGGGTGACGAGCACCGTCGCCCAACGGCTTCCGGACTACGGAGTGGGGTCGATCTTGCTCCCCGCTGGGCACCGGGGCGCCGCGTTCATGGTGCTGCGCAATACCCATGCGCTGCTGCGATACAACCACTCGGAATTCTACGCGCTCGGCATAGGCCTCCTTTCGGACCGCATCGGCGGCGGAAGGTGCCTCGTCGGCAAATGGCCGGAGGACGAGAGGGTTCTGGATCGCGCCGAGGTGAGGGAGGTGCAGTTGCGGCTGACCGACCTCGGTTACCCGACGCAGGGCGTCGACGGGTTGCGCGGGCCGAACACGACGCGCGCTGCTCGAAGTTTCCAGGTCGCCGAGGGGCTGGTGCCCGACGGCGCTCTTTCATTGGAGCTGTTGGAGATTCTGCGCGCGCGCAGCGCCTAGGGGTCAGGCGGCCCTGCGGGCGCCCTCCGCCGCGGCCCGGATTGCCGCGATATTCTGGCCATAGACGCCGGTGTCTTCCACGGACCCACCTTTGAAGACTGCGGAACCCGCAACTAGCACGTCGGCACCCGCCTCGACCACCAGCGGCGCGGTGGTCGGATCGACACCGCCGTCGATCTCGATATGCACCGGACGGTCCCCAATCATCTCACGCAGGCGGCGAACCTTGGCGGTCATGTCGATGAACCTCTGCCCGCCGAAGCCGGGGTTCACCGTCATCACGCAGATCAGGTCGGTGAGGTCGAGCAGATGCTCCACCGCCTCGGCCGGTGTGCCGGGGTTCAGCGCGACGCCGGCCTTCATCCCGGCGGCGCGGATCGCCTGCATGGTGCGGTGGGTGTGCGGCCCGGCCTCCACATGCGCAGTCAGAACGTCGGCCCCTGCCTCGGCATAGGCGTCGATGTAGGCATCGACCGGTGAGATCATCAGGTGCACGTCCATTACCGTCTTCACGTGCGGGCGAAACGCCTTCACGGCGGGCGGGCCGAAGGTGAGGTTCGGCACGAAATGCCCGTCCATCACGTCGACATGGACCCAGTCGGCGCCCTCGGCTTCGATGGCGCGGATCTCGGCCCCGAAGTTGGCGAAGTCGGCGGAAAGGATCGACGGTGCGATTTTGATGGAACGGTCAAAGCTCATGGCAGGCCCCCTTGGTGCGTTGGCCAGCACATAGCGCCCCGGCGCGCGGCGGTCCAGTCAGTCGAGCGCGGGGCTCATCCGGTCGGCGATGCGATGCGACTGAAACCCGTCTGCGAGGCGTGTGAGGTTAAGGGTCGCCACAACTCCCTCGGCGTAGAAGGGGTCGCCCTCGGCGAAGGCCTGACCGGCCTCGCGCGTCGGGGCCTCGAGCACACCCCAGTGCCCGATCGCCTCGCCCGCGTCGTCCCACAGGGCCGAGCCGATCAGGACCGAGCACAGGCCGTTTCCGCCCGAACCGACCCAGTCGCGGTGCGCCGCGCGCAACGCATCGCGAGCGTCCTGTTTTCCGGAGTGGTGGATGTTTTCCATCAGAAAGAACACAGCATCAGCCTTTCAGAAACGGGACGAGCAGGTCGGCTACGGCATCGGGCTTCTCGACGGGTGCGAAATGGCCGGCATCCTCGATCACCTCGAGCCGAGCGTTCGGCAGGAGTTCCAGCATCCGCTCATGACGGCTCACGGGCGACCACTGGTCCTCTTTCCCGACCATGACGAGCGTCTCGCAGTGGATATCCGGAAGATAGGCCGAGGCGTCAGGCCGGTTCACCAGCGCCTTGATCTGGCGGGCGTGCTGATCCTCGTCGTACCGCAGGACCATGTCGGTCAGCTCTTTCATCAGCGTCGCGGATTGGTTCGGCTCATAAACCATCGGGGGGAGCCAGCGGGCCGCCAGCGCCTCCATCCCGTTCTCATATGCATATTCGACGATCTCGCGCCGTGTTTCCGCCTCGCCCTCCTTGAGCGGGTGGATGCCGGTGTCGAGCAACGCGAGCCGCTCCACCCGGTCCGGGGCGAGCCGCGCGATTTCCATCGCCACGCGCGCGCCCATCGAATGACCGGCGACCCGGAGCGATCCCGCGTATGCCTTCAGGCAGTCCTCCGCCATCCGCGTGATCGAATCCTGGCTCGACAGGTCCGCGACTTCGGCGTCGATCCGGTCGGTCACGGGTGTCCAGCAAAACCCGTCGCACAGCAGTCCGGGGATCAGCAGGACAGTCATCGGATCATGGTATTCGGCAGGAACAGCGAAAGCTGCGGGAACGCGACGAGGATGACGAGCGTGATGAGCATCGCGAACCAGAACGGCGCGACGCCGCGGAACATCTTGCCCAGCGACACGTCGGGCGCGACGCTCTTCACGATGAACACGTTCAGCCCGACAGGCGGCGAAATCAGGCCCATTTCCAGCGTGAGGACGACGAGCACGCCGAACCAGATCGGGTCGATGCCAAGTTGCTGCACCACCGGGAAGAAGATCGGCATGGACAGCACCATCATCGCGAAACCTTCGAGGAAGCAGCCAAGGATGAGGTAGATTGCGAGCATGATCGCGAGCACGCCAAGCACCGGAATCGAGAGCGCTTCGAGGTAGGTGCCGATCCAGGCGGGGATGTGGCTCAGCGCGAGGAACGTCTTGATCATGTAGGCGGAGATCAGGATGAGCATGATCGTTGCGGTGGTGACAACGCTCTCCTGCGCCGCCTTCCAGAAGGTGCGGAAGGTCAGTTTGCGCCCCAGGATGCCGAACAGGATGACGAGCCCGGCGCCGACCGCCGCGGCCTCACCCGGCGAGAAGATGCCGCTGTAAATCCCGCCGATGGTCAGGACGATGACGAGCAGGATGGGGGCGGCACCGCCGGTCGAGCGGATCTTTTCCTTGAAGCTCGTCTGCGGACCCTTCGGTCCCATCTCCGGCTTGAACCACGTGATGATCATGATCGTGGCGATGAATGCGCTCAGAAGCAGGATGCCCGGGATCACGCCGGCCAGGAACAGGCGGCCGATGCTTTCCTGTGTAAGCAACGCGTAGATGACGAAGCCCGTGGAGGGCGGGATCAGGATGCCGAGTGTACCGCCGGCCGCCACGACGCCCGTCGAAAGGCGGTCGTCGTACTTGAAACGCTTCATCTGCGCGAGCGAGACGCGGCCGATGGTCAGGGCCGAGGCGACGGAGGAGCCGGAGAGCGCCGCGAACCCGCCGCATGCCACGACGGTGGCAGAGGCCAGACCGCCGCGGATCGACCCGATCCACGCGTAGGCTGCGTCATAAAGCTTGCGGCTCATACCCGTTTCGGTCGCGACGTTGCCCATGAGGATGAACAGCGGAACGACGACAAGTTCCGCGCTTGCGGCGAGCGAGAATGCGTCCGAGGCGAGTTGCGACATCGCTGCCTGCGGGCTGTTCAGGATCATGTTGCCGACGAAGCCGACCGCGAACATCGCGAAAGCGACGGGAATACGCAGGCCCAGCAGCACGAACAGGATCGCCATGCCGACAAGGCCGATCATTTCGGGGCTCATGCAGCCTCCTCCATGCCCTTGGGGGCGAATACAAGGCCGATGAGTTTGAAGATCATGCCGATGACGGTGATGAGCGAAAGCACGATGATCGCGCCCTTGAACCAGTCAAACTGCAGATTGATGATGTTCGTCTTCTGCACCACGCCAAGCTGAAACCGCATCAGGTAAATCGAGGTCCAGGTGGTCCAGGCGATACCGGTGAAGATCGCGATGCCGATGAGGACCGAGACGATGTCACCCGCGCGGATCATCCACCGGGGCATGCTGCCCTCGAACAGGTCCACGTTCACGTGGCCGTTGAGCTTGTCGCACAGCGCCATGCCACCGAAGACGATGATGACCATGCCCATCTGGGTCAGGTCCTGACCGCCCCGGAGCGGCGCGCCGAAGAAGCGGCCGATCACGTCGGTCAGGATCACGACCACCTCGATGACGAGGCCGGCCGTGCCGATGAGGGCAGACAGGCGGATAAGCCAGTCTGCCCAGTTGTTAAGTCGCGCAAGCAAGGGTTACTCGCCGCGCATCGTCGCGAGGACTTCCTCACCGCCGACATTGCCCACGACTTCGTCGCGGATCGGGTAGGTGAGTTCTTCGAACGCGGCGCGCTCTTCGTCGGTCAGGGTGTAGACGGTGTTGTCGTCCATGCCGCTGATCTCTTCGATGACCGAGTTGGCGCGGGCATACCAGCCTTCTTCAGCCGACTTGGAGAGCTCGCGGCCGGCGATGGAGTCGATCGCGTCCTTCTGCTCCTGCGGCAGGCTGTCGTACTTCGACTGGTTCATCACGACATAGAACGAGATGTGGCCCAGAGGCGCGTTGAGCGTATAGCTGTTCGCCACTTCGTCCAGTTTGAAGTCGCCGATGGCCGAGGCACCGGTGATGACGCCGTCGATCAGGCCGGTCTGAAGCGAGTTGTAGATCTCGCCGGCCGGCATCTGCACCGGGGTCGCGCCAAGCGCTTCGACCGCGGCAGCGGCAGCCGAACCCGACACGCGGATCTTCAGGCCTTCGAGGTCGGCGGGCGTGCGCACGTCCACGTCCTTCATGATGAAGACGTTCGGCTCGGAGAGCCACAGGGCGAGCGGCTTGGTGCCCGGGAACTCGCCGGCGAGCTGGCCCGCCTCGTAGGCGTTCCAGATCATGTCGTAGCCGGTCATGTCCTCCGGCTTCGCGCCGGGCAGTTCCGAGACCATGGTCAGCGGGAACTGCGACGAAGTGTAGCCCTGAAGGCCCCACACGATGTCGGCCACGCCCTGCACCACGCGGACGTACTGCTCGAGCGGCCCGGCGCCGAGCTCACCGCCCGGGAACACCTGGATTTCGAGGCCCGAACCTTCGACGGCGGCCTGGAGCGGCTCGATCGTCGAGGCGGTCAGTGTGTGCGCGGGCGGCACCCAGTGGGCGAATTTCACGGTTTCGGCCATCGCCGACGCCATGCCGGCCACGGCAACGGCGGCAGCGGCTGCAGCCGTGCGGATCATACGTCCTTGGATCATCTGTAGTCCTCCCAGTTCAGATGTAGGCCCGAAAACGGGCTATGAGATGGCCTGCACGGTATGGGAGCCGCTTGGCCGGTCAAGTCACATTCAACTTTGTCCCATAAGGTTTTGCTATTCTTCCCCGATGTCGTCCTTGGGAACAAGGCGCCCGGGGTTGCGTGCGGCGGGATGTAACACCCCGCCGCGATTGATTTTGTCGAACCTCAGCTCTTGGTGCGCCAGCTGTCGGCGTAGTTGGTGCGCGCTTCCGTGGAGTACGGGGTCGGCGACACGCGAACGCGGATCGTGGTTTGCTCGTGCGGCTCGACCGAGGTCTTCTTGGAGCCGCCGTCGGGTTCGCCCCAGACCATCTCGAGCACGTCACCCACTTCGACCGACTGGTCGACAACGCCCAGCGAGAGCAGGCAGCGCTCGTTGAACGAATAGCCGTTGAACATCGACATGCCGACCATCTTGTCGCCGTGCATGACCTTGTCCGCCGTGGACGAGGCGTAGTTCGGCTGCGGGAAGTCGATCCACTTGTAGTTCTTCTCACCCGGCGCGAAGGACGAGGAAATCACTTTCATCACGTCTTCCGCGTTCCACTCGAAGGTAACCTTCTTGCGGTTGGACGAGGCGCCCTTCAGCTTGGACAGGGCGTCCTTGCCGATGAAATCGTCTTTCTTCCAGCCGATGTAGAAGCCGTAGCCGAGTTCGAACGGGTTCACGTAGTAGTCTTCGATGTTGCCGGAGACGAACGAACCGCCGATGGAGCCTGCGGCCTCATACGATTGCTCGGTCAGCCACTCGCGATACTCTTTCATCATGCCGTCGCCGGTGTAGATGCCGGGCAGCGGCGAAGGGATCCAACCGGATTCGACGGTGTTCGTCGAATAGGCGCGCGAACCCACGAAGTGCATTTCCACGCCGACGTCACGCGCGGCTTGCGCGATGGTCGACTGGATGTAGGTCTTGTCGGCGTAGGGGCCCCAGATTTCCAGACCCGGCGCGCCGGCCATGCCGTGACGCAGGGCAGACACCTTGCGGGTGCCAATGTTGATCGTGTCGACGTGGAAGAACTTGATTTCCGGAACCGGGCCGCCGTTGATCTTTTCAAAGATCTTGTCGGCATCCGGACCCTGGATCTGGAAGCGGTAGTGCGTGCGGTAGATCGCCTTGCCGTCCGGACGCGAGTCCGAGCGCGGGTCGTAGGAGACCTTGACGTTCCACTTGCCGATCGCGGCCTGGAACATGATCCAGTTCGAGGTCGGGGCGCGGCCGACGGTCACGTACTTGTTCTCGTCGAGGCGGAAGATGATGTGGTCGCCGATCACGTGACCGGCCGGGGTCACGGGCACGAAGTGCTTGGCCCGGCCCATGTCGAAGTTGCCGAAGTCGTTGATGCCGACGTGGGCGAGGAACGCCTGGGCGTCCGGGCCTTCGACGGTCACTTCGTCCATGTGGTGCGACTGGTCGTAGACGACGACCGAGTCGCGCCATGCCATCTGCTCCGAACGCCAGTTCGTGAACTCCGGGGCGACGCCCGGATAGATGTACATGCCGATTTTGGAATTGCGCAGGTGCGTGACGATGTCCGTCTCCTGCATGATTTGCTCAAGGCTCTTCGCCATGACAACCTCCCTAAGAAACATTCGATGTATACATCAGACCGTGACAACGCGGAATTTGCAAGCGAAAAGCCGCTCGAGACAGCATTTCGTGTGCAGAATGTATGCGCGGCCGGGGTTTAGTCGACGATCAAGGCCAGCGCCGGATCCGGTTCAGCGGTGTCCAGCGCCTTCTTCTCGAGGTTCTGGCGCGCGATTCGGGCGTGTTCGCGGGCGAGCGCTTCGGCCCGCGACCCTTCCCGTCCGGCGACCGCTTCGACCATCGCGCGATGCTGCGCTTGTGCAATCACAAGGCTCTCCATCATCGCTTTCGACTCCCGGTTGCGGAACACGAACGCGGACGGAGACGCGAAAGGCAGGGACTTGACCCGCTCCAGCTCGCTGCGGACGATCGTGGAGGGGCACAAACGCACGATCAGGTCATGAAAATCACTGTTCAGACCCGCATAAAGCTCAAGATTCGGTGGCGCGCCATCGGCCCCGAAGCTCGCGTCAATCTCGCACAGCAGCGTGCCCAGCGCTTCAAGCTTGTCGTCCGCCGCCCCCGCTTCCGCGGCAAGGCGCAGAGCCGTGCCCTCCAGCACACCCCGCAGCTCGATGGCATCGATCAGGTCAGAATGGGTGAAGGAGCGGACGACGAAACCGCCGCCCTTGGCGCGCTCCAGAAGCCCCTCTTCTGCCAGACGGCTCATCGCCTCACGCACTGGAGTGCGCGATACCTGCAACTCCTCGGCCAGCGCCACTTCATAAAGCCGGGTGCCACCGGGCATTTCGCCCTTCACGATCCGCTGTCTGAGGTCGTAGGCCGCCCTTTTGGCGTGCGTGCTCCCACGTGACTCGGTCATTCGCTCCTCCATGTATACACCGAAATGTATACAAATCGGGGCGTTTGGCAATTGCCGTGGTCAGCGCTTGGCCTGGATGACCCCTTCGCCCTCGGCATAGAGCGCCTGCACTACGTCCGCCCGCTCGCGCAGCACGGCCCGCTGGTTCACCGATCCCTTATCCGTCACCTCGCCCTTGTCGAGATCGAGTGGGACGGTAAGCACCATCGCCAGGGGTACCCGCATCGAGGAGCCGGTCGCCTTCTTGTTGTAGGCGCCCAGACGCTCTGCGATGGCGGCGTTGAGGTCGGGATGCGTGAACAGCGTGGCGTCGTCCATGTCCTTGCCACCGGGCACGATGCCCTCGATGGCGGGTCGGAACGGGACAAGGAGCGCGCCGAGCTTTTCCTCGCCGTCGCCGGTCAGCACGATGTCGCGCGCCAGCCCGCCCAGCGCATCGGTCACCTTTGCACGCACCGCGCCGACCGAAACCCATGTCCCGGTCTGAAGCTTGAAGTTCTCCGCAACGCGACCGTCGAAGAAGAATCCCTTGGTCGGATCGTCGGGGTCCGCAAAGCGCAGCGCATCGCCGAGTTTGTAATAACCATCTTCGTCGAAGGCCTCTGCCGAGAGCTCCGGGTTGCGCCAGTAGCCGGGGGTGATGTTCGGCCCTTTCACGCGGACCTCCATCTTGCCCTCGTTCGGCACGAGCTTGACCGTCATGTCTTTGCACGGCACGCCGATGTTGCCCGGGCTGTCCTGCGGTTCGGTTTGGAACAGAGCGAAGGGCGCGGTCTCGGTCGCGCCGAGACCGGTGGCCAGCACGATCTCTTCGCCCGTCGTCTTGATCGCGGCGGCCTTGATGTCGTCCCATGTGTGCTGGGCCATCGCGGCGCCCGCGTAATACATGATCTTCACGTCCGAGAAGAACGTTTTGGCGAACTCGGGGTCCTTCTCGACCTCGTGGATGATCATCTCGAACCCGGCGGGGACGTTCCAGTACCAGTTGGTCTTGATCGCGCGCAGGTTTCGGATCGTCTCGCCGATCATGTCCTTGGTCGGGCGGCCCGCGTCGATGTGGAACGTCCCACCGTTGTAGAGGACGACGTTGAAGATGAGGTTGCCGGCCGCGACGTGGTTCCACGGCGCCCAGTCGAGCACCATGGGCGGCTCGTCCCGAAGGTAGGCGTAGCAGTCCGTCACCTGTTCGATGTTCACGCAGAGCATCCGCTGCGTCTGGATCACCGCCTTGGGGGTGCCGGTCGTGCCGGAGGTGAACAGGAACTTCGCCACCGTATCTGGCGTGATCGCGTCGTTGGCCGCCTGGACCGCCTCGGTCACCGGCGTCGCGGTAAGGTCGGCCCAGCTTGTCGACAAGTCGTCACCCGATACGCCCAGGCGCGGGATATCCGGGAACACGGCCTCGAGTGCTTTAGCGAAGGGTCCGGTATCTTCGCAGAAGACGGCGCCGGGCGTGATCTGGTCGCGCACGCCCTTGAGCTTCTCGAACCCTTCGGAGACCAGCGCATAGGCCGGCGCGATGGCGGCGGACGGGATACCGACGTAATGCGCACCCACGGCCATGAGGGCGTGTGCGACCGAGTTCCCGGAGAGAATCACCAGCGGGCGATCCTCGGACAGGTCCAGGTCGAGCAGCGCCTGGCCGATGGACCGGATGATCCCATGCGCCTCGCCGTAGGTGACACCGCGCCAGTCGGCCTCTCCCACACCGCGCTCGGTGATCCACGTGCGATCCGGTACTTCTCGTGCCCACCGGTCGATCCATTCCGAAGATTTGGTCGAAACCGGTCCGAGATGCCCGCGCTGCCAGACGTACATCGTGCCGTCGGGCTTCTCTTCGTAAGCGACGTCGGCATTCCAAAGCTTCACGGGGCGCAGTTTGGCCTGTGTCATGGTGTCCTCCCCGGCGTCCTCCTCGACGCCATCCAGAAAATAGTTTACGCGGAAACTAAATGAGTGGATAGTGAAATCAAGCCGACTCGAAAAAAGTCGCTGGGAGGACATCGTTGGATCTGAAGTATCTCACCTACGAGTTGAAGGGTGATGTCGCTGTGCTTGGCCTGAATCGGCCGGAGAAGCGCAATGCGATCTCGGACGCCTTCGTCGAAGAACTCGCCATGCTGGTCCGTAAGGCCGAAAACGAGGCGAAAGCGGGTGTCATTCACGGGCATGGCACGCATTTTTGCGCCGGTCTGGACCTTGCCGAACATGTGAAGAAGACCCCGTTCGAGGGCGTTCACGGCTCGCGCCGCTGGCACGAAGTATTCGGCTGGATCCAGAAGGGTAAACTGCCGTGGTTCGCGGCGCTCCACGGGGCCGTGGTCGGCGGCGGGCTGGAACTCGCCTCGTCCGTCCACGTGCGCGTCGCTGATTCGACCGCGTTCTTCGCCTTGCCGGAAGGCCAGCGGGGCATCTTCGTGGGCGGCGGAGCGAGCGTGCGCTCGGCCCGGCTCATGGGGCTCGCCCGCATGACCGACATGATGCTCACCGGCCGGTCGGTGGATGCCGACACCGCCGAGCGCTGGAACATCGTGCAATACGTGGTGGATGAAGGTGCCGCGCTCGACAAGGCGGTGGAGATGGCCGCCCATGCCGCGACCAATGCCGAGATTTCCAACTACGCGATCATCAATGCCTTGCCGCGGATCCAGGACATGGGGTCGGATGACGGGCTGTTCGTGGAGAGCTTCATCGCGTCCTTCACCGCGACGAGCCCGGAGGCGGAAGAGCGTCTGAACGCGTTCCTCAGCAAGAAGGCGGGCAAGGTCGCCCGTCCGGGCGAAAGCTGATGGCCGACAGCGCGATCCAGCAGGACCAGGATACACCCATTCGGATGGGCGAGATTACCGATTCACTCGGGTTCCTGATCCGGATTGCGCAGATCAAGGCGTTTGACAACTTCTTCGCCAACCTAGGGGAGCACGGACTCAAACCCGGCGAATTCACGGTGCTTTGGGTGATCCGGTTGAACCCGGGCATGCGTCAAGGCACCATCGCCACCACGCTCCGGATCAAGCCTGCGCACATGACCAAGCTGACCGGGCGTCTCGTGGAGACCGGCTATGTCTCCCGCGCAACATCCGCGAGCGACCGCCGCGCGGTCAGGCTGGACCTGACACCGGCCGGCGTCGCCTTCGTTGAAGCCCACAAGGATGCGTTCCTCAACTTCAACTTCGTGGAAAAAGACAATCTGAGCGAGGAAGAGGCAGCACAGCTGATCGCGTTGCTCAAGAAATTCACAGGACTGAACACATGCCACTGAACGTCGACGACCTGATCGCCATCGACATCCACACCCATGCCGAAGAACCGTGCTCGCACGGCGACCGCGACGACGGCTACTACGAGTTCCAGCAGGGTATGGCGAAATACTTCGGTAACCCGGCGGGCGCCGAGGGGATGCTTCCGTCGCCCCGCCAGACCGCCGAGTATTTCCGCGAACGCAAGATCGGCGCCGTGATCTTCCCCGTCGACAGCGAGGCGAATACCGGCTTCTACCGCTACTCGAACGAGGAAGTGGCCGAGATCTGTGCCGAGAACGACGACATCCTGATTCCCTTCGCCTCGATCGACCCGTGGAAGGGCAAGATGGCCGCGCGCGAGGCACGCCGCCTGATCCGCGATTTCGGCGTGCGCGGGTTCAAGTTTCACCCGACGATCCAGGCGTTCTGGGCGAACGACCGCATGGCGTATCCGTTCTACGAAGTGCTCGAAGAAGAGGGCGCGATCACGCTTTTTCACACCGGGCAGACCGGTGTGGGTTCGGGCATGCACGGCGGCATGGGGATGCGACTCAAGTATTCGCATCCGATGACCATCGACGATGTCGCGGTCGATTTTCCGG
The DNA here is from genome assembly GCA_964230745.1 of Maritimibacter sp. Classification (GTDB taxonomy): domain Bacteria; phylum Pseudomonadota; class Alphaproteobacteria; order Rhodobacterales; family Rhodobacteraceae; genus Maritimibacter. The sequence continues at coordinate 20,920 of CAXRHZ010000052.1, read as the reverse complement.
ACCTCAAGATCATCATGGCTCACCCCTCTTTCCCCTGGCAGGAAGAGGCGCTAGCCGTGGCGCAGCACAAGCCGAACGTCTACATCGACCTTTCAGGTTGGTCGCCCAAGTATTTCCCCGAGATTCTCGTGAAATACGCGAACAGCCTTCTAAAAAAGAAGATGCTTTTCGGTTCGGACTGGCCGGCCATCACACCCGATCGCTGGCTGGCCGATTTCGAGCATGCCCCGTTCAAGGATGAGGTGCGTCCTCTCATCCTCAAGGAAAACGCCAAACGGCTTCTGAACCTTTAGGACGCATAACGGGAGGAACATATGAAACTCTGGACACTGACCGGCGCGGCAATGGCCGCCGCGCTTTCCCTCACCGCCACGGCACAGGCACAATCCATCGTGGCCGCGCCCGCTGGCCCCCCGCCGCACCCGGCGTATTACATGTACGAGAAATTCGCCGGGTTCCTCGAAGAAGAGACCGGCGGCGACATGTCCGCCAATATCGTGGGTCCGGAAGTCGTGGCGCTGCCACAGATGAAGGATGCGCTGCAGACCGGGCTCGCGGGCGTCGGCAACTCGCTCCCGCTCTATTTCGCGGCCGATTTCCCGGAAACCGGCGTCGCCGGGGACCTGGCGCTTGCCGGGCGCAACCCGCATGCGATGGGCTGGGCCATGACCGAATTCGTGGTCAACTGCGAGCCCTGCCAACAGGAGTACAAGGACTTCGGCGGTGTCTTCCTGGGCTCGGGGTCGTCCGACGTCTATGCACTCATCACGACGACTCCTGTCGAAACGCTCGACGACCTCCAGGGTCTGCGCCTGCGTTCGGGCGGCGCGCCCTACTCGCGCTGGGCCGAGAACTTCGGTGCGACGCCGGTGAACCTTCCGGTTGGCCAGACGTTCGAGGCCATGAGCCAAGGCACTATCGACGGCACAATGGCATCCATCGGCGACATGCTGTCCTTCCGCCTCGTGGACGTGGCGACCAACGTGCTGCGCGTGCCGTTGGGCACCTATCACGTGACGTCGAACTTCACCGTCGCGGCCGACACCTGGGCCGACATGTCGGCAGAGGAGCGTACCGAGTTCGCCAAGGCGGCGAACCGTGGCAACCCACAGCTCACCGACCGGTGGGCCTACCAGATGCCTGACATCGCGAACGCGGCCGTGGCCGAAGCCGGGATCACGGACATGGAGCCCTCGGAAGAGTTCCTGTCCGCGTCCAATGCCTTTTCCGAGGAAGACGTCCGGTCGCGTGTCGATGCCAATCCTCTGGCCGCCGACTTCGAGGCTCTCATCACCAAGTGGGAAGGGATCGTGGAAGAGGTCGGGACCGACCCCGAAGCGCTCGCCGCCCGTGCTTGGGACGAGATCTGGGCCGACGTGGATTTCGAAACCTACGGTATGTAATACCGACGCCCCGGCCGGTTTCGTCCGGCCGGGGCAATCACTCGCAGGGGCACCGGAATGGGACAGCTGATCGCCATCGCGCGGACGGTCGCACGCATCATGGGATTCATAGGAGCCCTCGCCGTCGTCGCGATGATGCTCCACATTTCTGTCGACGTTCTTCTTCGAAACCTGTTCCGCATCTCCATGAACACGGTCCCCGAGATCGTGGCGCGCTATTACATGACAGCGCTCGCATTTCTCCCGCTAGGGTGGCTTGAGCTGCGGCGCCAGATGATCTCTGTTGAACTGATCGACTTCGCCCTGTCGGAAAGGATGCGCCGTCTGTCCGATGTCTCGGTCATGCTGATTGCGTCCGTCGTCTATGGCTTTCTTGCCTGGACCAACTGGGAAAAGGCGCTGTCCGAGACCCGCGTGGGCACGCTCGTGGAAATCGCCACTTACAAGATGCCGGTTTGGCATTCGTTCTATTTTGCCCCGGTCGGATTTACGCTCGCCGCTCTGATCGCGGCCCTGCTCGCTATCGGGTACATGAACCCGCGGATCGCAGCGCAACTTGAAGAGGCCGATGAATGAGCGTCGAAACCGGCATTATTGGCGTCATCGGGCTCGCCATCCTTCTGATCATGCGCCTGCCCGTCGCGCTCGCCCTGATCCTCGTCTCCTTTGCGGGTATCTGGTCGATGATCGGGCTCAAACCCGCGCTAGGCATCCTGGAGAACACGCCATACAGCTTCGTCGCGAGTTGGACGATGAGCGCGGTGCCGATGTTCCTGCTCATGGGCTTTGTCGCTTTCCACACGGGGCTGACCGGCGGGCTTTTCGACGCGGCCAAGGTATTCCTCGCGCGATTGCCCGGCGGCCTCGCCATCTCGTCGATCTTCGCCTGTTCGGGGTTCGCCGCCCTCTCCGGCTCTTCCATCGCGACCGCGGCGGCCATGGGCCGGATCGCCATCCCGGAGATGGTCAAGGCGGGCTACAGGCCGTCGATCGCATCCGGGTCCATCGCGGCCGGCGGCACCATCGGGGCGCTGATCCCCCCGTCGATCCTGATGATCATCTACGGCATTATTGCCGAGACATCCGTGACCAAGGTTTTTCTCGGCGGCATCAGCATCGGGATCATTACGGCGCTGGCCTACACCCTTGTCGTCCTCGTCGTCAGCATGACGCGCCCGGACATCATTCCGCGAACTGCTGAAGTCGAAAAAGGCGAGGGCGCGCGCGTATTCCTGTCGCTTCTTCCCGTCCTCGTTCTTATCCTGATTGTCTTCGGCGGCTTGTTCAGCGGTCTCTTCACCGCGACCGAAGCGGGGGCCATCGGCGCCTTCGGCACCTTCGTCGTCGCCGCGGCCACCGGTCGCCTGACCTGGCCGGCCATCTCGCGCTCGCTGATGGAAACCGTGACGACGACCGGTTCGCTCCTCATCATCGGATTCGCGGCGACGATGTTCACCCGCTTCCTTGGCCTGTCCGGGCTTCAGAGCTTCATCGCCCAAGCAGTCGCCGGGTCGGAGATCGGCTATGTCGGGCTCATGGTCATCATCGTGATGATCTACCTCGCTCTCGGCACGTTCATGGAGCCGTTCGGGGCGATGCTCATCACGCTCCCCGTCTTTCTGCCGGTTCTGCAGGGGCAGGGGATCGACCTCGTCTGGTTCGGCGTTCTCGTCGTCAAACTTCTGGAAATCGGGATGATCACGCCACCCGTCGGGTTGAACGTCTTCGTCATAAAGAATGTGGCAAGCAAGTACGTGTCGGTTGTCCAGGTCTTCAAGGGAGTCATTCCCTTCCTGCTGTCCGACATCGTGGTGGTCGCAATCGTCATCGCCTTCCCGGCACTGGTCTTGTTCCTCCCCAACTTGCTTTGACGCAATCGGACCATGCGTCTCTGGGAGCGGCCCATGCGGGCCGCTCTTTTTGTTCTGGCGTCGCTCGGGCTCTGGAATGGTTCTAAATCCCGAGCATTTTACTCGGCTTTCTTGACATATCTGACTTATTCGGTCAGCTATTGCGGGAAATCGCTAGTGACCCCAGGGACGGAGATACCATGAAACGCACGTCATTGACCGCCGCAGCACTCATTCTCGGCACCGTGCCCGCCTTTGCGGCGACTAAGGGCGAAGTCCTTGAAACCTATGCAGACATCGCCCATGCCGGATACGAAGACAGCCTCATCACCGCGCGCGGTCTGAGCGACGCCATCGACACGCTGATCGCCAACCCGTCGGAGGAGACGCTTGCGGCGGCCCGCGAAGCTTGGATCGCCGCGCGCGAGCCTTATCAACAGACCGAGGTCTATCGCTTCGGCAACCCGATCGTGGACGACTGGGAAGGCAAGGTGAACGCCTGGCCGCTCGACGAAGGGCTGATCGACTATGTCGATGCGTCCTACGGCGGCCCGACCGACGAGAACCCGTTCGCGTCGGTCAACGTCATCGCCAATCCGCAGCTCACCATCGCCGGGAAGGAGGTCGACGCCTCCGAGATCACGCCGGACCTAATCGCAGACACGCTGAACGAAGCTGACGGGATCGAAACGAACGTGGCGCGCGGCTACCACGCCATCGAGTTCCTCCTGTGGGGTCAGGACCTCAACGGCACGGGTCCGGGCGCGGGCGAGCGGCCCTATACCGACTACGCCCAAGGCGAAGACTGCACCAACGGCAACTGCGACCGTCGGGCGGATTACCTTCAGGCGGCCACCGACCTCCTCCTGTCCGACCTCGAAGAAATGGTCGCGGCCTGGGGCGACGGCGGCGAAGCGCGCGAGGCGGTTATGTCGGACGAGGATCAGGGCATCATCGCCATACTCACCGGCATGGGGTCGCTGTCCTATGGTGAACAAGCGGGCGAGCGGATGCGTTTGGGCCTTATGCTCAACGACCCGGAAGAAGAGCACGACTGTTTCTCGGACAACACCCATCGCTCGCATTACAACGACGGGCTGGGCGTGCAAAACGTCTATCTCGGCCGTTACCAGCGCGTCGACGGGTCGATGGTCGAAGGTCCGGGCGTCTCCGACCTCGTCGCCGAGTCGAATGCCGATCTGGACGAGGAAATGAAGTCCAAGCTCGACACGACGATGGCGGCGATGACCGAGCTTTCGAATGCGGCCGAGAACGGCTTCGCCTACGACCAGATGCTCGAAGCCGGCAACGAGAAGGGCGAGACCCTCATCATGAACGCCGTCGACGGGCTGATCGACCAGACCGCGACGATCGAGCGCATCGTCGCCGATCTGGGCCTGAACGCGATCGAGTTCGAAGGCTCCGACAGCCTCGACAACCCGAACGCGGTTTTCCAGTAAGGACCTGAACAGATGATCGTCTGCCATTGCCAGAACATCACGGATCGCGACATCCACGCCGCTATCGACTGGATGCGGGCATCGGATGAACAGACGATCATCACGCCCGGGCGCATCTATCATGCGCTCGGGAAATCACCCGATTGCGGTGGCTGCATGGCCCATTTCGTTGCGACCATGCGCGAGAATGATAGTCTCCACGTACCCCACGAATTGCGCAACCTGAGGCGCGGCAAGGCAAAGGAGTATCGCCATGAAGGGCAACGAAAAGGTTATTGAGTACCTCAATAAGGCGCTTCGGAGTGAGCTGACCGCGGTCAGCCAGTACTGGCTCCACTACCGGCTTCAGGAAGACTGGGGGCTCAAGGCGATGGCGGCCAAGAGCCGCGAGGAAAGCATCGAAGAGATGCACCACGCCGACAAGCTGATCGAGCGGATCATCTTCCTCGAAGGCCACCCGAACCTGCAAAAGCTCGACCCGCTGCGCATCGGTGAGACGCCGCTGGAAACGCTCAAGGCCGATCTCGCGGCCGAACAGGAGGCCGCGGCGCTTTATCGCGAGGCGCGCGACGTCTGTAACCAGGTAAACGACTACGTCAGCCAGAAGCTTTTCGAGGACCTGCTCGCCGATGAAGAAGGCCACATCGATTTCCTGGAAACCCAGCTCGATCTCTACGAACGGCTCGGGGAACAGAACTATGCCCAGCTCAACGCGGGCAAGATGGACGAGGCCGAGTAAGCTCGCTCTCCTCCTGGTCGCCGCCGGGCCCGCTGCAGCCTTCGACCTCGGCAGTCTCGGCGACGACCACCTGAACGTCATTCCCCGAACGGCCGAGGAAGCGGCGCGGATCGAAACGGTCACCGCGCCCACCTCGAATTTCAGTGCAGCCGAACGGTTCGAGGAACGGCCGGCGGGTGCCGCCACCGTGCGTGCGCGCAACAACGCGGATGCCTTCAGCCAGCCCTCGGCCAACATCGGCTTCGACGGCGAGTTGGAATTCAAGGTCGGCAACGGGCTCTTTCGCAAGATCTGGGTCACGGCCCCGGCCTCCACCGAAGCGTCCGATGGCCTCGGCCCGCTCTACAACGCGCGAGGTTGCCAGAACTGCCACATCAAGGACGGGCGCGGTCACCTGCCCGAGGGGCCGGACGACAATGCTGTCTCCTTCTTCATGCGTGTCTCTATTCCTGCCGAAACCGCCCTCGAGCTGCAGGAGATCGAGGATTACATCGGCGCGTCAGAGGAGCCGAATTACGGCGGCCAGATCCAGGATTTCGCGACCGGCGGCCTCCCCGCCGAGGCGCAGCTTTCGATCAGCTACGAGGAAATCCCGGTGGACCTCGCCGGTGGCGAAACCGTCGTGCTGCGCGATCCGACCTACGAACTCACCGACCTCGGCTTCGGCCCGCTGCACCCCGAGTCGATGCTCTCGCCCCGCCTCACGCCGCAGATGATCGGGCTTGGGTTGCTGGAAGCGATCCCGGCGCAGGACATCGTCGCCCTCGCGGACGAGGATGACGCGGACGGCGACGGCATCTCGGGCCGTCCCAACCTCGTCTGGTCGCGCGAGTACGACAAGGTCATGCTGGGTCGCTTCGGGCTGAAGGCCGGGACCCCAACGATCAAGCACCAGAGCGCCGCGGCATTCTCGGGCGATATCGGCATCTCGAACCCGCTCTTCCCGAACGCCTGGGGCGAATGTACCGACGCGCAGACGGATTGCATCGCCGCCGAACACGGCGCTGACGCGAGCCATGACGGGTTCGAAGTGGACGAAACTGGCCTCGACCTCGTCACGTTTTACGCCCAAAACCTTGCTGTGCCCGCCCGCCGTAGATCCGACGACCCGGAGGTGCTGCGCGGTAAGGAGGTGTTCTATTCCACCGGATGCACCGCCTGCCACACGCCCAAGTTCGTGACCCACCGGCTCGAGGATCAGCCGGCGCAAAGCTTTCAGCTCATCTGGCCCTACACCGACATGCTCCTGCACGACATGGGCCCGGGGCTGGCCGACAACCGCCCCGAAGGCCGCGCCACTGGCACTGAATGGCGCACCGCGCCGCTCTGGGGCATCGGACTCACGGAACTGGTGTCCGGCCACGCGGATTACCTTCACGACGGCCGCGCACGCACGCTGATGGAGGCGATCCTCTGGCATGGGGGGGAGGCGCAGGCGTCCCGCGACAGGGTCGTGGACCTTCCGAAACCGGACCGGGACGCCCTGGTCGCATTCTTGGAGTCGCTGTGAAACACGTCGCCCTGATTGCCGCCCTCACCGCCTCCCCCGCTGCCGCCGGGGTCGAGGAAGCCGTGAACGACTACATTCTCCCGAGCCTCGCGACCTTCACCGAAAGCGCCCAGTCGCTCGACGACGTGGCGCGGGCGAATTGTGCCGCAGACGCGCTGAAAGGCCCCTACAACGCGGCATTCGACGCCTGGATGGCGATATCCGATGTCCGGATCGGACCGAGCGAAAACGGCGCGTTGTCCATCGCGTTCTGGCCCGACACGCGAGGCTTCACGCAGTCCACTCTGTCCCGGTTCATTGAGGATCAGAACTCGGCAGTCGAGGATCCCGCGGCCTTCCGGGAGGTGTCCATCGCGGCACGAGGGTTCTTCGCGCTGGAACGGATGCTCTACGACTCGGAGTTCAACGATTACGACGAAGGTGACTATTCCTGCGCTCTCACGCGCGCGCTGACCCGCGACCTCGCCGATCAGGCCGTCGCGCTCGAGGCGGATTGGAGGGAATTCGCGCCGACCCTTCTCAATCCGGGGGCCGAAGGCAACGCGACCTACCTCGACCAGACCGAGGCGCAGCGGGCGATCTACACGCAGGTCCTCTCATCGCTCGAATTCACCGCCGATTCGCGGCTCGGCCGCCCATTGGGGGAGCCGGACCGACCCCGCCCCACGCGGGCCGAAGCATGGCGATCCGACCGCAGCTTGACGCAGTCCGTTCTGGCGACCGAAGCCGCGGTCGCACTTGCCAAGGCGCTCGCCGATTGGGAGCTGCCGGAGACCCAAGCCGCGCTGGAGGCGATGCGCGAACAGGCGGGGGAAATCGGCGATCCATCGTTTCAGGACATCGACGACTTGATGAAGCGCCTGAAAGTCGAGCTCCTGCAGCAGCGCATCGAGGCGGTGGAAGCCGCCATCCAAGCCGAGGTCGGGACCCGGTACGGGATCACGCCCGGCTTCAACTCCTCCGACGGAGACTGAGATGGCCACCCGCCGCAGGTTTCTCGGCGGATTGATCGCCGCGACCGCCGCGCCACGGTTCGGTTGGGCCGCCGCCGGGTCGCCCGCCTACATCGCCGCCGCGCGCGAAGCGGATGGGTCGTATGCGATTCACGGACTGGATTCGGCCGGAACAGAGACGTTTTCCGTGCCCCTCCCCGCACGAGGCCACGCCGCCTGCGGCCACCCGAGCCGTGCCGAAGCCATCGCCTTCGCCCGCCGCCCCGGCAGCTTCGCCCTGGTCATCGACTGCGCTACGGGCGACGTCCTGCGACAGCTAGCGCCGCCACCAAATCGACACTTCAACGGCCACGGCGCCTTCTCGGCGGATGGCGCGATTCTGTTCACCTCCGAGCAGGACATCGAGGGGAGCGCCGGTCATGTCGGGATGTGGGAGACAGACCGCTACACGCGGATCGGCAGCTTCTCCACCCACGGCCTCGGCCCACATGAGATCCGCCTGATGCCGGACAGCCGGCACCTCGTCATCGCCAACGGCGGCATTGAGACGCGCGACCGCGTGAAACTGAACCTCGACAGCATGACGCCGAGCCTCGTCTACGCTGATCTGGACGGACATATCCGGCAGAAGGTCACGCTCGATCCCGATTTGAACCGGAACTCGATCCGCCATCTCGTGGTGCTCGAGGACGGCCTCGTCGCCTTTGCGATGCAGTGGCAGGGGGACCACGGCGCGGCCACGCCCCTGCTGGGCCTGCACAGGATGGGGGATGCGCCGACCCTTGCCAGTGCGCCGATGTCCGAGCAATTGCTTATGGACGGATATGCCGGGAGCGTCGCCTTTTCCGGGAACGGTCGGGAGGTCGCGATCACCTCCCCGCGCGGCGGACGGCTCCACCGATTCGACACCAACGGGCGGTTCGTCGGCGCCTTCAGCCGCACGGACATATGCGGCCTCGCCCCCCTCGGCGACGGATACATCGCGACAGATGGTCTTGGCGGCCTGATCGCTCTCGACGGCGACGGGGTGCCGCGCGCGCTCAATCGGGCGCGATCGGCTTGGGACAACCACCTCGTCGCCCTATGACACCCGATCCTTGGTAGTCATCCAAGAACCAGCTAAGTTCGGGCACCGAGGGAGAGTGTCCAGTGCCACAGGCTTTCACCGTCATTTCCGCACGCTTTGCGGACGCGCTGTCACCCGGCGACGACGAGAGCGGGGCGCCCGAAGGCGCGCTCTTCTCGGCAGCGGGGAGCGAGGTGGACTGGGCGGAAACGGGTATGCCCAAACGCCGGCGCGACATCCGCTCGTGGATCGCCCTCTGGCCGGACCGTGACAGTGCGCGGAGCCACCTCGAACGTCGATTGGCCACCATTCCCCTCCTGCGCCGGGCCGAGGAGCAATGGTGCGGCCTGCTGGTGCCCTACGCGAGCCACGGGACGGTGAACTGGAGCGACGACGAGAACATCGCGTCGCTGGTGAACGACCTCGGCCCGCGGCCCAAAGCCGGGACACCGGTCTTCGTGCTCACATCACTCGGGATCGGCAACCAGGGCGAGGGAATGATCGCGTTCGGCAAGGGCACCCGGGCCGTGCGCGAAGCGTTCGACGAACTGCCCGGCGTGATCCTCGAACAACAGCTGCTCCCGGACGCCCCGGGCCTCGATGCTCCGACCCTCTCCCTCTGGGAGAACGAAGGCGAGGTGATCTCGGCGGCCTATCGGAGCGAGCCGCACCGCTCCGCCATGAAAGTGGCCGAACACCCTGACCTCGCCCGCGGCTCGTTCACCCGCATGTCTCTGCTATGGGCACAGGGTAGCTGGCGCGGGGTCGACCTCGCCGAACACGGGGCCGTCCGGACCTGACCCGAGACAATTCTGGGAGACCGAAGTGGTGCCGCTGAAGGGACTCGAACCCCCGACCCCATCATTACGAAGGAAACTTGGAATTAAGGCAGCCTAATCAGATAGATAGGGTGTCGCAATGGCTTCGATCAGAAAACGCAAGAACGGCAAGTACTGCGCCCAAGTAAGAATCGCCGGCAGGCGCTCGAAATCGAAAACGTTCGCCGATAGAGAAAGCGCTTCAACTTGGGCAGTTGCTGAAGAAACAAGACAGCGCACTTCAGCTGCCGGAACCTCTCAGCCTGAGCACACGCTTCGATCAGTTGGGCGTCTCTATTGCGACACACAGCTGAAAGGACGTCCTTCTCGGCATTTGATGCTTGGTAGGATGGAGAGAATAGCAAAGCACTTTCCCCAGCCTTTCTTGGAAATCACACGGACGGACGTCAACAACTTCAAGAACCATCGTCTCGAAGAAGTCAGCGGTCCCACAGTCCGCGAAGAGGTACAAACCATCAACAAGCTGTTCCGGTGGTCTGAGAGAGAGATGCTGTTTGGAGATGTTTCCATCTCGTCGCCAGCTTCAAACATCTCTCTTCCAGCCGCGAACAAACCTCGGACACGAGTTGTAGAAAGGCATGAACTTGAGATCCTAATGGCAGACCTAAACCCTGTAATGGCTGAGATTGTCGAAATTGCTTTCGAAACGGCCATGCGCCGTGCCGAGATCACTAAGCTTTTGCCTCGACATCTCAAGTTGGAACAGAGAATTCTGCTCGTGGAGGACGGCAAGACCGGCGACCGACTAGTACCACTCACCAACCGCGCCGTTGAGCTTCTGCGGGGCGCTGAGAGGCGCTGCAGGTCACCCGAATCCCGTTTGTACCCAGTCGCCCCACACAGCATCTCAACGGCGATTAGACGCGCTCGTGAACGCACTGGGCTGCCCGATCATGTTCGTATGCATCAGTTGCGACATACGCGTATTACTGAAGTCGCAAAGCGAGGTTTCAACCAAGCGCAAATCATGATGGTAAGTGGGCATAGGGATACGCGAAGTGTTCAACGCTACACCCACTTGAACGTCAAAGACGTGGTCGACCTATTAGATTGAAAGCAAACGGTCCAATCCCGCCTCGCAACGAGGGCAGCCAATCCTGCGCCGCAGCCTATAGAAGTGGCCGTTCGTCATGACTGCGAACTTCGGCAACAGTCAGCCGTCGCACTTGGGGACGTTGGTGGAGAAGGTAAATGTGGCTAAGCGATGACAAGCCGTTTCTTTGCAGCGAGTCCTTCCAACTGCGGATAGGGCATGTGGCCGCTTAAGCAACTTGGCAAAGATCCAACAGTTTGTGGTTATCGACATCTCATTACGAGATGTGCTACTCGTCAGCTCCTCGCAAGGCACTATTCTTACAAGCCAGCTTCGACGCAATTGGGTCTCACATTGGAACAGGCGAAAAGAGATTTGACGAAGAAAAACAACATTGGCCTTTTTGCTGTCAAGAGTAAGACCGTGAGGAATATTCTACGCGGCATATTAGCGACTGATCAGCCTTCTGTATCACGCCAAGCAATGCGGCGGTTAAAGAAAGAGGCTACCAGTTCCGATCTTTTTCGCGCGTTCCAATTCTTGATTTCTAGCCCAACCGCCCAGCATGTGTCCATAGCCCCTATTTTCCCAGCAAGCATCGAAGATTGTACGTCTGCTCCGTATTTAGGTGACAATCGCTTGGAGGCTGACCTGGCAATACAGAAAGCGCGCTTTGGAGCCTCAGAACAGGAACTGTTGCGAGCGATCTTTTCTGTTGCTCAGATCAACGACGCGGTGTTTGAGCGAAATGGCGGTCGTGTCTCCCAACTGCTTCAGGAACACGCTGACGACTTTGGAATTTCGCTCTTTTTGATGAGAAAGGCCCTAAGCCTCAGGCACACAGAATTCTCGAAGGAGGCTGGGTTGCAGCTTGGTGCGGCAATCGACCCATTTCTCTCCAAGCGCCGTCACCTACTTGCGGTCGCTTTCGAAGACAGCGTGGATGAACAGCTCAGCTATATTCGAGTCCGTCGGACATTCCTTTCACACGTGAAGGATGCGCGGGTTTCAAGGGCAGTAAGCCCAGTGTTGCAAGACTTTATGTCGCCATTTTCCTGGACGTCTGAGCAGGGATTGGCGCCACTGGAAGCATATTCTCGGTGGGGTGTACTCGACTCGCTAGAGTTCTTGGAACGGTGTTTGAGTGATCACAGTTCCAGGTTCAAGGAAGACGTTGCAGAGAAGATTCACGGCGTCATCCCGGAAAGTGTCCATAAAGCGTGGATTAGTACTTTCGGCGAAGACCGCTTCAGGGATGTTATTGATCTTCTGCAGGGCGATCCAGATTTTCTTGAATATCGACTTTTCCGCCATTCTCTTGCTTGGTCAGAATTCCATGATGTCATGGAATATAGGCGCAGAATCGAGATGGGGTTTGGTCATCGTCTAGATGGCGTTTTCAAAGAAGGCGGAACCGAACAAACGTTAGTCGACTCAGGTATTTCCAAAGTAGAACATCTATTGCCATCTCGTGCATTGTCCTCTCTTCCTGAGTTGCCAGTTGATACGCGAACTTGCGGAACTTTTCACCGGACCTTGGCGCTGGCAGGTGCTCTGAGCACTAGCGGATCAACTTTGGAGATTGCCGGCGGTAAAGACCTTCTTAGGCTACTGGACCGAACGATGGACGTTTCGCTCCTTTTGTCGCTTTCCGAGCTTACAAAGTTTATACCTATGCGCTCTGGCGACAGACTCTACGAGTATTTGCGAACAGCTTTGAGGTTTGATGCCGACGAAAACCGGGTTTCGGATCATGCATACAGAAGAGCCACTCAGGATATAGTCGGTCAAGACTTTGGCGGAGATATTGTAAAATTTGCTCAATACCTTGACGACGACGCGCCAAATGTCGCGGAACATCTGTTCGCGACCTGTAATGAATATTTCCTAACGGAACTCTATCTTCTCTTCGAGGATTCCAATGCGGTGATAAACGCCCAAGCTGACCTTTTGGAGTGGTACGGTGATAGCCGTAAAGACGAAGACGCTGCACTTCGAGCCAAATCTCATCGGCTGAACCTTAGGCTGCGTAAAGTCAGAGGAAGCATCGATGATACCAGGATATATGTTGATCAACTAAAGTTCCAATACTGGGCTATGGAAACAATAGCCTCTTCACTTCGTGAACTGGCAAGTATCAGTGATGCGATCTCTGATTCCAGTGAAGCAATTCCGAATCTAGATGATCCAATCGCAGCGGTTGAAGATCCGAGCGCAAAGCTGTTTCAAGTGTTAAATTTGGCCTACAAAGAGTTCTGCACAAATGAGTTCTACGGTGTCGATTCTTACATTGGCAGGCGGATAAGGCACGGAACACTTCACGGCGTCTTGGTTGCGGAACTCAAAGAACCGGTTGACGCGATTGCTGATCAATTTGCTTTATCGTCTCCCGAATTTTCTGGCTTTGTCCGGCTGTGGCATACAAAGGTTGAAGCTGTCGTGAAGGCGTTCGGCCTTGAGCTGTTGAGAGTAAAGTCCAGCGAGCGTAAAGCGGGTCTCATCATCCCCTCGATAGGTGACAGCGACAAGAGAAGCACTGCTCTAAGCATGCTGAATTCGGTGGCGTCCGCGCTTGCGGAGGATCGCGGCGCGAGTGTTGCTATCAGCTACATTTATGACTTCTGTTGGTTGCTTCTCGAGATAGACCTTAAGAGATTGAGAGCGGCGGCGTTGGCGGCACAGCATGAGCTAGTAATCCGGCCTAATCAGCACATTTCGGGTAGTGGCAGCGAACTCGAAGCTCAGATTTTGGATGCGGCGCGTCATTTGAACACAGAACTTCAGCAAAGATTTGAGCAACTTGTTGGTTGGCTAACTCGACCATCAAACGTCAGTCCGTCAGCAACGTTGTCTCTGCTTTTCCACGCAGTGATACATGAGGTCCAAGGACGATATTCCGGGTTTTTCCCAAAGTGTGTCGAGCTAGGCGAGACTGGTATCGACATGTTTGGTCATCGTTTCCACACTTTCTATGATGTCCTCTTTGTGCTCGTGGACAACGCTGCAAAGCATGGCGAAAGGACGGGTGAAATTCACTTTGACGTTCAGTCAAAGTCTGTGTCGCCCAGTATCTCGGAAATCACGATGAGTGTCACTTCAGCCCTCAAATCTGGGCGAGAGGAGTCGAGTTACCACGCTATCAACTCAGCTATGACCTCGGATATAGGTGCGGCTATGTTAGAGGACAAAAACAGTGGGTTGAGAAAGATCCGAGTTTTGGTTGAAGAAGTCGATGAACTGAGCGACTTCATTGTTAAGTTTAGCGAAGACCGCGTCACGTTTTCAGTCGTTATGAGCCTTCCGATTACAGGTACTGACCAAAGGACTGATGGTGCCGAATGAGGATACTTCTAGTCGAGGATGATGAATACAAGCAGACCAAGGTTGAGGCCGCTCTGAGAAGCGTTTCTTCCAAACTGGACCTTGTCGTTGCGAAGACTGTCCGCGATGCCGTGGGCTGTATGCAGGGCGATGGATATGACCACATTGTCTTGGACATCGCATTACCCAGCCATCGCCAATTTCCTGGTGGCGGAGCAGGGTTGCCAATGCCAGCAGGGGGGATCGAAGTTCTGCTCGAAATCTCTTACCAGTCTCGGCATGATCCCGTCACAATCCTCACTCAATACCCTGAAATCGAGTATGATGGGAAGCTAGTCGATCTTATACGCGCGCGGCGGTTTTTACAGAAAAACATCCAAGCGATAATCATCGACGTCATTCACTTCGAGATGGACAACGAACTTTGGAAAGAACAATTAAGAAAGGCGGTTTCTGGAAGTGGCTGAGTTTCTAATAATTGAAGATGAACCGGAAAAGCGGTCATCGATCGAAAGTGAGATTCGAGATTACTTTGGCGATCCAGACATCCCGTTCTGCATTGCTCAAACATTCGCAGAGGCAGCTAAACTAATCTTCGAACGGCGTTTTGATCTTATTGTAACAGACTTGATGCTGCCTCGACGGGATGGCGATGAACCGTCTGATTTCTCCGACCATCTACTAGATTTCTTGAGCGGTAGCTCTTTGAATTCAAGTGCCGTAGTTGTCGCAATTTCACAATTTGACGACTTGATCGAAAGACAAGCTACAAGCTTCAAGCGCCTTGGTATTTTTTTGCTTGACTACAATAACCAATCAGACTGGCGGGCGTGCTTGAAAGTCTGCCTACAACGAGTTGAGCAAAAGCAAGCTATTGATTTTGCAATCATATGTGCTCTTGAAGAAGAGCGTATAGGTTTTCGCGAAGTCCAAGGCGACGTGACGTATGGAGAACTATCACGATATCATGGCTTGGACTGTAGGGACATATCGATCGCTGGGTTCAACGGAATTTGTGTTGTTCAGCCGCGCATGGGCTTGGTCGATACAGCTGCAATCTGTGCTCAGGTCCTTTCACTGTTTCGCCCCAAACTAGTGTGTATGGCAGGTATTTGCGCCGGATTTGAGGGCGAAGTCGGGCTTGGAACTCTGTTGGTCTCGGACCCGACTTGGGAACATCAGTCGGGGAAGTGGAAGGGCGAAGAATTCAAGCTGTCGCACTACCAAGAACCTTTACGCAACGACATTCGAACGATACTCAGCCATCTCATAGAAGCAGACCCAAGCTGTCAGGAGTTGACTGCCGACCTGCCTGAACTGTACCGCTCATTGGATCGAGCAGCAGCGATCTTGCCTACGGTTTCAGGTTCTGTGGTGATTGCCTCTAGTGACAAGGCAGATGAAATTAGGGAACAACACCGAAAAGTCGGTGGCCTTGATATGGAGGTGTATGGGCTCTATCGAGCCGCCGCTCTCCATTCAGAAGGTATCAGATGCTTCGCGGCAAAGACTGTCGTAGACCTTGCAAACGAAACAAAGGGCGATGACCTTCACCATGCAGGTGCTGTTTTCTCTGCCCGCTTCGTCGCGAAAGCGATCCAACGAATTCTAAGCGATTAGCGATTGGTCGGTTGCTGAGACCGATGCGATTGTCGCATAGCGTGCAGCATGCATCATTAATGTCTGCTTTAGGCGGATTAATGATTTCCATTCGGAACTGCAGTGAAGTAAGCGGCGTCTGCGCCGTATCCCTCCGGCGGAGGCCGTCTGACGGGATTTCGGCGTCGGTGCTAAGTCCGACCTTATGGCCGACTATAAGTTCAGACCCGAGATTGAAGTCCTCTCCGCCGCGGACGTGCCGCGCCGGCGACACTGGGATGATGCGGACAAGGTCCGTATCGTAGAGGAGAGTTTTCTTGGGCATCGCCAGGTCTCGGCTACGGCGCGGCGGCATGGCGTGTCGCGCTCCCTGCTAACCATATGGCGGCGACAGTATCGCGACGGTGAGCTTGGCACCGAGACGCCGCCTTCATTCATCCCACTGGCGGTTTCACCCAAGGCGCCTGCGGCAGTGCCTGTGACGGCACAGGAGGCGCCGCGCGACACCCCGGACGTTCAGCTCGAGATCGTGCTAAGGAACGGACGGCGGCTTCTGGCACCTTCGTCGGTGGACCCGGAGGTTTTGACGCGGCTGCTTCCGGCACTGGAAGGCCGATGATCGCCTTCCCGGCGGGGGTGCGCGTGTGGATCGCGGGCGGGGTCACCGATATGCGGCGCGGCATGAACACCCTGGCGCTGACGGTGCAGCAGGGGCTCGGGCGCGACCCGCATGCCGGCGAGATCTTCTGCTTCCGAGGGCGCAAGGGCGACCTGGTCAAACTGCTGTGGCACGACGGCGTCGGCATGTCGCTCTATACGAAGCGGTTGGAGGCGGGGAAGTTCATCTGGCCGATCAGCGGAAGTGGTGAAGCGGTGCAGATATCCGCAGCCCAGCTCGGTTATCTCCTGGAGGGGATCGACTGGCGCAATCCGCGCTGGACCCAACGCCCTGCAAAGGCGGGATAAATCGGCTTCTTCAGCCTTATTTGCATGGGCTTTCCGATGGCCGCATGGTAGGTCTCACCCATGTCAGATGCCGCTTCCGAGATCGCCAGATTGCGCGCCGCGCTCGCGGCCTCGGAGGCTCGTGCGGAGGCCGCCGAGAGCGAACTGGCGCAGACCCGGGCGGTCGTTTCGACCTCCGAAGCAATGATCAAGCACCTCCGGCTCGAGATCGCCAAGCTCCGGCGCGAGCAGTATGGCCACAGCTCTGAGCGCCGCGTCCGCCTGATCGACCAGATGGAATTGCAGCTCGAGGAACTCGAAGCCGCGGCCACCGAGCACGAAATCGCCGCCGAGAAGGTGGCGAAGACCACGACGGTCGCCGGCTTCGAGCGCCGCCGCCCGGCCCGCAAGCCCTTCCCCGAGCATCTGCCCCGCGAGCGGGTGGTGATTGAGGCACCCTCCGCCTGTTCCTGCTGCGGCTCGGATCGTATCGTGAAGATGGGCGAGGATATCACCGAGACGCTCGAGGTCATTCCCCGGCAGTGGAAGGTGATCCAGACCGTCCGCGAGAAGTTCACCTGCCGGCAGTGCGAGAAGATCAGCCAGCCGCCGGCCCCCTTCCACCCCACGCCGCGTGGTTGGGCGGGGCCGAACCTGCTGGCCATGGTCTTGTTCGAGAAGTTCGGCCAGCACCAGCCGCTCAACCGGCAAGCCGAGCGCTATGCTCGGGAAGGCGTGGACCTCAGCCTGTCGACCCTGGCCGACCAGGTCGGCGCCTGCGCCGCGGCGCTCGCGCCGATCCATGCCCTGATCCAGACCCATGTTCTCGGGGCCGAACGGCTTCACGGGGACGACACGACAGTGCCATTGCTCGCAAAGGGCGGGACGCGCACGGCGCGGCTCTGGACCTATGTCCGCGACGATCGCCCGTTCGCGGGCGATGCACCGCCGGCCGCGCTGTTTTACTTCTCGCGCGACCGGGAGATGGCCCACCCCAACCGGCATCTTGCGGGCTGGAAAGGGGTTCTCCAGGCCGATGCCTATGGCGGCTACAACGACCTCTATCGCGGCGACCGCGATCCCGGCCCGGTCAAGAGCGCGCTCTGCTGGAGCCATGCCCGGCGCAAGTTCTTCGAACTGGCCGACATCAAGGAAAACGCCCGCAAACGGAAGCCGGCCCACGACATCTCCCCCGTGGCGCTGGAGGCCGTCACCCGGATCGACGCGATCTTCGATGTCGAGCGCGGCATCAACGGTCTGGACGCCGCGGCGCGGCTCGAAGCCCGGCAGCGCCTGGTCCGGCCGCTGGTCGACGAGCTTCACGACTGGATGCGCACCGAACGGGACACGATGTCGAGGCACAATCCCGTCGCCAAGGCGATCGCCTACATGTTCAAGGCCGAACGTTGGGAGACCTTCATCCGCTTCCTCGAGGACGGCCGGATCTGCCTGACGAACAATGCCGCCGAGCGGGCGCTGCGCGGCGTGGCCCTTGGCCGGAAGTCATGGCTCTTCGCCGGCTCGGAGCGCGGCGGCGACCGCGCCGCCTTCATGTATTCCTTGATCGTCACCGCAAAGCTGAACGACATCGATCCCCAAGCTTGGTTGGCAGACGTTCTCGCCCGGCTCCCCGACATGACCGCCTCGCAGGTGCCGGACCTACTACCGTGGAACTGGCAACCCCTGGAACTCCGACAAGCCGCCTAACCGCGGCCCACGCCGGATGCTTACTCTGCGCCCCACCCGGGTTCAGCTTGACGGGGTGAAGTTCCAGGGCAAGAGATCGTCGATTTGGCCTTGGGGATGGCCGGCGGCGATGGCTTCGAGGGTGGCCTTGAGATAAGCGAAGGGCTCGACGCCGTTGATCTTTGCGGTCTCGATGAGCGACGCAATACGACCCCAGGCGCACCCGCCTTCGTCATGCCCGGCGAACAATGCGTTCTTCCTGTTCAGAGCGATCGGCCGGATCAGGTTCTCGACGCTGTTGGAGTCGATCTCGACCCGCCCATCTTGAAGGAAGGTCTGCAATCCGTCCCAGTGTCGGTGGATGTAGGCGAGCTTCTCTCCCAAGCGCGACTTGGCGGAGATGCGCTGGCGCTGCCGTTGCAGCCATTCACCGAACTCGGTCACGAGGGGCGCCGTGCGCGCCTGACGGGTTGAGAGCCGTTGGCCCGGTGACGCGCCGCGGATGTCGGCTTCGACCTTGTAGAACTCGGCGATCCGGCGCAGCCCCTCGGCGGCGATCTCGGAGCCGTCACGGTCGAACACCTCCTTCAGCTTGCGCCGCGCATGGGCCCAGCAATGAGCAACCCGCACCGGATCACCGCCCCTCCGGGAGAGGCGCGTGAGGCGGTTGTAGCCCTGGTAACCGTCGATTTGTAGGGTTCCGTCGAAGCCCCGTAAGATCGTCTCCGCGTTTTCCCCGGCACGACCGGGTGCGTAGAAGAAGACCACACCCGGAGGATCATCTCCGCCCCAACCCCGGTCGTCACGGGCGAGCGCCCAGAGGTATCCTGTCTTGGTTCTGCCGCGCCCCGGGTCCAAAACGGGGGCCGTGGTCTCGTCCATGAATAGCTTGGTCGACGCCTTCAGATGCTCGGCCAGCCGGTCGACTACCGGGCCGAGATGGAAGGCGGCGGTGCCGACCCAGTCGGCCAGCGTGCTGCGGTGGATCTCGATGCCCGATCGGGCAAGGATCCGGCTCTGTCGATACAACGGCAAGTGGTCCGCGTATTTGCCGACCAGCACATGCGCGATGGCGCCTTCGGTCGGCAGGCCACCCTCGATGAGATGCGCCGGGGCCGGCGCCTGGGTCACGCCGTCCGTGCAGCTGCGACATGCGTATTTGGGACGAACCGTGACGATCACCCGCAACTTTGCAGGCACGATGTCCAGCCGCTCGGTGCGATCCTCGCCGATCTTGTGCATCTCCCCGCAACCGCAGGGGCACAATAGGCTGTTCGGCTCGATCACCCGCTCGATGCGTGGCAGGTCCTTGGGCAGGTTGCCTCGATTGCGCCGGGTCGCACGCCGGGGCCGGCTCTCGGAGGGAACCTGAACGTCCCGCTTCTCTTCGACCTCGCCGATCGCCGTTTCCAAGTCTTCGAAAGCCAGCTGTCGATCATCCTCGCTGAGCTTCTCCGACCGTTTGCCATGAACGACCTGGTTGAGTTCGGCGACCAGATGCTCAAGGCGCTTGTTGGCCTCCTTCAGAACATCCCGCTCGCGCAGAACTGCGGCGACCGCTTCGCGCTGCGCCTCGGGAATGGCGGACAGGTCGATGATGGCGGCATCAGGCATGGCGGAAAGGTAGCCCAAAGCGATGTCAGATGCGCGCCCTTTCCCGCGCCTGATTCATTCTGCCGCAGCCGGACGGCGGGTCTCCAAGGCCTTCACCTTGCGCCAGTCGAGACCGGCAAACAGGGCCTCGAACTGCGCCCGGTTCAACGTCATCACGCCGTCCCGAACCGCCGGCCAGGTGAAGGTGGTCTCCTCCAGCCGCTTGTAGGCCATCACCAACCCGCTGCCGTCCCAGAACAGGATCTTCAGCCTGTCAGCGCGCTTCGCCCGGAACAAAAACACGGTGCCGGTGAACGGGTCCTCCTTCAGCACCGATTGCACCAGCGCTGCGAGCCCGTCATGCCCTTTCCTGAAGTCGACCGGCTGCGTCGCCACCAGGATACGGACGGTGTGGGACGGCATCATCACGAGGACGCCCTGAGCGCATGCACGAGCTCGGCAATCCGCGCCGCCGGGGTCTCGGCGGCGAGCTCGATCGCCACGTCCCCGAAGATCAGCCGCAGCTTGTCATCCGAA
The DNA here is from genome assembly GCA_964230745.1 of Maritimibacter sp. Classification (GTDB taxonomy): domain Bacteria; phylum Pseudomonadota; class Alphaproteobacteria; order Rhodobacterales; family Rhodobacteraceae; genus Maritimibacter. The sequence goes on along the minus strand of CAXRHZ010000052.1, from coordinate 386 downwards.
TGTGGTGAAGGTTCCGGTGCCTGCGGAGGGTCCGGCTCGCACAACACCAGCGGCGCGAAAGATACCGGTTCGTCGGCCATCTCGGCGGCGGGCAGGACCAGCCTCCCTTGCTTGGCCAGGCTCCGCCATGCCGACAGCTGGTTCGGCTTCACCCCGTAACGCGTCGCCACCGCGTTCACGGTCGCGCCCGGTTCCAGCGTCTCTGCGACGGCCCGCGCCTTCACGGCCTCCGGCCACCGGCGATGTCCGCTCTCAAAAATCTCCACACCGAGCGATCTGAGAAACGCAGTCTGAGCCTCCATTGCGAAACGCACTCCCATCATGAGATGGGTATCACCTCGCAGCCAACGCCGGGGCCGGCAACGTGTGGTTCAGACACCGCTTAC
>CAXRHZ010000051.1:0-3061 GCA_964230745.1 Maritimibacter sp. | reverse complement strand
CGAGGGGCCAGCCGCTTCATGCTGACCTACAACCCTGAGCAGGCCGATGCGAGCTACGGTCAGCTGATCGTGCGTGCGACCGATGCCACACTCATCCCCGATGTTGCGGCGCGTCTCAATCGCGAACTGCCGGCGCAATTCTCCAATCCTCTTATCCGCGTCGAGGAGATCGTCTTCGGTCCTCCTGCCGGGGCCGATGTCGCCGTGCGATTTTCCGGACCCGATCCGGTGGTCCTTCGGCAGCTATCGGATAACGCGCTTGCGATCTTCGACGAGGCCGGCACGATCACAAACCCGCGCACAGACTGGCGGCAGCGCGAAATTCTCGTCGAACCCATCGTCGACGAGGCTCGCATGCGGTTGGCCGGTGCGACTCGCGCTTCGATCGCCGACACCGTGCAATACGGCACCTCGGGCCTGCGGGTCGGCACCCTGCGCGAAGGCGATGCCGAAATCCCGATGTATCTGCGGCTTCCCGAGGTCGAGCGCGACGGGCTGGATCGTTTGCGCGATCTCTCCGTCTGGTCGCCGGGTGCAAATGGCTATGTGCCGATGGCCAACCTCGTCTCCGGCTTTGAGCCCCGCCTCGTCGAGGCCCTTATCCACCGCCGCGACCGTGAGCGTACGATAACGGTCCTCGGCGGCGCAGGCGGCGACCTGACAGCAGATGAGGCCTTTCGCAGTGTCCGCTCTGATATCGAAGCCATTCGGCTTCCCGAAGGCTACACGATGGAATGGGGTGGCGAGTTCGAAAGCGCTGGAGAAGCGCAGGCAAGTCTCGGCAAACAGCTTCCCTTGGGCTTTCTGGTAATGCTGACAATTTCGATCCTGATGTTCAACAAAGTGCGCCAGCCACTGATCCTGTGGCTCGTGGTTCCGATGTCGGTCACGGGGATGGTTCTTGGTCTGCTGTTCACTGGGCTACCGTTCACGTTCACGGCGCTTCTCGGCTTCTTGTCCCTTTCCGGGATGCTGATGAAGAATGCCATTGTGCTGGTGGAAGAAATCGATCAGCAACGCGCCGAAGGTGTCGAGGACTATCAGGCGTTGATCGATGGCTCGGTCAGCCGTTTGAGGCCCGTCGCGCTGGCTGCGGGCACAACGATTTTCGGTATGATTCCGCTCATATCAGACGCCTTCTTCGCATCGATGGCTGTCACAGTCATGGGTGGCCTCGCGTTCGCCTCGATCCTGACACTGGTCGCGGTGCCGGTATTGTATGCGCTGTTTTTCTTGATCAAGCCGCCTAAACAAGAAACCGCTCCTTCAGGTTCCCCAGCGACAGCCTGAACGCAGATGCAGTTATAAGCGTTTCTCTGAGCGCCCTCGACCCGTCTTAAGGACGGTGTAGGCATGTTCCGTCGCCTCAAGCGCGCCTTCGAGAAAACCGCCGAATGTCGGAGCCACTTCGGTGCCGCCAAAGACGAGCGCTTCGTCCCACAGGCCTGAAAGAACGCACGGCAGGCCATAGTTCGGGTGGGCAAAAAAGACAGCGGAACTGCGGCTGGCAGCACGCCAGGCGCACTCCCGCTCCATGGTCTAGGCCTTCAAGGCATGGACCGAGGCCCAACTGCGACGCATTCCCGGCAAGGGCGATCTCGCGAAGGCCTTCCGCTATGGTCTCAGCTGCTGGCCGTCATTCGAGCTCTTCCTTGGAGATGGCCGCGTCGGCATCGACAACACCGCCGAGCGCGTCATGCGCCCGATCAGCGTCGGGCGAAAGAACTGGCTTTTTGCAGGCTCCGACAGCGGTGGCGAAACGCTGTCCTGGGCGATGTCCCTTGTCGAGACAGCCAAGATGAACGGCCTCTATCCGCCAGCCTGGCTGGCCGAAATCCTCGACCGCATCCACAATCACATGACCAACCCGCTCAACGAACCGCTTCCATGGAACAGGACGCCAATGATCTGATCCATGGTAACAACCGGGCGGTTACGTTTTCGGGGAGGTGATTACCTTTGAATCTTGAGATCCGACTTCGCCTTTGCTAGGAATCGAACAACCATTAGAAAATTAGCAAAGTCGAAAGTGCAGATGTCTGGACCCCTTGATCAACTGAAGATTATAGAACTTGGTCACGTAATTGCCGGACCACTTGCGGCAGCTTTACTCTCGGATTTTGGTGCAGATGTCATCAAGATCGAAGCCCCCAACCGGACGGATATGATGCGCGACCTTGGACCCAAGGCAGAGGATGGGGTGGGCGTCTGGTGGAAGACTTTGGGCCGTAACAAGAAAACACTAGGTCTGGACTGGAAGTCCGACGAGGGCCGGGACATCCTGCGAAAGTTGGTCGAAGATGCCGACGTGCTGATCGAGAATTTCCGACCGGGTGTGCTGGAACGTGCCGGTGTTGGGCCAGACGTCTTGCACGATTGGAACCCGGACTTGGTTGTCTTGCGGGTTTCAGGTTACGGACAGGACGGTCCGATGCGCGACCTGCCAGCGTTTGGGCGTGCTGCGGAGGCCATGAGTGGATTAGCGCATCTGACCGGTTTTCCCGACGGGCCGCCGATGCACCCCGGCTTTCCGGCGGCTGACAGCACGACAGGGCTAATGGGCGCTTTGGGAATCATGATCGCGCTATTTGCTCGCGAAAAGGGGATAGCACGCGGTCAGGTCGTCGATATTGCAGTATTCGAGGCCCTGCTTCGGTTGATGGATTATCCTGTTCCCGCATTGACTGGCGCGAACCTCTCGCCGCGACGCAATGGGCTGCGCCAGCCGATGGACTTTGCTCCGGGGGGGATGTTCCGAACGTCCGATGGGGTGTGGCTGAGCGTTTCGGCAGGGAGCGCGGAAACCGCGCAGCGCCTGTTGCGGGCGGTCGGAGGCGATGCCCTCGCCGATGACCCGCGGTTCGCGACATTGGGCGAGATGTCGCGGCACATGACGGTGGTCTTTGACGCGATCAATGATTTCGTCACGCAGCACACGGCTAAGGAAGTGGAAGCGGTATTCGCCCGCCATGATGCGGTTGCCTCGCGTGTGTTGAGCGTCGAAGAGATCATGACGAACGAGCAGATACGCCATCGTGGGGACATCGTGTCGGTCGACGGC
>CAXRHZ010000050.1:0-71681 GCA_964230745.1 Maritimibacter sp. | reverse complement strand
GGGAAGGTCATGGGATCGCTCCTGGAGGTTCGCGTCTCGCGTCGACCGGATCGCCGACGCCGGGGGCAGGATAGACCGGGCAATGCTTGTCCCGGATCTTATACAAGCGTATGAATCGGCCATCCCTGCGGCCGCCCCGCCCCCCACCGCGGCGCCGCGGGCTTGCCCGCGCGCCTTCAAATCGCGGCGACGACATCCTTGAGCATTTCACGCACTTGGGCCGCCACCTTGGGCAACTCGGCGTTGTCGATCGCGGCCATCGAAGCGACCGGGTCGATGGCAGAGACCTCGACCCCGGCATCCACTTCGCGCAGGATGACGTTGCAGGGCAGCATCGCGCCGACCTTCGGCTCCATCCCGATGGCCTCCCATGCCATACCGGGGTTACAGGCCCCGAGAATGCGGTAGCCCGGCATGTCCTTGTCGATCTTCTTTTTCATCGTGGCTTGCACGTCGATTTCGGTCAGCACGCCGAATCCGGCGTCGCCCAATGCCTTGCGCGTCCTCGCGTCGACGTCTTCGAAGTCCGCGCCGTCGATGAGGCGGTCGATGGTGTAGGCCATAAGCTCCTCCATATTCGCTTTTATGAATGTGGGGTGCGGGCGCCTGAAGGTCAACCGCGTTTGAACGGACCCATCGAGGTGAGGACCTCGATATCCTCGTCCACCGCCTCGGCCTCGCGCTCGCAGAATTCTGCGACGGCGTTGCGAAGTCCCGGATCACTGATCCAGTGGAGCGAGTGTGTCGTCACCGGCCTGTAGCCCCGGGCGAGCTTGTGATCGCCCTGCGCCCCGGCCTCGACCCGGCTGAGACCCCGCGCGATCGCGTGGTCGATGGCCTGGTAGTAGCACAGTTCGAAATGCAGGCTCGGGTGGTGCTCGATACAGCCCCAGTAGCGGCCGTAGAGCACGTCGCGCCCGATGAAGTTGAGCGCGCCGGCAACGGGGCGCCCTTCGCGCATCGCCAGCACCAGAAGCACGTCGTCGCGCATCGTTTCCTGCACCTCGTCGAAGAATGCGCGGGTGAGGTAGGGCGTGCCCCATTTGCGGCTGCCGGTGTCCTGGTAGAACGTCCAGAACGCATCCCAGTGCTCGGGTTTCAGATCGTCGCCGGTCAGCCCCACGATCTCGCCGCCGAACCCCTGTGCCGTGCGCCGGTCCTTGCGGATCGCTTTGCGCTTGCGGGAGGCGAGCGTGTCCAGGAAGGCGTCGAAATCCGCGTAGCCGTCGTTGAACCAGTGATACTGGCTGTGACTACGGTGGATCAGCCCCATCGCATCGCCCGCGCGCGCCTCACCCTCGGTGCAGAAGGTGACATGGAGCGAGGACAGTTCGTTGTCCGCCGCCACTTGCACCGCGCCCTGCACGAGCGCCGCCGTCGCCTCGCGCTCCGCGCCGGGTTCCACGAGGAACCGACGGCCCGTCGCCGGTGTGAACGGCACGGAGATCTGGAGCTTGGGATAGTAGCGGCCGCCGGCCCGCTCCCACGCGTGTGCCCAGCTGTAATCGAACACGTACTCGCCCTGGCTGTGGCTCTTGGCGTACATCGGCGCGACGCCGATCAGCCCGCTTTCGTCGCGTGCGGAGAGGTAGAGGGGTTGCCACCCCGTCCCCGGCCCGACCGAGCCGGAGCGTTCCAGCGCCGACAGGAACCGGTGCGTGGTGAAGGGATCGTCGGGGCGGTCCGCCCCCTCGGGACAGGCGCAGGCGTCCCAGTCGGCGGGATCGATCCCGTCGATACTGTCATGCGTCCGGATTTCGATCGCGCGCTGGTCCATGTGTCCAATACGGGGGCTTGTGTGCGGCAGGTCAACCGCGCAGCGCGGCGGGGTAGCCTTCGAAAGTCACGTTATCCGCGATCTCACGCGCTTGTGTCTCCGCCTCGGGCGAGCGGACGGTCCAGCACAGGACCGGCACGCCCTTGCCCTTGAACGCGGCCACGGTGTCGGAGGCGAGGTCGACGGCGTCATGGCTGATGAACGCGGCCCCCACGCGGTCGAAATCCGGGATACGCGCGAGCAGCGTGCGCGTGGTCGCGTTGAGGAGCGGCCAGTCATCGGCCCGGAACGCGCAGGTGGTGAGGCCGCGGGGGACGTCCGGTGCCTGCCGCGCCATTTCGGCGACGGAATGGGGGTTGAAGGACATCACCGCGACCGGTCCGTCGCAGCCCACGAGCGCGCGGGCAACCGATGCCTCCAGCGCGCCCACGTTCGCGCCCATCGCGCCGTCCTGATCCTTGATCTCGATGAGGAGAGGCACCTGCCCTCCAACGATCTCCAGGATTTCGGCAAGCGTCGGGATACCCTCGTCGCCGTGTCGCAGCGCGATCTCGCCCAGCTCGCGAGCGGGGCGCTGAGCGATCGGCCCCGTGGCCTCGGTCAACCGCGACAGCTCGTAGTCGTGGAACACCATCGCGATCCCGTCGCGCGAGAGCTGAACGTCGATCTCGACCCCGTAGCCCGCCGCGACGGCCGCCCGCACGGCGGCACGGGAGTTTTCCGGGCGACCCTCGCTCGCGTCGTGATAGGCCCGGTGCGCGAGCGGCGGACCGAGGAAGGCGGCGGGAAGGGGCATCATCCGATCTCGAAAATGCCCTCGATCTCGACCGCCGCGCCGAAGGGGAGCGAGGCGGCGGAGACTGCGGAGCGGGTGTGGCGCCCGGCCTCGCCCAGCGCCTCCACGAGAAAGTCGGACGCGCCGTTGATCACCTTGGGCTGGTCGCCGAAATCGGGCGTGGAGTTCACGAAACCGGTGAGCTTCACCACGCGCTTCAGCCGGTCGATATCGCCGCCGCAGGCGGCCTTCACCTGCGCCAGCAGGCTGATCGCGCAGAGCTTGGCGGCCTGCGCCCCGGCCTCGACCGACAGGTCGTCGCCCAGCTTGCCGGTCAGGATCGTGCCGTTCGACATCGACACCTGGCCCGAGACATAGACCATGTCGCCGACCACGTGGAACGGGACGTAGTTCGCCGCGGGCGCCGGAGCGTCCGGCAGGGTGATGCCAAGGTCGGCCAGTCGGGATTCGATTTCGCTCATGCGCGCCTCCATCTCTGGCGGCACGCTAGCGCGGCGTTTGCCCGGGCGAAAGGGTCAGCTTTCTCGGAACGCCTTGTTGAAGTAATCCGCGAGCGGCTTCACGAAATAGGCAAGCGGGCTGCGGTCTTGGGTGCGCAGATAAGCTTCGACCGGCATGCCCGGGACGAGCGTGGTCCCCTCCGGCAGCTTGTCCATCTCTCCCTCGCCCAGTGCGATGCGCGCGCGGTAGAAGGTCCGCCCGGTGTTCTCGTCCGTAAGCGCATCGGCTGAAACGGTCACGACGTGACCGGTGAGTTCCGGCGTGGTCCGCTGGTCCAGCGCGGCAAGGCGCAGGATAACCTCCTGCCCCACGTGAATCTCGTCCACGTCGATCGGGTCGACCCGGGCCCCGATGACGAGTTGCTGGTCCTGCGGAACGATATAGAGCAGCGGCTGGGCGGCGCGGATCACTTCGCGCTCGGTATGAACCTGCATCGCGTGGATGGCACCGGACAGAGGCGCGCGAATGTCGAGCCGGCCGAGTTGCGCGATGAGCGCGCGGCGGCGTTCCGCCAGTTCGAGTTCTCTGTAGCCCAGTTCCCGCAGGTTCTGGATCGCTTCCTCACGGCGTGTCTGTCCGAGCTTGAGAATGTCGATCTCGATCTCGGTCATGCGCCCCCGGTTCTGCGCGATCATGGCGGCCAGCTCACCGCGCTGGCCCTCGAGCGCCGCCTTGTCGCGTTCGAGGGCCAGCACGACCGAGGATTGCGCAAGCCCGCGCTCCAGGAGCGATTTCTTGTTCGCCAGTTCTTCGTCGATCAGGTCGAGCTGCGTCGTGAGGGCCGTTTGCTGGGCTGCGATCCCTTCGTTCTGGCTTTCGATCTGTGCCAGTCGTTCGCGAAGTTTTTCGGTCTCGGCGGCGAGGGATTCAACGCGTTGCTCGAACAGGCGGCGCTGACCTTCCATGAAGTCCTGGGCGTCCGGGTGCGTTTTCGCTTCTTCAACAAGCATGTCGTCGAACGTGACACGCGCGCGACCGTCCCGTTCGGCTTCAAGCCGGCCGCGGCGCGACACCAGTTCGAAGAGCTGGTTCTCGACGATGGTGAGCTCCGAACGGAGCAATTCGGGATCGAGCCTGATGAGCACGTCCCCCGCCTCGACGATGTCGCCCTCGCGCACCTCGATGCTCTCGATCACGCCGCCGTCCGGATGCTGAACGACCTGCCGGTTCTGTTCGCCTTCCACGGCGCCGGGCGCGATGATTGCGCCGGAGATATCCGTCGTCACGGACCATGTGCCGAACCCGCCGACCAGCAGGAGCAAGGCGGCCACGCCTGCAAGGATATGCGTGCGGGCAGACCATGCCCGCGCAACGGTCGCGCCGGCCTTGTCCTCCGTCGGCCCGCCCGCTGCGATCCGGCTGACGTTCGTTGCCCTGGGCTTCGCCACGTCGCGCGCCATCAGGTTACTCCTCCGCCTTGGCGCTGCATCTGGCTTTCCGCGATTTGTGCCGCGTTCTGCACCGTGCGCCGGAGCACCTCGTCACGCGGGCCGAAAGCGCGCGGCATCCCGTCGTCCAGCACGAGAAGCTTCTCGCATTCCTGGATCGCCGACGGCCGGTGCGCCATGATGAGCACCGCCCCACCATCCTGCTTCACCGCGCGAACTGCCTGATTGAGCGCCTCGCTGCCTTCGTTGTCGAGGTTCGCATTGGGTTCATCCAGAACCAGCACAACGGGATCGCCGTAGAGCGCGCGGGCGAGTCCGATCCGTTGCAACTGGCCACCGGACAGCAAACCGCCCGCCCCTTTCACCGGCGTGTCATAGCCGTCCGGGAGCCGCAGGATCAGGTCGTGCGCCGCCGCCTTCTTGGCCGCTTCGACGACCTTGGCGTCATCCGGCGTAAGCGTGAGCCCCGCGATGTTGTCGGCGATGGTCCCGTCAAAGAGACGCACGCGCTGGGGCAGGAAACCGATGTGCTGACCAAGCGTGGCCGGGTCGAACTGATCGAGCGCGGCACCGTCGAGCCTGAGACGGCCGCCCGCAGGCTTCCAGACCCCGGTGATCGCGCGGGCGAGGGTCGACTTGCCGGCCCCGGAAGGGCCGATGATGCCCAGCGCCTCGCCTGGCTGTACATTGAAATTGACCATCCGGAGCGCCGCCTGGGTCATGCCCGGCGGCACGACCGTGAGGTTCTCGGCAGTGAGTATCGCTTCGGGCCGCGGCAGGGCGGTGCGTGGCCCCGGACGCTCGACTTCGGACAGGAGCGCCGCCAATGTGCGCCAGCCGCGGCGTGCCGCCTGCACCAGCGGCCACTGGCCGATCAAGAGGTCCACCGGCGCCAGCGCCCGCCCGAGCAGGATCGACGCGGCGATCATCACGCCCGGCGTCACCTCGCCCTGCAGGACGAGCCAGGCACCGAGGCCGAGGATTGCGGATTGCAGCAGCATCCTGAGCGTCTTGGACAACGAGCTATAGGCACCCGACCGGTCAGCGGAGATCACCGAGTCGGCAAGCGCCGCGTGGCGTTCGCGATACCAGCGGTCAAAGGCCGCGTCGGACATGCCCAGCGCGCGCACCATCTCGGCTTCGGATCGCAACTGTTCGGCGAGGTTGTCGGACTGCGACGAGGCCTGGTTGGCGTGCCGCATCGGGGCCGATGTCGTGATCTGGTTCAGGATCGCGATCGCGACGAGAATGCCGCCGCCTACAAGCGCCAGAATGCCAAGATACGGGTGGAACAGGAGGATGCCTGCGAGGAAAACCGGCGTGAACGGCAGGTCGAAAAGCGCCGAGAAGACAGGCGAAGCCAGAAGCCTGCGAATAGCCTCCAATTCCTTCAACCCGTTCTCGGTCGTACCGGAGCGGCGGTTGAGCCGGGAGTCGTAGTCGAGCACGGCGGTGAATACGCGATGGTCGAGGCGCGCCTGAAACTTTGCCCCGATGCGGGCGAGGACCCGGCCACGAACGAAATCCAGAAGCCCCATCATGCCGAAGAGAAACGCCATGAGCACGGTGAGCGCCAGGAGCGTCTCCTCCGACCGGCTGCCGAGAACTCGGTCGTAGACCTGCAGCATGTAGATCGGACCGGTCAGCATCAGCAGGTTCACGAAGACCGAAAAGAGCCCGACGGCCCAATAAAGGCTGCGGCTCTCGCGCATGATGGCGCGCAGCTCGTTCCGTCCGCTCTCTGTCGTATCGAGACTCATTTGCCCACTTTTCTCTACTTCCCCGACCATGCGGGACGGGTCGCCAAGAATTGGTTAACGCGACCGATCACATTCGGCATCGCGGTATGCGTTCCGGTACATCAATTGATGCCGAGTATGTTCTGGATGACACCGATCAGGCTGTCTTCGCGAGGGGCGCGATTGTTTCCGCCGTTGAAGATGTTACCCGGGTTGATCGGCTGGTCCGGCACGTCTTCCACCACCACGGGCGCCATTTCAGGGCGGATCATCGGCAGCGGACGGGGCGGCAGGTCGGCGTGGACCCGCGTCATCGTCTCCTGCCAGATCTCCGCGGGGAGGCCGCCACCTGTCACGCCCTTGAGCGGCGTATTGTCATCGTAGCCCATCCAGACGCCCGCGACGTAGTCCGCCGTGAAGCCCACGAACCAGGCGTCGCGCGCGGAGTTGGTGGTGCCGGTCTTGCCCGCGGCCTCGCGCCCTTCGAGCTTCGCGCGCCCGCCCGTGCCCGTCTCGATCACTTGGTTCATCATGTAGACGAGTTGCTGGGCCGCCTGGTTCTGGATGACCCTTTTTCCGATGCCGCCTTCCTGCTCCATCAACGGCTGGTCTTCACCGAGCAGCGACAGTTCCACGAGGCCGTAGGGCTCGACTGCCGAACCGCCGTTGAGAATGCCCGCGAACGCGCCGGTCATCTGGAGCAGCGTGGTCTCGGACACCCCGAGCGCCAGTGCCGGACCGGCGGCGAGGTCGCTTTCGATCCCGAAGTAGGAGGCGACGGTGCGCACGTTCTCGCGCCCGACGCTTTCGGACAGTTTCACCGCCGGGATGTTCAGCGAGTTCTTGAGCGCCGTCGTGAGCGTGACGGGACCGTAATATTTGCGCGTGTAGTTCTGCGGCGACCACGGGCCGGAGCCGGGGACGTTGATGGTGATGGGCTCGTCCACGATCACGTCGGAATAGGACCAGCCGAGGTCGAGCGCGGCGGCGTAGATGAACGGCTTGAACGCCGAGCCGGTCTGGCGCATCGCCTGCGTGGCCCGGTTGAAGGCACCCGAAACCTTGGTCTTGCGCCCGCCGACCATCGCGCGCACGGCGCCGTCGGCGCTCATCACCACGATGGCCGCCTGCGCCTCGGATCCGTCCGAGACCTTTGTGTCGAAGATATGCTTTAGCGCGTCTTCGGCGGCAGTCTGGATCTGTTGGTCGAACGTCGTGCGGATGATGACATCTTCGGTCGTGTCACGGGTGAGGAACGAAGGCCCCTCGCCCATCACCCAATCCGCGAAGTATCCCCCTGCGCGGCGTTCGGCCGCCTCGGAAAGCTGGGCCGGGTTCTGGCGCGCGTATTCCGCCTCGGCCGGCGAGAGATAGCCCTGCATCTCCATCAGCTTGATGACGGTGAGCGCCCGCGCCCAGCTCCGGTCCATGTTGGACGTCGGCGAGTAAGTGGAGGGCGCTGTCAGAAGGCCCGCGAGCGTTGCGCTCTCGGCCGGGCCGAGTTCGTTGGCCGAAATACCGTAATACCGGCCCGCCGCGGCTTCGGCCCCGTAGGAGCCGCCGCCGAAATAGGCGCGGTTGAGGTAGATCGTTAGGATCTCGTCCTTGGAGAACTTGGTCTCCAGCGCCATGGCGTAGATCGCTTCCTTGGCCTTGCGGCTGAGGGAGGTGCGGCGACAATCCTCTTCGTATTCCCGCTCGCTCATGCCGGAGGAAGAGTCGTAAGGCGTGCCGAGACAAAGGAGCTTGGCCGTCTGCTGCGTGATTGTGGAGCCGCCGTGACCCTCCAGCGGGCCGCGCCCTTCTGCGAGGTTGATGCGGATAGCAGAAGCGATGCCACGCGGCGAAACGCCGAAGTGACGATAGAACCGCCGGTCCTCGGTCGCCACCACCGCGTTCTTCAGGTGCGGCGAGACCGTTTCAGCGGTGACGAGGCCACCGAACTGGTTGCCGCGCCACGCATAGGTGTTGCCATAGCGGTCGAGCATCGTGACCGAGCCCTTGGCGCGACCGTCTACCAGCTCGGACAGCGGCGGGATCGAGGACGCCGTGTACCAGACGGCGGCACCGAGCCCGAGAACCGCGATCACCGCGGAGACGGCCCCGAGTCGGAACAGGATGCGGAACGCCCAGCGGATCAGGGCCCAAGGCAGGGCAAGGATCAGCGGAAGCTGCCGCCGGGGCTTGGACCTCGCCGCCCTGCGCGGCTTGCGCGGCGGTTTGCCCGACGTCCCCTTGGTCGGTTTTTTACTGGTCTTCTGAGGCTTTGCATAACGCTTGTCCGCGACGAGCGTCGGGCGCCGTTTTCCGTTCTGTGCCATGTACCCGCTGCCGTGGCTGCTCTTTTTCCCGCAAAGTAACGACTCGGGAGCGAGTTTACGAGAGGGATGGCGCGGATGTGCTGAAATACGCCTCCCTGCTGCGACTAATTTTTAATCAGCTCAAATCCAATCTGCCCATTATTTGACCAATCGCCTCCGGCGCGGGCGTGCGCTCCCCCCGATTCCTTGTTGCTACCGACCCGCATGCGCTTGCTAAGGGCGTGATTTCGCGCGGGGAGACACCCGCATCAATATAAGGGGAATGACGTGAAACTGATCATTGCAGCGATCAAGCCGTTCAAGCTGGAGGAGGTCCGCGAGGCGCTGACCACCATCGGCGTGCGCGGCATGATGGTGACGGAAATCAAGGGTTTCGGTTCGCAGTCGGGCCACACGGAAATCTATCGCGGCGCCGAATATGCCGTGAACTTCGTGCCGAAAGTGAAACTCGAAATCGTCGTGGAATCCGGCCTGGCCGACCAGGTCGTCGAGACCATCGCCAAGACCGCCCAGACCGGAAAGATCGGCGACGGCAAGATCTTCACCATGGACGTTGCCGGCGCTCTGCGCGTGCGGACCGGCGAAACCGACGGGGACGCGCTGTAAGCGCGGGAAACAGGGGAACTATGACCATGCAAATCAAGAAACTTCTTCCCATCGGCGTCGCGGCGGCTTCCCTGCTGCCGATGGTCGCCTTTGGCCAGGACGAAGGTCCGACTGCGGGCGTCGACGCGTCGTCCGACTCGATCTTCATCTTCAACTCGCTGCTGTTCCTTATCGGGGGCTTCCTCGTGTTCTTCATGGCCGCGGGCTTCGCCATGCTCGAGGCCGGTCTCGTGCGTTCCAAGAACGTGACGATGCAGCTCACCAAGAACGTCGCGCTCTTCTCGTTCGCCTCGATCGCCTACTACCTCATCGGTTACAACCTGATGTACCCGCTGGGCGACTGGGCCATCGGGTCGGACGAAACCGGCGGCATCCTGTCGGGCATCTTCGGACCCGGCGTTCTTGAAGCTGTTGGCGTCACCCGCGACGCGGCCGACGACTACGGCTACGCCTCGACCGGCTCGGATTTCTTCTTCCAGCTGATGTTCTGTGCCGCGACCGCCTCGATCGTGTCCGGTGCGCTCGCCGAGCGTATCAAGCTGTGGCCGTTCCTGATCTTCGTGGTCATCCTGACGGGCATCATCTACCCGATCCAGGCCTCCTGGTCCTGGGGTGGCGGCTTCCTCGGCACGCAGTTCGGCTTCTCGGACTTCGCGGGTTCGACCATCGTGCACTCGGTCGGCGGCTGGGCCGCTCTCGCCGGCGCGCTGATCCTCGGGCCGCGCCTGGGCAAGTACACCGGTGGCAAGGTCACGGCCTTCCCGGGTTCGAACCTCGCCCTCGCCACGCTGGGCACGTTCATCCTGTGGCTCGGCTGGTTCGGCTTCAACGGCGGTTCGCAGCTCGCCATGGGCACCGTGGGTGACGTGGCCGACGTGTCGCGGATCTTCTCGAACACCAACACCGCTGCGGCCGGTGGCGCGGTCGCCGCGCTGATCCTGACGCAGATCCTCTACAAGAAGGTCGACCTGACCATGGTGCTCAACGGCGCGCTGGCCGGCCTCGTGTCGATCACCGCCGAACCGCTCGCCCCCTCGCTGGGCGGCGCCACGCTGATCGGCATGGTCGGCGGTGTGATCGTGGTCTTCACGGTTCCGCTGCTCGACAAGATGAAGATCGACGACGTCGTCGGCGCCATCCCGGTGCACCTGTTCGCAGGTATCTGGGGCACGCTCGCCGTGGTCCTCTCCGGCAACGGCACGCTGGGCGGTCAGATCATCTCGATCATCATCGTCGGTCTCTTCGTCTTCATCATCTCCGCGATCCTGTGGTTCATCCTGAAAGCCATCATGGGCCTGCGGGTGAGCGAAGAGGACGAGATGATGGGTCTCGACAAGTCCGAGCTCGGCATGGAAGCCTACCCGGAATTCGTGAGCTGAGGCTCGCGCTTCCAGAAAGACCCGAAAGGCCCGGCATCGCCCGGGCCTTTCTCTTTGCACCACGTGAAAAGGCCGGGGACGATCCCCGGCCTTTCTGCCGCGTCCGGTCACGGGGCGCGGCGCGGAGGGGGCAGGACATGCCCTCCGATCCCGTGTCAGCCCGCGTCGATGCCCACGACGATCTGCGCGTCGTATCCGCCCGACTGCTCGCGCACCGATGCGTAGCCGCCGTCGCCCACAGACTGTGCGATGCGGTCCTGGCGGTTCGAGGTGTCGCGGCGCGCCTCGCGTGTCGAATACGGCTCTACCGCCATGTAGAGGTAGTTGGACAGAGCGTCGGGAAAGAAGATCTGGCTCGTGAGCACCGTGCGCTCGTCCAGGTAGATCATGTAATGGATATGCGTCGTGCGCCCTCGGTACCAGCCGGGGTAGATGGTCGAGAACCGGGCCACGCCGCGCTCGTCGGCCACCTGCGTCCCACGCAGGAACGTCTCGTCCGAGGTGTCGTTCGCGCCATCCGACCCCTGCCGCGCGTAGCCTGAGTAATTGCCCAGCGCGTCGCAATGCCAGATGTCCACGCGCGCACCCGCGACCGGTGTGCAATTCGCATCGACCACCTGGATCGCGAGGTCGAGTGCCTCACCTTCCCGGCCCTCGGTGATGTCCCTTCGCACCAGCTCCGGGTCGAAGTAGAACGGCCCCGCCGTCGTCTCCGGCATGGCCATGCAGACATTGGGAGAGATCAGGCCGGCCCCCTCGGCCTGCGCGCGCACGGCTCTGGGAAAGACGCCCACGCCACTCGCCGCGATCGGCGAAGCGGCCAGCATGGCGAGAAGCCGGCGGCGGTTCGGTGCATCCTGTGTCATCTGCGGTCCCTGTCCTGTCGCGTGTCAGGGGCCTAACGCGCGGCGGCGCCGGGTCCGTCGGATGAAAAGATTACAATCCTGTTATCTTCACATCCCGACCAGCATCCTCAGTCCCTGCGTCACATCAGCGCGCACGGCGAGGCGCAGTCCCGGCTCGTCCCCCGCCGCGAGTGCCGCGAGAATGGCCCGGTGGTGCTTTTGCAGGTCCGACCGGTCTCGCGACATGTAGAGCGCGCGCATCGTGGGCCCGAGTTGGAGCCAGACCGTTTCCACCATCGCGAGCATCGCGGGCGCCTGGGCGCGCAGGTAAAGCGTGCGATGAAACTCGAGGTTGGAACGGATGTAGCCGGTCACGTCATGCTTCGCGACCACCTCTGCCACCCGCCCGTTGATCGTGCGCAGCCGCTCGATCAGGGCCATGTGGACGCGTGGCAGGGCCCGCGCCGAGAGCTCGGGCTCCAGAAGCGCACGCAGGGCTGCCAGCTCCTCGATCCGTTCCGGGGTGAGGTCGGGAGTCGTCACCCGGCCCGAGGACGACAGCGTGAGCGCCCCTTCGGCGGCGAGCCGGCGCACCGCCTCCCGCGCGGGAGTCATGGAGACCTCGAACTCCCGCCCGATACCGCGCAGCGTGAGCGCAACTCCCGGCTCCATCTCGCCCGCCATCAGCCGTGCGCGCAGGGTGCGGTAGACGCGTTCATGCGCCGACGTGGTGGCGTCGGGCGGCGGAGCGGGAACAGGTGGGGGCGTGTCCATGTCCCTTTGTGATCACAAACCGACCGCCGGTCAATCTCGGAAACGATACCGGTGCAGCGCTCCGCCCTCCTCGCGCAACCAGCGCCGCTGCGCCTTGTGGTCCGGAAAGAGCTCCGCGCACTGCCGCCAGAAATCCGCCGAATGATCCATGTGAACGAGATGGGCGACCTCATGAGCTGCCACGTAGTCGAGCACCGCGGGCGGCGCCATGACAAGCCGCCACGAGTACATCAGGTTGCCCTCGTGCGAGCATGAACCCCAGCGCGACCGCGTATCGCGCAGCGTGACCCGCCCGATCTCGCGCCCGATCTGGGCCGAGTGGCGCTCGGAGGCCTCGACCAGCCGCTCGCGCGCCGAGACCTTGAGGAAGGCACCGATCCGCGCGGGCGTCCGGTCCAACCCGTTGTCCGGCACCTCGAGCCGCCCGTCGACGAGAGCCACGCCCCGCCGCCGGGTCGCCACCACTTCGCGAAGCGCGCCCTCGAAGGGCACCAGGTCACCGGGCATGGGCCGCAGCTCGTTGGGCATCCTTGACAGGTGTCCCCGAATCCACTCCGCCTTTTCGCGCGCGAAGGCCTCAGCCTCGGCCTGCCGCACCCCGGTCGGCATCGTGAGGGTCACCTTTCCGTCAAGCGACGAGATCCTCAACGACAATCGCCGGGCACGCGGCGAGCGTTTCAACCGCACCACGACCTCCGGCGATCCGCCCAGCCGAATCACGCCGGTTTCCCCGCCGCGCGGCGCTCTGAATAATGCCTGTCTCAACCCCATCCACTGTCCTCACTCACCAGATGCGCCGAAAGCCGCTCTGAAAGGCTTTGACACCCCCTTGCACATATGGCAGTTGGCCCCAGATTCTCGCATGACGACATGATGACGGAAAGGGTTTTCCATGCCCAAGGAAGAATGGGGCACCAAGCGCGTCTGCCCGACCACCGGTAAGCGGTTCTACGACCTGAACGCCAACCCGATCATCTCGCCCTATACCGGCGAAGTGGTCGAGGTCGACACCGGAAAGACGCGCACGATGGTGGCGGACAAGGCCGACAAGGCCAGCCAGAAGAAAGAGGCCGAGAAAGACGACCAGCTCGAGGACGATTCCGTCATCGAGGATGACGACACCGATGTCGATCTCGGCGACGACGTGCTCGAAGATGACGATGACGACGATGTCTCGCTCGACGACATCGCGGACGTGGCCTCCGAAGACGACGACTGATCCTCTCGACGAGAGATGACCGGGGCCGGGCCGAAACGCCCGGCCCTTGGCGTTCCGGGCTTGCATGATAGCATTCAGACCCGCCTCGCCGGACCGGCAGAAATTGCGCCTAGCCCCCGATTTTTTCGCTTGAAACCCATCCCGCGCTCGCCTAAACACCGCGAGCATTCGGCGCGAGCCGCATGATTGGGGCCTTAGCTCAGCTGGGAGAGCGCTTGCATGGCATGCAAGAGGTCAGGGGTTCGATCCCCCTAGGCTCCACCATAAAGCCCACCTTCAGAACCATCCCAAATTCCACCGGCGCTCCACGCGTCGGAATGCGCCCGTATTTCGGGTGCTGGACTTGGTCTTGCACGTTTAGGTTGTGGTCGCTAAGCTTCAGAAGACGACAGTGGCCGAGGGGCGGCGGATGCGGGATTTTCAAGGGTTTGTCACACATCTCGCATCGCTCGGATATGCGCCTGCGACGGTCATCGACATCGGTGTCGCCTGGGGCACTCCGGAACTCTACAAGACATTCCCGCAAGCCTATTTCATCCTCATCGAAGCGCTCGATCACTTCGAGGGGGACATGCAGCGCGTTCTGACCCGCGTCGCAGGCGAGTACCACGTCAAGGGCGTCGGGACAGAACCGGGCCGCATGACCATCAGCCTAGACCTCGATGACGGGGCGCTGGCGGGGGCGAACGTCCTCGACCGTCCACGCGGCGGGGCGAAAACTTTCGAGGTCGAGATCGATACGGTGGACGCCATCCTCGCAACATCACGCATCGAACCCGGGGCGCTGCTCAAACTCGACGTCCAAGGGGCCGATCTGCGCGCTCTTCGCCATGCCGGCGCGACGCTCGAGATGTGCGATGTTGCCATTGTCGAGGCATCGCTCATCAATCCTAGGAACTTCGTCCGCGACATCATCAATCACATGAATGACGCCGGATTCAGGCTCTACGAGATCTTCGGACCGCTCAACCGCCCCCACGACGATGCGCAAGGGCAGGTGGATCTCGCCTTCGTACGCGAGGGCCACCCGCTCGTCGCTCATCAGAACTGGATCTGACCCAAGCCTTCAGACGGCGCGTCCCGTGAGCCGGTCGAGGACGCGGTTCAGTCGGTCTCGGGCGGTGGGCTGCGCGGACGAGACCGGACGCGGCGAGTCGGGCCGGCCCTGGAGCTGGGTTGCAAGCTTTTGGGCCTGATCGGGAAACCGCTTCCGGAACGTGGGGATGAGCGCCCGCGCTTCGCTCACGTAGCCGCGGCGGCCCAGAAAATGAGTCATCCAGATGGCGTGGATCGGCGCGACATGCGCTGTGGAGAGCGCCGCGGCGAACCTTTCGCGGGCCGCCGTACCATTGCCCGCCAACGCGTCGCACATGCCACGGGCCAACTGGGCTTCGAGCGTGCAGACAGGCTGCCGGTCGAGGGCGCGAATGAGCCGCCTGACCACTGCCAGCTCGCCGCGGTCCGCGAGGTGCTCGATCATGGGTAGGGCAGCGCCGGAGCCGGGGCCGGCGGCCCGGTGCGCCCGCTCCAGAAACGGGAGACCGTTGGCACCTGCCCCGTCCGCGAGGGTGGCCCAGACACTTGGGCCGTTGCGCGCGCCGAGCCGCTTTGTGAACGCGGCTATCGCTCCGGGCTGCTTGCGCTTGCGCAAGACCTGGATCATCGCGATTGCGACATGGTCGGGCACGGGACCGGCCGAAGGCAGAGCGTCCCGCACGGCGCAAAGCGCCCCACCTGTATCCTCGCGGAGAAGGGCGGCCTTCACGCGGTTGGACCACTCGATCCGCGCCACGTCCAGTGTCGGCGTGACGCGGGCACCGCCCGCCTTTCGCCCGGATGCAATCGCCTCGATCCGGGCCGCGACACGGGGCGCGATGAGCGGTTTCGCGAAACAGCCGTGGTAGGTGTCCATTTCGTAGTGAAAGAGGTTCCCTGCCGACACCGGGACCCAGCCCATGTAGCGGTCCTGCTTCACGACCGGAAAGGCCCGTGTCGCGCGGATCAGGTGGATGTCCGGCGTGAGGGGTGCCGCCGGATGCAGGTAGAACTGCCGCCGCAACGCGTCGGCGCTGTCGGCTCTGAGCGGGTTCGGCACCACGTAGTGTACCGGGCTGGGCCCGTCGATCGAGATGATCTTGCCGATCTCCACGCCGCGTTGCGCCGCGCGCGCCGCGAGGTGCGCCGCGAAGGTGCCACCGAAGGAATAGCCCACGAAGATCGGGGGGGCGCCCCCTTCCAGCCGTGACAATTCTTCCACCATCCGATCCAGCACGCGGTCGTATCCACCGTCTTCGGCCGCCTCGGCAGGATCGAAGGTCAGCGCATGGACAGGGCTTTGGCCGCCCAGCGCATCCAGGATTTCCACCGCCCACATGCCCTGCCCGTGGATGGAGGGCATCGTCACGATTGGGACGCAGGCCGGGTCCCCCGCCCGCATCTCGCGCAGGTGCTGCTGCCCTTTGGCCTGTGGGCTCATCGCGATGAGTATCCGCAGACGGCGCAAGGTCGCGTCCTCGGCGAAGCTGGAGAAATCGATCTCGACCCCGAAAGCCGCCTCGAC
Organism: Maritimibacter sp.; assembly: GCA_964230745.1. GTDB lineage: Bacteria > Pseudomonadota > Alphaproteobacteria > Rhodobacterales > Rhodobacteraceae > Maritimibacter. The sequence goes on along the minus strand of CAXRHZ010000050.1, from coordinate 55,776 downwards.
GTCGAGGATCATCCGGACGAGCGCGATGGAGGTCCCGCCGAGCGTGTGGAAATCGGCGTCTTCCGGGACGTGATCGAGGCCCAGGACCTCGCACCAGATCCGGGTGAGCGGGTCGTCCTGGGATCGCTCGGCGGTTTCGTCGCCGTCCACGAAGACAGGGTGGCGGCCCAGCGCGGCCAGATCCGCCTTGCCGTTTGGGGTGAGCGGGAGCGCGTCGAGTGCCACGAAGCGTCCGGGCAGGATGGGGCGTGGCAGACGTTCGGCGAGGAAGCCCCTCAGCGAACGCGGCACAGGTGCCGGACCGTTGGCTTCAAAGAAGGCAACGATCCCCCGAACGGTTCCGCCGTCCCCCCGGACCGGCAGGATCACCGAGCGGCTGACGGCGGGATGCGCATTGAGCGCCGCCTCGATTTCGCTGGGCTCGACGCGGTAGCCGTTCAGCTTGAACTGCGAGTCGCGTCGACCGAGGTAGTCGAGGTTCCCAGCCGCCATCCAACGCACGCGGTCGCCGGTTCTGTAGAGCGCGATCGTGCCCGCCCCCTCAAGTCCGAGTCGGCGCCGTTCGATCCCGATGAACCGCTCCACGCGGGCGTCGGGACGGTTTTCGTATCCCGGCGAGAGACCGGGGCCGCCGATAAAGAGCTCTCCCGCGAAGCCGTCCGGCACCGGGCGCCCATGTTCGGAGAGCACGAACGTCGCGTTGCCTGCCATCGGCCGGCCGATGGGCACGCTGGGACCCGGCGTGGGCGGCACGGCGTAGCGCGTGGTCAGGGAGGCGTTTTCCGTCGGACCGTAGACATTGGAGAGGATCAGACCGGGTGCCGCAGCCAGCGCGCGGCGACAGTGGTCGGGGGAGGCCGCCTCGCCCCCGATGGCCAGCCATTTCAGCGGGCCAAGGACGCTCGCATCCGCATCCACCAGCATGTTGAAGAGACTCGTGGTGAGGAAGGCAGCGGTCGGGCGCAGCCGCCGAAACTCCCCCGCGACACCGCCATCCGCGAAGATATGCTTTTCGCAAAGAACCAGCGCCGCACCACGCAACCATGCGCCCCAGACTTCGATGAAACTGCCGTCGAAGCCGGGCGAGGCGAGTTGCATGATGCGGTCCCCGGGCCCGATGGGGAGGCAGTCGCTGCCCAACGCAAGCCGGGTAAGACCCGCATGCGGCACCGGGATGGATTTCGGAAGGCCCGTTGTGCCCGAGGTAAACATCACGAACGCGGCACGGCCCGGGTCCGTGTCGGGTGCGATCAACGGGCCGTCCTGCGCGATGTCAACGAGGGCAGAGTCTTCGGGAAGGGACAGGTGCGCCACGTCCGCGCGACGCGGGGCGCCATGCGGAGCGAGGAGTGCGTCGCAGCCGGCATCTCCCACGATTCGCGTCACCCGTTCGGGCGGGAGGTCGGCGTCCACGGGAACGACGACAAGTCCCGCCTTCAGCGCCGCCAGCCAACTGCGCACCACGGCGGTGCCCCGTGGCAGAGCGACTGCCAGCCGCTGACCCGGCGCCAGGCCCTGCCCCCGCATCCAGCGGGCGAGCGCATCGGTGTCCCGGTCGAGCGCTTCATAGGACCAGGATCGCAGCGGTGTGGCGAGCGCCAATGCCTCGGGGTGGGCCGCGACGACCTCGGCGAAGCGCTTCGGAATGTCGGTTTCGGCACCGTCCGGAGCGGGGCGGACACCGCGCCGTGCCTGTGCCGCGATCTCCTCATCCGAGACCAGCGCGATGTCGGACAGGTCGATGTCAGGGTCGGCGATGGCCTGCTCGAGGATCAGGCGCAGGCATTGTGCCATCCGGCCCAGGAGCGGAGCATCGAAATAGCGCCGCTGACCGTCGAGGCGGATCGAAAGACCATCAGGGCCAGGATGCAGGCTCAAGTGCAGGTTCACCGACTGTGCCTTTTGCGTCTTGGGCCGCTGGGTGATCGTCAGGTGGCGTGACGTGATCGGCGCGCGCGGCGCGTTGTAGTACCCGATGGCCGCACGTCCGGGTGTAATCACGTCGGCCTGCCGGCCCTGGGCGGCGCGCAACGCGCCGGATGCGGCCTGCAGGAGATCGCTGAACTTGCGGGGCTCGCACAGGTCCGCCCCGAGCTGAAAATCGCGGATATAGGCACCGATGGCCTGCTCGGCCTCCGGCGTTCCCCGGTCCCATGCCGAGACCGACAATCCGAAGCGCTGTTGGTCGCAATGGGCGGACAACAGGCATTCGAAGGCCGCGACGCAGAACAGGAAGGGCGTGGTGTTGTGAACCCGCGCGACGGCCTTGAGCGCGTCCAGCGCTCCCGCATCGAGCGCGTCCTCCCCCGTCTCGCACAGGAGAGCGTCCGGCGTTCCGGCGACAGCGTGCTGACCGGGCCAGTCGGGTTCGGGAAGCGTCTCGGCGGCTTCTGTTGACACGGGCCGCGAGCCGATCAGCGCGGCGCGGTAGCTGCCCGCCTGTGGCAACGCGGGTGACGTGCCGTCTACCTCGGCGTCATAGAGGACCATCAGGTCGCGGATAAAAATGTGGCCGGACCGCTCGTCCGTGACGAGATGGTGCTTCACCACACTCAGAACGTGCCGGTCCGAAGCGATGCGGAACAGACGCACTGACCACAGCCTGTCGGCCTCCAGCGGGATGGGCGTAAGCACATGAGCCCGCACGGCCTCTGAGACCTCGGATGCCGAGGCGAGGTGTTCGGCATGGAGCTCCACTGAAAGCCGCTCGGCGAAGTGAGGCATGGCGGGACCGCCTTCGTGACGCACGGACATGCGCAGGGCATCGTGTCTTTCGACGAGCCGCGCCAGGGCGCGCTCCAGCGCCGGGATATCGAGTGGTCCTGTCAGATCCCAACTGCGCCCCACGTTGCTGACCGGCTGACCCGGGTGCAGGTCATGCGCGACGAGCAAGGCCGACTGCGTTGCCGAGAACCGTGGCGTGCCTTCCGCTGGCTTCGCAGCGTGAGGCGCGCCATCGCGCAGTCGGGCGAGCAGAGCACGCCCTTCGTCCATGGCCCCGTCGCGATCCCGCACGCGATCCAGCGTCTCATCCCCTGACATCGATCATCCCCGGCCCGGTCGCACTGAAAAGCGCAGTTCGCGCACCCTGCCATTCATCCCCGGTCGTGACCGTGATCCCGACCCCGCCCACGGCCCGCATGATCGCGGCGTAGTCTGTCGGGACGTGACCCGTCACGCGCGGAGTGAGCTTCAGCGACTGGCTCGCCCCTGCACGGATACCGCCGTTGTTGTCCACGAGGACGCGCACTGGCAGGTCATAACGCACCATCGTCTCGAGATCCGAGAGCGACAGCCCGAGGCTCAGATCGCCTGTCACGAAAACGATCTGGTCGAACCGCCCCGACGCCGCAGCCCCGATCGCATGTCCCGGGCCAGAGCCGAGATGGCCCGAGCGACCGGGCGTGAAACGCGCCCAATCCGGCCCGGGCACGATACGGCGCGTCGTGTCGATCAGCGCTGTGCTTCCGTCCACGACCAGCGCGGTCGCGGGCGGAAAAGCCTCTGCAAGAGAGGCGATGATACGGGCGAACAGCGAGGCGGCGGGCTTGCGCCGCTCCGCCGTCGGCGCATCCTCCCGGGCCGCGCGTTCAGGCAACTGGGCGAAAAGTGTGTCGAGCGCTGCTCCGATGGGGCCGGCGATACAAAGTCCGCCGGACCGGGTGAAACCGACTTCCTTTTGGAGACCTGGCAGATCGATCACCTGCGCCTCGGGGCTGATCCCGGCGCCATGGCGCATTGTCCAGTCGCACGGAGCGCCCAGGGTCAGCACGACGTCGGCCCGCGCGAGCGTCGCATAAGCCTGCTCCATCGGCACCGTTGGCAGCGCGGCCCCACCAAAGCTCACGGCCAGCCCGGACGTGCAGACCGGAGCCGCGAGGCGTCGCGCCGCCTCGGCGATCGCTTCGGTCGTCGCGCTCCACCGGGCACGGTGGCCGGCCACGATCACCGGGTTCTTCGCTGCGCGCAGCAACTCGACCGCGCGCGAGATCGTCCCGGCATCCGGACCGCGCTCGACCGCGCCCGCGTGCCCCGCGCCCGAGACCGGAACCGTTTGCCCCAACACCTCCCGATCCACGGTGACAACCGCCGCGCCCTGTTGCGCGGCCGCGAATGCCGAGCCGAGCGCGGGTTGGAGCGTCTCCGGATCGTGGACCTCGCACCAATGGCAGGGGCGGGCGTCCGAAAGGCGGAGCGGGATGCCGCCCTGGAACGCCGTCCTGCGCGTTTCCTCATCCAGGTCACCGGGGGACAGGAGCAGGAACGGCGTGCCATGGTCGATCACAGACGACACCGCGGCGAGCCCGTTGGCAAAGGCCGGACCGCGCGTGACGAGCGTGAGCGCGGCAAGGCGGCCGGTGGCCACGTTCTCGGCCGCCGCCGCGAAGACGGCGCTGGTTTGCGTGCGACAGGAAATGACTGGTATCCCCGCCGCCTCGAATGCCGCGATCAGGCGGTAGGCGAGGTCGCCCGGAACGGTATAGACCCGGCGCAGTCCCGCACCGGACACCTGCCGCACGATAGCTTCCGTCGCGGAGATCCGGCCCGTGTCCGGCATCGCGTCCCTCATGACGTCGCCGCTGATCCGTGGGCCGTGTCCGCTGCCAGGCCCGCCAAGAGTTCTGCCACCCGGCCACCGTCGAGCGACCCGACATGGGCCGCGAGTTCGGCCGGGGTGGGGTAGTGAAACAGCACTTCCGGATTGAGCACGGTGTCGAGCAGCGCGTTCAGGTGGACCATCATGCTCGTCCCGGAGAGCGAGTCTCCTCCGGCAAGGAAGAAGTCGTCGTCCCGGCCGATCCGCTCCACCCCGATCGCTTCTGCGAACAGCGCGGCGAGCAGGGACTCGACCGGGTCGGCGGGCGGCTTGAACGACGGGGCGAGGTCTTCGGCGAGCAGGGTTTCCATCTCCAGCCGCCGAGGCTTGCCAGTCGGACCCTTGGGAATCTCGGTCAGTGCGAGGATGCGGCTCGGCACCTTGTAGTCCGACAGCCTCTCGAGCAGCGCGGCGCGCAGGAGCCGGGCATCGGTCGCCGTATCGGGATCGAGGACCACCGCAGCACCGAGGTCCTGCCCGAGGGTGGGATGAGTCACGCCGAAAGCAATGGCCTCGACCACGCCGGGCAGCGACAGGAGCGCGTCCTCCACCTCGGTCGGTGCGACCTGCGCCCCTCCCCGTTTCACCATCTCCTTGGCACGCGCCACGAGGACGAGATGGCCGTCCGGTCCGATCCGCCCGATATCGCCCGTGCGCATCCAGCCGCCGTCGAAGGCCGACGCGGTCGCCTCGGGATTGTCGAGATAGCCCGCAATCACCGTTTCGCCACGGATCACGACCTCGCCCGTCCCGCCGTCCGCCACGTCCGCACCCTGGGGGTCGACGATCCTCACCGCGTCCGGATCCACCGGCCCAACGGTGCCGTGGGCCGCGGGGTCCGCAGGGCGCTGGCAGGCAATTTGGTGCGTTGCTTCCGTCATGCCGTAGGCCTCGACGACCGGGCAACCGAAGGTCTCGGCAAGCCCCGCGCGCACCGCAGCGGGCATGGCAGAGGAGGACGAGCGGATCACGCGGAACGCGCAGGCCTGCGCCGTCCGCGAATCTGCCTTTGCCGCGCGCAGAATTGCGTGGTGCATGGTCGGCACGGCCGTATACCAGCTTGCCCCGGTCTCGGCCGCCGTCGCAAGAAACCCTTCCGGCGCCGCATCGGGGCGGATCACGGTACCGCCCCCGAACAGGACGGGAGCGAGCAGCCCTGCGACCAGGCCGTGAATGTGGTGGAGCGGCATGATCGTGACGCTCGTGTCTCCCGCCTCCAGCGCCAAGGTCGCCGCGACTTTCGCGGCTCCGGCCGCAAGGCGGGCGGGGTCCAGTGAGACCATCTTCGGCCGACCGGTGGTGCCGGATGTCGTCAAAAGCAGACCCGGCGTGGCGAGTTGCCGGCCACTGTGCTCCGCTGGCGACAACAGCTCCAGCCCAAGCCCGGCCTGCGCATCGTGATGCGCCACGACTACCGCGATGCCACGCTCCGCGGCCAACGCCGCGTGCTGTCCGCCCTGGGCCGTAACGACGACCGCCGCAGGAGCAATCTGGTCCAGAGACGCCGCGAGCTCCGCTTCCGTCGTCGCTGCCGGCACGGGGGCCACGGTGACATGCGGGCCGAGCGCAAGGAACAGGAGAGCCGAGAGAAACGGGGTCGGAGACACCACCGCGACCACCGCCCCGGCCTCGATGCCCAGACCGGCAAGATCCGCCCGCGCCCGGTCGACGCAGGCGACAAGCGCCGCGTAGTCCAGCGAGATCCCGGATTCCGCGTCCCGCAGGGCAACCGCGTCCGCCTCGCGCCCCGCCCTTTCCCGCAAGATGCTCACGGGACTCCCACCTATATTCATCCGAAAACTCACTTGTTCTCCGCACTCACCCCAGATGAACTTTAGGAGCGCCGGCCAAGCGACCGCAACCCTGCCCGTGGCAGCGGCACGAGTTTGACCGTCAAAGTGGTCTGTCGATATGCGAGGAGGGAAAGTGGCGCTCTGGGGAGGATTCGAACCCCCGACCCCCTGATTCGTAGTCAGGTACTCTATCCAGCTGAGCTACCAGAGCGCGGTAGGGCGCGATTTAGCGGCTGCGCCGGAGCGATGCAAGGGGAAATCCCCGGATTTATTGCGCGGCTGCCGGCGTGTTTTCCGGGGCGGCCAATGTCTCCAGCCCGCGCGGCAAGTGGATCGCGAAAACGGTTCCCTCCGGTCCGGTGCGTTCGAGCACCAATCGCCCTCCATGTCCCCGCACCAATTCCGCCGCTATGGCGAGGCCGAGGCCGGTGCCGCCCTTGCGCCCGCCCGCCGCGAACGGCTGGAACAGAAGCTCTTGCGCCTTGGGCGGCAGGCCCGGGCCCGTGTCCTCGACCCGGATCGTCCATTCCTCGGAGGTTTCAGCGCCCGACACCATAATCTCGCCCCCGCCGCCCGAAGACTGAAGTGCCTGGCGGGCGTTGCGCACGAGGTTGCGCAGGATGCGGTAGAGCTGTTCGGGATCGGCGCGCACGAGGATGCCGGCGGGGACGTCTTCGGAATAGGATATGTCGTCCTCGCCCGCAGCAAGCCGCTCGCTGTCCATCACGTCGCCCACGACATCGGCAAGCTTGAACCGGGTCAGGCGCGGCGCGGGCTCTTCGGCCTTGCCGAAGGCCAGCGTGGATTCGCACAGGTTCACGGCGCGGTTGATCGAGCCCATGAGCTTGGGAACGGCCTTCTGCACGCCCGGGTCCTCGCTCATCTCCACCCTGTCCGCAAAGAGCTGCGCGGTGGTCAGGATGTTGCGCAGGTCGTGGCTGATCCGTGCGACGGCCCCGCCAAGCTGGGCCAGGCGTTCCTTTTGCTTGAGCGCGCCGGAAAGCTGTTCCTGCAGATCGTGAAGCGCCTCCTCCGCCTCGCGCAACTCGCGCACCCGGGAGCTTGGCGCGATGATTTGGCGTGCGTCCTCGGGGGCCCGTGCGAACCCCATCATGTTCGTTACGACTTTCTTGATCGGCCGCACCATCAACGTGCGCACCGCGAGAAAGAGCAGGAGCGCGGTGGCGATGGAAATGACGGCAGACAGGGCCAGAATGCGTTGACCGTATTCCAGCATCGCAGCGCGCAGCGGTGCGGATTCCATCGTGACCTCGATCACCAGACCGCCCTCGCGCACCGGGTCACCGATCACCCGGATCACCTCGTTCTCCGCATCGAAAAGACGCACCACCGCGTCCCGCATGAGCATGATGCCGCTTGGGTCGCGCAGGTCGAAACTCGCCGCGACCGGGCCGGGCACGGGGGAGGAGAGCATCAGCTCGCGCGCCTCGTCGCGCCTGAGCACCACGTTGAACACTTCGGCATTCTGGAGAAGCTCTTGCTCGAGCTCCGCGTCGATCATGTCGTCGGCCAGAAGCACGAGCGAGGCGATCTGTGCGCGTTCGAGCCTGTTCTGGAGGTAATCGGCGCGGAACCGGGCTATGGAGGGCACAAAGATCAGGACTTCCGCCAGCATCACGAATGCGGCGGTCAGGATGAGGAACCGACCCGAAAGCGAGTTCAAAAACATCACGTCCCTAACGGCGTTTATGGCACGATCTTCTGCAGTATACGCACCAAACGCTTCAACGTTTCATTTTCAAATAATTTCGGCGTGTAGAAATTCCCAGAGGCCCGCTTGGAAATTTCCGCCATCGTCGGATAGGGCAGCACCATGCCGGAGATGGCCGTGAGTTTCAGTTTCTGACTTACCGCCAGCGACCATGGCGCGATGAGCTCGCCCGCGTTGTGACCGACGAGCGTCACGCCGACGGGCCGCGCGCCCACGACCATGACCTTGATGAACCCCTTGGTATGCCCCGTGGCGACCGCCCGGTCGTTGCCCGCGAAGTCGGCGCGCACGACGGTGAGTTTGTCTCCATGCGTCTCGCGCGCTGCATCTTCGGTCGGGCCGATCTGCGCGAGCTCCGGATCGGTATATGTGCACCAAGGCAGGTGCTCGGTGCGCGCCTTGGCGGGCAGGCGCAGGACCGTGGGGCGGATCACGACGCCGCCGTGGTAGCCCGCGACATGGGTGAACTGGAGACCGCCGGTGATATCGCCGATGGCGTAGATGCGGCGATTGGTGGTGCGCAGGCGCGCGTCGACCTTCACGCCCTTGGGCGTGGTCTCGACCCCGGCCGCCTCGCACCCAAGGTCGTCGACATTCGCCTTGCGGCCCACGGCGACGAGCAGGTGAGAAGCCGTGAATACGCGGCCGAACTCGGTCACCACCTCGATCCGCCCTTCCGTCTCGCGCACCCGCACCGCCTGCGCCTGTTCGACGATCTCGATCCCCTGCTCCTTCAGGCTGTCGAGGACCACGGCGGCCGCCTCGGGGTCGTCCTTGCCCAGCGGCATCTGGCCCTCCAGAACCGTGACCGCGCAGCCCAGCCGCCGGTGCGCCAGCGCCATTTCCAGCCCGATGGGCCCGCCGCCGATGACAAGCAGGTGGTCGGGCTTCTCGGCAAGGTCGAAGATCGTCTCGTTGGTAAAATACGGCACCTCGTCCAGCCCCGGCACCTCCGGCACGAAGGGTCGCGACCCGGTCGCGATGACGAAGCGCTTCGCGCGCACGGTCGTGTCGCCCGCCACCAGCTCGCGTGGCCCGGTGAAGCGCGCGTGCTCCCGGATGACGGTGCAGCCCAGCCCCTCGAACCTTTCCTGGCTGTCGTGCGGGGCGATGGTGGCGATGGCTGATTTAACATGCGCATGGGCCGCGTCCCAGTCCATTCCCTGCTCACCGGCGGCGAGCAGCGCCTTGGACGGCACGCAGCCGTAGTTGAGACAGTCGCCCCCCATCTCGCCCTTCTCGATCAGGACGACCTTCGCCCCCATCTGCACGGCGCCCGACGCGACCGACAATCCGCCGGAACCGGCACCGATCACGCAGATATCGGTCTTGATGAGGCTCATGCGATTGGCTCCTTGCGAAAGACGCGCAGCACGAGCGGCAGGAGCGCAAGCGCGCAAAGCCCAATGATGGGGCCCAGAATGTAAGGTTTGAAGATGATGGAGAGGTCCGGCGTTCCGCCCCGCTCGAACACTTCGCCCAGCCCGGAGCCGACCGAGGTATAGATCAGGGCGCCGGGGATGATGCCGATCACGGTCGTGACGGCAAAGACCCATGTACGCACGTTCGCCAACGCGGGGAGCACATTGGCCACGAAGAACGGAACGATGGGAATGAGCCGCATGAGAAAGAGCACCGACCATTGACTCCTGTCGATTGCCGCCTTGAGCCTGGCGATCCGGCCCGGCGAGGCCTCCATCCGGGCCGCGAGACTTTCGCCCAGACCCATCTTGGCGGCGGCGAAGATAATGAGCGCGCCGAGGGACGCGGCGGCGACGTTGTAAAGCACGCCGGGGAACAGGCCGAAGAGGAACCCGCCCGTGAGCGTCGCGATGGTCGCGCCGGGGAGGGAGAAGCCGACGATGGCCGTGTAGGCCGCGATGAAGACCAGCACGGAAAGGAGGTAGTTCTCGTTGCGGAACTCGATGAGGGCCGCGCGGTTTTCGGCCAGCGCGTCGAAGGTCAGGCGATCCCGAAACACCACATAACCGATGACCGCGACGACGGCGATCACGGTAATCGGGAGCAGGCGCTTGATACGCTCGGCGGTCAAATTGTCCCCTCTCTCAAGTGATCGCACCATGACGGCTTGCCCGGGAGGCCGCCACCCCCCTCACGCCGCATTGATTGCGCGGGGAAAAATGTTTCAAAACCGCCCACGCGGCGTTTGACTTGCCCCCCTGCGCCCCCTATAGACCGGGCTTCAACGAATTCCGCCCCGAATCCATCGGGATCAGTGGGCATGAGACGAGAACCGGCCTTTCGGGGTCGAGAACCTGACGGAGACGGGCGATGAAACGCACCTACCAACCTTCGAACCTGGTTCGCAAGCGCCGCCACGGGTTCCGTGCGCGCATGGCGACCAAGGCCGGCCGCAAGATCCTGAACGCGCGTCGCGCCCGGGGCCGCAAGTCGCTCTCCGCGTAAGCGGGTCCGGCATTTCGGCTGAAAGAATGACACCGCCGGAGGCACCCGTGGACGGCCATGAGGCCGGACGCGATGCGCCCCCGGCGGTTTCCGTTTGTCTGGAGACACTGCGCAAGCGACCGGACTTTCTCGCCTGCGCCCGGGCGCGCAAGGCCCCGGCCCCCGCCTTCCTCCTCCAGGCCCGCGACCGCCGCGACGGGACCGAGGCGGTGCGCGTGGGCTTCACTGCCTCCAAGAAAATCGGCAACGCGGTGGCGCGTAACCGTGCCAAGCGCCGGATGCGCGCCCTTGCCCGCGAGGTGATCGGCACGCGCGGCTGCCCCGGCTGGGATTATGTCCTCGTCGCCCGGCCCGGCGAAACTGTGCGCCGCGACTTTGCCGCTATGCGCGACGAACTCCAACAGGCCCTCTGTCGCGTCCACAGGCGCTGATGCACCGATGCTGCAATGCGGCAACAGGCCCGTCGACACGTCGTCTCGCCCCGTCGCGTCTTGTGAAATCCGATGAAATCAGGAATGTGCGTCCTGCGGTCCTTGGGTGCCGTGTGCCTGTCTGACCCTGATTTTCAAACGAGGGATTCTTCATGAAGATTGCGATGATCGGAACCGGCTACGTGGGCCTCGTGTCCGGCGTGTGTTTCTCGGACTTCGGGCACGAAGTGGTCTGCGTCGACAAGGACCCGCGCAAGATCGAGATGCTGGAGCGCGGCGAAGTGCCGATATTCGAGCCGGGTCTCGACCGGCTTCTGGACAAGAACGTCGAGGCCGGGCGGCTATCCTTCACCCTCGACCTCGCATCTGCCATCGACGGCGCCGAGGCGGTGTTCATCGCGGTCGGCACGCCCACCCGGCGCGGCGACGGTCATGCGGACCTCACCTATGTCATGGCGGCGGCGGAAGAGATCGCGAAGGCGGCAAAGGACTACATCGTCATCGTGACCAAATCGACCGTCCCGGTGGGCACCAACGCGCAGGTGCGCGACGTCGTTTCCAAGGCGAACCCGGGCCTCGATTTCGACGTGGCATCAAACCCCGAGTTCCTGCGCGAGGGCGCGGCGATCGACGATTTCATGAAGCCGGACCGCGTTGTCGTGGGCGTCGAGACCGACCGTGCCGCCAAGGTGATGGAGGAGATCTATCGCCCGCTCTACCTGCGCGACTTCCCCATCGTGACCACCGACCTTGAGTCGGCCGAGATGATCAAGTACGCCGCCAACGCCTTCCTCGCGACCAAGATCACCTTCATCAACGAGATCGCAGCGCTGTGCGAAAAGGTCGGCGCGGACGTGAAAGCCGTGTCCAAGGGCATGGGCATGGACGGGCGCATCGGGAACAAGTTCCTTCATGCCGGTCCCGGCTATGGCGGCTCGTGCTTCCCGAAGGACACAAAGGCCCTCGCTCGCATCGGGCAGGAACACGCGAGCCCGGTGTCGATCGTCGAAACTGTCATCAAGGTCAACGAGGACGTGAAGCGGCGCATGATCGACAAGCTGGTCGACCTCTGCGGCGGCACGTTCAACGGCAAGACGGTCGCGGTCCTGGGCGTGACCTTCAAACCCAACACGGACGACATGCGCGACGCGCCCTCGCTCACCATCGTCCCCGCGCTCGTGGGGGGCGGGGCGACCGTCCGGGTCTGCGATCCGCAGGGCCGACGCGAAGGTGAGCACCTTCTGCCCAGCGTGACGTGGGAGGAGGATCCCTATGCCGCCGCCAAGGATGCCGACCTCCTCGTGATCCTGACCGAGTGGAACGAGTTTCGCGCCCTCGACCTCGACCGGCTGGGGGCGAACATGGCCTCGGCCAGGCTCGCCGACCTGCGCAATGTCTACAGCGCGGAGGCTGCCGCGGAGGCCGGTTTCGTGGCCTATGAGAGCATCGGGCGCGCAGGGATGATCAGGGCCTGATCCTCAGTCGCGGTAATAATCGCGGTACCAGTCGACGAAATGCTGCACCCCGGTCCGGACATCGGTTTCGGGCCGGTAGCCGGTGAGTTGCTCCAGGAGACGCGCGTCCGCCCATGTCGCGGGAACGTCGCCGGGCTGGATATCCATGTAGTTGCGCCGCGTCTCGACGCCCAGCGCCGCCTCGATGGCCTCGACGAAATCGAGCAGCCGCACCGAGGTGGAATTGCCGATGTTCACGATCCGGAACGGCGCGACGGGGGACAGGCTGTCGCCCTCCGGCACCTCGCCCCCTTCGGGTCGCTCCGGCACAGCCTCGAACATCAACAGCCGGATCGCGCGCACGAGGTCGTCGACATAGGTGAAGTCGCGGAACATCTCGCCGTGGTTGTAGACGTCGATCGCCTCGCCCGCGAGCGTGGCGCGCACGAACTTGAACAGCGCCATGTCGGGCCGGCCCCACGGGCCATAGACGGTGAAGAACCGGAACATCGTCGTCGGCAGGTCGTAGAGATGGGCATAGGAATGACCCATCGCCTCGGTCGCCTTCTTGGTCGCCGCGTAGATCGTCATCGGCGTGTCGGCCTTGTCCGTCTCCCTGAACGGCATCTCGCTGTTTGCGCCGTAGACAGAGGAGGTCGAGGCCATCATCAGGTGGCGGACCGCGTGACGCCGCGCGCCCTCCATCACGTTGAAGGTGCCGGTGACGTTCGCATCCACGTAGGCGCGCGGGTTCTCGAGGCTGTAGCGCACGCCCGCCTGCCCGGCGAGGTGAACGATGATCTCCGGCGCGAACCCGTCGATGGCGGTGTCGAGCGCCTCTCGGTCCTCCAGCATCGCCTCGGTCGCGGCGAACCCTTCGGACTGGCGCAGCATCGCATGACGCCGCGCCTTGAGCGTGACGTCGTAGTAATCCGTCATGCCGTCATAGCCATGGACGCTGTGGCCCTCGGCCAGCAGCACACGCGCGAGGTGATACCCGATGAAGCCGGCGGTGCCGGTGATGAATATGCGCGCCATGCCGGGCCTCTCCTCGACTCGTCTTCCTCCTAGCCGCAATGGCGGCGAGATTGAAGCGGGCGCGGCGCTTTGGCCTCTCGCGCCGGGGCGCGCGCCATCCTATATGCGGCTCATGTCGCCGCTTGCCCATATCGTCGCGCTGCCCGTCCGGTTCTACCGGCTGGTGTTCTCGCCGTGGGTCGGCCACTCCTGCCGCTATCAACCCACCTGTTCCGCCTATGCTCTCGAGGCGCTGGAACGGCACGGGGCGGTCAGGGGATCGTGGCTCACGCTCAAGCGGATAGGACGCTGCCACCCGTTCGGCGGGTCCGGGTTTGACCCGGTGCCGGGGACCGATACAAAGGGGAAAGAGCAGTAGTCGGAGGGCGACATGCCCCGCCAGTTCCTTTTCCCGCTGACCACGGGCCGGTCCGGCACCGTGTTCCTGACCGAGCTTCTGCGCCTCAACTGGTCGGGGGCCGAGGTTTATCACGAGCGCCTGGGATACGAGACGCTGGGCGTGGACAGCCCCGACGCCTCGCATTTCACGCGGTTCAACTCGGTCGGCAACGACGACCACGTGCAGGCCTTCTGGCGCCAGAAACTCGCCCGCCTCGTCGAGACCCCCTCCGAACGCTACGCCGAGGTGTCGCATTTCCTGTTCAAGGCAGGGTTGGTCGAGAATATCGCGCCGCTGACCGAAGCGGGCGAGGTCCACCTCGTCATCCTCACCCGCGATGCCTTCAAGATCCAGTGGAGCTACGTGAACCGGTTCGAATTCTCGAACTTCGGCTTCACCTGGCTCTTTGCCCTCGACCCCCGCTATCCGAATACCGTGGTTCAATCCCGCCCGTTCATGGAGCACGGGGTGGCCGGCACGTCACTGTGGTACGTCCACGAGGTGTTCGCCCGCGCCGAATACTACGCCCTCCTCACCGCAGACATGCCCAACGTCCACATCCACCGGGTCGACCTGTCCGAGATCACGAGGCCGGAAGGGGCCGCCCGGCTCCTCGCCGCGCTCGGAGAGCCCGTCGCACCCGACGCGGTGAAGATGCCGCCGCGCCAGAACGCGACCAAGGCCGAGATGGTGGATGCGAAGATGAAGGCCTACTGCCAGCGCCTCGCCACCAGCACTCCGCTCCAGTCGGAGGCGATCGCGCGCCAGTATTTCGACTCGGGCAAGCGTCTGGGCTCGGGAGTGCGCCGTCGGTGAGCCGGTTTTCCGAAACGTTCTCCGAATTGAGTATGGACAGGGAATCCTGACCTTCGGTATCGTCCCCTACAGGCACCGCTGGGAGCGGCGGCGCCCAAGGGGGCACATCAGGGACATGGCATTCAAGGCCGCACGAACCGCGACGCGCGGGCGCGACATCGAGAGCGTGCTCAGGGGGTACATCCTGTCGCCCGCCTGTCTTGCCACCGCGCTCCTGCTCACGCTGTTCATCACCGTGTTCACACCGGGCGGTCTGTTCGCCGACATGTCGCTGTGGGTGCGCGCGGCGATCCACCTGTTCGACTGCGTCGTCTTCCTCGCCTATTCCTACTTCGTCCTGCCTCCGGTCTTCCGTCTCGCCTTCGACCGCGGCTGGCCGGTTCTCTGGGTGCATATCGCGGTCTACGTGCCCATGGCACTCATCCTCGCCGTGGTCTTTGCCCTGGCCGACGCGGGAACGCTGAGCGCGATGGAGTTCCTCTGGCATGCCGCGCTCGTCGTCGCCTGGGTCATTCTCTCCGCCGTCATCGGGCTTTTTCTGTTCTGGGTCTACTTCCTGCCCCACGCGGGCGTCGACGTCCGGCCCGAGCAGATCTGGACATTTCACCGGCGCACCGGGTGCCGGTTGCAGGAGCACCTTTCGGATGGGGTCCGGGGCCGGGTCCTTCGCATGACCGCGGAGAACCAGTACGTGCGGGTCTTCACCGAGCGGGGCGAGGACCTGATCCGGCTGCCGCTGTCGGAGGCGGAGCGACTCGTGCCCGAGGATGCCGGTTTGCGCGTTCACCGGTCACACTGGGTGGCCCGGGACCTCGTAGCGGATTTCGGGTTCGAGGGCGGGAATCCGCGGCTCATGACCTCGGATGGAACGCAGCTTCCGGTCAGCCGGAACCGCGTCGGCGATGTGAGAGCGGCGCTGTCACTTCGTGAATCGTGATCCCGCGCCAATTCGCGAATCCGGGCACGTCAGTCACAACAAATTCGGCGTTACTCGCACCAACGAACCCATATCGCCCTGAAAACGTTGTAGCTTTCTCTCGTGGCACGGGGGCCGCCCAGCGCGGCCCGTTCATGCAGGCAGCACCAAGTGAAACCAGCCACGGGCAACGCGGACCTCCCCAGGACCGCGAGGCCATTTCGGACCGGGCCGTACATGAGCTTTTCGTGCGGACTGGTGCATTTGAAGAGGCGCGGCGGGCAGGCGCATTTTCGTCGGCAACCGCCGCGCCTCGCTTCTCTTGCCAGAGCGTTCCGCTGGCCCTACACCGCCCCCATGCTCGACGAGACCGACGACATCCACCCGCTGTTTCACGGCGCGCCCTCCACGACGGAGTTCAAGAAGCTCCGCAAACGCATCCTGCGCAACGTGCGGGAGGCGGTGGAGCACTACGGCATGGTCCAGCGCGACGAGACGGGGCAGGCGAAACCGGGCCAGAAATGGCTCGTCTGCCTGTCCGGAGGCAAGGACAGCTACACCATGCTCGCCGCGCTCTACGAGATGAAGTGGCGCGGGCTCCTGCCAGTCGAATTGCTCGCCTGCAACCTCGACCAAGGTCAGCCGGGCTTTCCCGCGACTGTGCTGCCCGAGTTCCTGGAGGCGCGGCAGGTGCCGCATCGGATCGAGTACGAGGACACCTATTCCATCGTGGTCGACAAGGTGCCCGCGGGGCGCACCTTCTGCGCGCTCTGTTCGCGCCTGCGCCGCGGCAACCTCTACCGAATCGCGCGTGAGGAGGGGTGCAACGCGGTCGTCCTCGGCCATCACCGCGACGACATCCTCGAAACCTTCTTCATGAACCTGTTCCACGGCGGGCGCCTCGCCACCATGCCGCCGAAGCTTGTCAACGAAGAGGGTGATCTCTTCGTCTTTCGCCCCCTCGCCCACGTGGCCGAGGCGGATTGCGAGAAGTTCGCGCGCGACATGGATTACCCGATCATCCCCTGCGACCTCTGCGGCTCGCAGGACGGGCTGCAACGCCAGCAGGTCAAGCAGATCCTCGACGGGTGGGAGGCGAATTCGCCCGGCCGGCGGCAGGTCATGTTCCGCGCGCTCATGAACGCGCGACCCTCGCACCTGCTCGATCCGAAGCTCTTCGATTTCGCCGGGCTTTCGCTGGGTGACAGCGAAAAAGGCTGAAAGCCGAGCGTATTAACCGCTGATTGACTCGTGATCCCTATGGTCCTCGCGACCGAAGAGGGCCGGTGGCCCGCGACCAGGGGATCCTCGATGAACATGACCGCTGCCGCCCATCGTGCCGCCATCCGCGCCAAGCTGCGGCTGTTTCTGCTCGGGCCCCAGATGCTCGCCTTCCTGCCCGCGATCATGCTCTGCGCTTTCTGGTTCGGGGGCGAAGGGCTCCTCATCGTGCTGGCGGTGCTGATGCCCGGGGTTCTCCTTCTTGCCGGCGCCGTCGCGATGCCCAGACACGCCCGGGCGCGACGGGACATGGTCACCGGTCTGCCGGGGCGGAATGCGCTCTTGTCCAGTCTCGACACGGGGCTATCGGACGGGATGAACGATGCGGGCGATCCGCCCGTCTGCCTCGTGGTCGAAATCGACAAAGGGGGCGATCTTGTCGGCCAGTTCGGCGATAACGGGTCGGCAACCGTCCTGAGGTGCTGCGTCGACAGGATGAAGGCGATCTTGCGCGAGGCAGACGTGGTGGCGGCGCTTGCCCCCGGCCGTTTCGCCGTGGCCGTCGCACGAACGCCCCGGATGGACCTTGAGGCTGTCATCCAACTTGCCGGCCGCCTTCAGGACACGGTCGGACAACCGATATCCCTCGACGGGACACGCGTGCTGCTCTCCTCCTGCATAGGGTTCGCAATGCCTTCCCGCGTGCCCGACCTTGTGGGCGAAAGCCTGCTCGACGCCGCGGAAAGCGCGCTCGAGGAGGCGCAGAGGGCCGGGCCCGGCTCGATCCGTGCCTTTTCGCGCGGGATGCGCCCTCGGGTCGCGGTGCCCGACAACATGACACGCGACCTTGTCCGGGCTCTCGAGGACGGCGAAATCCGCCCCTGGTTCCAGCCGCAGGTGTCCACCGACACCGGGGCGCTCACGGGGGTCGAGGCGCTTGCGCGTTGGGAACATCCGCAGAAGGGTCAGATCGCACCCGCTGCCTTCATGCCCGCGGTGGCCGAGGCCGGGCTTTTCGACCGATTGGGCGAGGTGATCCTCTACCACGCCCTGACCGCGATCAAGGCATGGGACAAGGCCGGTATGGTCGTCCCCAACGTGGCCGTGAATTTCTCTCCCGACGAATTGCGCAATCCCCGCCTGTACGACAAAGTGCGTTGGGAACTCGACCGCTTCGGCCTCGCACCGGACCGGCTCGTGATCGAAGTGCTCGAGAATGTCGTCGCGCAATCGGACGACGACACCACCACCCGGAACATAGGGGCCCTGTCCCGGCTCGGTTGCGGCATCGACCTCGACGATTTCGGCACTGGTCACGCCTCGATCGCCAACATCCGGCGGTTCGACGTGAGCCGGATCAAAATCGATCGCAGCTTCATCAGCCAATTGGATACCGACCGCGACCAGCAGAACATGGTCTCAGCGATCATCACGATGGCCGACCGCCTCGGCCTCGCCACGCTGGGTGAAGGGGTCGAGACGCACGGGGAACACGCGATGCTGGCGCAGCTCGGCTGCGGCCACGTGCAGGGCTATTCCATCGCCCGTCCGATGCCGTTCGATGAGGTGCAGGGCTGGTTGGACCGGCACCTTGCGAACCAGCCCCGATTGCCCGCGATCCTGCCCCGCGCGGGGGGGCAGTGAAACGCGGGCCGGTGAAACGCGGGCGCCGTCAATTCGGGCCCCCGGAGCGCACGCCTACGCAGCGTTCCAGGGCCGCTCACACAGGGCGAAACGGGGAAAACTGCTTGACCTTTGCCCGCGCGGGCGTTTGAACCCACCTGACCCGAAAAGACAGGTGGTGGGCCTTCATGGATAACCAGAATCGCAACCTCCTCATCGCGACGGTGCTGAGTTTTCTCGTCATCACCGGCTGGATGATCCTCTTCCCGCCCGCAGAGCCGGAAGCGGTCCAGCCCGAAGAGGTGGCGGAAACCCTGGCGCCCGGCGCGACGGAGGAATCCGGCACGGCCGCGCCGCCGAACGCCGCCGACGCCACCGGTCAGACTGCCGGCAATACCACGGGCGCGGACACCACCGCCGCCACGCTCGAAGACAGCCCGCGCATCCCGATCGAGACGCCGAAACTTTCCGGCTCGGTCTCGCTGATCGGGGGGCGGATCGACGACCTGCATCTGACCGACTACCGCGTCTCGATCGACGAGGGCGCCGAGACCGTCACGCTCCTGCGTCCCGCCGGTCGGGATGCCGCTTACTACACGCTCTATGGCTGGGCGCCGGGGGGCGATCTCGGCAATGCCGACGTGCCCGGCGCCATGACCAACTGGTCGCTGGAGGAGGGCGAAACGCTCACCCCCGACAGCCCGATCACGCTGGCCTGGACCAACGACGCCGGCATGACGTTCCGCCGCACGATCTCGGTCGACGAGGATTACCTCTTCACGGTGACCCAGTCGGTCGAGAACGGCTCCGACACCGCCCAGCGGCTCGCCCCCTACGGCCTCGTTGCGCGCCACGGCGAGCCGACCGACCTCAAGGGTTTCTTCATTCTCCACGAAGGCGTCATCCGCCAGACGGACGAGGAACTGTCGGAAATCGACTACGACGACGTGACCGACCTCGAGGTCGACCCGCGCGAACGCACGCCGGCCGAGGCCACGTCGATCACCCAGAACGGCTGGATCGGCTTCACCGACCACTACTGGGAAACCATCCTGGTGCCGGATTCCGGGCAGCCCTACACATCTGTCGTGAAATACGTTCCTTCCGCGGACATCTACCAGACCGAAGTGCGCCTCCCGACGATGCAGGTCGCACCGGGCGAACGGGCCGAGGTCTCCACCCGGCTTTTCGCGGGCGCAAAGGAATGGGACACGATCCGCGACTACCAGAACGACGAGGGCATCTACCGTTTCCTGGACTCGATCGACTGGGGCATGTTCTTCTTCCTGACCAAGCCGATCTTCGCGGTGCTGCACTGGCTCAACTCGCTCATCGGCAACATGGGCTGGGCGATCATCGCGCTCACAGTTCTCATCAAGATGGTGCTCTTCCCGCTAGCCTACCGCTCCTACGTCTCGATGGCGAAGATGAAGGAGCTCCAGCCGGAGATGGAGAAACTGCGCGAACAGGCGGGCGACGACCGCATGAAGATGCAGCAGGGCATGATGGAACTTTACAAGCGCGAGAAGGTGAACCCCGCCTCGGGCTGTCTGCCGATCCTTCTGCAGATCCCGATCTGGTTCTCGCTCTACAAGGTGATCTTCGTCACGCTCGAATTGCGTCACGCGCCCTGGTTCGGCTGGATCCGCGACCTTTCGGCGCCCGATCCGTCCTCGATCCTGAACCTCTTCGGCGCCCTTCCCTATGACACCCCGGACCCGACGAGCTGGTTCTACTTCTTTTCGCTCGGCATCCTCCCGATCCTGCTCGGCGTGTCGATGTGGCTTCAGCAGAAGCTGAATCCGGCGCCCACGGACGCGACGCAGGCGACGATCATGAACTGGATGCCCTGGGTCTTCATGTTCATGCTGGGCCGCTTTGCCTCGGGCCTCGTCATCTACTGGATCGCGAACAACACGCTGACCTTCATCCAGCAGTACACGATCATGCGCTCCCACGGCGCCAAGCCGGACATCTTCGGCAACATCAAGTCGGGCTTCAAGAAGAAGAAGCCGGCGGCCGACAAGAAGTAGGGGCGTGACCGCGCCCCTGCCCTTCCCGCTTGCCGAAGCCCCGGACGACGCCGCGCGCGAAGCCGGGCGCAAGCTCTTCGCGGCGCAGACGGAGTTCCTCAAGGGCGTCGTCGCGATGTCGGGCCTGCCGCCCGACGACCGACTTGAAGTGTGTTTCGCCGGGCGCTCGAACGTCGGGAAATCGAGCCTGATCAACGCGCTCACGGGGCGCAAGGGCCTTGCCCGCGCGTCGAACACACCTGGGCGGACGCAGGAAATCAACTACTTCACGACGACCGACGGCCCCTACCTCGTCGACCTGCCCGGCTACGGCTATGCGAACGCGCCGCTGCCGGTGGTCGAGAAATGGCAGCGCCTGCTCAAATCCTACCTCTCGGGCCGCGCCACGCTCCGCCGCGCTTTCGTCCTGATCGACGCGCGCCATGGGGTGAAAGACGTGGATGACGAGATCATGACGCTGCTCGACCGCTCCGCCGTCACCTTCCAGGCGGTTCTGACCAAGGCGGACAAGGTGAAGGCGGCGGACCGCGAGAAGATCCTGAAACAGGTCCGCGAACGGCTGTCCAAACACCCGGCGGCCTATCCCGAGCTGGTGCTCACCTCCTCGGAGAAAGGCGACGGGATCGCCACGCTGCGCGCGATCATCGCCGGGCTCGACTGACCGGGCCCCGCCCGACAACCTTGCCGCCCCCGGCCCATCCGCGTAACACCTTGTGAGACGCCCGAGGACCCGATCATGAGAAAGCAGAAGATGAACCGCGACTGGATCGCCACCGCCCGAACCCTGAACGAAGCCCTGCCCTACCTCCAGCGCTACGAGGGGGCGACGGTCGTCATCAAGTTCGGCGGCAACGCCATGGGCGACGACGCGGCGATGGAAAGCTTCGCGCGCGACATCGTCCTGATGCGCCATGTCGGTGTGAACCCTGTAGTGGTCCACGGCGGCGGCCCGATGATCAACGAGATGCTGGCCAAGCTGGGGGTCGAGAGCGACTGGGTCGGAGGCAAGCGCGTGACCGATGCCGCGACCGTGGAAGTGGTCGAAATGGTCCTCGCCGGCCGGGTGAACAAGCGCATCGTGCAGGCGATCAATGCCGAGGGCGGGCGCGCCGTTGGCCTGTCCGGCAAGGACGCGAACCTCATGGTCTGCGAGCCGACCGATCCAAAGCTCGGCTTCGTCGGCACGCCGGTGGAGGTCGATCCCTTCGTCCTGAAGCGGCTCGCGGAATCCGAGACCATTCCGGTCATCGCCCCCATCGGCGTGGGCCGTGACGGCGAGACGTTCAACGTGAATGGCGACACGGCAGCGGGCGCCATCGCCGCCGCGCTCAAGGCCGACCGCCTCCTTCTCCTCACCGATGTGGCCGGCGTGAAGAACGCCGAGGGCCAGTTCGTCACCGAGCTGACTGCCATGCAGATTCGCGACATGACCCGAGAGGGCGTGATTTCGGGCGGCATGATTCCCAAGACCGAGACGGCACTCGCCGCGATCGAAGGGGGTGTGCGCGCCGTCGTGATCCTCGACGGTCGGGTCGAAAACGCCTGTTTGCTTGAGCTTTACACCGAGCAGGGGCCCGGCTCGATCATCCGCCAGGGCTAGACGGCAGCGTATGCTGCGGCGCGGCTTGCTCGTCAGGCGCCTGTTCCTGTAGAAAGGGCGGGCACCCCGAAAAGCGAGATCCCCTGACCTGATGACTCTGCGCCTCATTCTGACCCGTCACGCCAAATCCAGCTGGGACGACCCGCACATGACCGACCATGACCGCCCGCTGAACAAGCGGGGGCAGGAGTCGGCCAAAGCGATCGGGCGCTGGCTCACGGCGACGGGGTTGTGCCCGGACGAGGTCTTCGTGTCTTCGGCCGAGCGGACGCGCGAAACATGGTCGCTGATCTCGCGCGCCGGCTGCCCCGGCGTGGCGCCGGAGGTTGCACCGTCGCTCTATCTCGCCGAGCCCGATACGATGCTGAATGTTCTGAAGGGCGCCACCGGCAGGACCGTAATGCTGATCGCGCACAATCCGGGCATCGCGTTCGCGGCGCGCGCACTGCTGGAAACGCCGCCCGCGACCCATATTTTCGACCGGTATCCCACCGGAGCTACTGCCGTCATGGACTTTGAGATCGACAGCTGGGAGGACCTCATCTGGCGGATGGGCGAGCTCGTCGATTTTGTCGTCCCGCGCGAGTTGATCGCAGCGGAAGAGGCCCTGGCAAACCAGCCGCCAGCGCTATCGGCCTGACGACGTCGTGATGGCAGGCAACGGGCCCTCGCACTGCGGGGGCCCTTGTCTTTTCGGGTGCCAGGTTCAGTGCCCGATGATCTGGCTCAGGAACTGCTGCGTGCGCTCGGACTTCGGGTTGTTGAAGAATTCCTTTGGCTCGTTCTGCTCCACGATCTGACCGTCGGCCATGAAGATCACGCGGTTCGCCACGGCCTGGGCAAAGCCCATCTCGTGCGTCACGCAGAGCATGGTCATCCCCTCCTCCGCGAGCTCGATCATGGTGTCGAGCACCTCCTTGATCATCTCGGGATCGAGGGCCGAGGTCGGCTCGTCGAACAGCATGATCCTAGGCATCATGCACAGCGAGCGCGCGATGGCGACGCGTTGCTGCTGACCGCCCGACAGCTGGCCGGGATACTTGTTCGCCTGCTCCGGGATTTTCACCTTTTCAAGGAAGTGCATGGCGCGGTCGACCGCCTCCTTGCGCGGCACCTTGCGCACCCAGATCGGCGCGAGCGTGCAGTTCTCGAGCACGGTGAGATGCGGGAACAGGTTGAAGTGCTGGAACACCATCCCGACGTCCGACCGCACCTTGTCCACGTTCTTGAGGTCCGAGTTCAGCTCGGTCCCGTCCACCACGATCTTGCCCTGCTGGTGTTCCTCCAGCCGGTTGATGCAGCGGATCAGCGTGGACTTGCCCGAGCCCGACGGGCCACAGATGACGATACGCTCGCCGCGATAGACGGTCAGGTCGATGTCGCGCAGCACGTGGAAGGTGCCGAACCACTTGTTCATGTTCTCGATCTGGATCGCGACCTCGTCCGAGATCTGCATCTTCGAGGTGTCGACGGAGGGTTCGAGTTCGAGCGTGGACATGATGCGGATCCCTTACTTGTGGTCCTTGCGGAGTTTCTTTTCCAGCCACATGGAGTAGCGCGACATGGCGAAACAGGAGAGGAAGAACAGAAGCGCGATGAAGCCATAAAGCTCCCACACGATACCGTTCCAGTTGGCGTCTGCGCGGATTGATCCGGTGAGGCCGATCGGGTCCAGAAGACCGATGATCGACACCAGCGTCGTGTCCTTGAACAGGCCGATGAAGGTCGAGACGATGCCGGGGATCGAGATCTTGAGCGCCTGCGGCAGGATGATGAGCCGCTGCGCCTTCCAGTAGTCGAGCCCGAGGGCATCCGCCGCCTCGTACTGGCCCCGCGGGAGCGCGGCGAGCCCGCCCCGCACCACTTCCGCGATATAGGCCGAAGCGAAGAGCGTCGCCATGATCATGACCCGCAAGATGATGTCGAAGTTCGTGCCCGGCGGCATGAAGATGTTCAAAAGCGTCGAGGCCACGAACAGGAGCGTGATGAGCGGCACGCCCCGGATGAACTCGATGAACCCGACCGACAGGTATTTCACGATCAGGAGGTCCGACTGCCGCCCGAGCGCCAGAACCACGCCGAGGACCAGCGAGATCGAGATCGCGACCACCCCGATCCAGACCGAGAGCATGAAGCCCCCGAACAGCCGGCTCTCCACCACCTCGATCCCCAGCGGGATGATCGAATAGAGGCCATTCGAGATCGGCCCGACCAGGAACAGCCAGAAGAGGACCGGGATGAGCACGCCCAGGATCACGGATGCGAGATTGCCGATCACGCCATGCAGGAAACGGTAGGCTACGAAACCGAGCACCGGACCGGCGGCGACCAGCAGCGGGGTCCAGATCGCCCCGCCCCACATGAGCCACGGCGCGAGAAACAGGTAGGCGCCGGTAAACCACAGGAGCTTGCGCGGCGCGGTGTCGGTGAAGAGCACCGGCGCCAGCGCCACGAACAGCCCGACGAAGGTCAGGATCGGCCGCCAGCGCAACTCGTCAGGGTAGAAGCCGAAGAGGAGCTGCTGCCAGCGTTCGGTGATGACCCCGTAACAGGCCCCGCCGTGTTCCTTGCCCAGCTCCGCGATGATCTCGCGACAGGCCGACAAAGACCCGGCGCCCCAGGTCGGCGACCAAAGCCACGGGATGATCGCCGCGAGGATCCAGTAGATGAAGAAGAGCGACAACACCGTCAGGATGGAGTTGAACCAGCCGGAGAACAGGTTCTCGCGCAGCCAGCCCAGGATGCCGACGGCGGAGGCCGGCGGCTCGCGCTCGGGCAGCATATCCTTGCGAACGTAGGAATAGTCGGCCATCTCAGCGCTCCTTCAACTTGACGGAGTTGTTGTAGATGTTCATCGCCCCGGAAATGGCGAGCGAGATGAGCAGGTAGATGAGCATGGTCATCATCACCGCCTCGAGTTCCCGCCCGGTCTGGTTGAGCGTGATCCCCATCAGCGTGCCCGTCAGGTCCATGTAGCCCACGGCGATGGCCAGCGAGGAGTTCTTGGTCAGGTTCAGGTATTGCGAGATGAGCGGCGGGATGATGACGCGCAGCGCCTGCGGCAGGATGACGAGCGACATGATCCGGCGCGGCCGGATGCCCAGCGCCGCCGCCGCCTCGGTCTGCCCACCGGAAATGGCGAGGATGCCGCCGCGCACGATCTCGGCCACGAAGGCGGCCGTATAGAGCGACAGGGCGAGCCAAAGCGCGATGAACGAGTTCCGCATATGCGTGCCGCCGGCGAAATTGAATCCGCGCAGCTCCGGCTTGCCGAGGTAGAAGCCCATGAGCCAGAGCGCGATGACAGACGGCAGGATGATCGCCGCCGCGCGCCAGTGCCATGTTCGGGGCCTGAGGCCGGTCCGGTTCTGTATCCGGTCCGCGCGCCGCTTGATCAGGCCCGAGGTCAGGATGCCCGCGATGAGGGTGGAGAGCACCACGATGAGTTCGAGGCTCACGTCGAAGCGCAGCCACGCGTCGCCGAACAGGTGGACGTCGCCCAGGCCCTGCCGCCACGACAGCGGATTGCCCTCCTCGTCCGTGCGCCCGAAGAGCGGCTCGGGAACGTAGACGCCCCGGTTGGTCAGCGCGACACTGTCGCCCAGGTACATACTGGCCGCCGGGTCTTCGCCCCGGTAGGCGGAGGGGGGCGGGAGCGTTTCGATCAGGATCGCCATCGAGAAGACGATCCACAGAAGCACCGGCACATTGCGGAACATCTCGACATAGACCGTCATGATCCGGGCGACGAGCCAGTTGTTGGACAAGCGCAGCACGCCGATGATGACGCCCACGATGGTCGCCATGATGCAGCCCATGACCGCGATAAGCAGCGTGTTTAAAAGGCCCATGAGGCCCGCACGCGCATGACTGTCGCGAGAGTCGTAGTCGAGCAGGCGCTGGTTGATGTCGTAGCCCGCCGGTTCGCTCAGGAACCCGAAGCCCACCGATTTGCCCAGGTCCGCGAGGTTCTGGACCGTGTTGGAGACCAGCCATCCGATCAGGAGCAGGAAACCGATCAGGGCAACGATCTGGATCGTCGCGGAGCGGTACCGGCTGTCATAGATGAGCATGGATGGACGGAAAGAGCCGCCCCCCGGGTCGGTTGCTGTCGTCATGGATGTTCCCCGTTGCAGACGGTCAGTCGCCGAGCGGGTTGTCCCGCTTCCTGCATTCCGTCGTGCTTATTCAGCCCCAGAAAGAGTTCGGGCGCGAGGTTTCCCCCGCGCCCGTGTCCGTCTTAGCGGAACGGCGGTGCGTAGAGCAGGCCGCCGTCTTTCCACTGGGCGTTCAGCCCGCGGGCGAGGCCGATCGGCGTCGACTCACCGATGTTCTTCTCGAAGATCTCGCCGTAGTTGCCGTTGGCCGCGATGGCTTTCATCGCCCAGTCGGCTTCGAGGCCGAGCATCTCGCCCATCGTGCCTTCGGTGCCGAGGATACGGTTGATCTCGGGGTTGTCGGTGCCGTTGGCCAGTTCCTCGATGTTGGTCGAGGTGATGCCGAATTCCTCGGCAGCGATGAGAGCGTTCAGCGTCCAGCGCACGATGTCGGCCCATTCGTCGTCACCGTGGCGGACGAGCGGACCCAGCGGCTCTTTCGAGATGATTTCCGGCAGGATCGCGTGATCCGACGGCGTCTCGAACGAGGCGCGGGTGGCGGCGAGGCCGGAGGCGTCCGTCGTGTAGGTGTCGCAGGCACCGGCGAGGTACTGCTGCTGCGCTTCGGCATTGGTTTCGATCGGAACGGGCTCGTAGCTGATATTGTTGGTGCGGAAGAAGTCCGCGAGGTTCAGCTCGGTCGTGGTGCCGGTCTGGATGCAGACGGTCGCAC
Organism: Maritimibacter sp.; assembly: GCA_964230745.1. Taxonomy (GTDB): domain Bacteria; phylum Pseudomonadota; class Alphaproteobacteria; order Rhodobacterales; family Rhodobacteraceae; genus Maritimibacter. The sequence continues at coordinate 28,886 of CAXRHZ010000050.1, read as the reverse complement.
CGTCGAGTTCCTTGGCCGAGGACACACCCAGCGCCTTGGGCACGATGAAGCCCTGACCGTCGTAGTAGTTCACGCCGGCGAAGGTGAACTTGAGGTCCACGTCGCGGGTCAGCGTCCAGGTGGTGTTGCGCGACAGGATGTCGACTTCGCCCGAGGCGAGCGCGGTGAAGCGGGTCTTCGGCGTGGTCGGCACGAATTCGACCGCTTCCGGGTCACCCAGCACGGCGGCGGCGACGGCGCGGCAGACGGCGACGTCGAAGCCTTCCCAGCGGCCGTTGGCGTCGGGGGCGGCGAAGCCGGTCAGGCCGGAGTTGGCACCGCACTTGAGCGAGCCGCGTGCCTGGACGTCGTCCAGTGTCGCGGCCGACGCAGCGCCGGCCATCATGCCGGCTGCGGTCAGCGCACCGAGAAATACGGATGTTTTCATGTTTACCTCTTCCTGATGTTCGCCCGTTTCGGGCGTTATGTTCCGGTCTTGCGGCCGGTGGCGATACGCGGGACGGGGCATGCCCCCTCCATGCCAAGAGTTTGGGCAATTATTCGTCCGGGCGTCAAGGGCGGAGGGATTCCCGCCCCGAGAGTAACCCTAGGTAATCCCTCGATTTTCGATCTGAACGCAGAATTGAAGATCAGGAATTTTGATCGGCGAGTCGAAAAAACAGCGCGGCATCCAGAAATGCCTGTCGTTTCAGCGCCGCATGTTCCGCCGCTTCCTCGTCCTCGCCCCACTGTTCGGCTTGCCAGTCCTCGTCGATACGCGACAGGGTCCAGGCGGTCTCGGCGTCCAGATGCCCATGCGCGACCGCCAGTCCGATGACAAGCGACCCGGAGAGCGACACGAGGTCGTGGAAAGCCGCCAGCCGAAACGCGTCGAGGCTCGAGACCTCGGCGCGCAGGCGGGCCAGCGCTTCGGCATCCTGTGGCGCATGCATAATGCCGGTCCGGGGCTTCAGCCGGGCGCCGAATGCCTCCCCAGCCCAGTCGAGCAGAGGGTCCCATGCCTCCGCCTGTCGCGCGACGAGTTCCACCGGGGCATCGGCACGGTAACAGGTGAGGTCACTGTCACCATAGGCCGCGATCATCTCCGCCACCTCGTCATGCTGCACCGCGACCTTGTCGAGTGCGGAATTCGCGGTGCGCGTGAATGGCATCGCTGCCGGGTCGATCTGCGCCTCCTGCGCGTCCCACTCCGCCGCACAGGCCTCGGCCAGCGCGAGGGTCGGCAGGGTGAAAGGCGCCTTGGCGGGCGTGCGCACTGTCCGCGTGTCGAGATAGACGGTGAACCCGCCCTCGCAGGCATCCGCGCGCGTCTCTTTCCAGAACCGTTTCGGGGCCCAATCGCTCATGTACCGCTCCAAAGCCTGTCGATCGTCGGGACGAGGTCCGGGACACGGTCGATCACCACATCCGCCCCCGCCGCTTCGAGGTCGCGGGCCGCGTGATACCCCCAAGTCACCCCGATGGTCGAGACCCCTGCGGCCCGCCCGGCCTCGACATCGAAAACCGTGTCGCCCACGAAGATCGCGTGTTCCGGTTCCACCCCCGTCTCGGCGAGCGCGGCGTTGACCATGGCGGGGTTCGGTTTGGACGGGTGATCGTCCGCCGTCTGGGTCGTGGCGAAGAGATCGCCGATCCCGTAGGTGTCGATGATGCGCTGCATCCCCCGACGCGACATGCCTGTCGCCGTGCCGAGGAAAACCTCGTCCCGTTCCGACAGCTCTTCGAGCACCGCGAGCGCCCCCGCATAGAACGGGGGCGTCCCGTCCTGCTGGCGTGCACGCATGTAAGTGTCGCGGTAGGCCTGCACCATCCGGGCTTGGTCCTCTGCCGTGAAAGTGCCAAAGAGCCGCGCGATGGCTTCGACGAGCGAAAGACCCACGACGCTCAGCGTATCCGCGCGGGTCGGCACCGGCAGGTTGGCCTCGTCCGCCGCGGCCTCCATCGCCGAGACGATGGCGTGCTGGCTGTCGATCAGGGTCCCGTCGACATCGAACAGGACGAGCTTCAGGGGGCCCATTCATCCTCCTCGAAAGGGTCGTCCTTCGCCTCGTCCGTGCGGAAGCCGAGCTGCTCCCACGTGCGCGCCATGTGGTCGGAGAGCTCCGCCTCGATGAACATGCGCTGCTTCGTGACCGGATGCTCGATTTCGATGGACCGGGCGTGCAGGTGGAGCTTCTTGGAAATCTCGCCGCCCAACATCGCGCCCCAGCCGTCGCCGAGGTTCTCCTGCCCCGACCCGCCGTACTTGCCGTCGCCCACGATCGGATGCCCCAGCTCGGCCATGTGCGCGCGCAGTTGGTGCGTGCGTCCGGTCACCGGCACCAGCCCGACCCAGGCCGCGCGCTGCGCCAGCGCCTCGATCACCACGTAATCCGTCTCGGCCCGCTTCGCGCCCTCGACCTTGGCGACCTCGGATGGATGGAGGCAGAGCATCTTCTCCCCCTCGCCCTGCCCGCCGTGCCCGGGCGCCTTGACCAGACCCCACTTGAGCGTGCCTTTGCGCGGCGTCGGCACTCCGGCGACCACGGCCCAGTAGATCTTGCGCGTGTCGCGGTGGCGGAAGGCGGCGGTGAGGTCCTTGGCCACCTGCCGCGTGCGGGCGAGCAGGAGGACGCCCGATGTGTCCTTGTCCAGCCGGTGCACCAGCCGCGGTTTGTCTTCGTAGCCGAAGGTCAGCGCCTCGGCCATCCCGTCCACGTGCCGCGTCTGCTTGGACCCGCCCTGTGTCGGCAGACCGGGCGGCTTGTTCAGCGCGATGATGTGGTCGTCGCGGTAGATCACGCAGTCCCGGATGAGCTGCGCGTCCTTGTCGCTCACCGTCGGACGGGGTGCCGGGGCGGGGGCGCTTTCGTCGGGCAGCGGCGGAATGCGCACTTCCTGCCCCACCTCCACGCGCGTCGAGGCCTTCACCCGGCCTCCGTCCACGCGGATCTCGCCCTTGCGGCACATCTTCTCGATCCGGCCCTGCGGCACGTGCGGAAACTGCCGCTTGAACCAGCGGTCGAGCCGCTGATCCCCGTCGCCCTCGGCGACCTTGAGCGTCTGCACCCGGCTCATGCGAACACCGCCCGCGCCGCGAAGGCGCCCAGCACGAGAGCGGCGAGCGAGAGGCCCACCGACAGTGCCACGTACCCGGCCGCGCCCGCCACCTGCCCGCGCTCGAACAGCGTAAGCGTGTCGAGCGAGAAGGCCGAGAAGGTCGTGAAGCCGCCGAGGATGCCGGTCATCAGGAACGGCGCCGCTGCAGTGCCGCCCTTCTTCGCCAGCACGACGAACAGGACGCCCATCAGGAACGATCCCGCCACGTTCACGATCAATGTCCCGGCAGGATAGCCGTGACCGAAGGCGCGTGTGGCGCCCACGTTCACGAGGTGGCGGCCAGCGGCCCCGATGGCGCCGCCGAGGGCTACGGTGAATAGCGTGTTCAACATGCCCACCCTCTCCCGCGAGACCGCGCCGGAGTCAACCACGGCGCTTGGCCCTGAGCCCCGCGAAGAATTCCACGCGCTTCTTCAACTCCCGCTCGAACCCCCGTTCGACCGGCTGGTAATAGACCGGCCGCTTGAGGTCGTCGGGGAAATAGTTCTGGCCCGAGAACCCGTCCTCCGCGTCGTGGTCGTACTGGTATCCCGCCCCGTAACCCTCGTCCTTCATCAGCCGCGTGGGGGCGTTCAGAATGTGCTTGGGCGGGGGCGCCGACCCGGTCTGCTTCGCCTGTGCCCGCGCGGCCTTGTAGGCGACATAGCCCGCGTTGGATTTCGGGGCGAGGGCGAGGTAGGTGACCGCCTGCGCCAGCGCCAGCTCCCCCTCGGGCGAGCCCAGCCTTTCATAGGTCTCCCACGCGTCGACGCAGATGCCGTTGGCCTGCGGGTCGGCAAGGCCGATGTCCTCCACCGCCATCCGCGTCAGGCGGCGGGCGAGGAAGCGGGGGTCCTCGCCCCCTTCCAGCATCCGCGCGAACCAGTAGAGTGCGGCGTCGGGATCGGACCCGCGCACGGATTTATGCAAGGCCGAGATGAGGTTGTAATGCCCGTCCCCCGACTTGTCGTATTGCGCCGCGCGCCGCATGAGCCGGGTGGCGAGCGCGTCTCGGTCGAGCTTGCCCTCCACCTGCCAGGCCATCACCTGCTCGATCAGGTTAAGCAGCGCGCGCCCGTCCCCGTCCGCCATGTCGATCAGCGCCTCGCGGCCCTCCCCGGTCAGCGGCAGCGCCCGGTCGAGCTCCCGCTCGGCCCTTTGCGCCATGCGTTCAAGGTCGGCGGGGCCCAGGCGCTTGAGCGTGATCACCTGCGCGCGGCTCAGGACGGCGGCGTTGAGTTCGAACGACGGGTTCTCGGTCGTGGCGCCCACGAGCAGGATCGTCCCGTCCTCCATATGCGGCAGGAACCCGTCCTGCTGGGCCTTGTTGAACCGGTGGATCTCATCGACGAAAAGGAGCGTGCCCTGCCCGTTCTGCCGCCGGATCTTGGCAGACTCGAACACCTTGCGCAGTTCCTGCACGCCCGTGAAGATCGCCGAGATCTGGATGAAGGCAAGATCGGTCTCATCCGCCAGAAGCCGCGCAATGGTGGTCTTGCCTACCCCCGGCGGGCCCCAGAGGACCAGCGACCCGAGCGAGCCCGAAGACAGCATGACGCCGAGCGGACCGTCAGGCCCCAGCACGCCCTCCTGTCCGATGACATCGCCAAGAGTGGCGGGCCGCAGCCGGTCGGCCAGGGGACGCGGCCCGCCCCCTTTCGCCCCTTCCGCAACGCTGTCGAACAGATCTGCCATGCGCCCAATCTAAGCCCCGGCGCGCCCGGCTTCCAGCGCCCCTCTTCTCTGTTTCCCAAATACTTTCGGGGAGGTTTGGAGGGGCAGACGGCCCCTCCAACGGGGGTCCGGGGGCTGGCCCCCGGCGCGGCGACCCGGGCCGCGCCCGGGGCGCAATCCCTCACAGGAGGTTGTATTCCTGCGCGCGCTGCACCGCCTCGGCGGTGGTGCGCACGAATAGCGCTTCCCGCGCCGCCCGCAGACGCGCCTTGAACGCGCTCTCCGAGATGCCCAGCGTGGCGGAGGCCTCGGCATGGCGGTTGCCCTTGGCCACAAGCCGGAGCGCCATGCGCTGCGCCGGGGTCAGGCGGTCGGGCGGCGTTGCGCGCGTGTGCAACGTCTCCACGATGTCCCGGATCTGGTCGATCTCGGCGTCGGTGAATTCACGGTCGTCGCGCGCGAAACCGCCAATGGTGCGCGACGAGGTCGGGCCGGCCGAGACCGCAACACCGTAAGCGAGGCCATAGGCCCGCGCCTGCGCCATGATGCCCAGGGGATCTGGAAGGTCGATCTCGCTCCAGCGTATCGCGCCGTCGTTGCCGAAGCCCCAGAAGACCATGGGATCGGCAAGCATGTAGCCCTTTTCGGTATAGGTCTCGGACCAGCGCGGATCGTATGTCTGGATCATTAGATGGGCCGCGGCAAAGCGGATGTGCAGCCCGAGGGCATAGCCGCGCGGGGCAAGATCGTTGAGCTTGGAAAGACCCTGGTCGAGTCCCAACACGTCGGTCACGGGCGCCCCCTTCTGTCCCCCATCCGCTTCATCCGGGCGACGCGATTACAACTGCCTTTGACAACCTTAAATTGTGCCGCCAGAATTGTTCAAGAAGTTTCACAAAAGGGCATGGACACCATGGACGATGACGATCTCGTGGCTTGGCTGAACGCACTCGACGATGAACAGCGCGAGATGCTCGCGAAACACCTCGACATGATGCCGGACGACCCGATCGACGGGGCCGAGCCCACCGACCTTATCGAGGCGGCTCTGCACATGCTCAAGACGAACCGGCCCGGCAAGGGCGACCGGCTCAACTGACCGCGCCAACACGGCAAAAAGAAAAACCCCGCCCGGTCGCACCGGGCGGGGTTTTCGATCTCCGGACGGACCGGCGACCGATCATTCTTCGGAGAACGCGGCCTCTTCTTCGGCAGCGACGCGGGCCTTGTCGGCGGCGCCCTTGGCGTCGACGTCGCGGTCCACGAATTCGATGATCGCCATCGGCGCCATGTCACCGGTGCGGAAGCCGGCCTTCAGGACGCGGACGTAGCCGCCCTGGCGGTCCTTGTAGCGCGGGCCGAGAACCTCGAACAGTTTCGCCACCTGGGCGTCCTGCTTGAGCTGGCTCGCGGCCTGGCGGCGGGCGTGAAGGTCGCCGCGCTTGCCGAGGGTGATGAGCTTCTCGACGATGCGGCGAAGCTCCTTGGCTTTCGGCAGCGTGGTCTTGATCTGCTCGTGCTCGATCAGCGAGCCGGCCATGTTGGCGAACATCGCCTTGCGGTGTTCGTGGGTGCGGTTCAGGCGGCGGTAGCCCCGTGCGTGACGCATTTGAAGTCTCCTATCTCAGGTTTTGCTTTGTCCGGCGACCATGCGTTTCGGCCGCTCTCCTTGGGGCATCATTGCCCGTCTGTTCCCCGGCCTCCCGGGCATTTCGCGGGACGAACGACGCCCGTCCCGCCTGTCTTTTTACCGATGCACAGCGCGTACACATCGTGTGCACACGGCGTACATACGATTGTCGGCCCTCAGAACTGGTCCTCGAACTTCTTCGCGAGGTCCTCGATGTTCTCCGGCGGCCACTCCTCGACGTCCATGCCGAGGTGCAGGCCCATGCCCGAGAGCACTTCCTTGATCTCGTTGAGCGACTTGCGGCCGAAGTTCGGGGTGCGCAGCATCTCGGCTTCGGTCTTCTGGATCAGGTCGCCGATATAGACGATGTTGTCGTTCTTCAGGCAGTTCGCAGACCGCACGGAAAGTTCCAGCTCGTCCACCTTCTTGAGGAGGAGCGGGTTGAACTCGAGCCCGTCGTCGTCGTCCTGGCGCGAGGCGCTTTCCGGCTCTTCGAAGTTCACGAAGATCGACAGCTGGTCCTGGATGATCCGCGCGGCGAAGGCCACGGCATCGTCCGGGGTGATGGAGCCGTCGGTTTCGACCTTCAGCGTCAGCTTGTCGTAGTCGAGCACCTGGCCCTCACGGGTCGGCTGCACGTCGTAGGACACCTTCTTGACCGGCGAGTAGATCGCGTCGACCGGGATCAGGCCGATGGGCGCGTCTTCCGGCTTGTTCTTGTCGGCCGAGACATAGCCCTTGCCGGTGTTGACGGTCAGTTCCATGAACAGGTCGGCGCCGTCGTCGAGGTGGCAGATCACGTGATCCTTGTTCAGGATCTCGATGCCCGCGCTTTCCGAGATGTCGCCGGCGGTGACGACCATCGGACCCTTGGCGGAGATCGACAGGCGCTTGGGCCCCTCGACTTCCATGCGGATCGCGACGCCCTTGAGGTTCAGGACGATGTCGGTGACGTCTTCGCGCACACCGGCGACCGACGAGAACTCGTGCAGCACGTTGTCGATCTGCACGCTCGTGATCGCCGCGCCCTGCAGCGACGACATCAGCACGCGGCGCAGCGCGTTGCCCAGCGTGAGGCCGAAGCCACGCTCGAGCGGCTCGGCGACCACGGTCGCCTGACGCGACGGATCATTGCCCGGCTTGACGTCGAGTTGTGTCGGCTTAATCAATTCGGCCCAGTTTTTGTGGATCATGCGTCCCTCCATTCCTGTTCTGCCTCCATGTCCAAAAGGCAGAACGCCCGAGGTTCAAAAATGACGGACTCGGGCCAAGGGAACCCCTGGCCCGAGCGTAAAAGGTCGTGCCTCAGACGCGGCGGCGCTTCGGCGGACGGCAACCGTTGTGGGCGATCGGCGTCACGTCACGGATGGACGTGATGTTGAAGCCGACGGCGGCCAGCGCGCGCAGCGCCGACTCGCGACCCGAACCCGGACCCTGCACTTCGACTTCCAGCGTCTTCACGCCGTGTTCCTGCGCCTTCTTGCCGGCGTCCTCGGCGGCCATCTGGGCGGCGAAGGGGGTCGACTTGCGCGACCCCTTGAAGCCCATCGTGCCGGCGGACGACCACGAGATCGCGTTGCCCTGCACGTCCGAGATCAGGATCTTGGTGTTGTTGAACGAGGAGTTCACATGCGCCACGCCAGCGGCGATGTTCTTGCGCTCTTTGCGCTTCGTACGAGTCTTATCGCGTGCCATTGCTCGGACCCTCCCTTACTTCTTCTTGCCGGCGATGGGTTTCGCCGGGCCTTTGCGCGTGCGCGCATTGGTGTGGGTGCGCTGACCGCGCACGGGGAGGTTGCGGCGATGACGCAGGCCGCGGTAGCAGCCGAGGTCCATCAGGCGCTTGATGTTGACCTGCGTTTCACGGCGCAGGTCGCCTTCGACGGTGTAGTTGGCGTCGATGTGCTCGCGGATGGCGAGGACTTCGGCGTCGGACAGCTCGTTCACGCGACGGGTCTGGTCGATGTTCGTCGCGTCGCAGATGCTCTTGGCCGAGGTGTGGCCAATTCCGGTGATGTAGGTGAGGGCGATCGGGACGCGCTTGTGCGTCGGGATGTTCACGCCGGCAATACGTGCCAAGTCGGTCTTCCTTTCGTTGCGGACCCGTAACGCCAGGTCCTTTTTTCACAACGTAAGCCCGCGGGGGTTTTTCCCTGCGGGCCGCAGCTGAAACTCTGGTCTGGTGCGGACGGGGCGCGACCCCGGTGACACCGATTCCCGTGTCGGGATGCGGTGCTTTACGAGGGAATCACCCGGGCGTCAAGGGCTGTGGCCCCACAGTGACGCCGGGGCCGGACCACGGTGCGTTTGACCTAGGTTAAGGTCGGGTCCCCAAGCGGGCCATAGAACGCGGGAGCCGTCAACCCGCAGGTCGCAGACATGATCGTTCAATCGCTCTACATCAGCCGCGCCATCCATCCCATGGGGCATACCAGCGATGCCGAGATCCTGCGCGCGTCCCGAAAGCGCTGCCGGGCCCTGGGCCTGACCGGATACCTGTTTCGCAACGAGACCCATTTCGTGCAGGTCCTGGAGGGGGCGGCGCGCGACGTCTGGTCCGTGATGGCCGACATTCGGCGCGACACGCGGCACCACATGGTGTGTGAATGGCCTCCGCGCCTCGCCGCATCGCGGACGTTCGGAACCTGGGCCATGGGATACGGCCCGATCGACAGGGACGACGTGGCGGTTCTGCTCGACCGGACCGCGTTCGGAAGCCGGGAACGCGACGCATTTCTGCAGACCCTGCGCCGGATCGCCGCCACCCACGGGTGAGGGCGTTCAGGGCGAGGGGCAGATGTCGAGGATAAGCGGCATGTCCCAGTCCGATCCGTCGAGTTGCGCGGTGCCGTCGCCCCGGTCGAACAAGGTAAAGACACCGGGCGTGACGAAGGGCCCCGGCTCCATGCAGTAGCCGGCGCGAATCTGGACGGTGTCGTCCGCCGGGCCGAAGGCGGCTTCGAACCCGCAATGCCACTCCACGCCCTCGAGGCTGGCCCCATCGAAGATCAGGTGATCTTCGTCCAGCGCCATGAAGACTGCCCCATCGGACGCGCCCGCGATCAGGGCGCAACCTTCGGGACCGTTCACGGCCAGTTGGGCGGCTGAAAGGCCGGGTGTGAGCGACAGGGACATGGCGAGAAGAATGGCACGCATGAAAAAATCCTCCGAGCTATGCCCGGAGGATCTTCGGTTCCCGCGATGCGGTCAATTCTCAGCCGAGGATCTTCTTGATCGAAGCGCCCACCTCGTCGATCGAGGCGAGGCCGTCGATCGAGCTCAGGTCGCCCTTGGCATAGTAGTAGCCGATGAGCGGCGAGGTCTTCTTGTAGTACTCCATCAGCCGCGTGCGCATGCTCTCGGCGTTGTCGTCGGCACGCACCGGCTGACCGGCCGCTTCCGCTTCCTTCGCCCGGTTCACGACGCGCTGCACCAGCGTTTCGTCGTCCACCTGCATCTCGATCACGGCGTCGAGGCTCGCGCCCTTTTCCTTGAGCAGCTCGCCCAGCGCGTCGGCCTGGGCCAGCGTGCGCGGAAAGCCGTCGAAGATGAAGCCGCCAGCGTTGTCGCCCTCGAGCTTCTCACGGATGAGGCCGATGACGATCTCGTCCGTCACAAGCTCGCCCGCATCCATGATCGCGGCGACCTTGTTTCCCATCTCGGTGCCCGAGGAGCGAGCCTCCCGCAACATGTCGCCCGTCGAGAGCTGGATCATGTTGCGCTCGTCCACGAGCTTTTTCGCCTGGGTGCCCTTCCCTGCACCCGGCGGTCCAAGAAGAATGATATTCATCGTCTGGCTGGTCCCTTCCGTCCCTTTTTCGCAGCCCCCCCGCGCTTGCCGCGCAGCTGCGATTTCTCGATGAGCCCTTCGTACTGATGTGCGAGCAGGTGGCTCTGGACCTGCTGGATCGTGTCCATGGTCACGGACACGATGATGAGGATCGACGTGCCGCCGAAGTAGAACGGCACAGAGAGCTGGGCGCGCAGGATCTCCGGCAGCAGGCAGACGCCCGCAAGGTAGATCGAGCCCAGCACGAGGATGCGCGTCACGACGTAGTCGAGGTATTCCGCGGTCCGCTTGCCCGGACGGATGCCCGGCACGAAGCCGTTCTGGTTCTTGAGGTTGTCGGCCACGTCCTCGGTCTTGAACGCCACTTCCTTGGTGTAGAAGAACGTGAAGAACACGATCATCACCGTGAAGAACAGCAGGTAGAGCGGCTGGCCCGGGCCGAAGTAGGCGAGGATGGTCGACATCACCGGTCCGGCGGAGCCGTCGGTGTTGAAGGTCGAGAGCGTCGTCGGCAGCAGGAGAAGCGCCGAGGCGAAGATCGCCGGGATGACGCCCGCCGGGTTCACCTTGATCGGCAGGTGCGACGAGCCGCCGTCATACATCTTCATGCCCACCTGGCGGCGGGGATACTGGATGTGGATCTTGCGCAGCGCGCGCTCCATGAACACGACGAAGCCGATGACGGCGATCACCATGGCGATGACGCCGATGATGACGGCCGGGCTGACGGCGCCCGAGCGGCCCTGGCTGAAGAACTGGGCGAAGGCGGCCGGAAGCTCGGCCACGATGCCCACGAAGATGATGAGCGAGATGCCGTTGCCGATGCCGCGCGCGGTGATCTGTTCACCGAGCCACATCAGGAACATCGTGCCGCCCACGAGCGTCACGACGGCGGAGGCGACGAAGAACGGCCCCGGCGTCGACACGAGGTCGCCGGCCTGAAGGCTGTTGGCGAGCGCGAAGGCCTGCCCGGTCGCCAGTGCCACGGTGCCGTAGCGCGTGTACTGGTTGATCTTCTTGCGGCCCTGCTCGCCCTCTTTCTTGAGCTGCTTGAGCGGCTCCCACATCGAGGCCAGAAGCTGCACGATGATCGAGGCCGAGATGTAGGGCATGATGCCCAGGGCGAAGACGCCCATCCGCCCCAGCGCGCCGCCGGTGAACATCGACAGGATGCCACCGATACCCGAGGCCGCCTGGTCCATGAAGTCACGCAGGGCGCCCGCGTCGATCCCCGGCACCGGGATATACGTCCCGACGCGATAGATGATCAGAAGCCCGATGGTGTAGAAGATACGTTTGCGAAGGTCGGTCGCCTTCCCCAGCGCGCCCCACGAGAGGTTCGACGCCATTTGTTCCGCTGCAGATGCCATAAGGCCCCCTGTTCGTGGAAACGCCGCCGGACCGTGTCCCGGCTCCGGCGGCGCTCTGGAAATCCCTGCGCTTATCTAAGTCGCCCGAGGGCGACGAACAAGCGTTACTCTGCCGCAGCCGCCGTCGTGAGCTTGCCGCCGGCCTTTTCGACCGCTTCGACAGCCGACTTGGACGCGCCGGTCACGGTGATGTTGGCCTTGGCCGAGAAGTCACCTTTGGCGAGCACGCGGACACCGTCGAGCTTGCGGCGCACGACGCCGGCCTCGACGAGGGCGTCTTCGGTGATGTCGCCCGACAGTTTCTTGGCATCGATGAATTTCTGGATGATGCCCAGGTTCACCACGGCGTACTTCTTGCGGTTCGGCTTGTTGAAGCCGCGCTTGGGAAGACGCTGGTAGAGGGGCATCTGGCCGCCTTCGTAGCCGTTGATGGCCACACCCGAACGGGACTTCTGGCCCTTGATACCACGGCCTGCGGTCTTGCCCTTGCCCGAACCGGGACCACGGCCGACGCGCATGCGTTTCTTGGCGGCACCGGGATTGTCCCGGAGTTCATTGAGTTTCATGTCGCTTCTCCTTTGCCGGAATTGCCCCCGAAGCGATCTGGGCAAACACGGCGTTTCGATACGTGAGTCGTGCTCCGCGCGGGAACACCGGGCGCGTATAGCGTCGGCGCGCCCGCGACACAAGCCTTGCGAGGTTAGCGCGGCGACTTGACGCCGTCGGGCATATTCACCAAGAGGCGCTGCATGACTGTCACGCGCCAAGGCCCCCTGATCTTCGCAGACGCGCCCCCGAACGCTTCGCACGAGGAGATCGCGCGACGCGAGGCCGCGATTGCCGCCGCACGCGAGGCCGTGCGCCGCGACGGGTTCTGGTTCGTGGACGTGCCGCGCACCTCATCGACTTCGATCCGCTACGAGTTGGGCCGGGCGTTCGGACCGCTGCATGGCAAGCGCAATACCGACAGCGCCGAACACCGCACCGCGCAGATGTTTCGCGACCACCTAACCGCGGGGGAAATGCGCGCGCTGCTCGGCCCCGACCTGTGGGAAGAGCTCTACACGTTTTCCATCGTGCGCAATCCGTGGGATCGCGCGGTCTCTCACTACGAGCGGCGGCGGCGGCGCGGCAACATTCCGGACGATTGGGGTTTTGCGGAGTATCTGCGCCGTCACGTGGCGGCGACCGCGGACACCCCGTATTTCGAGGCGCCTGCCTTTCGCCATGGCGCCGCCGAGATGCTCACCGACGCGGACGGGAGCCTGCTCGTGCGCCATGTCGTGCGGTTCGAGGATCGGGAAGCCGGGCTGGCCCCGGTCCGGGCGAAACTGGGACTCGCCAACCTCGGCCACACGCAGATCCAGACTTCGGGCGGTTCCGGTCGGGACTACCGAGCGATGTACGATGACGAGACGCGTGCGCTCATAGCCGAGCGGTTCGCGAACGATATCCGGCTCTTCGACTATACTTTCTGAAAAAACGGGGCCGACACACGGCCCCGTCTGTGAAAACGCTTGGTGGAGTTGTCAGCCCAACTCCCCCTCGGCGTACCAGTCGCCCATCTTCACCTCGATCCCGTCGCGCAGAAGCGAGGCGAATTCCTCGGGGTCCTGCGTGCCGCCGTCACGGCCCCGGTAGTGGTAGGGGTAGACATAGGTCGGGCCAAAGGCGCTCACGCCGCCAGCGGCCTGCTCCGCGTCCATGGTGAACGGCAGGTTCATGCAGACGAAGGCAAGGTCGATGTTCTCGAGCGCGCGCATCTCGGGAATGTCCTCGGTGTCGCCGGAAATGTAGACGCGGAAGCCGTCGAAGCTCAGCACGTAGCCGTTGTCGCGGCCTTGCGGGTGGAAATTCTCGCGCTCGGGCGTCGTGTTGTAGGCCGGGATCGCGTCGATGGTAAGGCCGTTCCACTCGGTCGTCTCGCCGTTTCCGATACTCTCGGCCCCGTCCTGCAAATCGCCCAACATGCCGTTGACGGCCGGGTTGGTGATGAGGTGGGTCTCGTCGCCCATGAGGGCGTTCAGGGTCTGACGATTGAAATGGTCGCCGTGTTCGTGCGTCACGAGGATCAGGTCGGGTGCCGGGAAGTCGCTGTAGGCGGATTCCTCGCCCACCGGGTCCACGTAGATGGTGCCCACGGGCGTCTCCATCACGAAGGAGGCGTGCGAGACGGGATGGACGGTGATATCGCCCGCGGCCGTTTCGAACATGTTGGAGCTGTGCGCGGCGGCGAGCCCGGCATAGGGCAGGATCGTCGCGGCCCCGGCACCGGCGGCTGCGGTGACGAGGAACGTGCGGCGTGATGTTTTCATGATGTCTCTCCCTGTTTCGCGTGGTTCTTGGGGGAACTACGCACGAGGTGACGCTGGGTTCACTTGTCGGGGGGATTGGAGATCACGATGGGGTGAGGACGTCGCCAAACATGGAACCCGCCGTACCCGGACGATGGGCTTATCGGCGTCTTACCAGGCCGCACAGAAAAACACCCCGGCCAGTCCTGACCGGGGTGCCTTGTCTGTCGGACGTGTGGCGGGCTGAAGCCCGCCCTACGGGCAATTCGTAGGCCGGGCTTCAGCCCGGCGCGCGGGAGGTTAGCCGCGCTCTTCCACGATTTCCACGAGGTGCGGGATGGAATTCACCATGCCACGCACGGAGGGGGTGTCCTCCAGCTCGCGGGTCTTGTGCATCTTGTTCAGGCCCAGGCCGATCAGCGTCTTGCGCTGTTTTTCCGGGCGACGGATCGGGCTGCCGATCTGTTTCACGACGATGGTTTTTGCCATGTGTCTCAGGCCTCCTCAGCAACCTGGCTCGACTCGGCCGGGGCCTCGTCGCGGCCCGGCAGGATGTCGGCGACTTTCTTGCCACGACGCTGGGCGACAGAGCGCGGGCTCTGCTGCTTGGTCAGGCCGTTCAGCGTGGCGCGGATCATGTTGTAGGGGTTCTGCGAACCGATCGACTTGGCGACGACGTCCTGGACGCCGAGCATTTCGAACACGGCACGCATCGGACCACCGGCGATGATCCCGGTACCTTGCGGGGCGGTGCGCATGACCACGCGGCCGGCGCCGTGACGCCCGTCGATGTCGTGGTGCAGGGTCCGGCCCTCGCGCAGCGGCACGCGGATCATGTTGCGCTTGGCGCTCTCGGTGGCCTTGCGGATCGCCTCGGGCACCTCTTTGGCCTTGCCCTTGCCGAAGCCGACACGGCCCTTCTGGTCGCCCACGACGACGAGGGCGGCGAAGCCGAAGCGCTTACCACCCTTCACGGTCTTGGACACACGGTTGATCGCGACGAGGCGATCGGCGAATTCCGGGGTTTCGTCGCGGTCGCGGCGATTGCTCCGGCGATTGTCACGTTCTGCCATAAGGCATTCCTTTTTCAGGTGGCGCGCCCCGTATCATTGCGAGACAGGCGCCGGTTTGGCTCGATCCTCGGTGAGCGCGCGGCTCCCGGATCATCGGAGGGGCGAGCGCGCCGCCCCTCGCAACATCTTTCCCGTCCGGTGGAGCTGTGCCCCACCGGGTCGGATCAGAACTTCAGGCCGCCTTCCCGCGCGGCGTCGGCCAGGGCCTTCACCTTGCCGTGGAAGAGGAAGCCGCCGCGGTCGAAGTAGCACTCTTCCACACCGGCTTTCTTGGCACGTTCCGCAATCGCGGCGCCCACCTTGGAGGCGGCTTCCACGTTGTTCTTGCCCACGACGCCCAGATCCTTCTCGAGCGAGGAGGCCGAGGCCAGGGTCACGCCCTGGATGTCGTCGATCAGCTGAACGCTGATGTTCTTGTTCGAGCGGTGCACCGACAGACGCATCTTGCCGGCGTTGACTTTCCGCTGCTTGTTCCGAACGCGCAGGCGGCGCTTCAAGAACAGGTCTCGTTTGCTGTTTGCCATTTTCGCGTTCCTTACTTCTTCTTGCCTTCCTTGCGGAAGATGTACTCGTCCTTGTACTTGATCCCCTTGCCCTTGTAGGGCTCGGGAGCACGCCATTCGCGGATGTTGGCCGCGACCTGGCCGACGAGCTGCTGGTCGGCGCCCTCGACGATCACGTCAGTCGGCTTGGGCGCGGTGATCGTCACCCCTTCCGGCACTTCGAAATCGACTTCGTGGCTGTAGCCGAGGTTCAGCTTCAGGGTGTTGCCCTGCATCTGGGCCCGGTAACCGACGCCGGAGATTTCCAGCTCTTTCTTGAAGCCGTCCGTCACGCCCTGGACCATGTTGGCCACCATCGTGCGGGACATGCCCCACTGCTGGCGGGCGCGCTTGGACTTGCCACGCGGTTCCACCGAAACGACGTTGTCATCGATCGAGATCGTGACGTCGTCGGTCGCGGTGAAGGTGCGGGTGCCCTTCGGACCTTTCACTTCGACGGTCTGACCCGACAGGGACGCCGTGACGCCCGAGGGGAGCTCGACCGGACGTTTGCCAATACGAGACATTCCAGACCTCCTTAGAATACCGTGCAAAGCACTTCGCCGCCAACATTCTGGCTGCGAGCGTTTGCATCGGACATGACGCCCTTGGGCGTGGAGACAATCGAGACACCGAGGCCCTGACGGACCTGCGGGATCTCCTTGGCGCCCATGTAGACGCGGCGGCCGGGGGTCGAAACCCGCTGCAGCTCGCGAATGACCGGGGTGCCATCGAAGTACTTGAGGCTGATTTCGAGGGTCGGGTGACCGTTCACGTCGGTCCCGGCCTCGTAGCCGCGGATGTAGCCTTCGTCCGCCAGCACGTCCAGCACCCAGGCGCGCAGCTTGGAAGCCGGCGTGGAGACGGTGGACTTGCCGCGCAGTTGCGCGTTGCGGATACGGGTGAGCATATCGCCGATAGGATCGTTCATCGTCGTCTCTCCCTTACCAGCTCGATTTCACCAGGCCGGGGATCTGGCCGTTCGAGCCGAGATCCCGCAGCGCGATCCGGCTGACCTTCAGCTTGCGGTAGTACGCATGCGGACGGCCAGTCAGCTGGCAACGGTTGTGAAGACGGGTCGGCGAGGAGTTGCGGGGCAGCTTCGCCAGCTTCAGGGAGGCGCGGAAACGCTCTTCCATCGGCTTGGACTCGTCGTTGATGATTTCTTTCAGCGCGGCACGCTTCTCGGCGTACTGTTCCACCAGCTTCTGACGCTTGGCTTCACGCGCGATCATGGATTTCTTAGCCATTACTCGGTCTCCAAGGATCAGCTGTTGAAGGGCATGTTGAAGTGCTTCAACAGGCTCTTTGCTTCTGCGTCAGTCTTCGCAGTGGTGGTGATCACGATGTCGAGGCCCCAGACTTCGTCGACCTTGTCGAAGTCGATTTCCGGGAACACGATGTGCTCTTTCATGCCCATCGCGTAGTTGCCGCGACCGTCGAACGACGTGCCGGGCACGCCGCGGAAGTCGCGGATGCGGGGCATGGCGATCGTGATCAGGCGGTCGAGGAATTCATACATCCGGTCGCCGCGCAGGGTGACTTTCGCACCGAGCGGCATGTCCTCGCGGACACGGAAACCGGCGATGGATTTCTTCGCCTTGGTGATGACGGCTTTCTGGCCGGTGATCTTGGTCAGATCGTCCTGGGCCGCCTTGGCTTTCTTGGAGTCCTTCACCGCCTCGGCACCGCAGCCGATGTTCAGAACGATCTTGTCCAGACGCGGGATCTGCATGTCGTTCTTGTAGCCGAACTCTTCTTTCAGAGCGGGCTTGATCGTTTCGCGGAAGACCGTGCGCAGGCGCGGGGTGTAGTTTTCAGCGTCGAGCATCAGATCACGTCCCCAGTGGTTTTGGCGAAACGGACCTTCTTGCCTTCTTCCTCGCGGAAGCCGACGCGGGTCGCTTTGCCGTTGGCATCGAGAAGCGCCAGGTTGGACAGGTCGATCGGCATCGCCTTGGGAAGGCGGCCGCCCTGGTTTTCCTGGCTCTGGCGGGTGTGACGGATGGACATGTTAATGCCATCGACGACGGCTTTGCCGGTCTTCGGGGAGACCGAGGTGATTTCACCCGTCTGGCCCTTGTCCTTGCCAGCAAGCACGACGACCTTGTCGCCCTTTTTCAGTTTCGCAGCCATCACAGCACCTCCGGAGCGAGCGAGATGATCTTCATGAAGTTCTTCGCGCGAAGCTCGCGAACCACCGGCCCGAAGATACGGGTGCCGACCGGCTCGTTGTTGTTGTTGAGGATGACGGCGGCATTGCGGTCAAAGCGGATCGCGGTGCCGTCTTCGCGACGGACTTCTTTGGCGGTGCGCACGACGACGGCCTTGCGGACGTCACCTTTCTTCACGCGGCCGCGCGGGATGGCTTCCTTCACGGAGACGACGATGATGTCGCCCACCGAAGCGTATTTACGCTTGGAACCACCCAGGACCTTGATGCACTGCACCCGGCGAGCACCGGAGTTGTCAGCGACATCCAGATTGGTCTGCATCTGGATCATAGGGTTTCTCCTGACCTTTGGGGCTGGCCTCTGGCGTCATAGCCCCATGGTTTCGATCGAACTGGATTGTCAGCCGCCTCAGGCGGGGATGACCTCCCAGCGTTTCGTTTTGGACTTCGGCGCGCATTCCTGGATGCGGACGGAGTCACCAACCTTGAACTGGTTGTTCTCGTCGTGAGCCCGGTACTTCTTGGACTTACGCACGGTCTTCTTCAGAACGGGGTGCGTGAAACGGCGCTCGACGAGCACGGTCACGGTCTGGGCGTTCTGGTCCGAGGTAACGGTGCCTTGCAGGATACGTTTGGGCATCTCTCTGGGCCTCCCTTACGCTTCGGCGGCTGCGGCGGCAGCCTTTTCATTCAGAATGGTCTTCACCCGTGCGGCGTCGCGGCGGACCTGACGCATACGGGAGGTGTTCTCGAGCTGGCCGGTGGCCTGCTGAAAGCGCAGGTTGAAGGCCTCTTTCTTCAGGTCGGCCAGCTGGTCTTTCAGCTGATCGGCGCTCTTGTCGCGCAGTTCGCTGGCGTTCATCGCCTCTTCCTTTCCAACAACACCGGTGAGCGCCCGCTTGTGGGGTAACTCGCAACCCGGTGGTTCATGCAAAACGCACGAATCCCGCGCACGGGAATCGTGAGATGCCGCTCTATAAAGGCATGTTCCCCATGCGGCAAGGGAAAGATTGGGATTTTCCTGCCGGTTCAGGCACCTGCCCGCGGCTCGGATCGAACCACCCCGGGCCGTCGAAGATGGCGGACAACGAAAACCGGGACCTGGGGGCGTCAGGCCCCTATCCAAGGGACAATTGCCCGATTGGCGTCCGGCGCGTAGTCTCAAGCGGTCATCGCGGTGAACGCGGACAAGAGAGGACGTGTGCCATGTTTGCAGGACTGTTGATGTTGTTGATGGGGTTCGGTGTCCTCGCCGCGATCATCGGGCTGGATTTCATCGGCGATCCGCAGGAGGACGAGGCGGAGGATGACGGGCAGTCCAACGCCTCTTCGGGGCCGACCCCCGAGGAGGAAGACGAGGGACGAGAGGATGTGGATGCCCCCGACCCCGACGACCCTGCGGACACCACCGACACGGCGGGCGTGACCCTCACCCTGAACGAGGAGGAGGTGCTCTACGGGTCAGGTGGTGACGACATGCTCGTTCCCGACGAGGAGACCGATCCGGACTCGGTCACCGAACAGGTGTTTCTCGAAGATGGCGACGACATCGCCGTTGTTGAGACGAGCCGATCCGTCGAGGTCTTTGGCGGCGAGGGTGCGGACACCATCACGCTCGAAAGACACGGCGGCTTCAGCACGGCCCGTGGCGAAGCAGGCAACGATATTCTCAACCTTGCGGCCGGGAACTTCGGTTACGGCGGCGAAGGCGACGACGTCATCAACCTCGACGTCCGAGACGGCACGCCGGATTACGGCGGCGCTGCCGAGGGCGGCGAAGGCGACGACACGATCGTCGCGAAGTCCGGGTTCATCGAGTCCCGCTATTTCTACGGCGGCGTGGCCGTCGAGGGTGGCGAAGGCAAGGACACGTTTGAACTCAGTTACCATTACGACGGGTTCACCGACCCGGAGTTTATTGACGAGCCGGACGCGACGGCCGCAACCCATCTTTCCGTAAGCGACTTCGATCCGGAGGAGGACTTGCTCACCCTCACGATCGTCAACGAGACGGAAGACACGCTCGACCTGAAGTCGGCGGAAATCGTGGACGGAAAGAGGCTCCTCCTCACCTTCAACGCGGGGGCCGAGCATCCGGAGTTCAAGACCTCCATCGGCCTTGGCACCGGGGGCATAGAACTCGACGACGTGACGTTGGTGGTGGCTTAGGCCCGGCTTGGCGTCTTGGTCAGCCAAAGACGCACGTTCAGGCGGCGGATGCGTTGCGCGACGCCGCGTCGCGGTTGCCCCGCAGCACCTTGGCCCGGAGGTTGAGCGCCGTGCCCGCCTCGATCAGCCCGTAGAGCTCCGGCTGGTTCTCCTTCATCCGGTCGAGCTTGTTCCGCTCGACCTGCCAGACGCGGGCGGGTTCGGCGATGGTCACAGTGGCGGAGGCGAGCCCGTCACCCATGAGCGACATTTCCCCGACAAAGTGCCCGGGCGCGACGCGGGCGACCTCGGCCCCGTCCGCCTGCACGACGGCCGCACCGCTGACGATGTAGGTGAGGAACCGGGGCCGCACGCCCTCCTCCGTCAGAACCTCGCCGGGTTCGAGGGTTTCGTGCCGGCCCATGTCAAGAAGCAGGCGTTTGGTGCCCGGCGTGCCGCCGGTGAGCCAGGCCGCGATCATCTCCTGCTCCTCCTGCGAGAATTTCGCGCGGCGGTCGCGCGTCCACAGGAGCACGATCTGCACCACGTTCACGAGGACGAGGAGCGCCTGCCAGAACGCGCCGACCACGTTGCCGATCATGAACCAGTCGAAGATGATCCCGGCGATGGCGGAGCCCATCACGAACAGGCGCAGCCAGAACATCCGACGCATGAGCGAAGACACGATCAGCAGGATGTAGGAGAGATGGCCGAAGAACCCGTCGGTCAGAAATGTCAGGTCCATGAAGGTGCGGCCCGTCGACGCTGCAATGCAGAATGAAAACTCCCGGTATTGCTACCCAAGCCGCATGGCGTATTCAAAGGAAAAGCATCTGACCGGAGCCCGACATGGCCGATATCTCATCCCTCTTCGTGACCCGCCTCTACCGCGCCCGCCTGAACGAGCTGGGCGTCGACGTCGATGCGGACGAGTTGGAGGCCTCCTGCTGGGCGATCTACGAAGACGACCAGGCCGGGCAGGAGTGGTGCGAACAGGAAGGGTATCCCGGTTACACCTCTTACGCCTCGCTCACCGACCTGCCGTGGCGCTCGCCGATCTTCGCCGAGGTGGTCAAGGCGCTCGACGCCCATGTCGCGGCCTTTGCCGAGGAGTTGGAGTTCGATCTGGGCGACGGCAAACTGGTGCTCGAAGACATCTGGGTCAACATCCTTCCCGAGGGTGGCATGCACTCATCGCACCTGCACCCCCATTCTGTCATCTCCGGCACCACCTATGTCGCGATGCCCGAGGGCACCTCGGCGCTGAAGCTCGAAGACCCCCGCTCCGCCCGCCTCATGGCCGCCCCCCCGCGCCGCAAGAACGCCCGCCAAGACCTGCGCACCTTCGTCTACGTAACCCCCGTGGTCGGCGACGTGCTCCTCTGGGAATCGTGGCTCCGGCACGAAGTGCCCATGAACATGGCCGAGGAAGAGCGGATTTCGGTGAGCTTCAATTATAAGTGGGAGGGGTGATGTTCCTTCACCCTCGACGGCGAATTACCCGAAGGTTCAATACCGTCGATATGGACAAGGATTTGACCGGCGTCGAAATCGTTCAAGCGGTCGAGGAGGCTTTCGACGTTACCATTTCCGACACCGAAGCTGAGGCGGTGAGGACCGTCGGGGACCTTCACACATTGGTTTTGTCGAAACTGGGGGACACCGGTAACGCCGGAGAATTCGCGAAGCTGGAACGGATCGTCCGCGATCACACGGGCACGAAAGACCCGATTGACGAGGAAACCAGCTTTCTGGCCGAATATGCCAAGCGCCGATAAGGCTGGCCGTCTTCGTCAGCTTTGGGTGAGCGCCTGCCCGTGGGGTGGCGCCACTGACGCCTGAGGTCACCCCTTTATCCCAGCCAAATCCTGACTCGTTCGATCTCACGCGCAAGGATGGCATAAGCGCCAGCCCGCCGGACGGGTCATGCTGAAAGCATGCCTCCGGCATGACCGCTCGCCCGGCACCTGCGGTGCTATTCGCGAGGGCGCACATCGTTCACATGTTGCGTCTCCGGGACGAGATTCAATGCCAAAAGAAAAACCCCCGACGCTCACACGCCGGGGGTTTCTCGATTTCGTAGGCCGGGCTTCAGCCCGGCAACCGCTTACCAGTCCTCGCGGACCACGGTGCGGGTCTTGATCGGGAGCTTCATCGCGGCGAGGCGCAGGGCCTCGCGGGCGATGTCGTCGTTGACGCCGTCGATCTCGAACATCACGCGGCCCGGCTTGACCTTGGCGGCCCAGCGGTCGACGGAACCCTTACCTTTACCCATCCGGACCTCGATCGGCTTGGCCGACACGGGGACGTCCGGGAAGATACGGATCCAGACGCGGCCCTGACGCTTCATGTGACGCGTCATGGCCCGACGGGCGGCTTCGATCTGACGGGCGGTGATCCGCTCGGGCTCGAGAGCCTTGAGGCCGTAGGTGCCGAAGTTGAGGTCAGAGCCACCCTTGGCTTGACCCTTGATCCGGCCCTTGTGCATCTTGCGGAATTTCGTGCGCTTCGGTTGCAGCATATCCGTGTCTCCTTAGCGGCGACCGCCCATGGCACCACGCGGGGCCGGGCCGTCCTGGAGTTCCTGTTGCTTCCGATCGCGCGCGGCCGGGTCATGCTCCAGGATCTCACCTTTGAAGATCCACACCTTGATGCCGATGATGCCGTAAGGCGTCTTGGCTTCGGCCAGGGCGTAGTCGATGTCGGCGCGCAGGGTGTGCAGGGGCACACGACCTTCGCGAAGCCATTCGGTCCGGGCGATTTCCGCGCCGCCGAGACGGCCGGCACAGTTCACGCGGATGCCGAGGGCGCCCATGCGCATGGCGTTCTGGGCCGCGCGCTTCATGGCACGGCGGAACGACACACGACGCTCGAGCTGCTGCGCGATGGACTCGGCCACCAGTTGCGCGTCCAGTTCGGGCTTGCGGACTTCGACGATGTTCAGGTGCAGTTCGCTGTCCGTCATCTTGGCGATCTTCTTGCGGAGCACTTCGATGTCCGCGCCTTTCTTGCCGATGATGACGCCCGGACGCGCGGTGTGGATCGTGACGCGGCACTTCTTGTGCGGACGTTCGATGATCACACGGCTGACGCCGGCCTGCTTGCACTCTTCCTTGATGAATTCGCGGATGTGGATGTCTTCGAGAAGAAGATCACCGTATTCCGCGGTATCGGCGTACCAGCGGCTGTCCCAGGTGCGGTTGACCTGGAGGCGCATGCCGATCGGATTGACTTTCTGACCCATTAGGCTTGCTCCTCAACTTGACGCACCTTGATGGTGAGTTCCGAAAACGGCTTCTTGATCGCGCCGAACCGGCCACGGGCACGCGGGCGACCGCGCTTCATGACGAGGTTCTTGCCGACGAACGCTTCCGCGACGACGAGCTCGTCGACGTCGAGGTTGTGGTTGTTCTCGGCATTCGCGATCGCGGACTGAAGGCATTTCTTCACATCCATCGCGATCCGCTTTTTCGAGAAGGTGAGGTCGGCCAGGGCCTTGTCCACCTTCTTGCCGCGGATCATGGCGGCCACGAGGTTCAGTTTCTGCGGGCTGGTGCGAAGCATGCGGGTTTTCGCCATTGCTTCGTTCTCGGCCACGCGGCGGGGGTTCTTTTCCTTGCCCATGACTTACTTCCGCTTCGCTTTTTTGTCGGCTGCGTGACCGTAGTAGGTCCGCGTCGGGGAATATTCACCGAACTTCTGGCCGATCATGTCTTCGGTCACGTTCACGGGGATATGCTTCTGCCCGTTGTAAACGCCAAACGTCAGGCCCACGAACTGGGGCAGGATCGTCGAACGGCGCGACCAGATCTTGATGACTTCGTTGCGGCCGCTTTCGCGCGCCTTCTCGGCCTTCTTGAGGACGTAAGAGTCGACAAAAGGCCCTTTCCAAACAGCACGTGCCATGACTTACCGGCCCTTCTTCCTGGCGTGACGCGAGCGGATGATCAGCTTCTGCGACGCCTTGTTCTTGTTGCGGGTGCGCTTGCCCTTGGTGTCCTTGCCCCACGGGGTAACCGGGGTCCGGCCACCGGAGGTGCGGCCCTCACCACCACCATGCGGGTGATCGATCGGGTTCATCGCGACACCGCGGACGGAGGGGCGCTTGCCCTTGTGGCGCATCCGGCCGGCTTTACCGAGGTTCTGGTTCGAGTTGTCGGGGTTGGACACGGCACCGACGGTGGCCATGCATTCCTGACGCACGAGGCGAAGCTCGCCAGAGGAGAGGCGGATCTGGGCGTAACCGCCGTCACGACCGACGAACTGGGCGTAGGTGCCCGCAGCGCGCGCGATCTGACCGCCCTTGCCCGGCTTCAGCTCGATGTTGTGGACGATGGTACCGATCGGCATGCCCTGGAACGGCATCGCGTTGCCCGGCTTGATGTCGACCTTGGTGCCCGAGATGATCTTGTCGCCGACAGCGAGGCGCTGCGGGGCGAGGATGTAGGCCTTCTCGCCGTCTTCATAGGCGATGAGGGCGATGAACGCGGTGCGGTTCGGGTCGTATTCGATCCGCTCGACGACCGCTTGGACGTCAACCTTGTTCCGTTTGAAATCGACGATGCGATAGAGACGCTTCGCGCCACCGCCACGGCGGCGAGAGGTAATCCGTCCGGTGTTGTTCCGGCCGCCCGACTTCGTCAGACCCTCGGTGAGGGACTTGACGGGACGTCCTTTCCAAAGCTCCGAACGGTCGATCAGAACCAGCCCACGCTGGCCCGGCGTCGTCGGTTTGTACGACTTGAGTGCCATGCTTTCTGTCTTCCGTTGCTTTGCAGCGGGGTACGGGCCCCGCCTGTCTGTGTGTGGACCTCGTCCGAAGAGCGGGGCCCGGGGTGTAGCCCCCCGAAGGTGGCCGAATTCAATAAGCCAAAGACCCCGGAACGAATCCCGGGGCCATGGACCGTTGCGCTATAGCGGTGTTGGGGGGATGTGTCCAGTGCAGTGTCGGTCGTTTCGCCGGTCGGCAGGACCAACGGAGGGGGACCGTGCGCTGCCGGGGACGCCGTTGTTCCGGTCCGGTGCCCGGCACGACCGATCACCCGCGCAGGATCTTCTCCATCTTCTTCCCCCGCGCCAGTTCGTCGATCAGCTTGTCGAGGTATCGGATCTCCCGCATCAGCGGCTCCTCGATCTCCTCGACGCGCACACCACAGATGACGCCCTTGATCTCGGATCGGGCCGGGTTCATTGCCGGGGCTTGGGCGAAAAACGTCTCGAAATCGGTGCCGTCGTCGATCACGCGGGACAGCGCGGCCGCGTCGTAGCCGGTGAGCCAGTGGACGATCTCATCCACCTCGGCCTTCGTGCGCCCCTTCTTCTCCGCCTTCGCCACGTAATGCGGATAGACGCTTCCGAAACTCATCGCGTAGATCTTGTGTCCGGCCATTCGGTTTCCTCCTGACAGTCTCATCCTACCCGGCAATTCGCCTCTGGTCATCCGGAACGGGTTCCAACATGCTGCGGCCAAGACAGGAGAGAAACATGACACGACTGCCGATCTTGCTGCTCGCCACCCTGCCCCTGGGCCTCGCGGCCTGCGACGTGCCGACGACCACCACGACGGGCGCGCCGCAAGGCTCTGTCGCCAACCTGCCGGAGCGGGTGCTGGAGATCGCGGCTCCGGGCCAGAACCTCAACACCGTGCGCGTCAACGAGGCGGACGGGTGCTACGAATATCAGTATCGCGGCCCCGTGGAGACGACCTACCTGCCACTGCGCTCCTCCACCGGGCGTCCGATCTGCACCCGCGCGCCGGGCGAGGTTCCGCCGGCGAGCTGAAGGGTCAGCTCGCAGCGGTGACGTAGTTCTCCGGCGGGTGCAGGTGGGCGGTGACGCCCTTGGCCACCTGCGGGTAGAGATCGTTGATATGCGCCATGACCATGCGCACGCAGCCGGAACTCGCGCGTCCCCCGATGGAGCCCGGCGAGGGCGAGCCGTGGATGCGCAGGAGCGTGTCGCGGTTGCCTTCGTAGAGATAGAAGGCGCGCGAGCCGAGCGGGTTGCGCGGGCCGCCATTCATCCCGTTCTCGTGCTGCTTGTAAAGGTGCGGGTCGCGCCGGATCATCGCCTTGGTCGGCGTCCAGACGGGCCACTTGGCCTTGCGCCCCACCGTGTAGACCCCCGGCTCGTAGAGGTTGCCGCGTGCGATGGCGACGCCGTAGCGCATGGCGGTCCCGCCCGGCTCGATGTGGTAGAGGTAACGCGCGACCGCGTCGACGTGCAGATCGCCCGGTGTCAGCCCGGGGTTCGCCTCGACCCGCTGCGGCAGGAACCGGGGATGCAGCCCCCAGGGGTTCGTCGTGGCCGGGTCGTAGCCTGCGGGCGTCACCTGCGCGTCCCAGCGGTCCCAGTTCGCCGGGTTCGACGTGGGACGCGGCGGGGTGGGCGCCGCAACTTCGGCCTCGGGTGCGACCGTCTCTGCGGACTCCGGCGTCTCCTCCTCCTGCGCCCAGGCGGCGATGGGGGTCGAGAACAGGGCGGTCGTGGTCATCACGAAATGGCGACGGGTGAGCATGGCGAGATTCCTTTTTCGCGGACCGGCTGATTTTCGGCGATGGCGCCGATCCTGATCAATTCAAAAAACGGATAGGCCCGGCAGGGTGTTCCAGATTTGCACATCATCACAAATGAAAAGCCCCCCGGTGGTCACCGGAGGGCCTTGTTTCTAACGGGTGGGGTTGCCCCACCGCACGGATCACAGACCCGTGGTCACGTCGATCGTGTTGCCCTCTTCGAGGGTCACGTAGGCTTTCTTGACGTCGTTGCGACGGCCGAGCTGGCCGCGGAACCGCTTCTGCTTGCCTTTGGTGACGGTCGTGTTGACGGCCTTCACCTTGACGCCAAAGAGCGTTTCCACCGCTTCCTTGATCAGCGGCTTGTTCGCGTCGATCGCCACTTCGAACACCACCGCGTTGGCCTCGGAGGCCATGGTGGATTTCTCGGAGATGACCGGCTTGCGGATCACGTCGTAGAGTGCGGCTTTGTCGGTCATTTCAGACGAGCCTCCAGAGCTTCGACACCCGCTTTCGTGAGCACGAGCGTGTCACGCTTGAGGATGTCATAGACGTTGGCGCCGACCGAGGGGAGCACATCGAGACCTTCGATGTTGCGCGCCGCCTTGGCGAAACCTTCGTTGATTTCGGCACCGTCGATCACGAGCGCGCGCTTCCAGCCCAGGTCCTTGACCTGCTTGGCCAGCGCCGCGGTCTTGCCCTCGGCTTCGGCGGCCTCGATGACCACGATGTTGCCTTCCTTGGCCTTGGCCGAGAGCGCGTGGCGCAGGCCCAGCTTGCGGAACTTCTTGGTCAGCTCGTGGCCGTGCGACCGCGGGGTCGGACCCTTGTAGATACCACCCTTGCGGAAGATCGGCGCGTTCCGGTCACCGTGACGTGCGCCACCGGTGCCCTTCTGGCGGTAGATCTTCTTGGTCGAGTAGCTGGTCTCCGTGCGGGTCTTGACCTTGTGGGTGCCCTGCTGCGCGTTGTTGCGCTGCCAGCGGACCACACGGTGCAGGATGTCGGCGCGCGGCTCGAGGCCGAAGAGGGCCTCGTCCAGCTCGACCGACCCGGCTTTGCCGCCGTCCAGTTTGATCACGTCGAGTTTCATTCGTCGCCTTCCTTCTTCTCGGCGTCGCCGCCGGCATCTTCACCCTTTTCGGCGTCGATCTCGGCTTCGGCTTCCTTCAGGGCGGCCTCTTCGGCTGCAGCCTGCTCTTCGGCCAGACGCTTGGCTTCCTCTTCCGCCTCGGCGGCAGCGGCTGCTGCGGCTTCCTCGGCAGCCTTGGCGGCTTCCTCGGCAGCGGACTTCAGCGCGGCGGGGAGAATGACGTTCTCGGGAACCGGCTTCTTGACCGCGTCCTTGATCGTCACCCAGCCACCCTTGGAGCCCGGAACCGCACCCTTGATCATGATGAGGCCGCGGTCGGCGTCCGTCTTCACGACCTGGAGGTTCTGGGTGGTGACACGGGCAGCACCCATGTGACCGGCCATCTTCTTGCCTTTGAACACCTTGCCGGGGTCCTGACACTGACCGGTGGAGCCGTGCGAGCGGTGGGAGATCGACACGCCGTGCGAGGCGCGCAGACCGCCGAAGTTGTGCCGCTTCATGGCACCGGCGAAGCCCTTACCGATCGAGGTGCCCGAGACGTCCACGAACTGACCTTCGAAGTAGTGGTTCGCGGTGATCTCTTCGCCCACGTTGATCATGTTGTCGGGGTCGACGCGGAACTCGGCCACCTTGCGCTTGGGCGCAACGTTGGCAGAGGAGAAGTGACCCCGCATGGCTTTCGACGTCCGCTTGGCCTTGGCCGTGCCGGCGCCGAGCTGAACGGCGGTGTAGCCGTCCCTGTCAGCGGTCCGCTGGGCCACGACCTGCAGGCCGTCGAGTTGCAGAACGGTGACCGGCACCTGCCTGCCGTCTTCCATGAAGAGGCGGGTCATGCCGACCTTTTTCGCGATAACACCAGAGCGCATCATGTCTCATGCCCTCCTTAAACGGAAATCTGCACGTCCACGCCGGCCGCGAGGTCGAGCTTCATGAGCGCGTCCACGGTCTGCGGGGTCGGGTCAACGATGTCGAGGAGACGCTTGTGCGTCCGGATCTCGAACTGATCGCGGGATTTCTTGTCGACGTGCGGGCCACGGAGAACCGTGAACCGTTCGATCTTGTTCGGCAGCGGGATCGGGCCCCGGACCTGCGCGCCGGTCCGCTTGGCGGTGTTGACGATTTCCTGGGTGCTGGAGTCCAGCACGCGGTAATCGAACGCCTTCAGGCGGATCCGGATGTTCTGGCTTTGAATGGCCATTGTCTTGTCCTTTTCAGTTGAGAGGAGGGCCCCCGGCTCATCCGGAGACCCTCATCGAACCCGGTAATTACTCGATGATTTTCGAGACGACGCCGGAGCCGACGGTGCGGCCGCCTTCGCGGATGGCGAAGCGGAGGCCGTCTTCCATCGCGATCGGCGCGATCAGTTCGACTTCGAACTTCAGGTTGTCGCCCGGCATCACCATCTCGGTGCCCGAGGGCAGCGTCACGGTGCCGGTCACGTCCGTCGTGCGGAAGTAGAACTGCGGGCGGTAGTTCGCGAAGAACGGCGTGTGGCGGCCGCCCTCG
>CAXRHZ010000049.1:0-103873 GCA_964230745.1 Maritimibacter sp. | reverse complement strand
CGCCCCCACCCCCCCCGCGAAACTCAGTCTTCCACCGCTTCGAGTTCGTCGATGAAGCCCGAAATCATGCTGAGGCCCTTGTCCCAGAATTTCGGGTCGGAGGCATCGAGGCCGAAGGGTTTGAGCAGTTCGGAATGGTGCTTGGACCCACCGGCTTTCAGCATTTCGAAATACTTCTTCTGGAAGTCCGGATCGCCCTCTTCGTAGACGGCGTAGAGCGCGTTTACGAGGCCGTCGCCGAAGGCGTAGGCGTAGACGTAGAACGGGGAGTGTACGAAGTGGGGAATGTAGGACCAGAACGTCTCGTACCCGTCCATGAAGGCGAAGGCGGGGCCGAGGCTTTCGCCCTGCACGCTCATCCAGAGTTCGTTGATCTGGTCGGGGGTGAGTTCGCCGCGGGTGCGGCGCGCTTCGTGCAGTTTGCACTCGAAGTCGTAGAACGCGATCTGCCGGACGACCGTGTTGATCATGTCCTCGACCTTGCCCGCGAGCAGGACCTTTTTCTGCGCCGCGTCCGGGGCTTCGGCCAGCAGCTTGCGGAAGGTGAGCATCTCGCCGAAGACGCTGGCGGTCTCGGCCAGGGTGAGGGGGGTGTCCGCGAGAAGCTCGCCCTGGTCGGCGGCGAGGACCTGGTGGACGCCGTGACCGAGCTCGTGCGCCAGCGTCATCACGTCGCGCGGTTTGCCGAGGTAGTTCAAGAGCACGTAGGGATGCACGTCCGTCACGGTGGGGTGGGCAAAGGCGCCGGGAGCCTTGCCGGGTTTGACGCCCGCGTCGATCCAGCCGCGGTCGAAGAACGGCTCGGCGATCCTGGCCATCTCCGGGTCGAAGCCAGCATAGGCCGAGAGCACCATCTCGCGTGCGTCGGGCCAGTCGATGACGCGCTCTTCCTCCATCGGGAGGGGCGCGTTCCGGTCCCAGACCTCCATCGTCTCCAGCCCGAGCCACTTGGCCTTCAGCTTGTAGTAGCGGTGCGAGAGCTTCGGGTAGGCGTCGACCACGGCATTGCGCAGCGCTTCGACCACCTCGGGTTCCACGTGGTTCGACAGGTGGCGCGCGGTCTGGGCCGAGGGCATCTTGCGCCAGCGGTCCTCGATCTCTTTCTCTTTCGCCAACGTGTTGTGGACTCGCGCGAAGAGGGGGAGGTTCTCGCCGAAGACGCGGGCGAGTTCACGCGCGGCGGCTTCGCGGCGGGAGCGCTTCTGCTCGGACAGCAGGTTCAGCGTGGCTTCGAGCGACAGGCCCTCGTCCTCGCCCTCGGGCGAGAAGGTGAGGCGGGCCATCGTCTCGTCGAAAAGCTTGTTCCACGCGGCGGAGCCGACGGCGGACTGGTCGTGGAGGAATTTCTCGAGCTCGTCGGAGAGCTGGTAAGGCCGCATGGCGCGCAGCCTGTCGAAGATCGGCTTGTAGCGGGCGAGGTCCGCGTTCTCGTCGAACAGCGCGTCGAGCTGGCCATCGGGAATGCGGTTGATCTCCAGCGAGAAGAAGACGAGGGGCGTGGTGTAATCGGTGAGCTTTTCCTGGCAGTTCTGAAGGAACTGGGCACGTTCGCCGTCGGTCGTCACCTGGTAATATCGCAGGCCCGCGTAAGACATCAGGCGCCCGGCGATCCTGTCGATCTCTTCATGTGCCTGCACGCAGGCCAGCATGCCCTGGGCGTCCAGATCTGCGAGCTTGCCTTCGTAGGTCGCGGCGAAATCGGCGCAAAGGTCCTTGAGCCGGTCGAGGTCGCGGGCGACTTCGGGCGCGTCGGGGGACGTGTAGAGGTCGCTCAGGTCCCAGTCCGGCAGGTTTCCCAGCTCGCCTCCGGAGCCTTTGGCATCGGTTGCGGCATCGAACCGGGGGCGGGGTGTGGACATGCGCATGATCTCTCCTCTCGGTGTTTCCCAAGACATAGGGCGGGCGCGGCGGGGTCACAACACCCGGCCCGCGCGTGGTGATGTTTCGGTAACCGGGACGGTTTTTTCATGGCGAATTGTCGAGGTGGTGGCTCCAGTACCGGGTGTTGGGGGCGGATCGGGCCGCTTGTGGCTACAATGAGTGTCAAAAATCAAACATTCGCCCTAATTCCGCCTAGGTTTTTCTGTCTTTGGACCGAGGAGAAATCCGTGTCTGCAGCACGGATGATGCGCGTATGCGCGGGAGATGGGACGATGACGGATCAACGTCTGGACCAGGCGAAACATGACGACCGGGTGGCCGCGCGCCGCAGGGGGTTTGCCCGTGACGAGGACGGGTCCTTCATCATCTTCGGCCTCGCGATCTTCATGATGATGTGTCTCGCGGGCGGGCTCGCCGTCGACACGATGCGCTACGAGACCCACCGGGTCCATGTCCAGAACACGCTGGACCGCGCCGTACTCGCCGCCGCGTCGCTGGATCAGCCGCTGGGCTCGGAAGAAGTCGTGCTAGATTACTTCGCAAAGGCGGGCCTCGGGCATGTCGTCACCGCCGACGATCTCAACATTACGGAGTCCTACGTCGAAAAGCAGGTCGATGGCGAAACCGTGCGCGTCTACACCGAGCGCCGGGTCGAAGCCGCGCTCGATCTGAAGATCAACACCACTTTCCTGCGTCTCATGGAGATGTACGACATGCGCCTGCCGGCAACCGGCGCGGCCGAGGAGGCGGTGTCGCTGACGGAAGTGTCGATGGTTCTCGACGTGTCGGGGTCGATGGGCGACCCGTCCTATTCGGGCTACTCGAAGCTCTACGAACTTCAGGAAGCTGCCAAGAAGTTCGTCAACCTCATGTTGTGCGATCCGTCCAATCCGCTCGAAACCGAGAACTGCACCGTGCAGGAGGGCGACATCTCGATCTCGATCGTGCCTTATGCCGAACAGGTGCTCCTGGGCTTCGACCTGCTGTCCTACTTCAACCACACGGCGGAGCATACCGAAAGCAACTGCATCACCTTCTACGAAGACGACTTCCTGACCGTTCCCGTGCAGGCCTTCTCGGCCGACGATTTCGCGACGAACGGGCGGCCGCTGCCGTCGAGCTTCGGCGATCCGGTACAGCTCACGGGGTATTTCGATCCCTATCGCGACGATGACCAGACGCCGAACCCGGAAAGCTACTCGCCCTGCTACAACGACTACTCCGGATCCTACACCGACCGCTGGCGCGAGATCTATCCTTTTGGCCACAACGCCGCAGCACTGCGCACCGAGATCGGGGACCTCAAGGCGAGCGGGAATACCTCGATCGACCTCGGCATGAAATGGGGCGTCGCACTGCTCGACCCGGCCGCGCAGCCCGCAATCAGCGGCATGATTTCCGACGGGCTCATCGACAGTGCCTTCGAGGGCCGCCCCTTCGAATACAGCCGCCGCGGCATCGAGAAGGTCGTCGTGCTCATGACGGACGGGGCCAACACCTCGCAGGACTACCTGCGCGAAGGCTTCCACAGCGGGCCGTCCGGCGTGTTCAAGGCGGACTCCTCGAACGACTGGTCCGTCTACGACCCCACGAACGACCGCTACTGGTGGGTGAATGGCGGCGAATGGCTCGACCACCCCTATGGCGAAGGCTACTACGAGGAATGCCGCTGGGTGCGTGAGTACTACGGCTCGTGGTGGTGGCAGTACAACTGGGTCGAGCGCTGCGAACTCGAGCCGGAGGGCACCGGCGCGACCGAGTTCACCTTCCCGGCATTGTGGAAGGAAAAGACGACCGACTGGTATGACCAGTGGAGCTTCCTCTCCGACGCCGCCGCCAGTTTTGGCTATTACGACAAGAACGATCACCTCGACGACATCTGCACCGCCGCGAAGAACGAGGGCATGGTCGTCTTCACCATCGGCTTCGAAGTGGACGACAGCCAGGACAGCATCATGCGCAACTGCGCTTCGGCGCCGTCCTATTACTTCGATGTCAACGGGCTCGACATTTCCTCCGCCTTCGCCGCCATCGCGCGCGAAATATCGAAACTGAGGCTTGTTTACTGACATGAAATCCGGGGCAGGACTGATAAAAAGAATAAAACGGGCAATCAGACGGGAAGACGGGACAGCGACAGTCGAGTTCGTGATCCTGTTCCCGGCGCTGATGACGCTGTTTCTGTCGTCTTTCGAGATGTCCGTGCTGCTTTTGCGGTCGGTCATGCTCGACAAGTCGCTGGATACCACCGTGCGTGAGTTGCGGCTGGGCCTGATCGACACGACCACCTCCGGCGCGCTCAAGACGCGACTGTGCGACCGGGCGCCGATCATCACGGACTGCGCCTCGTCGATGCTGATCGAGCTTACGCCGATTTCCACGACCACCTGGAACATTCCCTCGGGCAATACCGCCTGTCTCGACAAGAGCGCCGAGATCCAGCCGGCCACCACGGTCGCCTTCGGTATCGCCAACGACGTGATGCTGGTGCGCGCCTGCGCCAAGGTGGACCCGTTCTTCGCACCGTCGCCCTGGATCCTCGACCTCGTGCCGGTCGACGGGGCGGGGCAGTACGCGGTCGTCGCGGCCTCTTCCTTCGTGAACGAACCGTGAGGGCAGGGGCATGCGTGAGTTGACCAACGCCTGGCGCAAGTTCCTGCGCGACGAGGATGCCTCGCTTTCCGTCGAGCTGATCCTGATCCTGCCTCTGCTGATCTGGGGGTTCCTGTCTGTCTACACGATCTTCGACGTGTTCCGGGCCCGCAACATCGCGCTCAAAGGCAACTACGCGATCTCGGACCTCCTGTCGCGCGAGACGGCCTCGATCGATGCAAGCTACCTCACCGGCGTGGGGAGCATCTTTCAGTATCTCACGCAGGGCGATGATTCCACCTGGGTGCGGGTCACCCAGATCTACTGCCTCGACGACTGCGAGAGCGACGCGAACCGGGAATTGGTGAGCGATTGGTCGCGGGCCACGAACGGGCAGGATACCTACACGAGCGACGACGTGAACAACGACCTGCGCGACCGGGTGCCGCTCATCGGGTACGGCGAACGGGTCATCATGGTCGAGACCAGCGTGAACTATACCGCTCCCTTCATCCCGCCGATGCTGAAGACTGTGTCCAGGCCCGGATATGACAGCGGCTGGGGGTTCATGAAGAGCAACACGTTCATCGACACGGTGTTCACCGAGCCACGGTTCGGACCCCAATTGTGCTGGAGCGGGGTCGCCGGCTGCGATTGATCCGCGCACGTGCGCAGCTGCACAGAAGCTGCGCCATCCGGACCCTGCACGTGCAATTGTGCGGTGAGGTCCGCGTCCCTATCTTGCGGTCGAAAGGAGACACACATGTCCATTCGACCCGTTGTATCGCAGACACCGGCCCAGCCCACGCTGGAAGGGGCCGGCGTGAAACTTCACCGTGGCTTCGGGTTTCACGACCCGGAGGCATACGATCCCTTCCTCCTCTTCGACGATTTTCGTGGCGAGGCGCCTGATGACTATATCCGGGGCTTTCCGTGGCACCCGCACAGGGGCATCGAGACGATCACCTATGTCCTCGAGGGCACGGTGGAGCATGGCGACAGCCTCGGCAACACCGGCACGCTCGGTGCGGGGGACATCCAGTGGATGACCGCGGGCTCTGGTATCATGCACCAGGAAATGCCGACCGGGAACGCGAAGGGGCAGATGCACGGCTTCCAGCTCTGGGGCAACCTGCCATCCTCGCTCAAGATGACCGATCCGCGCTACCAGGACATTCCGTCGATGGAGATCCCGGAAGTCACCGATGACGACGGCACGACCGTGCGCGTTGTCGCGGGCGAGTTCTGGGGCAAGACCGGCCCGGTCGACGGGATCGCTGCCGATCCCCAGTACCTCGACGTGACCATCCCGGCGGGGGTGAAGAAGACCTTCCGGATCGACACCTATCGCCGGGCCTTCGCCTATGTCTTCCAGGGCGCGGCGGCTTTCGTCGATGCCTCGCGCCCTTCGGGCGTGCTTCTGGAAAAGGAAGTGATGGGGCAGGAGGTCAACATCCGTGACCTGTCGGGCAACCGGACCGTCGTGCGCTTCGGCAGCGGCGACGAGGTGACCGTGCAGGCCGGTGAGGAGGGGGTGCGCTTCCTCCTGATCTCCGGCGCGCCGATCGAGGAGCCGGTGGCGTGGCACGGGCCCATCGTGATGAACACGCGGGAAGAGCTTCAGCAAGCCATGAAGGACCTGCGCAACGGCACCTTCATCAAGCCGGCACATTGAGGATTCGCCGTGGGCTCCGGCCTGCGGCGAAATACTCCCGGACGGAAGTCGTCAGGGGTGCGCAGCGAAGTGCTCGATGGTGCGCTCGTAGAACATCGTGCGCGACTCGGGCACTTCCATCATGATCTCGTGCTCGGCATCCTTGACCATAACGAGGGTGCCGTTTTTCCACCGTCCCATGATCTTGTGGACCGGCGGCGTTGCCACGATACGTTCGTTGGTGCCGAGGAAGGTGAGCGCCGGCGTCGCAGGCGGCGGCATGCGCTCGAGCGCGGCCGTTTCCCTGAGCGCGTGGTAGAGCCATGTTACCGAGGGGCCGCCGAGGGCGAGGTCCGGCTGGGCCTCGAGCTGGCGCTGCATGAAGGCCCACATCTCGGGGTCGCGGGTCAGCTGGTTGTCTTCGAACGGGGCGATCTGGACGTATCCCTCGCGCTTGGTCGCCGGGGCGAGACGCACGCCGTTCCCGTAGGAATGGGTGAGCCACGACAGCGACCAGGCGACCGGGCGCAGCCAGAGCGACAGGCCGATTCCCCACATCGGGGCCGAGAAGACCGCGGCGTTGACAGCGAGGTTTTCGTGCAGCGCGCGCAGGCCGATGCAGCCGCCCATCGAATGGCCGATGAGGTAGTAGGGCCTGGGCAGGTCGAGGTCGCCCACCGCGTCCATGACGGTCGCCACGTCCACCTGGTAGTGATCGAATTCGTCGACGTGACCCAAGAGCCGGTCGGGGGCGCCGCGGTCCGCGATGCCCTGTCCACGCCAGTCGATCGAGATCATGTCATAGCCGGCGCGTGCGAATTCCACCGCGGCGGGCCCGTATTTCTCGACATATTCCGTGCGGCCGGGGAACAGGAGCACCGTCCCCCGGGACCCGGCGCCGTCCGACGCGGGCCAGTGGCCCATGCGGATCTTCACCCCGTCCGGGCAGGTGAGCCAGAAGGCCCGCCCGCCCGCGGGTCCGTCCGCGATATCGTCGAAGAACGGCGCGCTCTCCATCAGGCGAGGATACTGCCGAGTTTCATCGCCGTGCCCATGTCGCCGTCCACGGCGAGCTTGCCGCCCATGAAGGCCGACGTCGGGTTGAGGTCGCCGGACATCATCGCCTCGAAGGTTTCCTGCGAGGCGGTGAGGGTCACGTCCGCATCCTCGTCGCCCGCGTGGGCACCGTCGCCGTCGACCATGACGGCGCCTTCGCCCTCGATCACGAACTTGGCCGTCGAGTCGAAGCTCTGGCCTTCCATCTTCTCGTTCAGAGCGGTCACTGCCGCATCGATCACGTCGCTCACCTTCATGTCCTCCGGGTTTCGGGCTCAGCCCAGGTTTACGTCCCGGTCAGGTTAGCAGGGGGCGCGGGGGCGGGGAACCGGGGAAAGCGCCCCGTGACGCGCGGGAAGCGTGGGCATGCGCGGCCTCGCGCGATGGTGATGGCAGGGAGGCGCCGGGAGGGTTAGATTGGGAGCATGAGACCTTTGATCGCCCTCCTGATGCTTCTCGCCACGCCCGCGCTCGCGGTGGACGAGGAGCGGCTCGACCAGCTCTTCGCCTCGCTCGAGGAGGCGGACGAGACGAGCTGGAAGCAGATCGAGAACAAGATCTGGTCGGAGTGGTCCGAATCCGGATCGCCCGCGATGGACCTCCTCCTGCAGCGCGGCCGCGAGGCCATGGAGGACGAGGATCTCGACGCTGCCATCGAACACCTCACCGCGCTGATCGAGAACGCGCCGGGTTTCGCCGAAGGCTGGAACGCGCGCGCAACGGCCTATTACAGCGCCGGGCTCGTCGGGCCAGCGCTGTCTGACATCGCGCGCACGCTGGAATTGGAGCCGCGCCATTTCGGGGCGCTTTCCGGGCTGGGGCGCATCCTCGAGGAAACCGGCAACGAAGACTCGGCGCTTGAGGCCTATCGCGAGGCGCTCTCTATACATCCGCACCGACCGTCCTTAATACGGGCGGTGGAGCGCCTGGAGCTGGAGCTTCAGGGGAAATCCATCTGAGGCACCCATCGGTGCCAAGGGGGGCGGATGCCGGGGATCACGGCCGTTCTCGGCCCGACGAATACGGGCAAGACTCATTACGCCATCGACAGGATGCTGGCGCACCGCACGGGAGTCATCGGGCTGCCGCTGCGACTGCTCGCGCGCGAGGTCTATGACCGGATTGTCGCGATGCGCGGCCCATCGGTCGTCGCGCTGGTCACGGGCGAAGAGCGGATCGTGCCGGAACGCACGCAATACTGGGTCTGCACCGTCGAGGCGATGCCGGAGGGGCTGGGCGCCGATTTCGTGGCGATCGACGAGATCCAGTTGTGCGCCGATCCCGAACGTGGCCATGTCTTCACCGACCGCCTGCTGCACGCGCGGGGGCTGAACGAAACGCTCTTCATGGGGTCCGACACCATGCGCGGCGCCATCGCGGAGCTGGTGCCGAAGGCGCAGTTCATGCGGCGCGAGCGGTTCTCGGAGCTGACCTATGCCGGGTCGAAGAAGATCAGCCGGATGCCCGGACGCTCCGCGGTGGTCGGGTTCTCGGTCGACAACCTTTATGCCATCGCCGAACTCATGCGCCGCCAGAAAGGCGGGGTGGCCGTGGTCATGGGCGCGCTCAGCCCGCGCACCCGAAACGCGCAGGTGGCGATGTACCAGAATGGCGACGTCGACTACCTCGTCGCCACGGATGCCATCGGGATGGGCCTGAACCTCGACGTAAACCACGTGGCCTTCTCGGCCCTGTCGAAGTTCGACGGGCGCCGGATGCGACGGCTCGCGCCCAACGAGCTGGCGCAAATCGCCGGGCGGGCCGGGCGCTACATGACCGACGGCTCTTTCGGCGTGACGGGGGAGGCCCCCGCGCTCGAGGACGAGGTGGTCGAGGCGATCACGAACCATTCGTTCACGCCGATCCGAAAGCTCCAGTGGCGCAACGCGGACCTGTCCTTCGGCACGGTCGACGCACTGATCAACTCGCTCGAGGCGAAGACGGACGATCCGTGGCTGGTTCAGGCGCGCGAGGCCGACGACCTTCAGGCGCTCAAGGACCTCGCCGACGACCCGGTTATCCGGGCGCGTGCCAGCGACGGGCGCAGCGTTCGACTCCTGTGGGATGTCTGCCGCGTGCCCGATTTCCGCGGGATCAGCCAGACCGAGCATGCCACGCTCCTTCACACGGTTTTCACGGACCTGCACGAACATGGCGCAGTGCGCGAGGACTGGTTCGCGCGGCAGGTGAAACGGATCGATCGGGTTGATGGCGACATAGACGCCCTGTCCAAAAGGTTGGCGTATATCCGCACATGGACCTATGTGGCGCAGAGAAACGGCTGGCTCAGGGACGTTGACCATTGGCGCGGCGAAACCCGTGCGGTAGAAGACCGCCTGTCAGATGCGCTGCACGAGGCGCTGACCAAGCGATTTGTCGACCGGCGCACATCCGTGCTCCTGCGCCGGTTGAAACAGAAGGAGAGCCTTGTGGCCGAGGTGAACGACAAGGGTGAAGTGAGCGTCGAGGGCGAGTTCGTCGGTCGGCTGGAAGGGTTCCGGTTCCGGCAGGATACGTCCGCCTCGCCCGAGGAGGCCAAGACGCTGCGGCAGGCTTCGCTGACCGCGCTCGCGCCCGAATTCCACCTGCGCGCCGACCGGTTCTACAACGCGCCCGATACGGAGCTCGATTTCACCGAGCAGGGCGGGCTGATGTGGGGCGAGAATGCCGTCGGAAAGCTCGTGAAGGGCGACGACGTGCTCAAGCCCCGTGTGCAGGCCTTCGTGGACGAGGAAGCTGGGGACGAGGTGGCCGAGAAGGTCGCGCGGCGCCTTCAGCACTTCATCGATCGCAAGGTGGCGGCACTGTTCGAGCCGATGGTGGCGATGCAGCGCGACGAGACGCTCACCGGCCTGCCGCGCGGCTTCGCGTTCCGCCTGATCGAGGCGCTGGGCGTCATCCCGCGCGGGCAGGTGGCCGGCGAGGTCAAGGAGCTGGACCAGGATGCGCGCGGTCTCCTGCGCAAGCACGGCGTGCGCTTCGGCCAGTTCACCATCTTCATGCCGCTGCTGCTCAAGCCGGCGCCCACGCGGCTGCGTCTCGTCCTGTGGAGCCTGTTCCAGGGGCTCGACGAGTTCCCCGAGGCACCGCCCCCGGGCCTCGTGACCATCCCGGTGATCGAGGGCGTCAGCGGCGAGGTCTATACCCTGTCGGGCTACCACAAGGCCGGGCAGCGGGCGATTCGCATCGACATGCTGGAACGGCTGGCCGACCAGCTGCGCGCGCAGGATTCGCGCGGCGGGTTCGAGGCGAACCCGGACATGCTGTCGATCACGGGCCTGACGCTGGAGCAATTCGCGGACCTGATGCAGGGGCTGGGCTACAAGGCCGAGCGCGCCGAGCGGCCCAAGGCCAAGCCGGTGAGCGAAGCCGAGGCGACGCCCGACAGCGAGGCCGCGCGCACCCCCGAAGTGGCGCCTGTCACCGAGCAGGGCGAAGGCACGTCGGAGGCCGAGGCGACGCCGGAGGCGGATACCCCCGCCGAGCCTGAGGTGGAGGTCTATTACACCTTCACCTGGGCCGGGTTCGGGCGCAAAGGCAACCAGCGCGGCGGCCAGCAGGCGCGTGGCAAGGGCGGCAAGCCGCAGGGCGGCAAACCCCGCGGCAAGGGTCCGCGCAAGGATGGCGATGGCGGCCAGAAGGCCAAGTCGTTCTCGTCGCGCCCGCCGAAGAAGGAAAAGGCCATCGACCCGGACAACCCCTTCGCCCAGGCGCTCATGGGGCTCAAGGACAAGAAGTGAGCGATCCGCGCGCGACGATGCGGGCGGACAAGTGGCTCTGGCACGCGCGGTTCTTCAAGACGCGCGGGCTGGCCACCAAGCTGATCGCCGCCGGGCATTTGCGGGTGAACGGGACGAAGGTCGCGAAATCCGCGCACGGTGTCGGCCCCGGTGACGTCCTTACGTTTCCGCAAGGGCGGCGCGTCCGGGTGATCCGGCTCACGTCCCTGTCGGAACGGCGCGGCCCGGCGCCCGAGGCACAGGCGCTCTACGAGGATCTGACGCCCGAAGAAACGCACGTCCCGAAAAATCCGGGCTTCGAAGGAAAGGGTCGGCCCTCGGGGAAAGATCGCCGCAACGCCCGTCTTTACGACCCGACGCGGCTTGAATGATCCCCTGATCGGCGTTAGGCAAAGCCGAAACGCCCGGTATCTGGAAGTCCCATGACCTATATCGTCAACGACAAATGCATCGCCTGCAAATACACCGACTGCGTGGAGGTGTGCCCCGTGGACTGCTTC
This sequence comes from Maritimibacter sp., assembly GCA_964230745.1. Taxonomy (GTDB): domain Bacteria; phylum Pseudomonadota; class Alphaproteobacteria; order Rhodobacterales; family Rhodobacteraceae; genus Maritimibacter. Next base: position 92,450 of record CAXRHZ010000049.1, on the reverse strand, counting down.
TACGAGGGTGAGAACATGCTGGTGATCCACCCGGACGAATGCATCGATTGCGGCGTGTGCGAACCGGAATGTCCGGCCGACGCGATCCGCCCCGACACCGAGCCGGAAGCGGCCAAATGGGTCGAGTTCAACCGGAAGTATTCCGAGCTCTGGCCGGTCATCATCGAGAAGAAAGACCCGCTCCCGGACGCGGAAAAGCGCGACGGGGAAGAGGGCAAGCTGGAGAAGTATTTCTCCGAAGCGCCGGGCGAGGGCTGATTCGGCCCGAACATGCCGCGCGGCAGCACTGGACGGGGGCCGGGATCGGCCAAACTCCGCGGATTCAGCGGAGATTCACGTCTTTTGCCACCGAAGCCTTTGAAAAAGGGCGATTCTGCGCTATATAGTACTTCGCTGTGAACCATGACACCTGACCAGCGCCCAATTGGGGGTCGATTCTGGGCGCGTTCGACAAGCTGACAGCTTCGGGACGGAGTGAGGAGTGATCCTCGCACGTTGTGTTTTTGTCGCTCGAATGTGCGGTGCTGAAAGGAAGAAATTGAAAATGAGCAAAGCCAAGAAGCTTGATTTCCGTCCCAACGAATACGTCGTCTACCCGGCCCATGGGGTCGGCCAGATCGTGTCGATCGAGGAGCAGGAAGTCGCCGGGCTTACGCTGGAACTCTTCGTCATCTCGTTCGAGAAGGACAAGATGACCCTGCGCGTGCCGACGAACAAGGCCACCGAGGTGGGGATGCGCTCGCTGTCGTCGCCGGACGTCGTGTCCAAGGCGATGACCACGCTCAAGGGCAAGGCCCGCGTGAAGCGCGCGATGTGGTCGCGCCGGGCGCAGGAGTACGAACAGAAGATCAACTCGGGCGACCTGATCTCGATCGCCGAAGTTGTGCGCGACCTGCACCGCAGCGACGACCAGCGCGAGCAGAGCTACTCCGAGCGTCAGCTTTACGAAGCGGCCCTGGAGCGTCTGACGCGCGAAGTGGCTGCCGTGTCCGGTGGTGACGAGGCGGCGGCGCAGCAGAAGGTGGACGACGTCCTGACCTCGCGCGCGGCCTGAGCCCTCTCCAGACCGAATGATTTGACCGCCGTGCCCCCGGGCGCGGCGGTTTTTTCATGTGAGCGTGGCGGCCAGGGCGGCAAGCGCGGCGATCTCCGCACATTGCTGGGTCGCGCCGAGCACGTCGCCGGTCTGTCCGCCGATCTTGCGTTGGGCGAGGATGGCGATGCCGAGGGTGGCGAGGGTGGCCCAGACCAGCGGGGCCAGCATATCGCTGCCGAGGCAGAGGAACGCGCCGCCGACGGCGATCAGCACGCCGAGTGTCGCGGTGGCCTGTGACGGGCGGCCGACGGATTGGGCAAGGCCGGTGCCGCGCGCGTTCTCCATCGCTGCCATGAGAACGGCCATCGGGGCGCGGCTGAGAAGTCCGACAGCGATCAGGGCGAACCCGATCCCGCCCGCGGGAAGAAGGGCTGCGAGCGCGGCCCAGCGGGCGAGAAGCGACAGGACAAGTGCGATCACGCCGTAGCTGCCGACCCGGCTGTCCTTCATGATCTCGAGCCGTCGCGCGCGGTCGTGGCCGCCCCAGAGCCCGTCCGCGACATCGGCGAGCCCGTCTTCGTGCAAGGCGCCGGTGAGGACGATCTGAACGGCGAGGATCGCGGCCGCGGCCAGCGTGACCGGCAGGCCGAGGCGCATCAGGACCCAGCCCAGCATCGCCGCCGCGAGACCCACGAGCGCCCCTGCCAGCGGCCAGGCCCAGGCCGCGCGGGCGCCGCGCGTATGGTCGGCGCGCACTGGCAAACGGGTCAGGAGCGCGACGGCGGCGGGGATGTCGCGGGGGGTGGCAAGGGGGTCGGAGTCGGCCATGAGTTTCGCCTTGTTCTCGCGGATGGTTCCTCGGTAAGCCTTCGCCCGGCACACATCAACAGGAGACGCCCATGACCGCCCCTTTCGACACGCTGGACGCCTTCCGCGCCCTTCTCGCGGACCAGCCCGCGCCCGATCAGGCGGCGCGCGACGGCGCGGCGGAGCGCAACGGGCAGCTCACCAAGCCGCCGGGGGCGCTGGGGCGTCTGGAGGATCTGGCGATCTGGTACGCGGGTTGGCGCGGCGACGCGCGGCCCCGGATGGAGCGGCCGCAGGTCGTCGTTTTCGCGGGAAACCACGGGGTAACGGCGCAGGGTGTCTCGGCCTTTCCGGCGGAGGTGACCGCGCAGATGGTCGCCAATTTCGCCGCCGGCGGCGCGGCGATCAACCAGCTTGCGGGCGCGTTCGGGGCAACGATGGATGTTCATTCGCTTTCGCTCGACACGCCCACGGCGGACTTCACTCAAGGCCCGGCGATGAGCGAGGACGAGGTGATCGCGGCGCTCGCCATCGGGTGGGAGGCCGTGGACCCGCAGGCCGACCTGTTCGTCACGGGCGAAATGGGGATCGGCAACACCACCTCGGCGGCCGCGCTGTCGCACGCGCTCTTCGGCGAGGCGCCGGAGGACTGGGTCGGGCGCGGCACCGGCGTGGACGATGCGGGGCTCGCGCTAAAGGCGCGGGTGGTGCGCGAGGGGCTCTCGGCCAACCCGGGAGCGGCCGGGGATGGACTGGAAGCGCTGCGCTGCCTCGGCGGGCGCGAGGTGGCCGCGATGGCCGGTGCCATTGCGCGGGCGCGTGTGTTGGGTATCCCGGTGATCCTCGACGGGTTCATCTGCACCGCGGCGGCCGCCTGCCTTGAGCAGGCGGTGCCAGGAACGCTCGATCATGCGGTCGCGGGGCATGTCTCTGCCGAAGCCGCGCATGCACGGCTCCTCGACCTTCTGGGCAAGGCGCCGCTCCTGTCGCTTGGCATGCGGCTGGGCGAAGGGTCGGGTGCTGCCCTGGCCATAGGCGTTCTGAAGGGCGCCATCGCGGCACATTCCGGCATGGCGACCTTCGCGGAGGCGGGCGTCAGCGACGGTTAGGAGGCCTTGGCTTCCGTGGGGTCGTCGTCATCGTCCTCCCGGTCGTCGTCACGCGAGGGCTTCGGTTCCTGGTCCAGCGCGAGAAGCTGCGTGAGCATCGCGCTTTCCATGTCGCGGTCGAGGGCGATGGCGCGTTCGCGATATGCCTCGTTCTCGTCCGCGCGCAGCTTGGGGTCCCAGTAGTTCGCCAGTTCGCGGATCATGTGGCGGTCATGCTTGTAGAACATGCGCTCCGCCTCGTTCGCCTCGAATTCCGACAGCCCGACGTTCTCGAGCACGTAGCGCCCGACGCGCAGCGAGCTGTCGAACATCTCGCGCACGATGTCGTTCGCGCCAGCCTGGTAGAGGCCGTAGACATGGGTGCGGTCGCGCGCGCGGGCGATGATATGAATGTCCGGGCGCACGGCGCGGGCATGGGCCACGATACGCGTGCAGGCCTCGGCGTTGTTGACGGCGACGACGAGGACCTTGGCGGTCTCGAGCCCGGCAGCCTTGAGCAGGTCGGGCCGGGTCGGGTCGCCGAAGAAGCCTTTTACCCCGAACTTGCGCATCATCTGGATCGTCTGGAGGTTGTTGTCGAGCACGGTCGTCTTGAACCCGACCGAGCGCACGAGACGGTTCACCACCTGGCCGAAGCGGCCGATGCCGACGATGATGATGCCGGAGTGTTCGTCGATCTCGTCCTCTTCGGTCGTTTCGACGCGGTCCTTGGAGCGCTTGACGTAGTAGTCGTAGGCGATGAAGGCCAGCGGTGTGAGCAGCATCGACAGCGCGATGACCGTGAGCACCTCCTGCCCGATGGTGTTCGAGATGACGCCCTGTTGCAGGGAGAAGGTGACGAGCAGGAAGCCGAACTCGCCCGCCTGCGCGAGCCCCAGGGTGAAGAGCCACAGGTTTCGGCCGCGCAGGTTGAAGATCCACCCGAGCGGGGCGAGGATCGCCGCCTTGGCCGCCATGAGAAGGGCCGCGAGGCCGATGAGGCGCACGGGGTCCTCAAGGAAGCCGCGCACGTCCATGCCTGCGCCGACCGTGATGAAGAAAAGGCCCAAGAGCAGGCCCTTGAAGGGTTCGATGTCGGTCTCGAGCTCGTGCCGGAATTCGGAATTGGCGAGCATGACGCCGGCGAGGAAGGCGCCGAGGGCGGGCGAGAGGCCAACCATGTTCATGAGCGTGGCGATTCCCACGACGATGAGCAGGGCGACGGCGGTATACATCTCGCGCAGGCGGGCGCTTTCAATGAAGCGGAAGAGCGGGCGCACCAGATAGCGGCCCGCGAGAATGATCGCGGCGACGGCACCGAGCGTGACGAGGGCGACGCCCCAACCCGGCAGGTTCTCGACGATAGAGACAGAGGAGTGGTCGTCCGCCCCGTGGCTGCCGCCGCCGGTGGCGAGCAGGGGAACGAGGACGAGCATCGGGATCACGGCGATGTCCTGCGTCAGTAGCACCGAGAAGCTGGAGCGTCCTCCGGCCGACTGCATGAGCCCTTTTTCGGTAAGCGTCTGGAGCACGATGGCGGTCGAACTGAGCGCCAGCATGAGACCCACGGCCAGAGACACCTGCCAGCTTTCGCCCATGATCATGACCGCCCCCGTGACGACGGCCGTGGTGAGAACCACCTGCAGTCCGCCCAGCCCCATGAGCCGGTGTCGCATGTCCCAAAGCGCGCCCGGATCGAGCTCGAGCCCGATCAGGAAAAGCATCATCACCACGCCGAATTCGGCGAAATGCATGAGCCCCTCGGTCTCGCCCCCGTCGATTCCGGTGATCGGTCCGATCAGCAGACCCGCAACGAGGTAGCCGAGGACGGACCCCAGCCCGAGGCGGGCGGCGATGGGGACCGCGATAACGGCGGCGCCAAGATAGATGGTGGCGTTCAGAAGGAAGGTTTCCATGCCCGCATATTCGCAACAGCCCGGGTCATTGGCAATGTAGGCCGCTGACGTAACGGCGGAAAAACACGCTTCAGGCGAGGCGATCCTGAATTTCGTTCCCCAGCCGGGTGATGCGATCAAGTCTTGTGCTGATCCTGTCCTGGAATACCTTGAGCTGCCCGATGATGTCGGTCAGGCTGTCGCCGGAATGGGGCAGGCGCGCGCCTTCGATCTTGCACATCACGCGCGTGGTGGAGAGGCCCAGGACATGCCGCTCCATCTTGTCGCAGGCACGCAGGATCCGTGCCGCTTCTTCCTGAACAAGCGTGACGGCTTCGGCCGAACGCCCGGCATAACTCTCGACGAGACCGCGCAGGATGTCGCGCTCGGTCTGGATGTCAGTGTGGCCGAGTTTGCGCCGTTCGAAGGTGAGTTGGCGGCTGCAGGCGTCGAGCAGGCGCGACAGGCCGTCGATGAACAACGTGTCGATCACCGAGGTCTTGATGCTGGAGAAATTACTGCCTTCGCCGATCACATGCGTTTCGAACCAGTCGAACATGTCGCGCGACATGATTCCATAGTTCTTGGAGAGGGTCGAAATCGGGCCTCCGGTCGGCTCCATCCGCGAGGCGATGACGCGCAGGTTGTGAGGGACGGTGCGCATGGCGTTGAAATCCTCGATCAACCCCTCGGTCTCGGACCGGAGCGCATCGGCATGATGCTTGGTGTCGCGCAGCGCCTGGGTTCGGGGGTCGACACGCACACCGAGCCCGTTATCGCGCGCGGTGAGTTCGGCCGAGATCGCATCGGCGGCGAATTCGGCATAGGTCGCGTAGCCGTGGGCGGCGAGACGGTCGAGCAGGTGGCGCGCGCTCTCTTCGGGCGCGAGGTCTTCGTCCCGCTCCCGCTGTCGCAGTGCCGCGTACTCTGCCTCGATCTCGGCGAACAGGGGGCTCGACGGTTTGAAACGCGCAGAGAGGTAGCCCGCGCCGCAGGGCATGACGACCGCGAAGACCCAGTAGTGAAGCCCGTCCTTGGCCCGGTTCTTGACATAGGCCCCGATGGGCGCGCCGCGCTGGATCGTGTCCCAGAGGAGCCAGAAGACGCCGCGGGGCATATCGGGGTGACGGATGATCTTGTGCGGGGCGCCGATCAGGTCGTCCCAATCGTGATGCGCCACGCGGTGAAACACGTAGTTGCCCGACTCGATGACTCCGCGGTGGTCCGTGCGAGAAAAGAAGACCTCGTCGAGCGCGAAGGGGGCCTCGCCATAGGCCGGGCGCAGTTCATTGCGTTTCTCGTGGTAGGTCACGGGTCGGGCGGCTCCGAAAGTCTGCGAACACATGTTGGACGCGACGGCCGCGCACGGCTGTCCCCGTCCTTCTACCCGGCAAGCGTTTTCGGTCGGTTAACGGGCTCAGCCCAGCGGCAAAACGTCGAGCGCGTATTGCCGGTTGCCCTTCTGGTAGACCAGCCGGGTGTCGGAAATGGCCACGACCCGGCCACCGTCGAGGCGGTCGCCCACCGAGACCTTGACGTACCGGCCGCTTCCCATCCGCACGAGCGCGCGTTTGGAGGAAGAGGACCCATAGACGCCGATCAGGTTCATGTCCCGCAGGTTCAGCGCGTTCTTCATCGTTGCGGTGCGCGCCACGGAGGCGGCGGAGGGAATGATCGGCTGCGTCGAACGGGCGGCGGCGGCCACCACGGTGCTGCCGTCCGAATTGTCATTCTGCGGTTGGCTGCGCGCGGTTTCGCGGGCCTGCGCGACGACCGCGCTGAAGTTCGAGGGGCGGGATCCGGGGCGCAGGGACGTGGCCACGGCAAGGGCCGTGGCGTTCTCGATGACGGTGCCCGCAGGCGCCTCCTGATGGTCCGCCTCGGCGGTTTCGACCTGCTCGGGCACCTCGGTGTCGAGCGTGTCGGGGCGGGCACGGGGGCGCAGAGCCGCGAGTTCCGCGAGACTCTGGCCACCAAGCTGGGCGCGTTCCGTAAGCTCGGCGAGGTCCTCGGGTCGCGGGCGCGGCGTAAGCGTGGGGGTCTCGTCGGGCAGGTCGAGGGCCGCGTCATCCTGCGTTTCGGGGACGAGGTCTTCCGGACGCGGCGCCGGCACGACCGCCGGTCGGCCCTGCGTGACGACGACACCGCTGGGTGAGACTGCCCCGTCAGGCGTGGGAATGACCAACCCGTCTTCGTCCAGGTCGAACGTCGTTCCGGGCGGAGGCGGCGGGATCGTGCTTTCCGGCGGCGGCAGCGCGGTTCCGGAGGGATCGGGCAACGCGAGCGCGTCGTTGGGCGAAACCGCCGGGTCGATCGACGCGACATAGACATCGTCGCCACGGGCCGTTTCCGGCTCTCCGAGCGCGTCGGGCGCGCGCTGGTACACACCGGTCACGGCATATTGCGCCTCGGCTTCCTCGGGGGTGAGGACATCCGGACCGGGAGCCTCGGGTTCCGGTTCTGGCGCGACCTCCGGCTCTTCTGCCACCTCGGGGGTGGCAGGGGCCTCCGGCTCGGCCGTGGTGACCGGGTCCGGGTTGAACAGCGCCACGTCCTCGTCGTCGAGGAACACCGTCGACCACAGGGCCGCGGCGCCCATAAGCAGAAGCAGAACGAGCGTGAGGATGAGCCCCATATAGCGCGGGCGGCCGCGGGTGCTGGCTTGTTGGCGTGCGCCGAAAACCGTCATCGCATCCGCCTCGCGGGAGCGGGCGTCGTCGCGCGGCGCGGTCTTGCGCTTGCGCAAACCACCGCGCTTGGCATTCGGCTGCGTCTCGGTCTCCGTCTTGGGCCCGGCGTCGGAACGCGGTGCGGGGGCGGGTGCCTCCGGCATAACAGGGGTGACGGGCGTCGGCGCGACGGACGGCGTGCCGGTCGTGTCAGACGGTGCCTCGTCCTGCGCCGCTTTCGGCTGTCGCTTGAAGCGCGAGGACGCGGACCCGGAAAAGCCCGACAGGCCGGTGGTCACGCGCGAAAGCAGGCCGGCGTCACGGGGGTCCTCGGCATCGTCCGGCTTCTTTGAGAGTGCACGGGCCATCGCCTGCCGCCGGGTTTCGGCATCCCCGCTGAGGACGCGCGGGCGGGGGGCGGTGTCGTCGAGGACAGGGGCTTTCTCGCCCCTGTCGGCGCCGCGGGCCCGGGTCTGCGTCGAGTCGTCGATATCGGACGGCTTGGGCGCGTCGGGCTTCGCACCCGCGCCGAAATTCACCTTTGGAAAGGGTGTATCGGGGGCCGCGGTCTTGGGTGACGGGACCGCCGGCGCTTCGGGTGCGGCACGGCGTGTAGAGAAGGACGGGGCCGGGTTCGTGGTTTCCGCGTCTGGCGCCGTCGCGGTCTCCCCGGCCTCTGGCGTGGCGCGCAACGGCGCGGCGCCGTTCTGTCGGGCAGGCTTGCCGGGCTTGGGTTCGTTGCGCACGACCGGGCGGTACGTCGAACCCTTGGAAATCTCGCTCGGGTCTTCCGGTGTCGGCGGGAAGGGCGCGAGGGCAGGTGCGGCAACGCCCGAAGCCGGTTTCGCCGGTTTGCGGCTGGCGCGCGGCGCCTTGGGCGCGGGTGCGGGAGTTTCCTCCTCGGGCTCGGCAGGGAACGCGTCGAGCACGGAGGGTTCGGGTTTCTGTGGTGTGTCCGGTTGGGGCGAGGGCTCGGCCGGTTGCCCGGCCTCCGGCGTATCCGGCGCCGCGGTCGGCGTCGGGACGGGCTGCGGTTCCGGGTCGGCCGCGGCTGGCGTCGTGGTCGCGGGATCCGGCTCCTGCATCGCGGGCGGGTCGAGCCGGCGCGGATTGCGCGGAACCGGCGTGGCGTCGGGCACCACCTTTTCGTTCGCGCCGAGCACGCGCGCGGCCGTCTTCGTGCGACCGAAGAACGGCTCGCCGGAAAAGTCGCCGCTGCCCGGCCGTGCCACGAAGCTCACCGGATTGAAGCCGAACTGCGAGGCGAAGCCCTCGGCCTCTTCCATCGTTTCACGGGCGAGCACGGCCACGCGGGCGACATCGCCCTCGGCACGCCAATCGAACACGAGGTCGGAGACCGCGTAGGGGGTCATTCCCTCCAGCGCCACGCGGATTTGCACTTCGCGGGCCACGTCGTCGGGCCCGGGCGCCTCGAGCGTGGTGTAGAGGATCTGGCTGTTCGGAATAATGAGCTTGGTCGTGATGCGACCCTCGCCGAGTTCTTCGGCCCGCGCGCGCAGCGCCTTGAGATGCTCCGACATCTGCGGGTCGTCGAGGTCCAGATCGCCGACGAGCGCCCAGCCGCCGTTCGCACGGAACAGCAGGCTGATGCCGTCGTGGGTCAGGTCGAGCGCGAAGTTCGGCTTCATAGGTCGCGATATGCCCGCTGCAAAGTCAGTCGCCCCCCGGGGCCAAGTCCCGGAAGTTTTTGGGAAACTATAGCAGGACCCCGCCCAAGGGAAGGGAAAGCCGCCCGATCGGCGCCCCGCAGCGGGGTGATTGGCGCCGGATCGCGGGTTTTCGCCGACAGACGGCGAATTTTCATGTGTTTCGCGGGGCTTAGGGGCGGTGGTGAGAGAATCACTTCTGGGCGGCGGGGTGCCGCTTAATGCCCCGCGCGGCGCTTTCGCGGTCTGATGAGGGATACCGGGCAGTCTCCGCCCGGAACGGAGGGCCGTAACGGCCTCATGGGGAGCGATTGGCGAGAGAGCATGATGGACGACGAGAGCCTGCCGGACGACGTCGAGGACGTGACCATTCAGAGGGTGGCGATGCGCCACTTCGAACGTGCGCTGAAGGCGCTCAATGAGCTGACAGACGCGGTGGAGGAGGGGGACGTCGAGGCCGGAAAACGCTCGGCGGCCTTCGCGTCGGACCTGCGCAAGGCGACCCAGACGCTCTTCGACGAACGCCACCGCGTGGCCGGTATCCTCAAAGGTGACTCCCATGACCCGACCCCCGAATTCGACCTCGACGACGCGCGTGCGGACATTCTCGGCCGACTGGGTCGCCTCTCGTCCCAAGACGGATCAGAGTGAATTTCTCGAAGGTCTCGACGATGCCGCACTTCTCGCGCTGCCCTACCTGTTCGAGTTCTGGGCGCTGGACCACCAGCTTCCCCCGGATGGCGACTGGCGCACATGGGTCATCCTGGGCGGGCGCGGTGCGGGCAAGACGCGGGCCGGGGCCGAATGGGTCCGTGCCCAGGTGGAGGGGGGCACGCCCGCGGCGCGGGGTGTCGCGGAGCGCGTCGCCCTGATCGGCGAGACCTTCGACCAGGTGCGCGACGTGATGGTGTTCGGCGACAGCGGGATCCTCGCCTGTTCGCCGCCCGACCGCCGGCCCGCGTGGGAAGCGACGAAGCGCAGGCTCGTCTGGCCCAACGGGGCCACCGCGGCGGCGTTTTCCGCCTCGGAACCCGAGGGGTTGCGCGGGCCGCAGTTCGATGCGGCCTGGGTCGATGAGCTGGCCAAGTGGAAGAAGGCCGAGGAGGCCTGGGACATGCTGCAGTTCGCGCTGCGGCTGGGGGAGGACCCGCGGCAGGTGGTCACGACCACGCCGCGCAACGTGCCGATCCTGCGCCGCATCCTCGCCGCGCCGTCGACCGTGAGCACCCATGCGCCCACGCAGGCGAACCGCGCCAACCTTGCCCGCAGTTTCCTCGACGAGGTGGAGGCGCGTTACGGTGGCACGCGGCTGGGGCGGCAGGAGCTGGAGGGCGTTCTGCTCGACGACCGGGGGGGGGCGCTGTGGAGCACCGAGGTGCTGGAGCGCGCCCGGCGGGACGCGCCGGGGGAGCTTTCCCGGATCGTGGTGGCGGTCGACCCGCCGGTCACGGGGCATGCCGGTTCGGACGAATGCGGGATCGTCGTGGCGGGCGCCGTGACCGAGGGGGCGCCGAGCGACTGGCGCGCGGTGGTTCTGGAGGACGCGTCGGTGACGGCGGCAAGGCCCACCGACTGGGCGGAGGCCGCGCTCGCCGCGATGGAGCGGCACGGGGCCGAACGGCTGGTGGCCGAGGTGAACCAGGGCGGCGACCTCGTGGAGACGGTCATCCGGCAGATCGATCCGCTTGTGTCCTACCGCGCGGTGCGGGCCGCGAAGGGCAAGACCGCGCGGGCGGAACCGGTCGCGGCGCTCTACGAACAGGGGCGCGTGGCGCATCTGCGCGGCCTCGGCGCGCTGGAGGACCAGATGTGCCGCATGACGATCCGCGGCTACGAGGGATCGGGCAGCCCCGACCGCGTCGACGCGCTCGTCTGGGCGATTCACGATCTTCTCATCGAACCCGCGCGCAGTCTGCGCAAACCGCAGGTGCGAACGCTGCTTTAAACACTTCTTTAACCCTCGCTGCCAAGGTGTCCCAAGTCGGACATCACCGGCGGCCGCGCCGACCAAGGCGCTGATCCAAAACGACGAATTCACCGGCGGGCGGCGCGGACCGCGCCCCCGGGCGGGACGGTTTTGCCCCGACGGGGCCAGGACAAGGAGCGAGACCCGATGGCGGTACTGGATTTCCTGAAACGCGGCGGCACGGGGCCGGACGAGGTGAAGGCCTCGGCCACCGGGCCGGTCATCGCCTATCGCGGGTCGGGCCGCGTGGTCTGGGGCCCGCGCGACACGGTGAACCTCACGCGCAACGGCTTTACCGGTAACCCGGTTGGATTCCGCGCCGTGAAGCTGATCGCCGAGGCGGCGGCCGCGCTGCCGCTCGTCCTGCAGGACGCGCACCAGCGCTACGACACCCACCCGGTGCTCGACCTGGTCACCCGGCCGAACCCGACGCAGGGGCGGGCGGAACTGCTGGAGGCGCTGTTCGGTCAGCTCCTTCTTTCCGGCAACGGCTATGTCGAGGCGGTGGGCGGCGAGCAGGGCGTGCCGATGGAGCTGCACGTGCTGCGGTCGGACCGGATGAGCCTGATCCCGGGCGCGGACGGCTGGCCGATCGCCTATGACTACACCGTGGGCGCGCGCAAGCACCGGTTCCACATCGGCGAGGGGCTCTCGCCCATCTGCCACGTGCGCAGTTTTCACCCGCAGGACGACCACTACGGCCTGTCCCCGATGCAGGCGGCGGCGACCGCTTTGGACGTCCACAATTCCGCGACCGCCTGGTCCAAGGCGCTGCTGGACAATGCCGCGCGGCCATCGGGCGCCATCGTCTATTCCGGGGGCGAGGGGCAGGGCACGCTGACCACCGACCAATACGACCGGCTCCTGAACGAGATGGAGGCGCACCACGTAGGCGCACGCAATGCCGGGCGGCCGATGTTGCTCGAGGGCGGGCTCGACTGGAAGCCGATGGGGTTCAGCCCCTCCGACATGGAGTTTCAGAAGACCAAGGAGGCCGCCGCGCGCGAGATCGCGACCGCCTTCGGCGTCCCCCCGATGCTCTTGGGTATCCCGGGCGACGCGACCTACGCGAATTACCAGGAGGCGAACAGGGCCTTCTATCGCCTCACGGTCCTGCCGATGGCGGCCAAGGTCGCCGCGACCCTGTCGCACTGGCTGTCGGGGTTCGCGGGCGAGAGCGTGGTGCTCAAGCCCGACCTCGACCAGGTGCCGGCGTTGGCGGCCGAACGGGACCAGCAATGGGCCCGGGTCGCGCAGGCCGATTTTCTGACCGACGCCGAGAAGCGCGCCCTTCTGGGCCTGCCGCCGCGCACCCCCGAGACCGAGGAGACGGAAGATGAGTGATTACCACACGGATTTCGGGCTGGAGCACAAGTTCGTGGCCCTGGGCGACACTGAGGCCGTGGACGACGGCATCGCCATCGAGGGCTACGCCAGCTTCTTTGGCGAGGCGGACCGGGGCGGGGACATCGTCGCCAAGGGGGCCTATGCCGCGTCGCTCGCCGACCTCGCGGGCTCGGGCGGGCAGGTGAAGATGCTCTGGCAGCACGACCCGGCCCAACCCATCGGCGTCTGGGACGAGGTGCGCGAGGACGCCCGCGGGCTTTTCGTGAAGGGTCGCATCCTCACCGACGTCGCCAAGGGGCGCGAGGCTGCGCGGCTGATCGAGGCGGGGGCCATCGACGGCCTCTCCATCGGCTACCGCACGGTGCGCGCGGCGCGCAACGAGAAGGGCCAGCGGCTCTTGAAGGAACTGGAGCTGTGGGAGGTGTCCCTCGTGACCTTTCCCATGCTGCCCAGTGCGCGGGTCGGGGCCAAGGGCGATGTGCCCGAGGCGGCCGGCTTTCGCCAACTGGCGCGCATCATCGAGGATGCCCGCCTGATGCTGACCCGGCCTGGCTCGGGCGGCGATCTGACCCTCTGACGAAGCAGGATCACGCGATGACGAAAGAGACCAAGGCTTGCGGGCCGTCGGATGCGCCCGGTGGCGCCGATCCGACCGGGGAGGTGAAGGCCGCCCTGACGCGGTTCGCAAGCGATATCAAGTCGTTCAATGACGACATTCACACGAGACTTCAACAACAGGAAGAGCGACTGACCATGCTGGATCGTAAATCCCTCACCCCCGCGCGCCCGGTGCTGTCCCGGTCCGCGGATGCCGACGCCCCGCACCAGCAGGCCTTCGAGGCCTACGTGCGCTCCGGCGATGACGATGCCCTGCGCGGGATCGTCGTCGAGGAGAAGAGCCTGTCGACCGCCGTGGCCGGCGACGGCGGCTACCTCGTCGATCCCAAGACCGCGGACGTGATCCAGAGCGTGCTGCGCTCGAACGCGTCGCTCCGGGCGGTGGCGAACGTGGTGAACGTGGAGGCCACCTCCTACGACGTGCTGATTGACCACGGCGATCTCGGCTCCGGCTGGGCGACCGAGACCGACCCGACGTCGGAGACCTCGACGCCAACGATCGAGCGCATCACAATCCCGCTGCACGAGCTTTCGGCGCTTCCGAAAGCCTCGCAGCGCCTGCTGGACGATGCCGCCTTCGACATCGAAGCCTGGCTCGCCTCGCGCATCGCGGACAAGTTCGCCCGGGCCGAGGCCGCGGCCTTCGTCGCCGGGGACGGCGTGGACAAGCCCACCGGCTTCCTCACCCATCCGAGCGTGGAAGAGGACAGCTGGTCCTGGGGCAACATCGGCTACGTGGTGACCGGCGCGGACGGCGCGTTCAACGGGACCGATCCGGCGGACTGCCTGTTCGACCTGATCTACGCGCTCGACGCGGAATACCGGGCCGGGGCGTCCTTCGTGATGAACTCCAAGACCGCAGGTGCCGTGCGCAAGCTCAAGGACGCGGACGGCCGCTTCCTTTGGTCCGACGGACTCGCCGCCGAAGCGCCGGCACGCCTCGCGGGCTACCCGGTTCTCATCGTCGAGGACATGCCGGACATCGGCTCGGGCGCCATGTCCATCGCTTTCGGTGATTTCGCCGCGGGTTACACCGTGGCCGAACGTCCGGACACGCGCATCCTGCGCGACCCGTTCTCGGCCAAGCCCCACGTGCTGTTCTACGCGACCAAGCGCGTGGGCGGGGACGTGAGCGATTTCGCCGCGATCAAGCTTCTGAAGTTCGCGACGTCCTAAGTCCACCGGGACGCGGCATCCGCCCGTGACGGCGGATGTCGCGATGGGCGCGCGCCCGTTTCTCCAGGCTGTCCTGCTGCTCCCCCTCCGTCCGGGCGGCTTGGAAGGCGCGCGTCCATGCCATCGATGCGAGGGGCCCGAATTTCGGAGTTGATCCATGATGTTAGTCGAGCAGACGACGATCGCGAGCAGTGCCCTGCCGGTCTGGGCGTTCAAGGAGCACCTGCGGCTCGGCACCGGGTTCGCCGACGACGACGTGCAGGACAGCATCCTCGGCACGCACCTCAGGGCGGCCATCGCCGCCATCGAGGCGCGCACGTCCAAGGCCACGCTCACCCGGTCCTTCACCTGGAGCGTCACCGCGTGGCGCGACCTCGCGGCGCAAAGCCTGCCCATCGCGCCGGTCTCGCAAATCACCGCGCTCACCATCGTGGACCGCACCGGTGGCGAGGAGCCGATCGACCCGGCGCGCTACACGCTCGTCGCCGACACGCACCGGCCCAAGCTGATGTCGACCGGATTCCTGCTGCCGCCGATCCCGGTAGGCGGCAAGGCGGTGATTGCGTTCGAGGCCGGATATGGCGGAGATTGGGAGGAGGTGCCGCCGGATCTTGCGCAGGCCGTGCTCCTGCTCGCCGCGCAGTATTACGAGGACCGGGGCAGCACCGAGTCGAGCGGCGTCCCCGCGACCGTCAATGCCCTCATCGCGCGGTTCCGTGACGTGCGGCTGTTCGGGGGAGGGCGCGCATGAAACGGCCCGCTCTCAATCGCAAACTGACGCTCGAAGAGCCGCAGGATGTGCCGGACGGGGCCGGGGGCTTCACCCGCACCTGGGTCGAGCTCGGCACCCTTTGGGCCGACATTCAGGCGGGGTCGGGCCGTGAACGAGCGGTTGAATCGATGACTGCCTCCACGATCCGCTGGAAGATCATCGTGCGCGCCATGCCCAGCGACGCCCCGTCGCGCCCGAAGCCGGAGCAACGGTTCCGCGCCGGGAGCCGGCTGTTCCGGATCGTCGGGGTGGCCGATGCCGACCAGGCGGGCCGCTACCTCACCTGTTTCGCGCAAGAGGAGGTCTCGGCATGAGCTACGGAACCGCGCTCGCGCTGCAACAGGCGATTTATCAACGGCTTACGGCGGACAGTTCACTTTCCTCGTTGGTGGGGACCGCGATCTACGACGCGGTGCCGCCGGGGCTTACCGGGGTGACCTACGTGGCTCTGGGACCCGAGGACGTGCGCGACGCGGCGGACGGGACCGATCACGGCGCGCTGCACGAAGTCACCGTTTCGGTGGTGTCGGACGCGGCCGGTTTCGCCACGGCCAAGGAGGTCGCGGCGGCGGTGTCCGACGCGCTCCTCGACGCCACGCTGATTCTTTCGCGGGGCACCCTCGTCTCGCTCAACTTCTACCGCGCCCGGGCCCGCCGGGTGCAGGACGCCGACATGCGGCGCATCGACCTGCGTTTTCGCGCGCGGGTCGAGGATAGCTGACCTCACATCAACGGAGACCTGCCATGACCGCACAGAACGGCAAAGACCTTCTCATCAAGATCGACATGGACGACACGGGCAACTTCTCGACCCTTGCCGGCCTGCGCGCCACGCGCATCAGCTTCAACGCGGAGAGCGTCGACGTCACCTCGCTCGAGAGCACCGGGGGCTGGCGCGAGCTTCTGGGGGGCGCCGGGGTCAAATCCGCCGCGATCTCCGGCTCGGGGATCTTCAAGGACGATGCCACGGATGCCCGGGCGCGACAGATCTTTTTCGATGGCGAGGTGCCGGGGTTCCAGGTGATCGTGCCGGACTTCGGCATCATAGAGGGCCCGTTCATGATCACCGGGATCGAGTATTCCGGCACGCATAACGGCGAGGCGACGTTCGAGCTGTCGATGGCCTCGGCCGGCGAACTGACCTTCACGGCGCTCTGATCATGGCCAATCCGTGGACGGGAGAGGTGGCGCTGACCATCGACGGGGAGCGGCGGGTGCTCAAGCTGACGCTGGGCGCACTCGCGGAGCTGGAGGACCGGCTGGAGGCGGGAAGCCTTCTGGAACTGGTCGAACGGTTCGAGGGCGGGCGCTTCGCCGCGCGCGACGTGGTGGCGGTGCTGTTCGCCGGACTTCGCGGCGGCGGGCACGAAGCGCTCGACCTCGCCAGCGCCGAGATCGCGGGCGGCCCGATGGAGGCCGCCCGCGTGGCCGGGCAGCTGATCGTGCGGGCGTTTTCTCTCCCGGAGGCGGGATGAGCGGGTTCGACTGGCCCGGTCTCATGCGCCTCGGGATGCGGGGGCTGGGCCTGAAACCACGGGAGTTCTGGGCGCTCACGCCCGCTGAGCTCACCCTGATGCTCGGACGGGACGGGGCGGGGGCGTCGCTGGATCGCGCCCGGCTCGAAGAACTGGCGGCGGCGTTCCCGGACGCGGCCGAGGACGAAGGAGAGACATCCGATGGCTGATATCGAAAGCCTCGACGATTTCGACGACCAGGTGGCCGCGCTGGAAGGCTCGCTTCAGGGCGCGACAGCGCTCACCGCGCATTTCTCGGCCGAGATCGAGCGGGTCGGGGCCACGTTCGACAGGGTGAACACCGATGTGTCCGGCCTGTCGTCCGGCATGTCGCGGGGCCTGCGCAGATCGCTCGACGGTCTGGTCCATGGCTCGATGAACGCCGAGCAGGCGCTCGCCTCGCTGGGCAAGTCGATGCTCGACACGGTCTACGACACCGCCGTCTCGCCGCTGGTGAGCCATTTCGGCGGGCTTCTGGGACAGGGGCTGGGCACCGTGATGAACGGGTTCCTGCCCTATGCCAAGGGCGGGGCCTTCGCGCAGGGGCGCGTCATGCCGTTCGCCAATGGCGGGATCGTCAACGGGCCGGTCACCTTCCCGATGCGGGGCGGCACCGGGCTCATGGGCGAGGCCGGGCCGGAGGCGATCATGCCGCTGGCGCGGGGCGCGGACGGCAAGCTGGGCGTCCGCGCCGAGAGCGGGCGCGCAGTGAACGTCGTCATGAACATCTCGACGCCGGATGCCGAGAGCTTCCGCCGCTCGCAGGGCCAGATCGCCGCGCAGGTGAACCGGGTTCTCGGGCGCGGGCGTCGCTATAGCTGAGGAGGGTGACATGAGTTTCCACGAGGTCAGATTTCCCCCTAACCTGAGCTTCGGCTCGGTCGGCGGGCCGGAGCGGCGCACGGAAGTCGTCACGCTCGCCAACGGGTTCGAGGAGCGCAACACGCCTTGGGCGCACAGCCGCCGCCGCTACGACGCGGGGCTGGGGATGCGCTCGCTCGACGATATCGAGGTGCTGATCGCCTTCTTCGAGGCGCGGCGGGGCCAGCTTTTCGGGTTCCGGTGGAAGGACTGGTCGGACTTCAAGTCGTGCCCGCCGTCCAAAGGTGTGGATCCAATGGATCAGCCGCTTGGGCTGGGGGACGGCGAGACGGCCGTGTTCCAGATCACCAAGACCTACGAGTCGGGGGCCGAGCGTTATGCCCGCCCGATCCACAAGCCCGTGGCGGGGTCGGTCAAGGTCGCCATCGCGGGCGACCCCAAGGTCGAGACAATCGACTACACGGTCGACACGACGCTGGGAGAGATCACCTTCGCGGATCCGCCGCCCATCGGGGCGCAACTCACCGCCGGGTTCGAATTCGACGTGCCGGTGCGCTTCGACACCGACCGCATCCAGACCTCGGTCGCCTCGTTCCAGGCGGGCGACGTACCGAACGTGCCGGTGGTGGAGGTGCGGGTCTGATGACCATGAACCAGGCATTTCTCGACCATGTGCAAAGCGGGCTGACGACGCTCGCGCGCTGCTGGCTCCTGCGCCGGCGCGACGGCTGGGTGCGCGGGTTCACCGACCACGATTCCGACGTGGTGTTCGGCGGCGTGACGTTCCGGGCCGATACCGGCCTCACCGCCCATGCGATCATGCAGACCACGGGGCTGTCCATCGACAACTCCGAGGCGTTGGGGGCGCTGTCGGATGCCTCGGTGACCGAGGCGGACATCCGCGCGGGTCGGTTCGACGGGGCCGAGGTGGAGGCCTGGCTCGTGAACTGGGCCGACCCCGAGGAACGGCTGTTGCAGTTTCGCGGCCGGCTGGGCGAGCTTACCCGGTCGGGCGGGGCGTTCCGGGCCGAGCTTCTGGGGCTGACCGAGGCGCTGAACCAGCCGCAGGGACGCGTCTACCAGAGTGCCTGTTCGGCCGTGCTGGGCGACGCGCATTGCCGGTTCGACACCGACCAGCCGGGGTTCAGCGAGGATCTGGCGGTCGTGGCGGTCGAGGACGGGGTGCGCTTCACGCTCGACGGCGCGACGGCGCAGCCCGCGCGCTGGTTCGAGAAGGGGCGGTTTACCGTGCTGGACGGGGCGGCCGCCGGGCTCGTCGGTGTCGTCAAGAACGACGGGGCCGGACCCGGCGGCCGTGTCGTGGAGCTTTGGCAGGCGGTGCGTGCCCCGGTGAGCGTGGGCGACCGTGTGCGGATCGAGGCCGGCTGCGACAAGCGCCACCAGACTTGCCGCGACAAGTTCGACAACATCGTCAACTTCCGGGGCTTCCCGCATATCCCCGGCGAAGCGCGACTGCTGTCGGTTCCGGTCGAGGGCACCACCACGGACGAAACCGGGGGTAGGAAATGAACGGGGCGGTCGTACTGGGCGAAGCACGGCTCTGGCTGGGCACGCCCTACCGTCATCAGGCGTCGTGCCGGGGGGCGGGGGCAGATTGCCTCGGCCTCATACGCGGGGTCTGGCGCGCGCTCTACGGGGCCGAGCCTTTGGCGATCCCGGCCTATACCCCCGACTGGTCCGAGCCCGCGCGTGACGAGGTCCTGATGCGCAATGCCGAGGCGCTTCTCGATCCGGTGCCGCCTGACCGTGCCGCACCGGGTGACGTGGTCCTCTTTCGCATGCGCGAGCGGGCGGTGGCCAAGCACCTGGGCATCCTCGCCCGACCCGTGCCGGATGCCAGTTTCATCCACGCCTATTCCGGTCACGGGGTCGTCGAAAGCTCGCTTTCCGCCCCGTGGCAGCGCCGCATCGTCGGCACCTTCCGATTTCCCGAAAGGGGGTAGCACATGGCCACCATCGTTCTTTCCGCCATCGGCGCCGGGCTGGGCGCCTCCATCGGCGGCTCGGTCCTCGGCCTGTCGTCCGTCGTCATCGGGCGCGCGGTGGGCGCGGTCGCCGGACGCATCATCGACAATCGCCTCATGGGCGCGGGGTCCGAACCGGTCGAGACGGGGAAGGTCGACCGACTGCGCATCACCGGCGTCTCCGAGGGCGCGCCGGTGGGCCAGATCTATGGCCGGTTCCGCACGGGGGGGCAGGTCATCTGGTCGGGCAAGGTGCGCGAGAACCGCACGATCAGCGAGGGTGAGGCGCAGGGGTCCGGCAAGGGCTTTCTCGCGCCGAAGGGGCCGACGGTGACCGAATACAGCTACTCCGTTTCGCTCGCGGTCGCGCTCTGCGAGGGCGAGATCACGCATGTCGGGCGTATCTGGGCCGACGGCAAGGAGATCAAGCCCAAGCACCTGACGCTGCGGGTCTATCCGGGCAGCGAGGAGCAGGCGCCCGATCCGGCGCTGGAGGCCGCCATCGGGGCCGGGCGCACGCCCGCGTTTCGCGGGACGGCCTACGTCGTGATCGAGAACCTCGACATCACGCAATACGGCAACCGCATCCCGGTCTTCAATTTCGAGGTCTTTCGCCCCGAGCAGCCCGACGAAGCCCCGGACCTCGCCCGCGGGACCAAGGCCGTGGCGATGATCCCCGGCTGCGGGGAATACGCGCTCGCGACCGAGGTCGTGCATTTCGGGGGCGAGCCGGGGCGGCGCAAGCCCGCGAACAAGCACACGCCGCTGGGAAAGGCGGACTTCGAAGCGTCGCTCGAGATGCTCGACGGGGAACTTCCCAACTGCGAGTCCGTCTCGCTGGTCGTGTCGTGGTTCGGCACCGACCTGCGCGCGAACCTCTGCGAATTGCACCCGCGCGTCGACCAGAAGCAGGAAGACGGGGTGAAGATGCCCTGGCGCGTCTCCGGCCTCGACCGCGAGAGCGCGACGCGGGTGCCCTACGACGGGGGGCGGGCTGTCTATGGCGGCACGCCCACGGACCTGTCCGTGTTCCAGGCGATCACGCGGATGAAGGAGCGGGGGAAGGCCGTGACCTTCTACCCGTTCATCCTGATGGAGCAGATGGCGGGCAACGGCCTCACCGATCCGTGGACGGGCGCGGGGGATCAGCCGGCCCTGCCGTGGCGTGGGAGGATCACCTCCTCGATGGCACCCGGACAGGCGGGGTCGCCAGACGGGACGGCGGCGGCCGAAGCCGAGGTCGCGGCTTTCTTCGGCGATGCCCAGCCGCACCATTTCATCCCGGTGGACGGCACGGTGACCTACATCGGGCCCTACGAGTGGTCCTACCGCCGGATGATCCTGCACTACGCCACGATCTGCGCCCAGGCGGGCGGGGTCGAGGCGTTTCTCATCGGCTCGGAACTGCGCGGGCTCACCCAGATCCGGGGGGCGAACAACAGCTTTCCCGTGGTCGAGCAGTTGCAGGCGCTGGCAAACGACGTGCGCCTGATCCTCGGCCCCCAGGTGAAGATCAGCTACGCGGCCGACTGGTCGGAATATTTCGGCTATCACCCGCAGGACGGCTCGGGCGACCTGTTCTTTCACCTCGATCCGCTCTGGGCCGATCCGAACGTCGATTTCATCGGGATCGACAACTACATGCCCGTCGCCGACTGGCGCGAAGGCGAGGATCACGCGGATGCGCACTGGGGGTCGATCTACAACCTCGACTACCTCAAATCCAATGTGATGGGCGGCGAGGGCTACGACTGGTACTACCACGCCCCCAAGGCCCGCGAGGTGCAGCTGCGCACGCCGATCACCGACGGGGCGCATGGCGAACCGTGGGTCTGGCGCTACAAGGACATCCGGTCGTGGTGGCACAACGAACACCACGAGCGGATCGGAGGCACGCGGCAGGCGGTGCCGACCGACTGGGTGCCCGGGTCCAAGCCGATCTGGTTCACCGAGTATGGCTGTGCCGCCATCGACAAGGGCGCGAACCAGCCCAACAAGTTCCTCGATCCGAAAAGCTCGGAAAGCTCGATCCCGCGCTATTCCAACGGGCACCGCGACGATGTCATGCAGATGCAGTACCTGCGCGCGGTGCGCGAGTTCTGGGAGGATGCGGCGAACAATCCCACCCACCCGATCACCGGCGTCAAGATGATCGACATGAATCGCGCACATGTCTGGGCCTGGGACGCGCGGCCGTTTCCGTGGTTTCCCAAGCGGCGCCGCGCCTGGGGCGACTGGGAGAATTACGACCGGGGGCACTGGCTCAACGGCCGGGCCTCGAACCGGTCGCTCGCCTCGGTCGTCTCCGAGATCTGCGAGCGGTCCGGGGTGACGCGCTACGACGTGTCACGCCTCTACGGTCTCGTCCGGGGCTACATGGTGGACCAGGTAACGGATGCGCGGGCGGCATTGCAGCCCCTGATGCTGGCCTACGGCTTCGAGGCGGCGGAGCGTAACGGGCAGCTGGAGTTCTTCACCCGCAAGGGGACGCCCGACGGCAGCCTCGATCCGTCCCGGTTCGTCGCGACAGACGAAATCGCCGGGGACCTCGAACTCGCCCGCGCGCCGGAGGCCGAGATGATCGGGCGGGTGCGGCTCAACCATACCGAGGCGGAGGCGGCCTACGAGATCCGCGCGACGGAGGCCGTGTTCCCGGACGAGGAGACCCACGCGGTCTCCTCCTCGGACCTCCCGATGATCTTGACCGAGCCGGAAGCGCGCGCGATCACCGAGCGGTGGCTCGCCGAGGCGCGGGTGGCCCGCGACCGGGCACGGTTCGCGCTCGCCCCCTCCGACCTCGCGTGGCGGGCAGGCGACGTGGTGGAACTCGACACGGACGAGGGCACCGGGCACTTCCGCATCGACCACGTGGAGCAGGCGGGTGTGCAGATGGTGCAGGCAGTCCGGGTGGAGCCGGGCGTGCTGCGCCCCGCCGACGGGGTGGCGAGCGAGATCGAGCTGGCCGAGTTCACGCCGGCGGTCCCGGTCTATCCCGTCTTCCTCGACCTGCCCGCGCTGGGCGGCGAGACGGCGGCGCACCTGCCGCGCCTCGCCGTGACCTCGGACCCCTGGCCAGGTCCGGTGGCCATCTATTCCTCGGCCTCCGACAACGGCTATTCCGTGAACCAGGTGATTCGCGCCCCGGCCCGGATCGGCGTGACCGAGAGCGTGCTGCCCTGGGCGCGGCCGGGCCTCATCGACAACGGCCCCGCGCTTCGGGTGCGCCTGCCGCAGGGGGCCGTGTCCTCGGCCGGGGTCGACGGGATCCTCAACGGCGCGAACCTTGCCGCAATCGGCTTCGGCGATCCGGACGGGTGGGAGGTGTTCCAGTTCGCCGAGGCGGTGCTGGTGGAGGAAGACGTCTACGAGTTGCGCGAGCGGTTGCGCGGGCAGGGCGGCAGCGACTGGACCATGCCCGCGGAATGGCCGGTGGGGGCCACGGTCGTGTTCCTCGACGGGGCGGTGACGCCCCTCAGCCTGCCGCTGTCGGCGCGGGGGCTGGAACGGCAATACCGGATTGGCCCGGCCTCGGAACCGATCGACGACGAGACCTATGAGCATGTGACGGTGACCACCTATGGCGTCGGGCTGCGGCCCTATGCCCCGGCACATCTGAACGCCCGGGCAGACGGGGGCGACTATACCGTCGATTGGGTGCGGCGCACGCGCGTGGACGGGGATAGCTGGGAAGGTGTCGAAGTGCCGCTGGGCGAAGATGTGGAAAGCTACGTGCTGCGCATCATCGACGGCGGCGCGGTGAAACGGGAGGCCGTCTTGGGCAGCGCGGGCTGGACCTACACCGCCGCGATGCAGGCAGCAGATGGGGTGAGCGCGCCCTTCGACGTGGCCGTCGCGCAGGTCTCCCAAAGCTTCGGGCCGGGGCCTTTCGCACGGGTGACGGTGGCGTGACAGCCCGATTTCCTGCGAGGAAATCGTCCGAGATCCGCAAAGGATTACGTCACCCGCGTGCGCAGGAGATGCAGGTGGGGACCGCCGGGTCGAGGTCGAGGCGCGGCCCGGCGATCTCCTCGCCGCACTCGGTGCAATAGCCGTACTCGCCCTCGTCCATCCGCTCGAATGCCGCTGCGATCCGCCGGCGCTGGGCTGCCCGTCGCGCTGCCGTCGCCTTGGCCATCGCCTGTCCCTGCAACGCGTCCATCCGGCTCAGCCGCCCGACCGACTGCTGGTCGAGGGTCACGGTGCGCCGGGCCTCTTCCCCGAGCGCATCCTCGCTCTCGAGGTCTTCCAGCAGTGCCTCCAGCGCCGCGCGGTAGCGGGTCAGCGCCGCCTCATCCATTCGCGTGAACCCTCCCATCACCTCTTTGCGTTTGGAAATCCGAGCCTAACTGCGGTATCAAGCGGCAGCAACAGAGACGGAGGCCCGCATGGCCGAGACCAAAGCCAAACCCCGTGCGATCGACCCGGTCTGGGACCGGATCACTTCGGAAGCGCATGAAGCGGTGGCCAAGGAGCCGCTGATGGGCGGGCTGATCCATGCCTGTATCCTCCATCACAAGTCGCTCGAACGTGCGCTGAGCTACCGGATCGCGGCCAAGCTCAGCTCGAACGAGATGTCGATGATGGTCCTGCGCGAAGTCGCGAACGAGGCCTATGACGACGACCCCTCTCTCGTGGAGGCGGCGCGCGCCGACCTCAACGCAGTGATCGAGCGCGACCCGGCCACGCACCGGCTCCTGCAGCCGATCCTCTATTACAAGGGCTTCCAGGGGATGCAGGCGCACCGCCTGGCCCATTGGTTGTGGGTGAAGGGGCGCAACGACCTCGCCTACTTCCTCCAGATGCGCTGCTCCGAGGTCTACGGGATCGACATTCACCCGGCGGCCCGGATGGGACGCGGCATCATGATCGACCATGCCCATTCCATCGTCATCGGCGAGACGGCGGTGGTCGGCAACAACGTCTCCATGCTCCACTCGGTGACGCTCGGCGGCACCGGCAAGGAGGAGGAGGACCGCCACCCCAAGATCGCGGACGACGTGCTGATCGGGGCCGGGGCCAAGGTTCTGGGCAACATCAGTGTCGGCTGCTGTTCGCGCATCGCGGCGGGCTCGGTCGTCCTCACGGACGTCCCTCCCAACACGACCATGGCCGGGGTTCCTGCCAAGGTGGTGGGCGAGGCCGGGTGCGACCATCCTTCGGTGTCGATGAACCAGATGTTCGGACCCCGCGTCGAGGATTGAACCCGCGGGTATTTGGCGCGAGGCGGCTTCCATAGTGGGGGCCGCTTACATTTTTCCAACATCTTGTGTCGCCAAAACGGAACTTTCCCGGTCCGTTTACCGTTTCTTAGGCAACTGCTCGACAGGATCGGGCTTGCAGAGACCTGGGAGACACCGAATGAAACCCTTTGCCCTCATCGCGCTCGGATGGTTCGCCGCCGGAAGCACGCTCGCCCTGATCGTGTGACGCGAAAAGAAGACCGATTGCAAAGACCCGCACGCGCCGCGTGCGGGTCTTTTCATGTCATATGCGCGCACATCCATGCTCGGGGTGCTCGGCCCCGTTAACCTATTGGGAAGACGTGAATTCCGCCGACCGACCTCAATCATGCGACCAGGCCTTATCCGAGTCTCGAAGTCTCATAGGCGAAACCTCGCGCACCCGTGATGCAGATCAATGACACGCGGCAACAATTCGATAAGAGTGTCCCTATCCAAAAACAGGGGACAGTGAACATGTTTCGTATGTGGATCGCCACAGTTCTCGGTTTCGCGGCTCTTTACGCAGTAGCCATCGCGGCCTGATCGAAACCGAACCAAAGAAAACGGAGCGTTGGGATGGCAGTCCGGCGCTCCTTTTCTTTTGTGGTGAGCCCATGTGGCGTCAGTCGCTCCCGGCCTCCCGCATCACCCGTCCGAAATGCCATGACAGGAACAGCGCCATGAAGACGCCACCCAGCGCGACCGCGATCAGGTGCGCGGTGCCCGTGCCATCGAACCCGGCGACGGGGCACAGGAGCACCCAGGCGGCCATCCCATTCGCCGCGCCCCAGAGCACGTTGACCGGCGGACGCGACATGCCCACGCCGGGCGGCCTTGCGAAGGGCGACGGGAAGGCGCGGCCCTGAAGACCAGCGATAAGATGCGGCAGCATGTTCACGAAGAACATGGCGCCGAAGAATTCAGCGATGAGCGTGCCCATGGTTTGCCTCCTGCGGATCAGGGTGACGGGACCGGGGCCGGGGTTCAAGTGACGAAAAAGGCCGCGCGGTCGCCCGCACGGCCCTGATCCGTCGCAATGGCGGGCGCTCAGGCCAGCATCATCATCGGGTTTTCGAGGTTCTGCACGATCTGTTCAAGCAGTTGCGCCCCGAGCGCCCCGTCGATGACCCGGTGATCGACCGAGAGCGTGACGGACATGATCGTCGCCACCTCGACCGCGCCCTCGTCGTTTACCACCGGCTTCTTCACGCCCGCGCCGACGGCGAGGATGCCGCCGTGCGGCGGGTTGATGACCGCGTCGAAATTGTCGATGCCGAACATGCCGAGGTTCGAGACCGCGAAGCTGCCGCCCTGGTATTCATGCGGCGCGAGCTTGCGGTCGCGGGCGCGGGCGGCGAGGTCTTTCATCTCGGCGGACAGGGCCGAGAGCGACTTCATGTCCGCGTCCTTCAGGACCGGCGTGAACAGCCCGCCCTCGATGGCGACGGCCACGGCCACGTCCGAAGGCTTGAGCTTCAACACCCGGTCGCCCGCCCATACGGCATTGGCATCCGGCACCGCCTGCAGCGCGAGCGCCGAGGCCTTGATGATGAAGTCGTTCACCGACAGCTTCACGCCGCGCCCTTCGAGCTGCTTGTTCAGCTGCGAGCGGAACTTGAGCAGCGCGTCGAGCTTGATATCGCGGCGCAGGTAGAAATGCGGGATCGTCTGCTTGGCCTCGGTGAGCCGCGCGGCGATGGTCTTGCGCATCCCGTCGAGCTTGACCTCTTCGAACTCGCGACCCTCGTACATCTTGAGCACGGTGTCAGCGCTCATGCCGGTGGGCATGGTGCCACCACCACCGGCGGCCGGTGCGGCCGCGGGCTTGGCCTCGTCCTTGGCAGGTGCGGCGGACGGCTTGGCGTCCAGCACGTCGGCCTTGACGATGCGGCCCTTGGGACCGGTGCCCTTGATCTGGCTGAGGTCCAGCCCCTTGTCCTTGGCGATCCGGCGCGCGAGCGGCGAGGCGAAGATGCGCCCGCCCTTGTCGTCGGTCGGGGCCGGGATTGGGCCGGTGGATTTCGGGGCAGGGGTGTCGGCCTTCCCCGGATCGGGCGTCGCGGTGTTGGGGCTCGCCTGCGCCTCGCTCGGGGCCTTTTCGTCGGCGCTTTCGCCGGAGCTCTTGTCAGCGGAACTCTGTCCGCTCGAGTCGCCGATATCGTCAGCGCTCTCGCCTTCTTCGAGGAGGACCGCAATGGGCGTGTTGACCTTCACGCCCTCGGTGCCGCCCTCGATCAGGATCTTGCCGATCACGCCTTCGTCGACGGCTTCGAATTCCATCGTCGCCTTGTCGGTCTCGATCTCGGCCAGCAGGTCGCCGGAGGAGACTTCGTCGCCTTCCTTGACCAGCCACTTGGCAAGCGTGCCGTCCTCCATCGTGGGAGACAGCGCGGGCATCAGGATTTCCGTGGGCATACTGCGCGCTCCTTACTTGTAGGTGACGGTTTTCACCGCCTCGATCACCTCGTCGGTCGTGACGAGGGCGTGTTTCTCGAGGTTGGCGGCATAGGGCATCGGCACATCCTTGCCCGTGCAGTTGATGACCGGCGCGTCGAGGTAGTCGAACGCCTGCTGCATCAGGACCGACGAAATCCAGCTGCCGATCGACGGGGTGGGCCAGCCCTCCTCGACAGTCACGCAGCGGTTGGTTTTCTTGACACTCTCGATCACCGTCTTGGTGTCCATCGGGCGCAGGGTGCGCAGGTCGATGACCTCGGCCGAAATGCCGTCCTTGGCGAGCAACTCGGCCGCCTCGAGCGCGTATTTCATGCCGATACCGAAGGAAACGATGGTCACGTCGTCGCCCTTCTGCCAGATGCGCGCCTTACCGAACGGGATCGCGTAGTCGTCGAGTTCAGGCACTTCGAAGGACTGGCCATAGAGCAGCTCGTTCTCGAGGAAGACGACCGGCGTATCGCCGCGGATCGCCGTCTTCAAAAGGCCCTTGGCGTCCGCGGCGGAGTAGGGCATCGCCACGTGCAGGCCGGGGATCTGTGCATACCAGGCCGCGTAATCCTGGCTGTGCTGGGCCGCCACGCGGGCGGCGGCGCCGTTGGGGCCGCGGAAGACGACCGGCACGTTCATCTGGCCGCCGGACATGTAGCGGGTCTTGGCGGCGGTGTTGATGATGTGGTCGATGGCCTGCATCGCGAAGTTGAAGGTCATGAACTCGACGATGGGGCGAAGCGTGCCCATCGCGGCGCCGGTGGCGAGACCGGCGAAGCCATGTTCGGTGATCGGGGTGTCGATCACGCGCTTGGCGCCGAATTCGTCCAGCAGGCCCTGCGTCACCTTGTAGGCGCCTTCGTATTCCGCGACTTCCTCGCCCATCACGAAAACGGCCTCGTCCGAGCGCATCTCCTCGGCCATCGCGTCGCGCAGCGCTTCACGGACCGTCTGGGTCTTGAAGGTCGTGCCTTCGGGCACGTCCGGGTCCTCGACCGGCTCCGGCTCGGGGACCGAGGCGGCAGGCTGGGTCGACATCGGTTTCGCGGTGTCGGTGTCGTCGAGCGTGGCCCCGCTTCCGGACGACGACGGCGCGTCAGCGTCGGAGGAGGCCGCCTTGGACCCGCTGTCGATGTCCTCTGCGCTTTCGCCTTCCTCGAGCAGGACCGCGATGGGCGTGTTCACCTTCACGCCTTCGGTCCCGGCGTCGACGAGGATCTTGCCGATGGTGCCTTCGTCCACCGCCTCAAATTCCATCGTCGCCTTGTCGGTCTCGATTTCCGCGAGGATGTCGCCGGAGGCGACCGTATCGCCTTCCTTGACGAGCCATTTGGCCAGCGTGCCCTCTTCCATCGTCGGGCTGAGCGCGGGCATGAGAATTTCCGTGGTCATGTCTGTCTGTCCTCCCGGGGGCTTACGCGTAGATGTCGGTCCAAAGCTCGTCGAGCGACGGCTCCGGGCTTTCGCGCGCAAAATCCGCGGCTTCGTTCACGATCTGCTTGATCTCCTTGTCTACGGCCTTGAGGACGTCTTCGGAGGCGTGCTTGCCCTGCAGGAGCAAGTCGCGGACGTTTTCGATCGGGTCCTTCTCGTCGCGCATCTTCTGCACTTCCTCGCGGGTCCGGTATTTCGCCGGGTCCGACATGGAGTGGCCGCGGTAGCGGTAGGTCTTCATCTCGAGGATGTAGGGGCCCTTGCCCGCGCGGCAGTGTGCGATGGCCTTTTCACCGGCGGCTTTCACCGCGAGCACGTCCATCCCGTCGACTTCTTCGCCCTCGATGCCGTAGGCGGCGCCCCGTTCCCAGAGCGACGGCGACTTGGTCGAGCGTTTGACGGCGGTGCCCATGGCGTACTGGTTGTTCTCGATGACGAAGATCACGGGCAGGTCCCAGAGCTCGGCCATGTTGTAGGTCTCGGCGACCTGGCCCTGGTTCGCAGCGCCATCGCCGAAATAGGTGAAGGTGACGCGGTCGTTGCCCAGGTACTTGTCGGCGAAGGCGAGGCCTGCGCCGATCGGGACCTGCGCGCCCACGATGCCGTGGCCGCCGTAGAAATGGCGGTCGGTCGAGAACATGTGCATCGACCCGCCCTTGCCCTTGGAATAGCCGCCCTCGCGGCCCGTGAGCTCGGCCATGACGCCCTTGGGATCCATCCCGCAGGCGAGCATGTGACCGTGATCGCGGTAGGAGGTGACTCGCTTGTCGCCCTCTTCCGCGGCGGCCTCGAGCCCCACGACGACAGCTTCCTGGCCGATGTAGAGGTGGCAGAACCCGCCGATCAATCCCATGCCGTACAGTTGGCCGGCCTTCTCCTCGAATCGCCGGATGAGCAGCATCTCGCGGTAATACTCGAGTAGCTCTTCCTTCGATGTGTTTGATTTCTTGGCGCTTTTGGCGGTCGCCATGTGGCTTCTCCTCCGCGGTTCCAAATATAGTTTAGTGTTAAACTATTTCATAAACCAAAACGGGCTTCGATGCGAGTGCGGATTTGACGCACCGTCACATGGGCGGTCCGGCCCGGTATGGTGGTGCGATCAGACTGTGCGGCTGCGCCGCGCTTGGCAAGCCCGCCGGCGCCCGCGCGCCGCCGGGCGGGAACGGGGGCCAGCCCCCTTGCGGCCGTTTCGGAGAAACGCCCGCTACCCCCGAAGTATTTGGGAAACGAAGAAGGGGATCAGCGCAGCACGACCTCGTCAGCACGCACGAGGCCCAGCACATCGCGGGCCTGCTGGTCGAGCAGGTCGAGGTCGAGGTAGTCGTCGGAGATGCGGCGGGTCTTGTTCTGGAGCGCGGCAATCTCGGCGGCGAGCCGGTCGCGCTCCTTGGTCAGGGCCTGTGCCTCGGCGTCGATGCGCACGCGCCGGAACAATCCGTAGTCGCCCTGCACTGAGGCGAAGGTGAAATAGGTGCCCGCCGAGATGAGCCCCAAGAGGTAGAGCACACCGCCGAAACCGGTTTGTCTGCGAAGACCGCGCACGCGGATTCTCCTCGATAGGATCGTCTGCCTCGATACGCCTCTGCCGGGCGCTGTAATTCCTTATGCCACAGGTGATTCGTTGTGTGAATCCCAAATGATTCGCCCCGGCGGATTTCGGCGGATGCCGCGACGGGACGGCTTTTCGTGGGGCCGGGCGGCGCGGTAGGCTCGGCGCAGGAGGACCTGCCATGACCGTCGCGCCACGCACATCGCTCGCCACGCACGAGGTGGAGAACCAGCCCGGGCCGCCGGAAGCACGCGACCTCTGGGCCACGGATGCACCGCTGCGCGCGCATGTTCTGGCCGCCGGGGGGCGCGAGGCTGCCGCGGCTGCGGCCGGGGCGCGCTTCGGCTCCGAGGAATTGCGTGCGGCCGGGGAGGCGGCGCGGGCGCATCCCCCGGAACTCGTGCTGTTCGACCGGGCGGGGCGGCGGCTCGATGAGGTGCGCTTTCACCCCGGCTATCACGCGGTGATGGAGGCGGGCATGGCGGCGGGCTACGCCAGCATCGCGTGGGATGGGGCGCCGGGCGGACATGCGACCCACGCCGCGATGGTCTACATGCTGAGCCAGGTGGAGCCGGGGATCTGCTGCCCCCTGACGATGACCTATGCCGCCGTTCCCGCGCTTGCGGCCGATCCGGCGTTGCAGGCGACCTGGGGACCGAAGCTCACGGGTTCGGAATACGACGCGGCAATCGCGCCCGTGGGAACCAAGCGGTCGGCCACGATGGGCATGGCGATGACCGAGAAGCAGGGCGGGTCGGACGTGCGCGCCAATACCACCCGGGCCGAGCCGGACGGGGATATGTGGCGTCTCACCGGGCACAAGTGGTTCTGCTCCGCCCCCATGTCGGACGCGTTCCTGACGCTGGCCTACACGGATGCGGGGCTCACCTGTTTCCTCGTGCCGCGCTGGACCGAGTCGGGGCGCAACCCGATCCAGATCCAGCGGCTCAAGGACAAGCTGGGCAACAAGGCGAACGCCTCCTCCGAGATCGAATATCACGGGGCCCTCGCGCACAAGCTGGGCGAGGACGGGCGCGGGGTCGCGACGATCATCGAGATGGTCCATCACACGCGGCTCGACACCGCGATGGCGCCCGCCGGCCTCATGCGCGCGGCGCTGGTGGAGGCGAAGCACTGGGTCGAAGGGCGGCGCACGTTCCAGAAGCGGCTCATCGACCAGCCGCTGATGCGGTCGGTCATGGCCGACCTCGCGCTGGAATGGGAGGGGGCCCTGGCGCTCGGCATGCGGGCCGCGCGGGCCTTCGACGGCGATGCGCCCGAGGACCGGGCCTTCGCCCGGATCAGCGTGGCACTGGCCAAGTTCCTGTCGAACAAGCGCTGCGGTCTGGTGATCCTTGAGGCGATGGAGTGCCTGGGCGGCATGGGCTACGTCGAAGAAACGCCGATGCCGATGCTCTACCGCGAGGCGCCGCTCAACTCGATCTGGGAAGGGTCGGGGAATGTTATCTGCCTCGACATCCTTCGCACGCTGGCGCGCGAACCGCTCGCGGGCGAGGGGCTGCGCGCGGAGCTGGAGGCGGCGACCGGGGCCGACCGGCGCTACGACGCGGCGCTCAAGGCGCATTTCGAGCGCTGGCCGGGGCTGCCGGAAGAGGGCGAGGCGCGGTGGTTCGCGGAGCGGCTGGCGATCCTGCTTGCCGCCTCGGTGTTGATCCGTGGCGGCGTGGCGCCCGTTGCCGATGGCTGGGTCGCGACGAAGGTCGCGGGCGAGCGCGGCATGGTGCCAGGCGCGGTCGGCGGGCTGGATACCGACGGGATCATCGCGCGGATATGAAACGGCCCGCCGTGCGGGGCGGGCCGGTCATGCTTGCGACAGCGGCGTCTGTCAGGTGATCGACGCCGAATAGATCGAGTCGATTGCGCCCGCGATGGCCGCGTTGAATTCCTCGTCCGACTGCTGGGCCGAAAGCCCCTCTGTCAGAGCGCGCGAGAAGCTGGCGATCATGCCCTCGTTCTTGGCGAGTTTCTCGTTCGCCTCCTCCCGGTCGTAGCCGCCCGACAGCGCCACGACGCGGATCACGCGCGGATGCGCGATGAGCGGGGCGTAGAGATTGGCGAGCGTCGGCAGGGTCAGCTTCAGCATGATCTCCTGGCCTTCGGCGAGCGTGTCGAGCTGATGCACGATCTCGTTGAGGAGCATGTCCTCGGCTTCGGCCTTGTCGTCGATCGAGATCGTCACCTCGGGCTCGAGGATAGGGACGAGGCCCTTGGCGAGAATCTGTTTGCCCACTTCGAACTGCTGCTCGACGATCGCCTTGATGCCGCCCGGGTTCGCGGCGGAGACGACCGATCGCATCTTGGTGCCGAAGATGCCCTTTTCGACGGCGCGGTCCAGCAGCGCGTCGAGGTCGGGCATCGGCTTCATGAGCTGGACGCCGTTCTCCTCGGCCTCGAGGCCCTTGTCCACCTTGAGGAAGGGGACGACGCCGCGCTCCTCCCAGAGATAACGCGCGGCGGGCTTGCCCTCGATCTCGCGCTCCATCGTTTTCTCGAACAGGATCGCGCCGATCACCTTGTCGCCGGTGAAGGCGGGAGCGGTCGCGATGCGGGAGCGCATCTGGTGGATCAGGTCGAACATCTCGTCCTCGGAGCCGTATTGATCCTCCTCGATCCCGTAGAGGCGCAGCGCCTTGGGGGTCGACCCGCCCGACTGGTCGAGTGCGGCGATGAAGCCCTTGCCGCTTTTCATCTGGGCGAGTTGGTCTGCATTGGCCATTTCATATCCCCTGTCGGTCGGTGTGTTTCGCACTAGGTAGTCGGTCGCGCGGGCCCGTGCAATTCTGGTCGCGCTAACGCGGATGCGAATAGCGGTCAGCCGCGCCGGCCCCAGAAGAAGGCGTTCACCCGGGCGAGGAGACCGCGGGGCGTGGCCCTGGCGGACAACGCGATGAGCTTGGGCACGAGGCCTGGGATGACGGCCCGCTTGCCTGCCTTGAGTGCGCGCCACCCGGTAGCCGCGACCACATCGGCGGTCTGCATTGGCACGGTGGTGAGCCATGTCTTGCCCGTGTTCGCGGCCTCGAAGAAGCCGGTGGGGGTCGGGCCGGGGCAAAGCGCGGTGACGGTGATCCCGTCACGCTTGCATTCGTAATGCACGGCGTCCGTGAGCCACAGCACGTAGGCCTTGCTCGCATGGTAGATCGCCATCGAGGGCGCGGGCATGAAGGCGGCGAGAGAGGCGACGTTGAGCACCCGACCCTGAACGCCTCGCTTTCGGAAATCGAAAAGCGCGCGTTGAAGTAGCTCGGTCACGGCCACGATGTTGAGCGCGACCGCGCCGCGCTCCCGCTCGTCCCCGGCGGTGGCGAAGCGGCCATGGACGCCGATCCCGGCGTTGTTCACGAGGAGGTCGATGTCGCGCCCGTCACTGGCCGCGTCCCAGAGTTTGTCGGCGGCGCCGGGTTGTGAGAGGTCGGCGGGGATGACCACCACCTCGACCGATAGTTCGTTCGCGAGCGCCTCCATCTCGTCGGTCCGTCGCGCGGCGATGACGAGGTTCCAGCCGTCCGCCGCGGCGAGCTTCGCGAATTCGCGGCCCAGTCCGGAGGAGGCCCCGGTGATGAGCGCCCAGCCCATGCTTAGTCGTCCAGCGCCGCCACGCCTGGAAGCGTCTTGCCTTCCATCCATTCGAGGAAGGCGCCGCCTGCGCTGGAGATGTAGGTGAAATCGGCGGCCACGCCCGCCTTGTTCAGCGCCGCGACCGTGTCGCCGCCGCCCGCGACCGAGGTGAGATTGCCCGCCCGGGTCAGCTCGCCCGCCTTCTGCGCGGCGGCGTTGGTGGCGGCGTCGAACGGCTCGATTTCGAATGCGCCGAGGGGGCCGTTCCAGATCAGCGTCGCGGCATTCTCGAACGCAGCGGAGATCGCCTCGACCGTCTCGGGCCCGGCGTCGAGGATCATCGCATCGGCAGGGCAGGCGTCGGCGGCGACCGTTTCGCTCTCCGCACCCGCCTTGAACTCGCGCGCCACGACCACGTCGGTGGGCAGGAGGATGGCGCAGCCCGTCTCTTTCGCCTTCTCGCCTATCTCGGTGGCGGTGGCTGTCATGTCGTGTTCGCAAAGCGACTTGCCCACGTCGACGCCCTGTGCGGCGAGGAAGGTGTTGGCCATGCCGCCGCCGATCACGAGCGTATCGACTTTCTCGATCAGGTTGCCGAGAAGCTCCAGCTTGGTGGAGACCTTGGCCCCGCCTACGACCGCGACCACGGGACGGACAGGGTTGGACAGCGCTGCCTCGAGCGCCTTCAGTTCGGCTTCCATCAGCCGGCCCGCGCAATTGTCCATGACGCGCGCGACGCCTTCGGTCGAAGCATGGGCACGGTGCGCGGCCGAGAAAGCATCGTTCACGTAGACCTCGCCAAGGGCGGCGAGGGAGGCTGCGAATTGCGCGTCGTTTTCGGTCTCTTCGGGATGGAAACGGGTGTTTTCCAGCAACAGGACCTCGCCCGGTTCGAGCTTGGACACCGCTATCTTGGCCGGGCCACCGATGCATTTCTCGGCGAATTTCACCGGTGCGCCGAACGCTTGTTCCAGGGCCGGGACGAGCGGCTTCAACGACATTTCCGGCACCACTTTGCCCTTGGGACGCCCGAAATGCGCCAGCAGGACGGGCTTGCCGCCGGCTTCGAGGATGTCGCGCACCGTGGGCACGATCCGTTCGATCCGGGTCGCGTCGGTCACATTGCCCGCTTCGTCCAGCGGCACGTTGATATCCACGCGCACCAGCACGGTCTTGCCGTCCAGATCCATGTCGTCCAGCGTTTTCCAGCTCATCGGTGCCTCCTTCGTGCCTGACCTCCACAAACACGCTCGCGTGAGGGATTTCAATGACGTTCTGCCGCGGCGACGCGCGGGACATCCGCCCTTGCGGCGGGTCGGGGCGGGGCATAGTTTCCCGTCTGAACAGTCAAGGAGGGCCCGATGGCCGAGATCAAGGATCCCGATAACACCATTCTCATGGAGCTCAAGGACGGCACTGTCGTCATCGAGCTTCTGCCGGACGTCGCACCCAAGCACGTCGAGCGGATGAAGGAGCTGGCGCGCGCCGGCAAGTACGACGGCGTGGTGTTCCACCGGGTCATCGAGGGCTTCATGGCGCAGACCGGCGACGTGGAGCACGGTAACGTGGACGGCGGCGGCAACCTGCGCCGGGCGGGCACGGGCGGTTCGGACCTGCCGGACCTTCCGGCGGAGTTCTCCAAGATCCCCCATGCACGCGGGTCCATCGGTGCAGCGCGGGCGCAAAACCCGAACTCGGCCAACTCGCAGTTCTTCATCAATTTCAAGGACAACGATTTCCTGAACGGCCAATACACGGTCTACGGCCAGGTGATCGAGGGGATGGAGCACGTGGACGCGATCACGCGGGGCGAGCCGCCGGCGAACCCGGACAAGATGCTCTCGGTGAAGGTCGCCGCGGATGCGTAGAGCGACGGTCGTCGCCTGGCTCCTGTTTTTCGCGGGTGTCGGGCTGGTGGCGTGGTATTACTTCGCCACCGTCCCCGGCTCGCAGCCGCAGGTCGTGACTGAGGCGCCGGGCGAAGCGGGCGGTCCGCAGATCGAGATCACGGTCGCCGGCCAGGCCAATGGCAAGATCCTGATCGAGCTTTACGAGAACCTTGCGCCCCAGCATGTCGAACGCATCACGCGGCTGGCTGAGGAGGGCGCCTATGACGGCGTGGTCTTTCACCGCGTGATCGACGGCTTCATGGCGCAGACCGGCGACGTGGCCTTCGGCCTCGAGGGCGGTGACATGCGGCAGGCTGGGATGGGCGGCTCGGACTACCCGGACCTTCCGGCCGAGTTCTCCGAAGAGCCATTCGTGCGCGGCACGGTCGGCATGGCGCGCTCGCAAGACCCGGACAGCGGCAATTCCCAGTTCTTCATCATGTTCGACGAGGCTTCGTTCCTCGACGGCGACTATACGGTGGTCGGCCGGGTGATCGAGGGGATGGACGTGGTGCTCGACATCAAGCGGGGCGAGGGGCCGAACGGCGCGATCATCGGCCAGCCTGACGTCATGACGAATGTCGAAGTCATGAAATGAGCGGGCGGCCCGGTCACCGGGCCGTCACACTGCCTGCATCAGGTCGCGAGCATCAGGATGAAGGCCGTGAACAAGAGCCCTTCGAACAGGGGCACGCGGAATCGGCGGGCGGCAGCGAACATGATTTCTCCTTGATTGGCGAGGATCATGGGTAGCGCCACCGGGTAAACAAAGCGTTTCAGTGATTTTGCGTTAATTTGGCCCCGAATTACCCTCAAATGTTCATAAAAACCCCCCGATCCTCCTGAATTGTGTCGGAAACCGCCACAGAGGACGGATCGATGCAGTTGGAAGATGTCGTATTCTACGGACTAGGCGCGGCCTTCGTGGCCGGCGTGTCCGGTTTCGTGGATTTCTCCGGCCTGTTCGGGGGCAAGTCGGGCGACGAGGGCGCCGATGACAACGAAATGGTCGAGGGGCCCCGCGCCAATCCGGACAACGCGCCCAGTTCGCGCACGGACGAGTACCAGTCGACGCTGGCCTACATACTTCAGGACGAGCCCGAGAGCCTTCTGTCCCTGCGCGCGGCGGAGCAGGTGGCCGAACCCGAGCCTGAGTTGGTCGAGGACGACACCTTGGCCGGGTTCGAGGACGGGAATATCTTCGGCGAGGTGTCGGAGACCCCCGAAGACATGCTTTACGAGAGCGTCGAGGAGGGGGCCGTGATCGACGTCTACGACCTCGACCCGGACATGGCAGCCGCCCATATCGACGGCTTCGACGCCGGGAGCGAGGCGCTCGAGATCGAGTATCTCGCCGACTTCGATCCCGAGACGGGCGCGCCGCTGGAGCCGGAGGTTTCGGTCGCTTACGACGCCGAAGCCGACCTGACCACGATCGCGCTGGACGGAGCAGCCGTGGCCGAACTGCCGGGCGATGCTGGCCTGACCGCCGCGGACATCACCTTGCGCCCTATGGCCTGACGCAAGTGTGAGTGACAGCTCGCCCGAGCGCTGGCATTCTCGGGGCATGTTACGCCTTGCCTGCCTGCTTCTCCTGTTGCCCGGTCTCGCACTGGCCGACCCGGCGTTCTGGAAGAATGAATTTCCCAAGAGCGATTTCTCGCAACGCACCATCGACAGCTGGGGCGAGATCCTGTCGGGCGGTCCGCCGCGCGACGGCATTCCCGCGCTGAATGACCCCGAAATGATCCCTGTCGGCCAGGCCGACCTGCCGGGGCGCGAGCCGGTGATGACGCTGGAACTCGACGGGGAAACCCCGCGCGCCTACCCGCTGCGCTACATGATCTGGCATGAGATCGTGAACGACCGCGTGGGCGACGTGCCGGTGGCCGTGACCTTCTGCCCGCTGTGCAACTCCGCGCTCACCTTCGACCGGCGACATGACGGGCAGGTCCTGACCTTCGGCGTGACCGGCAAGCTGCGCAATTCGGACATGGTGATGTATGACCACGAAACCGAAAGCTGGTGGCAGCAGGCGATGGGCGAGGGGATCGTGGGCGAATACGCCGGCGACAGCCTGACCGCCCTTCCGTCGTGGATGGAGGCGTGGGAAGTGTTCGCCGCGCGCAATCCTGACGGGTTGGTGATGGCCGAACCCGACCATCCGCGCAATTACGGGCGAAATCCCTACGCGGGCTACGACAGCCGCGACCGGCCCTATCCGTTCTTCACGGGCGAAGCGCCTCCCCATGGCATCCCCGCCCTCGCGCGGGTCGTGCGGGTGGGCGACCGGGCCTGGCCGATGGACCGGCTCGCCGACGCCGGCACAATCACCGAGGCGGGCGTGACGCTGTCGTGGGAGCACGAGCAGGCCAGTGCACTCGGTGAGGCGGTGATAGGTGAAGCGGCCTCGGTCGGTGCGATCCGGGTGCGCGACGCCGAGGGCAACGATCTGCCTCATGACGTGATGTTCGCCTTCGCCTTCCACGCCTTCTATCCGGAAGGCGAGTGGATGCTGCAACCGTAGTTTCCGGATGCGCCAAGGCAACGAAAAAAGCCCCGGGCGGGAACCCGGGGCTTTCTAGTTATATCAGTGACTTATCAGCTCTTGGCGAGGTTGCGCAGCACGTAGTGCAGCACGCCGCCGTTCTTGACGTAGTCGATCTCGACCGCCGTATCGATCCGGCACTTGAGCGTCACGTCCTTGGTCGTACCGTCGCCGAAGGTGATCTGCGCGGTCACTTCCTGCTGCGGGGTCACGTCGGCGAGCCCCTTGATCGTCACGCTTTCGTCGCCCTTGAGGCCCAGCGTCTTGCGCGTGTCGCCCCCGGTGAACTCGAACGGAATCACGCCCATGCCCACGAGGTTGGAGCGGTGGATGCGCTCGAAGTTCTCGGCGATGACCGCCCTGACGCCCAGGAGGTTCGTCCCCTTGGCCGCCCAGTCCCGCGAGGAGCCCGCGCCATACTGTTCGCCGCCGAAGACCACGAGCGGCTTGCCCTGCTCCTGGTAGGCCATCGCGGCGTCGTAGATGGAGGTTTCCTCGCCATCGGGGCCTTTGGTATAGCCGCCTTCCACGCCGTCCAGCATCTCGTTCTTGATGCGGATGTTGGCGAAGGTGCCGCGCATCATGACCTCGTGGTTGCCGCGGCGCGAGCCGTAGCTGTTGAAGTCACGCGGGGCCACGCCCTTGTCGGTCAGGTACTTGCCGGCCGGGGTCTCCGGCTTGAATGACCCGGCCGGCGAGATGTGGTCGGTGGTGATCATGTCGCCAAGGACCGCGAGCACGCCCGCGTCCACGATGTCGTCGATCGTGCCCGCTTCCTTGGACATGCCCTGGAAGTACGGCGGGTTCTGGATGTAGGTCGATTCCGGCGGCCAGTCGTAGGTCTCGCCACCCGACACGTCCACGCCCTGCCACTTCTCGTCGCCTTTGAAGACGTCGGCATACTTGGACTGGAACGCCTCGCGCGTGACGACCTTTTCGACCAGTTCCGCGATTTCCGCGTCGGTCGGCCAGATGTCCTTGAGGTAAACGTCCTTGCCGTCCGGCGTCTGCGCGATCGGGTCGTTCGCCATGTCGATGTTCATGTCGCCCGAGAGCGCGTAGGCCACGACCAGCGGCGGCGAGGCGAGGTAGTTGGCACGCACGTCCGGCGAAATCCGGCCCTCGAAGTTCCGGTTGCCCGAGAGCACCGAGACCGCGATCAGGTCGTTGTCGTTGATCGACTTGGAGATCTCGGCCTGGAGCGGCCCGGAGTTGCCGATGCAGGTGGTGCAGCCGTAGCCCACGAGGTCGAAGCCGATGGCGTCGAGGTCGTCCTGAAGCCCGGCACCCTCGAGATACTCGGTCACGACCTGCGAACCGGGGGCGAGCGAGGTCTTGACCCACGGTTTGCGGTTCAGGCCGAGTTCACGCGCCTTGCGGGCGACGAGGCCGGCGCCGATCATCACGTAGGGGTTCGACGTGTTGGTGCAGGAGGTGATCGAGGCGATCACGACGCTGCCGTCGTGAAGCTCGTATTCCTCGCCGTCCACCTTGGCCGTCTTGGCGGTCGCGGTCGGCTTGGTGGCGACCGGGCCTTCCGCGGCCATATCCTGCGCGTCGTCCGAGATGTCCACGCCGCGGTAATCCGCGATCACGGTGTCGAAGGCCTGCGCGGCCTGGTCGAGCGCCACGTAGTCCTGCGGACGCTTCGGGCCGGAGATCGCCGGAACGATGGTGGTCATGTCGAGGTGCAGGGTCGAGGAGTAGACCGGATCGTAATCCGCGCCGCGCCAGAACCCGTTCTCCTTCGCATAGGCTTCGACCAGCGCGATGCGATCCTTGTCGCGGCCCGTCTGTTCGAGGTAGCGCAGGGTTTCCGAGTCGATCGGGAAGAAACCGCAGGTCGCCCCGTATTCGGGCGCCATGTTGGCGATGGTGGCACGCTGTGCCAGCGGCAGGTTGTCGAGCCCGTCGCCGTAGAATTCGACGAACTTGCCGACCACGCCGTGCTCGCGCAGCATCTCGACGACCTTGAGGACGAGGTCGGTGCCGGTCGTGCCTTCCATCATCTTGCCGGTGAGGCGGAAGCCCACGACCTCGGGGATGAGCATGGAGATCGGCTGGCCGAGCATAGCCGCCTCGGCCTCGATCCCGCCCACGCCCCAGCCGAGGATGGCTGCGCCGTTGATCATGGTGGTGTGGCTGTCGGTGCCCACGAGCGTGTCGGGGTAGGCCACCTCTTCACCGTTCTGGTCGGTGTCGGTCCAGACGGTCTGACCGAGATACTCGAGGTTCACCTGGTGGCAAATACCGGTGCCCGGCGGAACCACGCGGAAGTTCTCGAACGCGGTCTGGCCCCACTTGAGGAACTGGTAACGCTCCATGTTGCGCTCGTATTCGCGGTCGACGTTCATCTGAAACGCGCGCGGGTTGCCGAATTCGTCGATCATGACCGAGTGGTCGATGACGAGGTCGACGGGGACGAGCGGGTTGATCTTCTTGGCGTCGCCGCCGAGCGCCTTGATCCCGTCACGCATGGCGGCGAGGTCGACCACGGCCGGAACGCCGGTGAAGTCCTGCATCAGCACGCGGGCCGGACGATAGGCGATCTCGCGCGGGTTCTGGCCGCCGTTGTCGGCCCATTCGGAGAAGGCCTTGATGTCGTCGACCGACACCGTGTGACCGCCGTCTTCGAAGCGGAGCATGTTCTCCAGCACCACCTTGAGCGAGGCGGGAAGCTTGGAGAAGGTGCCGAGACCGGCCTCTTCGGCGGCCGGGATCGAGTAGTACGCGATCGAGGCGCCACCGGCAGAGAGCGTCTTGCGGGTGTTGGAGGTATCCTTGCCGACTTCGATGGGCATGTCTGGCTCCTTTGCTGGACGAATGGGTCGGTTGCGCTCGGTTTGCAACGGATCGCGGTCCGGTGCAAGGGTGGAGCGACCACATTTGTATACTATTGCACACATTTCTGCAAAGGGGGCTGCTATGGCCTCCCGGCCACGCGTTTCAAACCCTCTCAAAACCTTGATTGGCCGGTGAAGGTGGGCTGGTCTATCACGCTTTGCACGGACAGACGGAGAGCACCCAATGAAATCATGGATCGGAGCAGGGCTCGTAGCGGCCGCGACGCTGACGGGCGGCGCCGGGCTTGCCGAGGAAAAGCCTCTCGTTCTGATCGAGCTCTTCACCTCCCAGGGCTGCAACTCCTGTCCGCCGGCGGACGCGCTGCTGGCCGAGCTTTCGGATCGCGACGATGTGCTGCCGCTCGCCCTCCATGTCGACTACTGGGACTACATCGGGTGGAAGGACAAGTTCGCCCGTCCCGAGCATACCGCGCGGCAGAAGGCCTATGCCCATGTCGCCGGGGCTTCCACGATCTACACGCCGCAGATGGTCGTCGGCGGCACCGATCACGTGGTCGGCTACAAGCCGATGCGCGTGGCGGATTACATGAAGGCGCATGAGGCGGGGCTGGCCGACGTGGTCGTCGAGGCACGCATCGAGGACGGGGCGCTGCGCATCAAGTGCCTGCCGATGGAGGGCAAGGCGACTCCGGACATGATCAACGTGGACGTGGTGCGCTTCAAGCCCGAGGAAACCGTGGCCATAAAGCATGGCGAGAACGCTGGCGAGACGATCACCTACACCAACATCGTGACTGGCTGGGAACGTATCGCCGAATGGGACGGCGTGGACACGTTGGAAATCGACACGGCGGTGGTGGGCGACGGGCCGATGGCGCTTATCCTTCA
Source organism: Maritimibacter sp. (assembly GCA_964230745.1). Taxonomy (GTDB): domain Bacteria; phylum Pseudomonadota; class Alphaproteobacteria; order Rhodobacterales; family Rhodobacteraceae; genus Maritimibacter. The sequence continues at coordinate 50,730 of CAXRHZ010000049.1, read as the reverse complement.
GGAGCCGGGGCCGGGTCGCGTCCTTGCGGCCTACCGGATCGACTGACCTCAGCGCGCGACGCGCTCCCGATGCCAGATGTAGAGACCCGAGGCCACGATGATCGCCCCGCCGATCCATGTGGCCAGGTCCGGAAATTCCCCGAACACGAGCGCGCCCCAGATCGCCGCGATAAGCAGGCCGACGTAGGAGAACGGTGCGATGGCCGAGGCTTCGGCGTAGCGCACGGCCTGGATCAGGAAGAGTTGGCCGAGCGCGCCGAGCGCTCCGATGACAACCATCATCAGCATGGCCGTGGGCGAGGGCGGCACCCAGAAGAACGGAACCACCACGCTCATCACCACCGCGCCCAGAAGGGCCGCGTAGAGGAGCGAGGTGCGCGGGTCTTCGTCCCGGCCCACGCGGCGGGTCAGAAGGATGAAGGTCGCGTAGCCGCTCGCGGCGATCAGCGGCAGGAAGGCCGCGGGCGAGAAGACCTCGGTCCCCGGCCGGATGATGATGAGCGCGCCCGCCAGCGCGGCCAGAACCCCGAAGGCCCGGCGCGCGCCGAACCGTTCGCCGAGGAACAGCGCGGCGCCCAGCGTGATGAACACCGGGTTGATGTCCATGATCGCCGTCGCTTCGGCCAGCCCGAGGAAGGTAAGCGACAGGAAGAATAGGCTTGTGCCCAGAAGCAGCGACATTGAGCGCAGGAATTGCAGGCCGGGGTAATTCGTGCGCACCACGCGTCCGAGCGACGGGAGCACCCAGATCAGCACGATGACGGTCTGGCCCGCGTAGCGCGCCCAGATCGCCTGGCTCACATGCACCTCCTGTGACAGGACCTTGGCCACGAGGTCCATGGTGGCCATGCAAAAAATCCCGGTCATGTAGAGCAGGATACCCTTGCCGGGCTGGTCGAGGGGGTTTGGCACGGTGGACATGGCGACCGTCCTATGCCCGCGTCCGGGGATTGGCAACGCGGCTCATGTCAGACGACGGCGCGCGCCGCGGCACGTTCCCGGTGCCAGATGTAGATCCCCGAGGCGACGATGATCCCCGCGCCGATCCACGTGGCCGCGTCCGGCACGTCGCCGAACACCATGTAGCCCCAGAAGGCCGAGACGAGCAGGCCGACGTAAGAATAGGGCGCGACGGCCGAGGCTTCGGCATAGCGCACGGCGAGGATCATCAGGAACTGCCCGGCCGCGCCGCAGATGCCGATGCCGACCATGAGACCGATGTGCCCGAGCTCCGGTGTCCGCCAGAAGAACGGGACCACCGCCGTGGTGATGATCGCCCCGAGAAGGGCTGCGTACAGGAGCGAGGTGCGCGGATCCTCATCATGTCCCACCTTCCGGGTGAGAATCATGAAGCCCGCGTAGCAGGAGGCCGAGATCAGGGGCAGGAGCGTCGCGGGGGAGAAAACCTCGGTTCCCGGTCGGATGATGATGAGCGCGCCGATCATCGCTGCCCCGACTCCGATCGCGCGCCGCATCCCGAACCTCTCGCCCAGGAAAAGCGCCGCGCCCAGCGTGATCAGCACGGGGTTGAGGTTGATGACCGCCGAGGCTTCCGCGAGGCCCAGGTAGGTGAGCGCGGTGAAGAACACGGCGGTCGCGACGAGAAGCAGGATCGAACGGGCGAGTTGCAGCCCCGGGTAACGCGAGCGTGCTACGTCGGCCAGCGAGGGCAGGAGCCAGACGAGCACGATCACCGTCTGCCCGGCGTAACGCGCCCAGAGCGCCTGCGTGACGTGGAGATCCTGCGTAAGCACCTTGGCCATCAACTCCATCGTCGGCAGCACAAAGAACGCGCTGGCGTAAAGGAGGATGCCCTTGCCGGTCTGGCTGGCCGGGCGGTCGGTGGGAATGGTCGTCACGGGAAGGTCCGGTCGATGCGATGTCCAGGCCGGGATAGGCCGTTCCCGCAGCGGGGTCCACCAATCTCACGTATTGCCCGAGCGCCTAGTCGTCGTCCCCGGCGAGCAGGAGAACTTCGCCCGCCGCCTCGAGTTCCCGAATGGCGGCGACGATGGTGCCCATAGCCTCTTCCGCGTCCTTCGGCTTGACCGTCCCGAGGTTCCCCATCTCCTCGCGCAATTGCTCTGCCATCCGTTTCGACATGGCGCCGAGGATGAACTCCGCCGAGGCTTCGAGCGGGCCGGTCGCCCCGGCGAGGGCGGTGACGAGCACGGCGGGGTCGACGTCGCGCGTCACCTTGGGCACGTCGCGCGGGTCCAGCCGGTCGGGGATGTTGGCGAAGGTGAAGATCGCCTTGCGCACCTCTTCCGCGAACGCCTTGTCCTCCTCGTCCAGCCCCTCGAGCACGTCGTCGCGGGTGGCGGCGGGCGAGAAGTTGAGGATCGCGCCCACCCGCTCAACCGGCGCTTCTGCGAAGGCCTTGGCGGGCTGGGCGTCGAGTTGTTCCGCGATGGCGCGCCCGATCCGATCGACCACCGCGGGCTCCACCGACCCGGTGAGCGAGATGGCATAGGCGAGCTTGCGCGCGCGCGGTCCCGGCAGCTTGCCCAGAAGCTCCGCGGCGACCGAGACCTTGAGCTTGGACAAAAGGACCGCCGCGACCTCCACGCTTTCCTCCTCCAGCACCGGCAGCAGCCGCGCGGTATCGAGCCCCGCGATCGTCTCCCACGGGTCACCGGTGAAATTGAATCCTTTCGCCTTGCGAATGCGTGCGACAGTGGACGCGCTGATCGTCCCGTCGAGGACGGTGAGCGCGCCCTCCAGCCCGCCGGGAAAGGACAGGCCGACGCTCTCGATTTCCTCCACGAACTCGTCGACCACGGATTTGAGCGTCACCCGGTCGATGAACCGCATGGTGGACATCTGGTGGGCGAGCTCGGTCTGGAGCGCCTCCGGCAGGTCAGCGAGTTTCAACGGCACGCCCTCGGCCAGCAACAGCCGCACGATCACGGCCGCCTTCTGACGCTTTGTCAGGCGCTTGGAGGGTAGGGCCGGCGTTTCCATGTCGGCCAGGGCCATTTCCGTCGTCACGTCTCACACCGTCCCCTTTGACGAAGGCACACTAACGCGCAAATCGTTAAGGATAGGTTGGGACCGGCGGTGTCAGTAGTTGGTCGTGACCCCGGTGCGGATCGCGGTCTCCAGCGCTTCGGCGGGCCAGCCGCCTTCGCCGCCGCGCGCCCGGATTTCCACGAGCTGGGCATAGGCCTCGTCGATCCGGCCTTCTTCCACGAAACCCTGTCCCATGTAGGAGCGGGCGAGGAGGTTATCCGGATTCGCGGCGATGGCGTCTCGGTAGTAGCGTTCGCCGAGGGCGAGATCGCCCATGCTGCGGTGTACGAAGCCGCGATAGGTCAGGACGCGGTCGTCGCGCTGGTCCGACATGGCGGCAAGCACGTTCAGCGTCTCGCCGTAGCGCCCGGCATAGGCCAGCTCGCGCGCGGCCCGGTAGAGCGCGTCGTCGGTGAGCGAGCTTTCCTTGGGCGCCACGCATTTCTGGCTGTCGGCATCCCAGACCATGCCTTCTTCGCACTTGGTCGTGGTCTCGGTGGTCGTGGGGGCGGCATCGTCGTCGCTGCCGGCGGCGAAAGCGGCGCCGGGCAGGGCGAGGGCGGCGGCGTAGATAAGGGAACGCATGGGGATACTCCGTGTACGGTGAACAGGCCCCGGCGCGGAATTGCCCCGCCGGGTCAGGAGGCGGGTGGAGGGATGGTCAGCTGGAGACGACCACGCAGGTCTTGGTCTCAGCGTCGTAGACCGTTCCCTCCTGGCAATTCGCATGTGCCTCCTCGCAGGCCGCCGACTCCTGTGCGATGGCACCGAGCGGCATTAGGGCGAGAAGCCCCGCGAGGAACGCGGCACGCGTGCGCACGGAGGTCAGCCCGAAACGACTTCGACGCAGGAGCCGGCTTCGGCGTCCCAGGTGTAGCCGTCCATGCAGGACGAGGCGGTTTCCTCGTGCCCCGCGCACATGGCGAAGGCGCCCATCGGCAGAAGGCTCATGCAAACGGCGGCGAAGAATGTCTTGGCTTTCATGGTCGATCTCCTGTTGGCTGACCGGAGGTTACCACGAAATCCAATCGCCCGCGTTCACACGGGCGCGATCATTCCCCGAACACCCGTTTGAAGATCGTGTCGACGTGCTTGGTGTGGTAATCCATGTCGAATTTCTCACGGATCCCATCCTCGCCAAGCGCCGCCACGACCTCGTCGTCCGCGAGCAGAAGCTTCTGGAAATCGAGCCGTTCTTCCCAGACCTTGAGCGCGTTCCTTTGTACCATGGAATAGGCGTCCTCGCGGCTCACACCGGCCTGTGTCAGCGCCAGAAGCACGCGCTGCGACATCACCAGACCCGGGAATTTGTTCATGTTTTCCAGCATGTTCTCGGGGTAGATGATCATCTTGTCGACGACGCCGGCGAGGCGATTGAGCGCAAAATCGAGCGTCACGGTGGCGTCCGGCCCGATACCGCGTTCGACGGAGGAGTGCGAAATGTCGCGCTCATGCCAGAGCGCCACGTTCTCCATCGCCGGGATCACGGTCATGCGCACGAGGCGGGCGAGGCCGGTGAGGTTCTCGGTCAGGACCGGGTTTTTCTTGTGCGGCATCGCCGAAGAGCCTTTCTGGCCCATCGAGAAGAACTCGGCGCCTTCGAGCACCTCGGTGCGCTGCATGTGGCGAATCTCGATCGCGACGTTCTCGATCGACGAGGCTATGACGCCCAGCGTGGCGAAGAACATCGCGTGGCGGTCGCGCGGGATGACCTGGGTCGAGATCGGCTCCGGCTTGAGGCCCAGCTTTTCGCAGACATGCTCTTCGACCGCCGGGTAGATGTTGGCGAAGGTGCCGACCGCGCCGGAGATCGCGCCGGTGGCGACTTCTTCGCGTGCCGCCTTCAGGCGGGCGAGGTTGCGGTCGAACTCGGCATAGAACCGCGCGAAGGTCAGGCCCATCGTGGTCGGCTCGGCGTGGATGCCGTGGCTGCGACCGACGCGGACGGTCATCTTGTGCTCCATCGCGCGCTTTTTCAGCGCGGCGAGCACCTTTTCGACATCCGCGATCAGGATATCGGCGGCGCGCACCAGCTGCACGTTGAGGCAGGTGTCGAGGACGTCCGAGGACGTCATGCCCTGATGGACGAAGCGCGCCTCGTCCGACCCGACATGCTCGGCCAGATGCGTGAGAAACGCGATCACGTCATGCTTGGTCACGGCCTCGATCTCGTCGATCCGGGCCACGTCGAATTCCACATCCTTGGCTTTCCAGACCGCGTCGGCGTTCTCGCGCGGGATGACGCCCAGGTCGGCCATCGCGTCACAGGCGTGCGCCTCGATCTCGTACCAGATCTTGAACTTGGTGGCCGGCTCCCAGATGTCGGTCATCTCTTTGCGGGCGTAACGCGGGATCATGGGGCGGCCTTTCGGTTTGTGACGGGATCGCGCGCGTCATAGACTCACGCCCTGACAAGGGCAAGGTGAGCATGGCAGCACTCTATGACTTCGAAGGCCGCTGGCGCGTCGCGCGCCAGATCGAGGACCGGCACGAGGGGCGCATGGGGCGGTTCGAGGGCGTCGTGACCTTCGCGCCGGACGGGGAAGGGCTCGTCTGCCGCGAGGCGGGGGAGCTGACGTTCGAGGGCGGGACGCCCTTCGCCGCGACCCGGACCTACCTCTGGCGGCAGGGGGAGCAGGGGATCGAGGTCCATTTCGAGGATGGCCGGTTCTTTCATCACATCGGCCCGGAGCAGGCGCCCGTGGCAACGCACTGGTGCGACCCGGACGACTACCACGTGGCCTACGACTTCACGCTCTGGCCCGAGTGGCGATCGGTCTGGACCGTGACGGGGCCGCGCAAGGATTACACGATGGTAAGCGAGTACATGCGGATCGCGCCGTGACCCTCGTGAATACGTTGCGCCAGGTGAAACATCGGCCCCGAGGCGATGGTGGCGCTACCGAGACTTGCCTAAGCTTCGCAGGTGCGGCACAACATGCCGAACGACACTGGAATTTCAGGGGGGACCACCCACATGGCGACACTGACGAATGACAAGGTTCTGAGCGAGGCCTTCGGCCCGCAGTCCGGCACCGCCCTGCGCGTGAAGCAGGTCGCGCTGGTGATCGTGGGGATCGCGATCCTCGCCGCCGCCGCGAAAATCCGCGTGCCGATGTGGCCGGTTCCGATCACGATGGGCACCTTCGCCGTGCTTGGCCTGGGCGCTGCTTACGGTCCGCGTCTCGGCCTCATCACCATCGTGTCCTACATGGTTCTGGGCGCACTCGGCCTGAACGTCTTCGCTGGCTCCGGGGCCGAGGCCTCGGGCATCGCCTACATGCTGGGCGGCACCGGCGGCTACCTCGTGGGCTACGTGCTGGCGACCGTCGCGCTCGGCGTTCTGGCCCGCCGCGGCTGGGACCGGTCGATCATGTGGATGGCCGCGGCCATGCTGATCGGCAACGTCATCATCTACGTGCCGGGCCTCGCATGGCTCGTGAACCTTTACGGCCTCGACGCCCCGATCCTCGAGTGGGGCCTGACCCCGTTCCTCGTGGGCGACGCGCTCAAGCTGGTTCTCGCCGCGCTGATCCTGCCGGCAGCCTGGAAGCTGGTGGGCAACGCCCGCACCTGATCCCGGCGACATCGCTTTCAAAATGAAAGGCGGGCGAGCATGGCTCGCGCGCCTTTCTCTTTGTCTCACAGTCTGCTTGCGCAGCCCGTTCGGGATGGGCGCTGACCTCTGATCGCGTCACGGGGGCCTGCGTTCGCCAGCGACCCAGAAGGGTCGCCTCAGAACCCGTCCGGCCCGCCGCCGCCCTGCTGCCACGGCTGCACGAGGTTGCCGAAGCGCGTGAAGCGGCCCTCGAAGCTCAGTTCGACGGTGCCGATGGGACCGTGACGCTGCTTGCCGATGATAACCTCGGCCTTGCCGTGCAGGCGCTCCATCCGTTCTTGCCAAGCGGCCATTTCGTCGAGCCGGTCGTCGGAGGGTTTCTCCCGCTCGGCATAATATTCCTCGCGGAACACGAACATGACGACGTCCGCGTCCTGCTCGATCGAGCCGGATTCGCGCAGGTCCGAGAGCTGCGGGCGTTTGTCGTCGCGGCTTTCGACTTGGCGCGAGAGCTGGGAGAGCGCGATGACCGGGATGTTGAGCTCCTTGGCGATGGCCTTCAGCCCCATCGAGATTTCCGCGATCTCGTTCACCCGGTTCTCGGCGGTGCCGCGCACGAGCTGGAGGTAGTCGACGATCAGCACGTCGAGCCCGTGCTCGCGCTTGAGGCGCCGGGCGCGGGCGGCGAGCTGCGCGATGGGCAGGGCCGGGGTGTCGTCGATGTAAAGCGGGCAGGATTCGAGCGCCTTGGCGGCGTCCACGAAGCGCCGGAACTCCGCCTCGGTCATGTCGCCTCGCCGGATCTGCTCTGACGGCACTTCCGCGGCCTCCGACAGGATTCGCGCGGCAAGCTGCTCGGCGGACATTTCGAGCGAGTAAAACCCCACCACGCCGCCGTTGATCGCCCCCTCGGACCCGTCGGGCAGCTTGCCGCGCTTGTAGGCCTTGGCGATGTTGAAGGCGATGTTGGTGGCGAGCGACGTTTTCCCCAGCGCGGGGCGGCCGGCGAGGATCAGGAGGTCGGAGCGGTGCAGGCCCCCCAGTTTCTTGTCCATGTCCTGCAGGCCGGTGGAGATCCCAGCGAGACCGCCGTCGCGCTGGTAGGCCGCGTTGGCGACTTGAACTGCATCCGTTACCGCGTGGAGAAAGCTCACGAATCCGGTGGTCGCCTGGCCCGTCTCGGCCAGCTTGTAGAGCGACTGTTCCGCCGCGACGATCTGCTCGGACGGCTCGTTGTCCTTCTCGAACCGCGTGGCGCGGGCGGAAATGTCGGCGCCGAGGCGGATCAGCTCGCGCCGCTGGTGCATCTCGTAGATCAGCTGCGCATAGTCGCGGGCGGCGAAGGAGGAGATCGCGGCACCGGCGAGGCGGGCGAGGTAGGCGGGGCCGCCGAGTTCCTTGAGCCCCTCGTCATCCTCCATGAACGCCTTGATCGTCACCGGCGAGGCGAGCGCGTTCTTGGAAATCCGCTGCTCCGCGATCTGGTAGATGCGGTTGTGGACCGGTTCGTAGAAGTGCTCGGGCCGCACGATGTTGGCCACGCGGTCGTAGACCTCGTTGTTGGTCAGGATCGCGCCCAGAAGCTGCTGCTCGGCCTCGATGTTGTGCGGCATCGTGTCGGCCGCATCGTTTTTCTCTTCCGGTGCCTGGTCAGGCCGGAATGGCGTTATGTCGTTCATGACTTCCCCCAAAGACGTTGGGCGGGCATAGACCGTCGCGCCGGGTGCGCGCCAGTCCAATAAGATCGGGGATAACCCTGTGGGTGGTTCTCGGGCGGCCCGAAAACGACTCTCCCTCACTCAAGGGAGTGTAGCATGGCCCGCGCGAAAATCTATATCTGGACAACCGGGACGCTGCGATCCACCGAGTCGTCCCCATTCCATTCACAGGCTAGGCGGGTCGTTTCCGATTATATCTTTGCGCTGTGCTTGTCCTGCCACGCGCGCGGGTCGTTGAGAAAAGCTTCGACCTCGGCAAGCGTGACGGCGGCGAAGGAGCCCTGAGCCCGCGCCTCTGCCAGAACGTCCCACCATGTGCAGAGGTGGTGCAGTTGCACGCCGTGATCGCCGAGCGTTTTCTCGGTTTCGGGGAAGATGCCGTAGTAGAAGATCACCGCCGTGTGTCCGCAGGTAGCGCCGGTTTCGCGGATCGCGTCGACGAAGGACAGTTTCGATCCGCCATCGGTGGTCAGGTCCTCGACCAGCAGCACCCGCTCGCCCTCGGTCATCGCGCCCTCGATCCGGGCGTTCTTGCCGTAACCCTTGGGCTTTTTGCGCACATAGGTCATCGGCAGGGCGAGGCGTTCGGCGACAAGGGCCGCGAAGGGGATGCCTGCGGTCTCTCCGCCCGCGATATTGTCGAAAGCCTCGAAACCGGCATCGCGCATGACCGTGACGGCAAGGAAATCCATCAAAGTCGAGCGAATGCGCGGGTAGGAGATCAGCTGGCGGCAATCGATGTAGGTCGGGCTGGGCAGGCCGGAGGCGAGGATGAACGGATCCTCGGGGCGGAAGTTCACCGCGCCGATTTCAAGCAGCATTCGGGCGCTCAGGCGGGCGATTTCGGCCTTGTCGGGGAAGGATGTGGGGATCATCGGATGCTCCTGTTATGCCACGGACCAATGCAGCGGCCGACCGGGGTCGAACACGGTGACGGTGTCGTCGCCGGCGGCAATCCTGGTCGGTATCGCTAGGGGCTCGCCCTTGGTGAGGGTCAGCGTTTCGTCCGACACCGGCAGGCCGTAGAAGGCCGGGCCGTTGAGCGAGACGAAGGCTTCGTACTTGTCGAGCGCGCCTTCGGCCTCGAACACCTCGGCGATGCAGGAAAGTGCGATGGGCGCGGTGAAAGCCCCCGCCGCGCAGCACTCGGCCTCTTTCTTGTGGGTCGGATGCGGCGCGCTGTCGGTGCCGAGGAAGGCGCGGGAGAAGCCAGAAGTGGCGAGTTTCACCAACGCTTCGCGGTGATCGCGGCGCTTGAGGATCGGCAGGCAGTAGTAATGCGGGCGCATACCGCCGACGAGCATGTCGTTGCGGTCGAGCATGAGGTGCTGGACTGTGATCGTGGCGGCGAGGCTGTCGTTGCCTGCCTGCACGTATTGGGCAGCCTGTGCGGTCGTGATGTGCTCCATCACAACCTTCAGGCCGGGGGTGGCGCGGCGGATCGGGTCGAGCACGCGGTCGATGAACATCGCCTCGCGGTCGAAAATGTCGATCTCGGCATCGGTGACTTCGCCGTGGACGCAGAGCGGCAGACCGATCTCGGCCATGACCTCGAGCACGCCGCGCACCTTGTCGAAATCGCGCACGCCGGACGCGGAGTTGGTGGTCGCACCCGCCGGGTAGAGTTTGACCGCCGTGACGAGGCCCGAGGCGGCGGCGCGGCGCACGTCTTCGGCGTCGGTCTGTTCGGTCATGTAGAGCGTCATGAGCGGCTCGAACGTCATGTCGCCGGGCAGGGCGGCCATGATCCGGTCGCGGTAGGCGGCGGCGTCGTCGCTGGTCACGACGGGCGGCACGAGGTTCGGCATCACGATGGCGCGGCCGAAATGGCGGGCGGTTTCGGGCAGGACGGCCTCCAGCATCGCGCCGTCGCGCAGGTGCAGGTGCCAGTCGTCGGGGCGGCGGATCGTCAGGCTCTGGGTCATGGGTGGGGATTAGCCTGTCGGCGCTGGCTTCGCCAGAGGTTTTGCGCCCTGCTGCGCAGGTCGCGGCGGGCGCGGCTTCGCCGCGCCTTGGGGGCGCGGACCTCGGGCGCTGGTGCGGGGCGGTAGGAGCGGAAAGGGGGCTGTCTGCCCCCTTGGACGCGTTTGCGGGGCAAACGCGTCCCACCCCCGAAGGTTTTCTCAAACAGAGAAGATCAGGCGGTTGAGGCGTTTCGCTGCGCGTCGCGCTGGCCGTAGGTGATGAGGAACTTGGCGGCCTCCATCGAGAGCGGGCGGGCCGGGGGGCTCATCATGAGGCGGCCCATGAGGGCGCGGTTGGGTTCTTCGAGCATGAGGGCGTCGAAGCGCTGGCGCCGCCAGAGGACCGCCTCGGCGTGAAGCTCGGCCAGTTGGGCATCGCCCATCAGGCGGTCGAGCCACGGGTCACGGAGTGCGTCGCACTGGCGGATCGAGGTGTCTTCCTCGGCGACCCAGTTGCGCTCGGTCCAGTAGTCGAGGCCGAGCGCATCGGCTTCGTGCACGGCGCGGCCCCGGTCGCGCTTGACGATGTAGCTTTCCATCGCGCCGAGCGGGTAGTGGTTGAGCTGGGCGAGGCCGTAGTTCGGACGGCCGTAGGGCGAGAAGATCGGGCCCTTGCGGTAGCGCGGGCCGAGGTCGCGGCCATGACCGTCGAACCAACGCGCAGTGTCGGCCTTGGAGCCGGGGGCGCGGGGGCGGTGAACGCCGAGTTTGCCGTAGGCGCCGTCGTTGCGGTAGAGTGTCTTGAACATGCTCGCGCGCCACGGCCAGTACATGACCTCGGGGGCGGCGCGGGTGAATTGCGCGGTGATCGGCAGGTCCTCGAACCGGACCACGCCGCCGTTGCCGAATAGGCGCCAGGTGAGCGTGATCGCGTCGGCCTCGGGCAGGGCGGCGAGCAGTGCTGCGAGCGTGTGATCGCCTGTGTGGATGTTGACGAATTCGTCTACGTCGAGGGCGAGGAGCCAGTCTGCCTCGCGCACCACCGGATGCTTGTCCGCGCGCTTCAGCCCCGCGAACTGGATGCCCCCTTCGTGCGGCCCGTCATTGCGCAGGTGGTGGAGCGGCGCGATCTCGGCCAGCCGGTCGAGCATCACGTCGGTCCCGTCGTCGCAGTCGTTTGACAGCACGACCAGATCGGTGAACCCGACGCCGAGGTGATGGGCCACCCATTCGAGGAGGAAGGCCCCCTCGTTCCGGACCGTCAGGACGGCGGTGGCGCGCATCAGAACCCTTTCTTGAAAACGAGTACCTTGGCGACCGACGCCTTGGGGAAATAGGTGAGCCCGTTGCGGTGCATCGCGTCGAACACCGCACGCACCCCGGTTTCGCCGATCCACTGGGGATGCACCTCGATCACCGCCATGCGGATGCCCGAGAGCGTCGCCTTCTCGAACAGTTCCGCCTCCGCGCCCTCGATGTCGCAGACCAGGACGCTGGGCTTCAGCTCTTTCCAGACCGTGTTGATGTTCAGCACTTCGATCTCGTGCTCTGCCACCACCGGCACGTCGAGCTTGGCGGGTTCCGGGTCGAGCGAGGAGGTCAGCAGGTTCTCGCGCTGGTAGAAGGTCGCCTTGCCCTTCTTCGGGCCGACGATCGCGTTCGTGACGGTCACGTTCTCGATCTCGTTCAACGCATGGACGTCGCGCATGTAGGCCACAGCGTCCGGGTTCGGCTCGTAGACATGGACCTGGGCTGCGTTGCAGTTGCGCGCCATGACCGAGGACATGAAGCCGATGCCGCCGCCCAGTTCGAGCACCACGTCATCCGGGCCGACATGGCCGCGCACCGCGTCCGCCTCGATCCGTTCGTAGTTGTTGCGCCGGATCGCGCGGCGCAGGCGCGGGGCCAGCACGTCGGGCCGGTCGGGGAACCTGAGCCCCCGGCACCGGATCACCGGTTCGGCGTCCGGATCGTCGGGCGGGACGGGGCGCGATGGTTTCACTTTCATTTCGAATGTCCGGTCCTGTGCAAGCGCCATGTTCACTGCTCCTTGTCAGCCTGCGTTGTCCCCCGTCTTCCTGTCTGCGCTCTTCGGGCGCCTCAGCTCTCCATGTCGAGGGCGAGCGCGAAGGCCACCCGTTCCATCTCGGTCAGTTTCGTCTCCAGCGCCTGCGCGTAGAGTTCCTGGAACTCCGGCATGGCGTGCAGCTCGTCCGCCTTGGCGCGGTGCCAGGCGTAGCCCTCGTCATGCAGGCGCTTGAGCTCCGGATCGGCCAGCAGCCGCTCCATCTCCGCGCGCACGCGCGGCACGTTGCGCTTGATCGTGACGTCGGTGTTGCCGCCCCAGTCCATCCGCACCCAGTAGTTGATGCCGATGGAGCGGTCGACGTGGAGCGCGCGGCCCCGCTGCCGCTTGATGAGAAAGCTCTCGGCGGAGCGCAGGGCGTAGTGGTTGAGTTGCAGGAGGTCGTAGCCGATCGTCTTGAGGTCCGAGCGCCAGCCGTTGTCCTTGTACTTGTCCGTCATCACCTGGCCGGAGCCGTTCACCCACTGGACCTGCGCGCGCATATCCTCGTCGAGCTTGTTGGGCCGATGGCAGGAGAGCTTTTCGTAGGCCCCGATGTTCTTGGTCATCGTCTTGAAGCCCCAGGCGGTGTGCGGCTTGGGGCAGTATTTCGGGGCGGCATCGTCGAACTGTTCGATGACAAGGTCGCGGTTCAACTCGGTCACGCCGTTGTGGCCGAACAGCCGCCATGTCATCGCGACGTTGGTGGCCTCGGGCACGCGCTCGAGGAAATCCTCGAGCCGCCCGTTGCCGCAGCGCACGTTCATGAACTCGTCCACGTCGATATGGATCACCCAGTCGGCGTTGACGATCACCGGCTCCTTCATCGCCTTGTTGAGCGCGTGCTGCTGGGGCGAGTTGCCCTTCCAGTCGGTGTTGTCGCGGTGCTGAAGAATCCCGAGCGCCTGCAACCGGTCGAGGATCTCGTCGGTCCCGTCGGTGCAGTCGTTGGTGTAGATGAGGAAGTTGTCGACCCCGATCATGCGGTGATAGGCGACCCATTCGAGGATATAGGGCGCCTCGTTCTTCATGCAGCCGACGATCACGTTGCCGGTCCGCCCTTCGGGTAGGGTACGCGGAGCGACTTCCGTGAAGGCGGCGGCGATCTCCTCCTCGTTCACGCGGCCCAGCCGGTTGTGAGGGGCGAAACGGCCCGCGCGCAGGTGGTGGAAGTTCTCTTTCGCGCGCGGCGAGAGGAGCTTTTCGGCCACCGGCGACAGGTCGTCGGATTTCGCGGGCGCCTCGCCGTTCATGCGGGCCTTCTGCGCCTCCTGCTGGCGGCGGCGGATGTCGGCGGTGACCATGTCGATCCGGGGAAGCGCGGCGGCCGCGTATTGCGTGGCGCGGAACCCGTGGGTCGTTTCGGCCTCCTGCCAAGGGTCCTCCGCCATGTCGGGACGCAGCGCGGGCTCGATCTCGGGAAACCGCTCGACGAGGCCGGCCTGCGAGGCTGCGAACCGCTCGGACAGCGCGAAGAGCGAACCGGGGCGCGTCGGTTCGCCCGCGATCTCGACCTCGGTCATGAAGCGCGACTGAAGCTGGCGAGGAATGATCCGTCCCTTTCGCATCAGCTTCTCGAACACCGCGTTCAGCGCCCGGCCACGGGCCAGCGTTTCGGCCGACGGGCGTGGGGCGGGGTCCGCGGGCGCGGCGCGACCGATGCCCGGGTCAAAGCCCAGCATCGCGACGATCTCTCGGGTCGCGTCCTCGGAGGCGAAGAGGTCCTCGTCGTAGGGTCTCAGCCGCACCGATCCCGCGCCGAACACACCCTCCCAATGCGCGACCAGCGCGGCGAGGTCGAGCCAGTGGGGGACGCCCTGCACCTCGGGAAAATCGTTGAGCGGGGGCGCGATACGGTTCCAGTCGGCAAGCGCGGCGCTGCGCCAGCCTTCGGTCCCGATCAGTGCAAGCTCCTGCGTCAGGTCCGCGCGCCGCCCGTCCAGAATCGCGCTTTCGTAATGGCGCACGAGCATCCGGGCGGGATCCTCGACATGCATCACCACCTCGACATCCGTGGACAGCGACGCGAGCAGCTGTTTCAGCCGGCGCAACTCCCCCGCGTTGGGCAGGGTGGAAAGCTGCAGGGCCGAGATGACATAGACTTCGGGCCGGATGCGCCCGACCTCGGTCGCGAGGTCTTCGGCCAGCCGCCGGGCGAGCGTTTCCTGCGCCTTGGCTCCGCCGAACCCGCGGGCATAGCGCAGCGGGTCCACGTGGCCCGGATCGCTCACCGCCATGTAGAGCTTGGTGTGGTTGAGCCGGCCCATGCCGGAATAGAGCACGCCCTCCCTGGCAAGTGCCCCGCGCTTGTCGTCGAACACCGCCTGCAGGCGCTCGGCGCCACAGACCGGCAGACCGGCATGAAGGATGATCTTCATGGCGTGGCGCTCCCGGTCATCTCGTCGCTCGCGTCCTCTTCCTCGTCCCGGGCCGGGTGGTTCTCGTTCTCGTTGGCCTTGCCCCACCACGGCAGGTCCACGCCGGTGAAGGCCGCGATCCGCGCGGGCGCGGCCGGGTCCGCGATGTCGAACTCCAGGAAATCGTCAGCCCCGTCAAAGACATGGCGGCAGAAGTCGATGTGGGCCTGAAGCCACCGCTCGATCTCGCCGGGGTTCTGGCCGTGGAACTGCGGCAGGCCCGGCACATGGTTCGCTGGCAGGCGCGTTTTGCCCAGGTTGGACCAGCGCCGGATGCTGTCCGCATGGGCCACCGGGTCGCGCATCGAGAGCAGGAAGCGCGCGCCGGGATGATGCGCCCGGATCGCCGCGATGATCGCCCAGTCGGTCTGGGGCCAGAAGTTGCGCCCCCGCCGCACCACGGAAATCTCCGTGTAGGCGTCGAAGTCGGGCATGTCGGCGAGGGGATCGCCGCTCTCGAAATACCCCTTGTACATCAGCCGCCCGACGAACCCCATCTTGTCGCCCTTGGCGTCCCGCGCCATCCAGTCCGCGACGCGAAGCCCGGCGGCGGTGAAGGCCGTCGCGAGCGTCGTGGTGCCCGACTTCGGCAGGCCGAGGTTGATGATCTTCGGCACGCTCACGCGATGAGTTCCATCAGCGCGATCTCGGCGGGGCTTTCCTGCGGCGTGGCCAGAAGCCGGGCGCGCAGGTCCTGGTAGCCGGGGCGGGCCATGAGCGCGTCGCGCTTGGCACGGTGCGCGGCGCAGGCGGCGGCATGCAGGTCCGCGATGCCGGGCAGGGCCATGAGCGCCGCCATCTCGTCCTTCAGGCGCGGCATGTATCGCAGGATCGAGCGATCCTCCCACGCGGCATCGTTGCGCTCGCGCCAGTAGCTGTCGTCGAACTCCCGGTTCTCGCGGTTCACATCGCCCCGGTCGTTTTTCACGAGGTAGCTGTCGAGCGAGCGCAGGGCGTAGTGATTGAGCGTCGCAAAGTCCCGCGCGCCCTTGGCCGGGAACTTGCGCTTGCGGTTCTTGTTGGCCGCCA
This sequence comes from Maritimibacter sp., assembly GCA_964230745.1. GTDB lineage: Bacteria > Pseudomonadota > Alphaproteobacteria > Rhodobacterales > Rhodobacteraceae > Maritimibacter. The sequence goes on along the minus strand of CAXRHZ010000049.1, from coordinate 35,026 downwards.
CCCGGAACTTCCACGGCACGTCGCGGCCGGACCCGTCGGTCCATCCGGGGCGCGCGGCCTTCTTGATCCCGCCCTTCATGAAGGGGCGGTGCGCGCCGAAATACTGCACCGGGAAATCGTGGCGCGTCAGCGTCTTGACCTCCTGGGCGAGCTCGTCGCACCAGATGTCGGGGTTGTGGGAATAGGTGAATTGCTCGATCACCGGGCGATCCTCGAAGGTCTCGACACCGCCGTTCGCCATGAACTGGAACGTGACAGAAATCGCGTGGGGGTCGCCGCAGGCCGCGATCAGCTCAGGGATTGTGCCGTCGCCCACGTGGATGTTGAGAAACTCGTCCACGTCGGCCACCCAGACCCAGTCGGCCCCGGCCATCACCGGCTGGCGCGCGGCGTGCTTCAGCGCCTCCATCTGGTAATTGCGCCCCTCCGCGGGGTTGGGTAGATGCGTCACGATTCCTTCCGCGGCCAGCGCGTCGAGCAGCGTGTCCGTCCCGTCGTCGCAGTCGTTGGAGTAGAACAGGAAGTTGGTGACCCCGATCACGCGGTTGAACGCGATCCATTCTATCAGGAACGGACCCTCGTTCTTCACGCATGTGACGGCGGTGATACGCATCAGCGCGCCTCCGTCCTGTCATCGGGAAGGGTCATCATCTGTCCGCCTGCTCGTCTGCCGGGTGGCCCGGTCTCACGTGATTATTGCCATACTATGCGCAAAATGCGCCAAAATCGTCAACGTTTTCCCAAGCCGGGCACAAGACCCTGTGCCGCGACGGTGACAGCCGCGCCCGGGGTGCGGCCTGACGCCGTCGTGCCGCGGCTCCCACTTGACCCTGCCGTGCGGGGCATGTCCCATGCGGGCGAGGGAGGAACCTGTATGACTGCCATTCCAGCCGATATCGACGGGGTCGAGGCGATGCTCGCGGGCGAGGATTACGTCGTGGGGCGGGCGCTCGCCACCGTGACCTTCCTCGCACTGAAACTCGGCCGGCCCCTGTTTCTCGAAGGCGAGGCGGGGGTGGGCAAGACCGAGCTGGCCAAGGCGCTTGCCTCCGGACTCGGGCGCCGGCTGATCCGGCTGCAGTGTTACGAGGGGCTGGATGCCTCCTCGGCGGTCTACGAATGGAACTTCCCGGCCCAGATGGTCGCGATCCGCACGGCGGAGGTGACGGAAGGGTCGGATCGTGAAACGCTGACGGACGAGCTCTTCTCCGACCGCTTCCTGATCCGCCGCCCGCTGCTCGAGGCGATGTCGCCCCAGCCCGGCGGTGCGCCCGTGCTCCTGATCGACGAACTCGACCGCACGGACGAGCCGTTCGAGGCGTTCCTGCTCGAGGCGCTGAGCGACTTCCAGGTGACGATCCCGGAACTCGGCACGATCCGCGCGCCGGAGCCGCCCATCGTGATCCTCACCTCGAACCGGACGCGCGAGGTGCATGACGCCCTCAAACGGCGCTGCCTCTATCACTGGGTCGACTACCCCGCCTTCGACCGCGAAATGGAGATCCTTGCGGCCCGCGCCCCGGAGGCCTCCGAACAGCTGTCGCGCGAAATCATCGCCTTCGTGCAGCGCCTGCGCACCGAGGACCTGTTCAAGAAACCGGGCGTGGCCGAAACCATCGACTGGGCCAAGTGCCTGCTCGCGCTCGACGTGATCGACCTCTCGCCCGAGGTCATCGCGGACACGCTGGGCGCCATCCTGAAATACCAGGACGACATTCAGCGCCTCGCGGGTTCGGAGGCGACCCGGATCCTCGAGGACTCGCGCAAGTCCCTCGAACTGGCCTGATGGCTTCTTCGTTTCACAAATACTTCGGGGGTGCGGGGGCAGCGCCCCCGCGCGGGTCGGATGGCGCGCAGGCGCCATTCGAAACCTGACATGGCGAACCTTCCCGACCTCGGGCTCCCGGACAACCCGCGCCTCACCGCGAACCTCACCCATTTCGCCCGCGCCCTGCGCAAGGCGGGGCTGAAGGCGGGGCCGGGAAAGGTGCTGGAGGCGACCCGCGCCGTCGCGGCGGCGGGGTTCACCTCCAGGACCGACTTCTACTGGACCCTCCACGCCGTTTTCGTCTCCCGTCCCGAGGAACGGCGCGTGTTCGACCAGGTCTTCCGCCTCTACTGGCGCGATCCGCGCTTCCTCGAACACATGATGTCGCTCATGTTGCCCGCCGTGCGCGGGGTGCAGGAGGACCGCGCGGCCAAACCGGCCGAGAAACGCGCGGCCGAGGCGCTGCTGGACGGGATCGAACCGGATCTGCCCGAGGGACAGGGCGAGGAGGAGACCGACGAGCCGCTGGTGGAGGTCGATGCCACCCTCACCATGTCGTCCGAGGAGCGGTTGCGCACGCTCGACTTCGAGCAGATGTCGAACGCCGAGATGGCCGAGGCCAAGCGCCTGCTCGCGCGTCTCACCCTGCCGGTCAAACCGCTGCAGTCGCGCCGGACCCGGGCCGCATCGCAGGGCCGGATGCCCGACTGGCGGCGCACCATGCGCGACGCGATGCGACAGGGCGGCGAGATCCGCGACCTCGCCACCAAGGAGCGTCGCCTGCGCTGGCCGAACCTCGTGGTGCTTTGCGATATTTCGGGATCCATGTCCTCCTACAGCCGCATGGTCCTGCATTTTCTCCATTCCGTCGCCAACCAGAAGGGGGCGGGCTGGGCCCGGGTGCACGGCTTCACCTTCGGGACGCGCCTGACCAACATCACCCGCCACCTTGCGACCCGCGACGTGGACGCGGCGCTCGCCGCAGCCGGGGCCGAAGCGCAGGACTGGGAAGGCGGGACGCGGATCGGGGAATGCCTGCACGCCTTCAACCGCGACTGGTCGCGCCGGGTCATGGGGCAGGGGGCGGTCGTGCTTCTCATCACCGACGGGCTGGACCGGGACGACCCCGACCAGCTCGCCCGCGAGATGGAGCGCCTGCACCTCTCCGCCCGCCGCGTGATCTGGCTGAACCCGCTTCTCAGGTGGGACGGCTTCGCGCCGAAGGCCGCGGGCATCCGCGCGATGCTGCCGCATGTGGACACGTTCCGCGCGGGCCACAACATCGCCTCGCTTGCCGACCTCGCCCAGGCACTCGCCCGCCCGGACGATCCGGGCGAGAAAGCGCGGCTGATGTCAATGTTGTGACGCGTTCGAGCAAGCTTCGTGTGCGGCGCCTCGCGTTATAGCTCCGCGAACTCGTTCAGGTACGCCCGCAAAGCGCGGTTCGTAACAGCTTGATCAAAATACGTCAGGGCGCGATGCCGCCCGGCCTGTCCAAGCGTGCGGGCCCGCTCGGGATCGCTGGCAAGCGCCACGATCATTTCCGCCATTGCCTTACTGTCGTGTTCGGCGACAAGAAACCCGGTTTCGCCCGCCACGACCGTTTCGGAGAACCCGTTATGATCCGTGGTAATGACGGGCAGTCCGGCCGCCATCGCCTCGACCAGTGAAATGCCCTGGCTCTCGGTGTCTCCGTTCGGCGCTGTGACCGAGTGCTGAACGAAAATATCCGCTTCCGAAAGCATCTCGATCACCCGATCATGCTCAAGCGCCCCGTGCAGGGTGACGTCCTCCCGCAGCCCGTTCTCGCGCAGGAAGGCTTCGCAGTCAGATGCGAGGGGGCCACCGCCGATCATGTCCAGTGTGAGTCCCGGCACGCTCGGTTTCGCGGCTGCGAAGGCTTCGAGCGTGCGCAAAGGTGCCTTCTTCTCGGTGAGGCGCCCGACAGAGATCAGCCTCTTGCCGGTCTTTTCTCCGGGCGTGCGGAACCTGCCTGAATCGATGCCGCAGGGCACCACCCTGATCCGGTCTTCCGGCATTCCAACGCCGGCAACGACGGTCTTGAAATGCCTTGAACCGCAGACGAATCCCGACGCGTCACGCGCGAGAAGCGCATAGGTCGCACGTATTTCGGGCCGCCTCGGCATGACGGTCGCGTCAAACCCATGAAAGTTGACCACGAGCGGGATGTTCTCGTCCTTCGCAAGGGTTCTGAGTGCCGCACCCGTTGGGCCGAATTCGGCGAAGATGAGCGTCACCTCGTGGTCGCGTATGAACCGGCGAAGTTTCTCTCGGTTTCGCCCGACGGGGGAGCCTGGGAACCCGTGCGCCATACGGCCATGCATCAGGTACGCCTTACGCAAAAACCGAGATTCCGGCGGCCTGATCGAAAGGAATGGCAGGTCCGTCGGGGGGGCGCCCTTGTGGGCCAAACCGAGGCCGACGGTCCGACCGGGCGCGATCCCCGTCATGTGCTGACGTACATAGGTTTCGGCAGTTGCATTGTAGTTCTGCGTTGCGACAAGGAGCGTCATGGCCTTGCCGCGACCCTGTCCCGGCTTCCCTGTCCGGCGACCTTCAGGTCGTTCATCAACCGGTCGCACCGCTCTTGAAGGGGCGGGGAAAAACGCGGCTTGGCAGACGAGCGTGCCGACGCGGCCCGCGTTTCCAGAGGGTATCTCTTGGAGGCCGCTTCGACACCCGCCATCTCGAGGATACGCTCAAGCCAGGCATCGGGTGCGCGGGTGAAGTCACGGTAATCCGTCATCAGGACCCGGGGATGATTGGCGAGATCGAGGTCTAGTGCGAGGAGATTTCGGTAGTACCAGAACAGGCCATACTCATCGCGGGTCCGCGCCTGCCCCGTCGCGCCGAGTTCGGCCGCTTCGACTTCAATGCGATCCCAAAGCTCCCGCAACTCCCAGCGGCCCTCCTCGTCCGTTTCGACTCCTTGCGAGATGGCTCTGAAATTGCCAGGCCACTTATTCATCATTGAAGCCACGACATCGTTCGCATCCCTGTACGCCCACAGGGCAACACCGTCAGGCCAGGCCTCGAGAACGTCCCGGGCGTGATGGGAGGCGAGGAGCGAGCGAATGACCCAGTATTCGCCGCGCATGTCGTCCAGCACGGCCTGCATGCTGGGCAGGTCCATCCAGACCGTATGGCTGGGCGTGGTGGAAAGCTCGCTGAACTCCCCGAAGACCCGGCTGCGCGGATCGGCCCGGAACAGGCGTTCGATATGCGTGGTGCCCGAACGTTGGCAACCGAAGACGAAGATCGGCCCTTTGGGTTGGCCCGAGAAGGCCTCGAGTCTGTGTAGCTTCCGCCTCTCGAACGCCTTCCAACGGCGCGTTTCATACCTTGAAGACACGGAATTGGCGATGCGTCTGGGGAGTTTGAGGAAATCCAATTGAAACCCCCGTCAGGTACGCAGTTGGCTCCGACCGATACGCAGGTCGCTCGGATGCCGCCGGAAAACGGGGTCAACTAAACCGTTCCATCGCCGCTTGGCAACTCTCTTGGGTTTTTTGGGACGAATGCAGGAAGGGCCGCCACGGCCGTCAGCACTAACTACCCGAGCCAGCAGGCGGGGCTCATGTCGATGCTGTGAGCATCAGGTCCTGAGGCCGGTTTCTTCCAGAAGCCCGAGGCGCTTGGCCTCGTAGTAATACCCGCGGGCGTACCAGCCCATCGCCCCGTCGATATCCCCGCCGGAGACAAGATAGGCGCCCCGCAGGTACTTGCCCGCGTATTTCAGGTTCACATTCGGGTCGAGCAGGGCCGAGGCCGGTCCGCGGTGGCCCATGGTGCGCGCGGTTTGCGGATGGATCTGGAGAAGTCCCCAGTAGGGGCCGTTGCGGGCCGCGGGATTGTGGGTCGATTCCCGGATCGCCTGCCTGTGTACCAGTTCACGCGGGATCTCGTAGTGGTCCGCCCACTTGTTGATGAGCGCGCGCAGTTCCGGGGTCTCGTTCGGGTATAGCGGTGGATTGAACCCATCGCGCGGGCGCGACATGGTGCCCACCCTGAAGTCGCCGCAGCCGACGAGAGCCCCCAGACCGAGCACGAGTGCCGCGCGGCGCGAATAGTGAAACATGGTGATCTCCGGCAGTCCCTGGTCCGGTCTTGCCGCGATTCTTGTCCTCGCGGAAGCGCGACGGTGAAAAGGCCCGGAAAACAGCGGCTTCACGCCGATTTGACACGCACCGGAAGTCGGGTGAAGCCGCGGAAGCGGGCCAGCGGCAGACGCTCCGCCGGGCCGTCCGCCGCAAGCTCGGGAAACCGCGCCACCAGCTTGCCGATGGCGATGCGCCCCTCGATCCGGGCCAGCGTCGCGCCGAGGCAGACGTGGATGCCGGTGATGAAGGCGATCTGGCGGTTGGGTTTGCGGCCAAGGTCCACGCGGTCCGGGTCGGCGAACTGCGCCGGGTCGCGGTTCGCCCCCGCGATGGAGGTATGGATATAGGTGCCCTTGGGCAGCACCTGGTCGGTAAGCTCGATCGCCTCGCCCGCGCGCCGGTTGCCGATCTGGAGCGGGCTTTCCACGCGCAGGAATTCCTCCACCGCGGTCGTGATGAGGCCGGGGTCCTCCCGCAGCCGCCGGTGTTCGCCGGGGTTGTCCAGAAGCGTGCCTACCGCGTTGCCGACGAGCGAGGTGGTCGTCTCGTGCCCGGCATTGAGCAGGAAGATGCAGTTCTGGATCAGCTCCTCCTGGGTCAGGCGCGTTCCGTCCGCCTCGCCGAAGATCAGCGCCTCCAGCACTTCGCCCTCCGCCGCCCCGTCGGGATTCGCGCGGCGGTGGTTGATGAGGTCGTCGAGCACCTCGGAAAACTCAGTCACCGCCCGGTTCCCCGCCTCCAGCCGCTCCGCCGGCACGACCGGGTCGAGCGCGCCGAGAATGGCGAGAGAGTAGCCGCGCAGCTGCGGCCGGATGTCTTCCGGCACGCCCAGCATGAACGAGATGATCTCGGTCGGCAGGACCTTGGCGAAATCGTCGATCATGTCGAACCGCCCCATCTCCTCCACCCGGTCGAGCAGGCGGTCCACGATCCGGTCGATCAGCGGTTCGAACTCCGCGAGCTTTCGGGGGGTGAAGGCGCCCGCGAGCAGCTTGCGCACCACCGTGTGCTTGGGCGGGTCGTTGAAGACGAGCGAGGTGGTGTGATGCGTGCGCAGCGGACAATCCCCGAACTTGCGCCCGAATTCCTCGGTCTTGTCCGAGAGCATGTCGCGGCTCTGGTAGACCTTCTGCACGTCGGCGTATCGCGTGAGGAACACCGACCCGTCCGCGTTTTCGTGTACCGGGCTTTCCCTTCGCAGACGCGCGAGCGTGGGGTAGGGATCGGCGATGAAGGCGCCGTCGATCTCGTTGATGTCGAAGCGGGGCGTCGTGCCGTCCATTCCGTCCTCCTCCCGAAGCCCGGCCAGACTACGGGCGGGGGGCACCGGGGTGCAAGGCGGCCTCAGCGCGCGAGATTGGCGACGATCTCGGCGGCGAGGCGGCGCAGCGCAGTTCCCGAGGCATCCGCGATCACGGCGGGGGAGGTGTCGGCCAGCGGCACGGAGATGTCGAACCGCTCGATCCGCTCGCGGATCACGTAGCCGTAGGAGGAAATGGCATACTGGCCGGAGAGGTCCAGCGTCCCGCTCTCGCGCGCCACCATCTGCGACACGCGCACGTGAACCGCGGCCTGTGGCGGGCTTTCCAGCGGCCAGGGCTCGGCGGCCGTGGTGGCGGTCGAGGTGCGCGCGATCTCGTCGGTTAGGAGCTGGGTCACGGCCCGCTGCGGATCGTCGGCCCAGAGCGCGTTGTCCACGGCCACCAGCGCGCCCTCGTTGTTCTCCAGCATGATCTCGGAATCCTCGGCATAGGCCGGGAGCGAGACGTCCATGATCTCGAGCGTGCTCACCGACACCCGCTTGACCGCGTCCGCCTGCGTGGGCGCGCCGTCGATCAGGTAGCGCGGCCCGTCGCCGCCACAGGCGGCCAGCAGGACAAGGGCGAGGGGGGCAGCGTAACGCAACATGGATTACCGTCCGAACAAAAGAGAATTGGGATTGCGCTCGATGGCGCGGGCGAGTTTCGACAGCGCTTCTGCGGCGGCCTGCACTTCGCGCAGGGACTGGAGCGTTTCGCGGCTGAAGGTCGACTCGCTGCCGTAGCTCGCCACGACCCGTTCGGCTTCGCGCACCAGCCGTTGCAGACGGGTCGATAGGTCGGGCAGCGTCTCAACCGCCTCGCGGATCGCGTCCGCGGCTTCCTGCGCCGAGGCGGTGGCGGCGTTCACGTTCTCCACCGCGCCGCCTTCGCGCAGGTCGGCCAGCGCCCCGCGCGCCTCGTCGAGCGCCGCGGTGACGCTCTGCGGGATCGCGCGCGCCTCTTCGGTGTCGATGAGCGCATCGGCAGAGTCGAGAAGCTCGCGCGCGGAGGCCAGGAATTCCTCGATCTCGAGCTGGTTGGCCTTCTCGGTCAGCGCGTTCAGCCGGGTGATGAGGTCCGTGAACTCGCCCGCCGCACCACTGATGTCGCCCGCGAAATCCGTGACCGACTGGGCCGCGTTGCTCACGCTGTCCAGTGCGCTCACGAGATTGGCGGCGGCCTCGGCCTGCCTCAGCGTCTCGGTCACGGCGCGCAGATCGGTGATCACGCCGCTGATCTCGCCCGGGAGTGCCTGCACTTCGTCGCTGCCCACGACACCGCGCGCATCCGCCATGAGCGCCACGAACTCTCCCGGCGCGTCGCGCAGCGCGTCGTCTGCCACGAAGGTCTCAACGCTCGCGAGGGTCGCGATCGCCTGGTCCAGCAGTTCCTCGACGGGGAGGTTGTCGATCCGCGTGAGGAGTCCCTCTGCGGTGGCACCGATGTCGGGCAGGTCGGATTCGACAGAAGGCAGAAGAGGTGGCGTATCCGGCAGGGTGACCAGGGCCGCAGGGTCCGCATCGGGCAGTTCGACGAGTTCGACCACGAGCGACTGGCTGAACATGGACTGAAGGCCCAGCCGGGCGCGCAGCCCGTTGCGCACGGCTTCGGAGAAGAAGTCGAGAACCTCCTCCTCGTCCACGTCGGGCGGCAGTCCGAGGCGCCCGGGATCGATCGACAACGTGGCCCGGAGCCGAACCTCGCGCCGCTCGTCGTTTTCACGCACCCGGGCGTTGATGGCGGCTACCGTGCCGATGCGCACACCGCGTAGCGTCACTGCGGACCCCTGCGTGAGCCCGCTCACGGACTCCTCGAACTCCACGGACATCTCGACCGCGTTTTCGAAGGGGTCGTCGAAGGCGCTGCTGCGCGCGGCGTCCTCGTTCTCGTACAGCTCGAAAACCTGCCCCTCGAGGATGGCTTCCCCACCCGAAAAGACGGTGTCGAAGGTGAGACCGCCGCGCACCACGTTGGCGAGGGAGCCGACGGAAACGTCGAGACCGCCGGTGCCGAGGCTCAGGGACAGGCCGGAGGTGAGCCAGAAGCGCGTGGCCGAGGTCAGAAGCTCGTCGTAGGGCTCGCGGATGAACGCGTCGAACACGACGCCGTCGCGTGTGAACAGCAGTTCGGGCCGCTCGATCCGCCCGACCTCGATCCCCTTGTGAAAGATCGGTGCGCCCACGGACAGTTGTCCAGCGTCAATGGCGCGCAGTGTGATACGCGTGCCGACTGCACCCGGCTCGACCAGCGGCGCCTCCTCGCGCCCGGTGAAACGCTCGAAGCCCGCTCCGGGAGACGGCGCGAAATCCGCTTCGATGTAGACGCCCGAGAGGACCGTTGTGAGGCCGGTGACACCGCTGGTCGAGACTTCCGGGCGAACGACCCAGAATTGCGCGTCTTCGGGGAGCGAGTCGGCAATGGTCCGGTCCAGTCGCGCCGTGACGACAACGGAACTCAGGTCGGGGACGAATGCCACCTGCTCGACATTCCCCACGATCACGTCTCGGTAGCGCAGCGTCGTTTCCCCCGCGACGATACCGCCGGCGTTTTCGAAGGTGATTTCAATGGTCTGACCCCGGTCGAGCCAGGTTTGCCAGGCCACGAAGAGGGTGACCGCGAGGGCCGTGATCGGAATCAGCCAGGCCAGCGACAGGTTGCGCCAGAACGAGGGTTTGCGCCGCTCGATCTCCATGTCTGCAGGGCCGGTATCGCTCATGCCTCGGTGCCTTTCGCGCGTGGGGGATACTCGTTGTCCCAGATAAGCCGCGGATCGAAACTCAAAGCCGAAACCATGGTGAATGCAACCGATAAGGCGAAACTGACCGCCGCGATGCCTGGTCTGACGGTCGCGGTGAAGTCGAGCGTGACGAGCGAGGACAGGATCGCGACGACGAAGACGTCGATCATCGACCAGCGTCCGATGAACTCCACGATGACGAACAGAACGTGCCGCCGGTCCGCGTTCAGCCGCACGGTCCGGCTGATCGACAGGGCGAGGTAGGCGATCGCGGCGAACTTGCCCAGCGGGATCACGACCGATGCGATGAACACGATGGCGGCCACGCCGTAGTCACCATGTTCGGCGAGGTCGACGACACCCCCGATGATCGTGTTGTCCGTCGTCCGCCCCAGGTTCGTGGTGCGCAACATCGGAAAGACGTTGGCAGGGATATAGACGATCAGGCCCGCGATCAGCCAGGCCCAGACCTTTTGCAGGCTGCGCCCGTCCGGTGGCGACAACGGCATGCCACAGCGGGCGCACCGGGCCGCCCCTTGCCCGTGCACCTTGCCGCAACTCGTGCAGCCGATCAGGCCTGCCGCGTGGGCGGTCAGGACCTGCGTCGCGTGTCGAGCGTCTTCCACACCGTTACCCTGCTCATGAAATTGTCCTTGAAGACGGTGACCACCACCAGGGCCGAAAAGGCCCAGAACGCCGGCCCCAACGACACGCTCGCGAGCCCCGCCACCTTCACCAGCGCCACCGCCACGCCGACGAGGAACACCTCGACCATCGCCCAGGGCCGCATGCTCTCGGCGAAGCGGAATACTGGCGCCGCGTAGCGCAGCGGATACCAGCCGAGCGCCATCGGCCCCAGCACGTAAAGGAGCGAAGCGAAGCGCACCACGGGGATCACGATGATGAGCGCGGCCATGCCGTAGGACAGCGGCGCGTTCAGCCCGCTGGAATAGACCGCGACCGTGTCGAACAGGGTCGCACGGCGCACCATGCCGGCCGCCTCCAGTTCGAGAAACGGAAAGAACAGCGCGCCCACCAGCAGGATCAGCGCGGCGAAGGCCAGCATGATGATCCGGGTCATGGCGAGCGGGCGGGGCGCCTCGATCACCGAGTGGCAACGGGGGCAGGATGCGATGTCATTCGCACCCACGTTCCGGTCGCGCAGCAGCGCATCGCAGGACGGGCATGCGATGTAGGACTCGAGCTCGGACTCGGCGATGATCGGGTGGGCAGCACCAGTCATGGGGTCAACCTGCACCCTTTCTTTCGGGATTGAAAGATACGCTCGCGTGAACCGGATCAGCCGCGGATCAGGCGCCAGAGATTGAGCGCGAGATCGCCGAAATCGCCCATTCTCGCGGCGACCTGCTCCCGCGCGACGCCAGGTGTAATGTCGCGCGCCTCGATGCGGCGGATGAGACGCTCGATCCGCCGCCGGTGGGTGCCTGAGGCGACCTGTAGGGGGTCCGCGAGCATCCCTGCGAACGTGGTGACGAGCGAGATGGCAAGCGCAAGTGCCATCGTGGTCGCCGCCACGCGCCAGGCGGGCAGGGCGACAGGGAAAATGTCGTAGTAGACGCCGCCGAGCCACGGTCCGAACAGGAAACTGTCCACGGCGGCCGCCCGTGCCCCGGCATCCGCCACCGGGCCGACGAGCGAGACGAGGCCGGGCGTCGCCATACCCAGCAGTGTGAGACCGGCGAAGAGCAACAGGGCCGTGGTCGTGATCTCGGCCACGGCAGTGCGCACGGCGAGATAGTCCTCGATGGCCGCGTCGGCCGCATGATCGGGTACCGTCGGGTCGATAACCCGTTGCTCGGAGAGGAACCCGCGCAGCCGTGCCTCGATCTCGCGCGACACGTCGGTGCGCAGGCCGAAGCGGCGCGTGGCGAGCCACCCGGCGACGCGATGGCGTCCCGCCAGCCGGGCCACCAGCGCGGCGAGGCGCGCGAGCAGCGCGGGCAGGGCCAGGATCACGTTCAACGGCGCCCTGAGTACGTCCAGTCCCAGTGCCACGCGGTGCAGCGCCACGGTCCCGCGCAGACCGAATGTCCGGCGGACGAAGGCGCGCAGGGCTGGCCTGCGGTCGCGTGTGGATATGTCGGGCGGCCCCATGCGGGCAATATGTGTCCGTCAGGGCGGCAAGGGAATAGGCGCGGCGCGCCCGTCACGCGGTTTCGTAGTGCCTGGCCCAGGTGTTGTAGCACTCGAAGGTCTCGGGATAATCGGCCTCGCGCTGGTCACCGTAGGCGCGCATTCTATACGACGGTGGACATCGAGATGGACGCGCTCATCGACCTGCGCCGCGCATTGAACGAAGCCGGCGAGGAGGGCGTGGCGAAGATCTCGGTCAACGACCTGCTTCTCAAGGCCAGCGGCCTCGCGCTCGGGAAACACCCCGACGTGAAACGTGCATGTTTCGGAGACAGGGATCACGCGTTTCGAGCGCGTGGATATCGCGATGGCCGTGTCCATCGACGCGGGCCTCATCACGCCCGTGGTGCGCGACGTCGGGGAGCGGAGCCTGCGCGATATCGCATCGGATGCCAGGAACCTCGCCACGAGGGCGCGCGAGCGGAGCCTCACGGCCGAGGACCTGAACGGCGGCACCTTTACACTCTCCAATCTCGGTATGTTCGGGGTCCGCGCTTTCGACGCAATCATCAACCCGCCGCAGGCCGCGATCCTGGCCGTGGGCGGCACGCGTCGGGAGGCACGTGAGACCGAGGGTGGCGTCGGTTTCGTGAGCGTCATGTCGGCGACGCTGTCCTCGGACCACCGGGCCGTGGACGGCGCGCTCGCCGCACGTTTCCTGTCGACGCTCAAGGAATTGGTCGAAGCGCCGATGAAGCTCGTTTCCTGAGGCGCTTGCGATCAAGAAAAGCCGCCGGGTCTCCTCCCCCGGCGGCTTTCACCATTCCATGTCCGGTAGTTCAGCCTGCGGATTTCAGCTTGCCCGCTTCGCGGTCGCCGAGCGCGATGTATTCGGCCAGGACGTCGCCCTGCACGTTGGTGTGCTTGCGGAACAGGTCCGCCGCCTTCTCGTAATCGCCCGCACAGATTGCCTCCATGATGTTCTCATGGTCGCGCAGGTTGTTCTCGGACCGGCCGGGGTAGGAGAGCTGGAAACGGCGGTAGGGGACGAGCTTGATACCCAGACGGTTGGTCGTCTCGATCAGTTCGTGATTGTGCGTGCCCTCGATCACCATCAGGTGAAATTTGCGGCTGAGGTGGTAGTACTCGTCGTCCTTGCCGGCCTTGTAGGCGGCCTCGGACGCCTCGTGCAGTTTGCGCAGGGCCGTGCGTTCCTGCGGCGTCATGCGGCGTGCGGCGAACTTGGCACAGATGCCTTCGAGTTCGGACATAACCTCGAACAGGCGGATCATGTCGGAGAGGTCGATCTGTGCAACGATTGCCCCTTGGCGCGGCCGTTTTTCGACGAGCCCGGACTGGATGAGCTGCAACATCGCTTCGCGTACCGGGGTGCGGGAGACCGAGAACCGTCGGGCCAGGACCTCTTCGTCGAGCGGTGCACCCGGGGCGAGACGCCCGGCGAAAATGTCGTCTTCCAGTGCAAGTCGAACGGTTTGCGCATGGGTCATGCCCGAAGTCTTGGCCATGGGGCATCTGCCCTTTCCGCAGTCATCTGCAATTCATTTCGTGTTGTTTACTATAGCATTACGAATACGTATTGATCCAGAACAATGCGGGTTTCGCCGGGTCAGCCCGTCGGGGCTCGCCGCGCCCGGACGCCCTTTTGGCGATACGATCACACCGCGCGAGATCGACGCGACGATCCGCGCCTTTGCCGAGGCGTGCCGAACCGCGCGCAGCCTGGGGTTCGACGGGGCCGAATTCCACGCCGCCCACGGATACCTGCCGGACCAGTTCTTCTGGCCGGGCACGAACCATCGCAGCGACCGCTACAACGGCGACATACGCGACCGTACGCGGTTTGCCCGCGAGATGGTCGCGGCGGCCCGGGAGGCGGCGGGCCCGAAATTCGCGCTCTCGATTCGCATCTCGCCGTGGAAGCAGCTCGACTATGCCGCGCGTAACGTCGACAGCCCGCAGGCGCTCGCCGACTGGCTTGTGCCGCTCGCCGAGGCCGGGGTTGACCTGTTCCACGTGTCCACCCGCCGGTTCTGGGAGCCTGCCTTTCCGGGCGAGCCCCGGACGCTGCCGGGTCTCGTGCGCGAGATCACCGACTGTCCCACGATTGCCGTCGGCTCCGTCACGCTCAGCAACGACCTGAAATCCCCCGAGGGCAAGGTGAAGGCCGCCCCGGCACCGGACCAGATCGTCCGAATCTCCGAAGGGCTGAAAACAGGGGAGTTCGACGTGATCGCCGTCGGCCGCGCGATGCTGGCCAACCCGGACTGGACCAACAAGATCGCCCGCGGCGATTGGGACGCCCTGCGCAGTTTCGAGAAATCGATGCTGGACCGTCTCGATTAGTCGCACCCAAATGGCCGCAAGCACCAGGCACGCGCGAAACCGTTCTGTTTCAGAGAGTTACCAAGACCGCGAGAGGATTTTGGCTCCGGCGGTAGGGATCGAACCTACGACCAATTGATTAACAGTCAACTGCTCTACCGCTGAGCTACGCCGGAACACGGAGGCGCGTATAGCAACGGGAATTTGCCCCGTCCAGTGGGAATCGTCACAAAAATTTCGCCTTATGCGAGGGAGAAGCGCGCCTCGGGGTCTAGGGTGGGCTCGGCGGAAACCTTGCCGCGTGTGGAAAGGTCGATGAGGTGGGCGAAGACGTTGCGTTGTGCGGCGGCGAGCAGCGGCTCCGGCGTATCGGTATAGATGGATCGGGTCAGTCCGGCGACCGTCGCAGGGCCCGGCTCAAGAGCGGCGAGGATGGACGTTTCGCGGCTCTTGCGGTGGTCGATCAGCCAGCGCAGACGCGCCTCGGGGCCCTCGATCGCCGGGCCATGAGCCGGGAAGTGGATGCGGTCGCGCCGCGCCAAAAGCTTTTCGCAGGAAGCCATGAACGCTGTCAGGTCGCCGTCCGGCGGCGACACGAGCGACGAGGCCCAGGCCATCACGTGATCGCCCACCAGCACCGCGTCGCCGATCGCGAAGCTCAAATGGTTGGAATAGTGGCCGGGCGTCCAGATCGCCTCGACCGACAGCCCACTGCCGATGTCGAGCGTTTCCCCGTCGCGCAGGATCTCGTCCGGCGCAAAGCCCTGATCCACGCCTTCGCCGCCCGAGGCCATGCCCTGCGCCACCAGATCCGACATCACCTGCGACCGGCCCGCGGTCGCGTCGCCGAAAGCCAGAACGGGTGCACCCGTGGCCGCGGAAAGCCGCCGGGCAAGCGGGGAATGATCGACGTGGGAGTGTGTGACGAGGATACGGGCGACCTCTTCGCCGGGCGCGAGGCCCGCGAGAAGGGCGTCCATATGGTCGGGCAGGTCGGGGCCGGGGTCCACGACCGTCACCGCACCGCCGCCGAGGACGAATGTATTGGTGCCCCAGTAGGTCATGGGCGAGGGGTTGGGCGCGATGATCCGGCGCAGGCCGGGCTCAAGCGTCACCAATTCCCCATGGGCGGGCATATCTTCGGGCAGATCCATGGGCGCTAGACAATCCGTTCACACCGGCAATGGCAACCGGCTCGACCGGCTTTTGCGTTGTCAGCGGTGTGGAAGGGCAGGAAGCGGGCCACGGGGAGCGCGCGGAACGCCATGCGCGAAATCGGCGCGCGGGCAGAGACGATGGTAGGCCCGGCAGGACTTGAACCCGCAACCAAAGCGTTATGAGCGCTCTGCTCTAACCAATTGAGCTACAGGCCCACCGTGAGGGTTTGAGTAGCCACGCGCGTGAGGGGCGTCAAGCGGCGTTGCCTTTCCGTCGCGGCTGCGCTACGCGCGGGGCATTCAGACGGGGGCTGCCATGACCAGTGACAAGAACGGGATCACCTATGCCGATGCGGGCGTCGATATCGACGCGGGCAACGAACTGGTCGAACGGATCAAGCCGGCGGCAAAGCGCACGAACCGTCCCGGCGTGATGGCCGGTCTGGGCGGGTTCGGCGCGCTCTTCGATCTCAAGGCCGCGGGCTACACCGACCCGGTTCTCGTCGCCGCGACCGACGGGGTGGGGACCAAGCTGCGTATCGCCATCGACACCGGGAAGGTGGACACGATCGGCATCGACCTCGTCGCGATGTGCGTGAACGACCTCGTCTGCCAGGGCGCCGAGCCGCTGTTTTTTCTCGACTATTTCGCGACCGGCAAGCTCGCGGTGGAGGATGCGGCCCAGATCGTCGAAGGGATCGCCGAGGGTTGTCTGCAGTCCGGCTGCGCGCTGATCGGCGGCGAGACGGCAGAGATGCCGGGGATGTATGCGGATGGCGATTTCGACCTCGCGGGCTTCGCGGTGGGCGCGATGGAGCGCGGGGGAACGCTGCCCGCAGGCGTGTCCGAGGGCGACGTGCTCCTGGGCCTTGCCTCCAGCGGGGTCCATTCCAACGGCTACAGCCTCGTGCGCAAGCTGGTCGAGGTCTCCGGCCTCGGCTGGGACGCGGACAGCCCCTTCGGCGACGGCACGCTGGGCGAAGCGCTGCTCGCCCCAACGCGGCTATACGTCAAGCCGGCGCTAGCCGCGATCCGGGCCGGGGGTGTTCATGCGCTCGCCCATATCACCGGCGGCGGGCTGACCGAAAACCTGCCGCGCGTTCTGCCCGAAGGCGGGCAGGCGATGGTCGACCTCGACGCCTGGGACCTGCCGGCCGTGTTCAAGTGGCTCGCCGAAACCGGCGGGATGGACGAGGCCGAGATGCTCAAGACGTTCAACTGCGGGATCGGCATGGTGCTCGTCGTCGATGCCGGCGCCGCCAAGGCCGTGACCGAAGCGCTCGAGGGCGAGGGCGAGACGGTCGTTCAGATGGGGCGCATGGGGCTGGGCGACGGCGTGCAATACCTTGGATCGCTCGTGTGAAGCGCGTCGCGATCCTGATCTCCGGGTCCGGGTCCAACATGGTGTCCCTGGCCGAAAGCATGACCGGCGACCATCCCGCGCGTCCCGTCCTTGTCCTGTCGAACCGCCCAGACGCGGGCGGGCTGGCCAAGGCGCAAGCGCTGGGGATCGCGACGGCAGTGGTCGATCACCGGCCGCACGCGGGCGACCGCGCGGGGTTCGAGGCGGAGCTGATCGAGGTGCTCGACGCGGCCCGCCCCGACATCCTCTGCCTCGCCGGGTTCATGCGCATCCTGACGGCCGAGTTCATCACGCATTACGCGGGCCGGATGCTTAACATCCACCCCTCGCTGCTGCCGAAATACAAGGGTCTCGACACCCACGCGCGGGCGCTCGCTGCGGGTGACGCCGAAGCCGGGTGCTCGGTCCACGAGGTGACGGCGGAGCTCGACGGCGGCCCGATCATCGGCCAGGCCCGGGTGCCGATCCGGCCTGGCGACACGGCCGAGACGCTGGCCGCCCGGGTCCTGCCGATGGAGCACCTTCTCTACCCGGCCGTGCTGGAGCGCTTCGCCCGGGGCGACCGGACGCCCGTGCGCCTCCCCTGACCCCCTTCCGCTTGCCGGGTTTTCCCGATAGAGGGGAGGGCGACGCGCAACAAAGACCTGTAGAATGAAAACAATTACGACCACCGAAGCGCTGGCCGACTACTGCACGCGGGCCGCGACATTCCCCTACGTCACCGTCGATACGGAGTTCCTGCGGGAACGCACTTATTACTCGAAACTCTGCCTCGTGCAGCTCGCGGTGGCCGGCGACGACGACGATGAGGACGCGGTCCTCGTCGACCCGTTGGCTGAAGGGCTGTCGCTCGACCCGCTCTACGAGCTCTTCCGGGACGAGGGCGTGGTGAAAGTGTTCCATGCCGCGCGCCAGGATCTCGAGATCTTCTACGTCGATGCAGGTATCATTCCTTCGCCGCTGTTCGATACCCAGGTCGCCGCAATGGTCTGCGGCTTCGGTGACCAGGCGGGGTACGAAACGCTGGTGCGCAAGATCGCCAAAGCGCAGCTCGACAAATCCTCGCGTTTCACCGACTGGTCGCGCCGCCCGTTGACCGTTGCGCAGAAGAAATACGCCATCGGCGACGTGACGCACCTTCGGGTGATCTATGAATACCTCAAGGGCGAGCTGGAGAAATCCGGCCGCGCGAAATGGGTGAAGGAAGAGATGTCGGTCCTGACCGACCCGGACACCTACGTGGTGGACCCGGACGAGGCGTGGAAGCGGGTGAAAACGCGCACGAATTCCGGCCGCTTCCTCGCCATCGTGCGCGAACTGGCGCGGTTCCGCGAGGCTTATGCCCAGTCGCGCAATATCCCCCGCAGCCGGGTCTACAAGGACGACGCGCTGATGGAACTCGCCTCCACCAAGCCGCGCGACGCGGGCGACCTTGGCCGCTCGCGGCTCCTCCTGCGAGAGGCGCGCAAGGGCGAGGTGGCCGAGGGCATCCTCGCGGCGGTGAAGGCCGGGCTCGACTGTCCGCAGGACGACCTGCCGAAGGTCGAGAAGGACGGGCGCGACAAGCTGCAGGTGAACCCGGCGCTGGCCGACCTGCTGCGCGTCCTGCTCAAGGCCCGGTGCGAGGAGACGGGCGTGGCGCAGAAGCTCATTGCCTCGGCGGCGGATCTCGACCTGCTCGCGGCGGGCAAACGCGACGTCCCGGCCCTCAAGGGCTGGCGCTCCGAGGTCTTTGGCAAGGACGCGCTGCGGCTTTGCGACGGGGAACTCGCGCTCGGCGTGAAGGGCCAGACCGTCAAGGTCATCGAAACCTGATCCGCGTTTCCAGGCCTGAGCAATTTTGGGGCAGAGCCCCGGCCGCGACGATCTTGTAACGCTGCGGCGGCGCGAGACTTCTGCGCAGCAGGCCCGCCGTGGAATACCTCAGCGGCGGGTGGTGAGGCTGTTCGTGGCGCCGTTCACCCTGATGCGGGTGGCATTGCCCAGCGTAACGTCCGATACGTAGTGCGCGACGTGAATCTCGCGGGCCGAGGGGCGCGACTGGCGCGTGGCCCAGGGCGGCGGGGCGACGACGAAATCGTAAGTCATCACGCCGTTCACCGGCTCCTCGTCGTTCTGTGGCACCAGCTCGGCCTCCCAGTAGCCCAGGCGGGGCGGCAGGCCGACGGCACGCACGAGGTAGCCGCCCGAGGCGCGCTCCACGGCGATCTGGGTGACCTGCGTGATCGGGCCGCGGTAATCGTCGAGACCTGTGGGGAAGCCGTCGCGCGGCTCCAGCGTGACGAGTTCCACATCGGACTTGGGGCCGAACCAGTTGAACGGGTTCAGGCTGACGCCCCCGGAACATCCGGTCAGAACCATCCCTAGTAGAATTGCGCCGAAGATGCGGAAAATCATGTGCGTCCCCCTGTGCCTGCCTTGGACTAGCCCAAAGCGCGGCCTTTGAAAACCCGGATCGTGCGGCCCTCGCGCGCGGGGCTGGACCTTTGTGGCCCGCATGCCTAGGTGAGGGGCAAAGGAGAGCAGGATGGCCACGGACGCATTCGAAGAGATCGTCGAGGATTTCGAGTTTCTCGATGACTGGGAAGACCGCTATGCCCACGTGATCGACCTCGGTCGGGCAATGGACCCGCTGGACGACGCGCTGAAGGTGCCGGCGACCAAGGTCGACGGCTGCGCAAGCCAGGTCTGGATCATGCCGGAGATCGACGCGGGCACGTTCCGCTTCAAGGGCGACTCGGACGCGTTGATCGTGCGCGGGATCATCGCCGTGCTCGCCGCGCTCTACAACGGTGTCCCGGTCGACGAGGTGCCGCGCATCGACGCCAAGGCGGAGCTCGGACGCCTGTCGCTCGAGGAACACCTGTCCGCGCAGCGCTCCAACGGCCTGACCGCGATGATCCAGCGGATAAACAAGCTGGCGGTCGAAGCGGCCTGACCCTGCCTGTCCCAGTTGTGCGCGGGCAAGCCCGCGCGCAGGCTTTGCGCCGCCTCACCTTTGGTGAGACGCCGCGGTTGCGAGAGGGCCAGCCCTCTCGCGCTCTCCCGAAGTATTTGCGAAACGAAGAAGATCAGAGGCGGGCGAGCGCCGGGGCGAGATCGCCGTAGCCTGTGAACCGGCGCTCGTAGGCGAGGCCGAGACTCGCGGCCGCCGCGCGCGCTTTTTCGTCGAGCGCCGGGTCGTCGGTCTGGGCGAGGAAGACGAGGCGTTCGTAGTTTCCGAAATACATGTCTCGCAGCTGCGGGTGGCGGTCGAGGCCCAGCGGCTTGGTCACGAAGGCGTCGAATTGGCGCGCGAGGAAATCGGTGAGGTAGAAGGCCGTGACCTCGCCACGCTCCGCGAAGAGTTCGTTTCCTTCGAAGAAGCTGTAGCAATGCGGCCCCTCGAGCATCTCGATCCCGTGGCGGGCGCAGGTCTCGGCGATGGCGCCGCCGCTGCCGCAATCGGCATAGGCGACGAAGAGGCGGTCGTAGTCGCCCGCGTGGCGGGCGATCGCCGCCTCGAGCGCCGGGGCGATCCGGTCGGGCCGGTTGTGCAGGATCGCGGGCAGGCAGGTGACGTCGACATGGGCGAGGCCGTTCGCCTCCACCACCGCGAGGATTTCGCGCGCCAGCGCTCCGCAGCCGATGACCAGCACCCGGCCCGCGCCGGAGGCGGGCAGGCCCGTGTCGGTCAGTTCCGCGTCCTCGATTTTCACTTGAACCGCACCGCCGTGCCGTAGGCGAGGATTTCGCTCGCCGCCTGTGCGATGGTCGAGGTTTCCAGCCGCGCCCCGATGATGGCATCCGCCCCCATCGCCCGCGCCTCGGCGATCATCCGGTCGATGGCCTGTTCGCGCGCGCCGGCGAGCAGGGAGGCGTATTCCTTTACCTCGCCGCCGACGAGGTTGCGCAGGCTCGCGACGATGTCCGACCCGATGTGTTTCGCGCGCACGGTGGAGCCGCGCACGAGGCCCAGGGCCTCGACCTCGCGGCCCGGAAAGGTGTCGGTGGTCAGGATCTGCATCACTTCTCGATCCGATCGTAATGGTCGTCTTCGCCGTTGGAGAGCCGTTGGGCGATGACGCGCCAGAGGATGTAGGCCAGGAGGACCGCGGGGATGAAGCCGAGCCAGCCGGCAGGGACCTGCACCGATGCGAGGAGCAGTGCGCCGAGCCAGACGGTCATGCCGGCTGCGCCGATCACGATGACGAGGATCAGGACGAATTTGTCGAGGGGCATGGCAAACTCCTTCCTTTCAAAGATGGGGGGACCCGCCGGATCACGCAAGCTTGCGTGCGTGTATCGCAAAGCGGCCCGGGAGGAGCGGGCACGGGCCGTAGCTGTCAAGCAGCTCGGGAAGAAATCCCGCGGTGTCGAGGAGTGCGCAAACCTCGCCCGGTGAAAAAAGCTGCTGGCGATGCGTTTCGGTGTGGGTGCCGGCGGGCGTGTCCACACGGATCGCGCGCGTGAGGTGTCCGCCGCGAATCCGAGCTTCCGAGGTGAGGGTCCAGTCCTTGCCGTGAGTGATGGTTTCGCTCTCGGGCGTGTCGGGGCCGGGCAGGTCGAACAGGAGCAGCCCGGATGCGGGGAGGGCGCCGGCTGCCGCCTGAACCGCACCGGCGAGCGCGGAGGGGGTGTAGGCCAAAACCTCGCCGATCGCGGTGACGGCCGTCGTGCCGGACGGAATGCGCGGGGTATTGGCGTCCCCCGTTGTGACGGCGAGCTTTCGTGACGTGGCGAGGCGCACGAAGGCTTCGGACGTGTCGAGCCCCGCGCCAGGAACGCCAAAATAGCGGGCATGGTCGAGCCATGTGCCGTCGCCGCATCCGAGATCGAAGAGACGTGGCCTGGCAAACCCGTCATAAAGCTGGTCCACCATCCAGTCGAAGCCCCTCCGGAACGTGTCGGAAAAGGCCGCCGCATGGACGAGAGCGAGCGCGGTGTCGTACATGGTCAGTCCCGCTTGCGCCCGAGCGCATTCCAGGCGACCGAGAAGAGCAGCACGAGCGGGAAGACCGCGAAGAAGACCTGCTGGCTCAGGTTGTCCGTCAGGACCGCCTCGATCAGAACGTAGGCCGCGAGGCCCGCTGAGGCGAGTGCCAGGAGCATGAGCAGGATGCGTCGGACGAACATGGGGACCTCTGCCGGATGAACACCACAGATAGCGCTCGCCCGACTTGGTTTCCACCCCGGCCAGTGCGCCGCACCGACCGGGATGCCGGTATCAGCCAGCGGCGGCCTGGTTGTGCTTGCGCGCCATGAACGTCTTGGCGGTTTCCACCGCGACCGCGGCGTCCCGACAATATGCGTCGGCACCGATGGCCTTGCCGAATTCCTCGTTCAGCGGCGCACCGCCCACGAGGATGATGTAGTCGTCGCGCAGGCCCTTGGCGACCATCTCGTCGATCACGACCTTCATGTACGGCATGGTGGTGGTGAGCAGCGCGGACATGCCGAGGATGTCGGCCTTCTCGGCATCGAGCGCGTTGAGGTATTTCTCCGCCTCGCAATTGATGCCCAGATCGACCACTTCGAACCCGGCGCCTTCCATCATCATCGAGACGAGGTTCTTGCCGATGTCATGAATGTCGCCCTTCACGGTGCCGATGACCATGCGCCCGATGGTCGGCGCGCCGGTTTCGGCCAGAAGCGGCTTGAGGATCGCCATGCCCGCCTTCATCGCGTTGGCGGCGAGAAGAACTTCGGGCACGAAGAGGATGCCGTCGCGGAAATCGTGGCCCACGATGGTCATGCCGGCGACGAGCGCCTTGGTCAGGATGTCGTAGGGTTCCCAGCCACGCTCCAGAAGGATGTTGGTCGCCTCCGTGATCTCTTCGGCGAGACCGTCGTAGAGGTCGTCCATCATCTGGGCGACGAGTTCCTCGTCATCGAGTTCCGAGAGGATGATATCGTCTTCTTCGTCGGCCATTGGCCTTTCCTTTCAGGCGGTTCGCGCGTGTCTCCGTCTACATGGGGCAAATTGTCCGCGCAATGATGACCAATTGCGACATGTCGTTATGGCGAAACGACCTTTGCACGAAGGTCTGAATGTTCTACTAATGTTCTCATGGTTAGCGAAATCCCTCATATTGAACATGAACGCCGTCGGGGTCGGGGTGCCACGACGAATGCGACGGGTCGGTTCGAGCGTCACGAGAGGGTCGCGATTTCGGACGGCTGGGCACGTGATTCGGAGGCCGCGTTCCGGACGGAAGTGAGCCTCGAAGCGCCGCGCAGCGCGATCACAAGCAATGCCTCGCCCGATGTGCCGTTCGACCGTTCGATCAACCCGTATCGCGGGTGCGAACACGGCTGCGTCTACTGCTTCGCGCGGCCGAGCCACGCCTGGCTCGGGATGTCGGCAGGCCTGGATTTCGAGACGCGGCTGGTGGCGCGGCCGGGGATCGGGGCGGTGCTGGCAAAGGAGCTGTCGCGCCGGTCCTATCGCCCCGCGACCATCGCGATCGGCAC
Source organism: Maritimibacter sp. (assembly GCA_964230745.1). Lineage (GTDB taxonomy): Bacteria > Pseudomonadota > Alphaproteobacteria > Rhodobacterales > Rhodobacteraceae > Maritimibacter. Next base: position 11,689 of record CAXRHZ010000049.1, on the reverse strand, counting down.
GAACACCGACCCCTACCAGCCCATCGAGGGCCGCTACCGCGTGATGCGCGAGGTGCTTGAGGTTCTGCGCGACTTCCGCCATCCCGTGGGCATCGCCACAAAAGGCACGTTGGTTGAGCGCGATATCGACATTCTTGCGGACATGGCGTCCGACGGGCTCGCCCATGTCGGGGTGTCCGTCACGACGCTCGACCCGGAGCTGTCGCGGCGGATGGAGCCGCGGGTCCCGGCGCCCGCGCGGCGGCTGGAGACGATCCGGCGGCTGGCCGAGGCCGGGATCCCGGTGCGTGTCATGGTCTCGCCGCTCGTGCCGGGGCTGTCGGACAGCGAGATGGAGGGGATCATGGCCGCGGCAGCGGAAGCGGGTGCGCGCGCCGCGACCTGGATCATGCTGCGCCTGCCGCGCGAGGTGGCCGGGCTGTTTCGCGACTGGCTGGGCGAGCATTACCCTGATCGGGTGAACAGGGTCCTGGGACATCTGCGCGACATGCACGGGGGCGAGCTTTACGACAGCAGCTGGGGCACGCGAATGCGGGGCGAGGGGCCCTATGCCGAGATGATGGAAATGCGGTTTCGTGTGGCCCAGCGGCGGCTCGGCCTTGCCTCGCACCTGCCGGAGCTGCGCACGGATTTGTTCCGCGTGCCGCCGCGGGCCGGCGATCAGCTCGAGCTGTTCTGAGGGGGCCGTTCCAGGCGGCGCGCCTGCGGCGCAAGACGATGCCTCGCACCCGTCCGGGGGACGGGCGCTCAGGCGGGGACCCTTGGCGGACCGGGCGCGTCAGCCCCGGCGGCGGCCGCGCCGCTCGCGGGGTTTCGGGCCCTTGTCGTCGGTCCCGTCGCTGGCGGAGGAAAAGCCGCCCAGGCTTTCCGCGATGGCTTCGAGCGTCGGCGGTTCGCCGCGCGGGCGGGTTTCCAGCGCCTCGCGCATCTTCGCCAGGTGTTCTGGCGTGGTGCCGCAGCAGCCGCCGATGATCGTCGCCCCGCAATCGCGGGCCATTACGGCGTAGTCTGCCATCAGGTCGGGCGTGCCGTCGTAGTGGATGTGGCCGTGCACGAATTTCGGGATGCCCGCGTTGCCCTTGGCGATCACCGTGCGCTCGGTGCCCGCCTGCTTGAACCCGAGCACGGTGCGCAGGAGGTCGGAGGCGCCGACGCCGCAGTTCGCACCGAAGCCGATGGGCGGATTCGGCAGCCCCTCGACCAGCTTGGCGAGGTCGGCGGAGGTCAGGCCCATCATCGTGCGCCCGGCGGTGTCGAAGCTCATCGTCCCGCACCACGGCATGTCGGCAAGCTCCGCGGCGCGCGCGGCGGCCTTGTATTCGTCCGGGGAGGAGATCGTTTCGACCCACAGGACATCGGCGCCGCCCTCTTTCAGCGCTTCGGCCTGCTCGTGGAACATCTCGACCGCGCCGTCGAAGGACAGCGGACCCATCGGTTCCATGATCTCGCCCGTCGGGCCCATGGATCCCGCGACGACAACGGTGCGCCCCGCCTTGTCCGCGACCTCGCGACCCAGTTCCGCGGCGATGCGGTTGAGTTCGCCCACCCGGTGCTGTGCCTCGTGCAGCTTGAGGCGCGAGGCGGTGCCGCCGAAACTGTTGGTCAGGAAGATGTCAGAGCCCGCGTCGACCGGCCCCTGGTAGAGGGCGCGCACGCGGTCCGGGTGATCCACGTTCCACATCTCCGGCGCGTCGCCCGAGGTCAGCCCCATGTTGAAGAGCGTCGTGCCCGTGGCGCCGTCCGCCATCAGCCAATCGCGGTCGGCGAGCAGTTTGGAGAGCGCGTCCTGTGACATGGCGAAGCCTTTCGTGTCTGGTCAGCGCTCATGTGCCACGAATGCGCAACCGGTGCAATTCGGGTCAGGTCCGGGTGTCGCCGGGCGGCGCAGGATCTCGCGCGTGATGTCGAGGGCGCCGAGGAGCAGCGCGGTCCGGCTCGGCGCGGCGAGGTAGAGCGTCTCCCACCGCGGGTCGAAGGCGGCCTTGAATTGCCGAAGCCCCCCGGCGCCCGTCGCGCGGTCGAGCAGGCGGCGCAAAGCGGTGAAGAGCCGTGGCTCGCCGGGCACGTCCTGGGCCGGAACGGCGGCGAGGGAAAAGCGCGGCACGCCCGCCGCCTGCGCGCCCCGGATCGCCTGCGCGACGAGGTGGTGCATGATCCCGTCGGGCGCATCGCCCGCCTGCCGCATCAGGTCCAGCGCGTGCTCGTTCCGGTTCGCGTGGACAGTGATGAAACCACAAAGCGCCCCGCCCGCGTCATGCGCGAGGTAGAGCGCCGCGCGTGGCAGGGTTGCGGGATCCCAGACGCCCATCGAGAACCCGCGCTCACCCCCGCGCGCGGCCGCCCAGTGGCGGGCGAGCCGGTCCATCTCGTCGAGCGGGAGAGGGACGGCCTCGCCAGGGGCGATGGCGGTGACGGTCAGCCCTGCGCCCTCGGCCTTGCGCAGTTTGCGGCGGAGCTGGCGGCGGGCGGCACCGGATTCGGAGAAGGTCGCCGGGTCCAGCCATGCCTCGCGCGCGATGGGGAGAAGCTGCCAGTCCGCCTGCCGCGCCCGCACGGCGAGGCGTGCGCCGCATTTGTAGATGACCGGGGCGGTCAGCGTGGCGCGGGCGCGGTCGCCTAGGCCCGCGAAGACATCGCCGCCGCACCGGTCGCGGACAAGGGGATCGCCCAGCATGATGAGCGACTGGCCGGATCGCGCGACCAGTGCCGTGGGCCAGGCGCGGCTGTTGGACAGGAGCGCGAAGCGGCCGTGGCGCAGGAGCGCGGCCTCGGCACGGGGCGCTGTATCAAGAGCTGCCTCGACCACGAGCGGGAGATTGCGGGGCGTGACAGGCTCCAGCGCCGCGCGCGCCGGGGCAGGGGCCGCCGGTCGCTTGGGCGGACGGGCGAGGAGGAGCGCACCGACGAGGGCCGGCAGGGCGTAGTAGACCGCACGGTAAGCGAGGACGGCGGCGAGCAGGGGTTCCTGCGGCAGGGACGGCAGGAGGGCGATGAGCGCGACCTCGAACGGACCGACACCGCCGGGCGTGGTAAGGACCAACCCCGCGCCCAGGGCCAGTAGGTAGGCCGCGAGGAGCGGGCCGAGGCCGATATGAAGCCCTTCGGGCAGCATGGTCCAGAGCACCGCACCCGCCGCGATCGTGTCGATGGCGGTGAAGCCGAGGATCAGCCCCATCGCTTTCAATGGCGGCAGGGGCCAGCGGGCGAGGGGGTCCGGGCGCCAGACCGACAGGAGCACCAAGAGCCAGGCGACCACGAGGATGGCGATGGCGGCGGGGGCTGCGAGGGGCAGGCCGACGCCGAAGAGCAGAACCACCACGGCGGACACCACCACCCAGGCGGCGAAGAAGGAAACGGTGACGATGGCCGAGATGCGGGCCGCGTCGACCAGGCCCAGTCCCGGCAGCATCCGCCAGCGCACGACAGTTCCTGTGAGCGCGCCCATGCCCACGGTCTGCCCCAAAGCGATGGCGGTCATGCCCGAGCGCGCGGCGCGGCGCGGGTCGGTGTCGCGCCCGATCAGGCGGTGAACGACCACGTCATACTGACCGAGCGACCAAAAGCTTATCGCGGTAAGTCCGAGTCCCAGCAGCCATTGCGCGGGCCCCACGGTGGCGAGACTTGCCCGGATATGGGCAACGTCGAGTTCGCCGATCCGGTGGCGCAGAAGGAAAGCCAGCACGGCGCACACCACGAACGGTGCGATTTGCCGCAAGAGGACCGGACGGGCTTTCAGCCGGCCTGCCCCCGCCTCGGCGCCCGCCGGCCGCGTGGCCGGGTGGATCCGTGTCGTCATCTGCTCACCCTCATCCTGCCGGGCGAACTTAGGACACGCCGGGCTAAGACGCCGTTAACAAGGGCAATCGAGCGTAATTGGGGCAGGGGCGCCTCAAACTGCCGCGACGGTTAACGGGCCTGGGGGATGAGCGCTTCTCCGTGCGGTGACTGGTAGTCGTCCATGAACAGCATGAAATCGCAGATGAACGGCTGAATGTGGCCGGGCTGTTCGGCGTGGAGGCTGTGGCTGCCGTAGGGCACGATGCCCAGGTGCGCATGGGGGATCGCACGTGCGAGCGCGATGGTTTCCTCCACCGACACGAGGTGATCGTGTTCTCCGCCCAGAACGAGTGTCTGGCAGCGGATGCGTTCGACCCGGTCGCCCGGGTAGTTGCCGTCGCCCACGTCGCGCCACATGCCTGCGACCTGGGTGAAGAACCGGTCGAAATCCGCCTCCGGGTTGATCGCCTCGTAATCCGCGACGGCAGCGGGCGATGTCCGGCGGAACAGCTCCGGCGTCATCCGGCCGATATGGGTTTCGAGCACCGACGGGCGGGGGCGCCATGCGCGCGCGGACAACGTGATGACCCCGTTGATCGCCACACGGCCCCGCGCGGCGACTTCCAGTGCCGCGGTGCCGCCGTCGGAATGGCCAAGCAGGACGGGACGGTCGAGGTCGAGCGCGTCGATTACCGCCTCAACGTCGTCGGCGAGTTGCGGATAGCTCATCGGCCGTTTTCCCAGCGTCGAGCGTCCGTGACCGCGAAGGTCCATGAAAACGCAGCAAAATTCATCCAGACCCGGATACAGGTCCTCGAATTCGGCGAGGCTTCCGGCCCCTCCGTGCAAAAACAGGATCGGCCGGGCGTCGGGATCTCCCATCGTCTGAACATGGATCGCGGCGCCGCCTACCTGCACCGTCGTGCCAGTCGTATGCATCGTCTTTCTCCAGTTTCGGTCGGAGCGACAACGCATATCGGGCGCGCTTGTTTCCAATTAACCCCTTGAATCGGGCGCATAAAAGCCGAAAGGCACCCCGATTTGGGATGCCTTTGCCAGAAAAATCGCCAAGTTATTAGAGACTTAGACTTCGCCCATGAGCTGGGCCTTGGCCTCCGCCAGCATCGCGACACGTTGGGCGCGAACCTCGTCCGCCGAGCTCTTGTCGCCCAGGTCGCCGGCGACCTTGCGCACCACGTCCTCGTGGCCCGCTTCCTCGAAGTCGGCCTTGATGACTTCCTTGATGTAGCCATCCAGATCGGCGCCCGTCTTGCCCAGAAGGCCGGCCGCCCAGATCGCGAGCAGCTTGTTCGCGCGGGCCTCGGCCTTGAACTTCATCTCCTCGTCGTGAGCGTACTTGTTCTCGAATGCGGATTCGCGGTCGTCGAAAGTGGTCATGTTCCCGTGGTCCCAGCTAGAGCCTGTTTCCGTGAACATATGCCCGCTCGCAGGGGCTGCCGCAACCCCTGCGCATCCTTGCGGGGCAAGGTCCAATCGACTATAGCGCGAGAATTGGCGGGCGATTTGCCGGCTGCGGGAAAGGCTCACGTTTCATGGCACGACGCAAGAAGCTCTACGAGGGCAAGGCGAAGATTCTCTACGAAGGCCCGGAACCGGGCACGCTTGTCCAGTATTTCAAGGACGACGCGACCGCCTTCAACGCCCAGAAAAAGGACGTGATCGAGGGCAAGGGGGTCCTCAACAACCGTCTGTCCGAGTTCTTCATGACCGGGCTCACGGCCATCGGCGTGCCCAACCACTTCATCAAGCGGCTCAACATGCGCGAGCAGCTGATCCGGCAAGTGGAGATCGTGCCGCTCGAGATCATCGTGCGCAATTTTGCCGCAGGGTCGATGGCCAAGCGCCTCGGCCTCGAGGAAGGCACCGCGCTGCCGCGCCCCATTGTGGAATTTTCCTACAAGGACGATGCCCTCGGCGATCCGCTGGTTCCCGAGGAATACATCATCGCCTTCGGCTGGGCGACGCAGCAGGACCTCGACGACATCGTCGCGCTGGCGCTGCGCGTCAACGACTTCATGTCCGGCGTCATGCATGGTGTCGGCATCAAGCTCGTCGACTTCAAGATCGAGGTCGGACGCATCTGGGACAACGATTTCATGCGCCTCATCGTGGCTGACGAGATCAGCCCGGACAGCTGCCGGCTGTGGGATATCGAAACCGGCCAGAAGCTCGACAAGGACGTGTTCCGGCGGGATCTCGGAAACTTGTCGGACGCCTATACCGAGGTGGCGCGGCGGCTGGGCGTGCTGCCCACCAATGTCACCCACGCGACCAAGCCCACCCTGATCAACTGAAAGGAGCCGCCGCGATGAAAGTGCGCGTTGACGTGATGCTGAAGACGGGTGTTCTCGACCCCCAGGGCGAGGCGGTGCGCCATGCGCTCGGATCGCTCGGCTTCGATGGGGTCGAAGGGGTGCGCCAGGGCAAGGTGATCGAGCTCGACGTGGCCGACGGCACGACCGAGGACACGGTCCGCGACATGTGCGAGCGTCTGCTGGCCAACACGGTGATCGAGAGCTACGACATCCACATGGGCTGACAAGGCCCCGCAAAAAAAACGTTAAAAGCCGCCACAAGCCGGGCGGCTTTTTCATGTCAGGGGGCCGCGTCCGCGGTCGGAAAAGTCAGCCGCGCTGCGGTGCCGGTCACGTCCAGCCGCGGCTCCCACGAGCCGCCGAGCTGGGCCACGGATGCCTCGATCACCGCCAACCCAATACCGGTGGTGTGCGAGATCGGGCCCATGCCCACGCCATCGTCGGACAACTCGATCGTCACGGTGGCGTCATTGCCCGGTGCGCCTGTGAATTTCACGACGCCGGGCCGGTCGTCCGGGAAGGCGTGCTTGATCGAGTTCGAGGCGAACTCGTTCAGGATCACGCCGATGGCCGAGGCCTGTTCGGCCGAGACTGCGCACCGCTCGAAATCAACCTGCACCTGCACGTTCGGCGGGCTCGTGCCATTCAGGATCGTCGCCACCTTGGCCGCGAAATCCGCGAGGTTGACCTCGTTCGTGGTCGAGCTGCGGTATAGCTGCTCATGCAGCGCCGCGACCATCTCGACCCGGGCCTGCACCTGTTTCAACGCCTCCTGGACGTGCGGTTCCGTCGCCTTGCGCGCCTGAATGCGGGTGAGCGCCGAGATCGACTGCAACGAGTTCTTCACCCGGTGGTCGATCTCCTTGCGCAGCGTCTCGGCCTGCGCGAGCGTCTGTTTCAGTTCGAGTTGCGCGATGACCTGGCGGGCGAGCACGATGAGCGTTTCTCGCTGAAGCTCGGTCAGCTTTCGGGGCACCTTGTCGATGGCGCAAAGGGCGCCAACCACGAATCCGTTGGACAGACGCAGTGGCGCCCCCGCGTAAAAGCGAATCCCGTCGGTCTGCGTGACCAGCGGATTGCGCGCGGTGCGCGGGTCCTTCGTGAGATCCTCGATCTCGATGAAATCCTCTTCGTGCACCACATGTGCGCAGACCGAGCGTTCCAGGTTGGTTTCCGGCTCATCGAACCCCTGCGCCGACTTGAACCACTGGCGATCCCGGTCGACCAGCGACACGAGAGAGGCGGGCACGTCGCAGGCCTTGCAGACGAAGTCGGTGATATCGTCGAATCCCGCCTCCGCGTCGGTGTCGAGCACACCGAGACTGCGCAGGGCCGCGAGGCGGCCTTCATTGCGCGCCGGCACGGGCGGAAGAGGGGGGGTGTCGGTCATGAAGGGAGGCGTCGGTCCAAGATGGTGTCGGGCTCAGGTTAGTGGCTGAATATGCATCTCGCAAACAATAAATGAGACTCGGCGATTTGGCGCCTCGCTTGACCCCATGCGGGGCCGGGTCTAAAGCACGGCGCATGCATTTCCGCGTGAGGGTTCCATGAAAGCTGCCGTCCTCGTCTTCCCCGGTTCCAACTGCGACCGCGACATGGCCGTGGCCTTCGAACGGGCCGGTGCCGATGTCACGATGGTCTGGCACAAGGACACGACGCTGCCCGCCGACGTGGATATCGTGGGCGTGCCAGGCGGGTTTTCCTTCGGCGACTACCTGCGCTGCGGGGCGATCGCCGCCAAGTCGCCGATCTCGTCCTCGCTCAAAGCCCATGCGGATCGGGGTGGTTACGTGCTGGGCGTGTGCAACGGGTTCCAGGTGCTGACCGAAACCGGCCTGCTGCCCGGGGCGCTGATGCGCAACGCGAATCTCAAGTTCGTCTGCAAAGCGCTTGATCTGAAAGTGGAAACGTCGCAGTCAGATTTCACCAACGGCTACAACGCGGGTGACGTCGTGACGATCCCGGTCGCCCACCACGACGGGAACTACTCGGTCGACGAGGAAACGCTTGCGCGCCTGAAAGCCGAGGACCGGATCGCCTTCACCTATGCGCAGAACCCGAACGGCTCGACCGCCGACATCGCGGGCGTGCTCTCAGAGAACCGCCGCGTACTCGGCATGATGCCGCACCCGGAGCGTGCCGTGGACGCGGCGCACGGGGGCACCGACGGGGTGGCAATGTTCCGCTCGCTTGTCGCGTCGCTCGAAACCGCCTGACTTGAGCGCACGCCGCACGGGGCGTAAAACCGGAACATGACAGATACGGACAAGACCGGCGACGGGACACGCCCGCCGCGCTCTCCCGCATTCGGCCCTCTGGGCCGGGTGTTGTTCGTGCTGTTCATCGCGGCGGCCATCGCGGTGGTCTGGGTGTCCAACACCTGGCTCACGCAGCGATATACCGAAAGCACCCGCTCGCGCGCCGAACTGCGCATCGCGCTCTACACCGGCAACCTGATTTCCGAGCTTCAGCGCAACTCGGTCGTGCCGCTCCTCTTGTCGCGCGACCCGGCCTTCATCTCGGCCCTGAACTCCGAAGATTTCGTCAACTCCTCGCAACGCCTGATCTCCTACCGCGACGAGATCGGGGCGCAGTCGCTCCTGCTTCTCGACCAGACGGGCCGCGCCGTGGCCGCGACGGATCGCGAGCGGTTGGGGTCGAACCACCGCTCCTCGCCCTATTTCGTGAACGCGCTCAGGTCCTCCGACACCGTCTTCACCACCGCCGAGACCGAGGCGGGCGGGTTCGATTTCACCTATGCCCGCAAGATCCTGAATGGTGGCGAACTGATCGGCGTGATCGTCGTTGTGGTCGACCTCGAGAAATTCGAACAGAGCTGGGCAGGCATTTCCGACGCGGTCTACGTCACCAACAGCGAGGGGCGCGTGGTCCTGACCACCGAACCGCGCTGGCGGGGCCTGCCGGAAGCCGACGCGATGGCCACGCTGCCGCCCCCCTCCGCCATCGAGCGTGCGCTGGAACGCACGGCGGAGTGGGCCGCGCTCCCGTCCGAGGCGTTCTTCGCCGGCGATGACGTGATCCGCCAGACGGCGCGCATCCCGTTCCAGGGCTGGCAGATGACCAGCTTCACCACCTACGCCTCCGTGCGCGAGCGGGTGAACGGCGTGCTCGCGCTCGAAATCATGGCCTTCGCCATCCTGCTCACCGCCGGGTTCTACGTGGTGAGCCGCCGGGCCACGACCGCGAGCCGGTTCTTCCAGCTCGAAAGCGCGGAGCTGCGCCAGCTCAACACTGCACTGCAACGCGAGGTGGCCGAGCGCCAGAAGGCCGAAAAGAACCTCCAGGTCGCAGAACAGACACTCGCCCAGTCCTCGAAACTGGCGGCCCTGGGCGAGATGTCGGCGGCGGTGAGCCACGAGCTCAACCAGCCGCTCGCGGCGATGAAGACCTATCTCGCGGGCGCCAAGCTGCTCCTCCAGCGCAAGCGGCCGGAGGAGGCGCTGTCGTCCTTCCAGCGGATCGACGACCTGATCGAACGGATGGGGCTGATCACGAAACAGCTCAAATCCTATGCCCGCAAAGGCGGTGACGCGTTCCAGCCGATGGATGTGCGCCAGTCGGTGTCTATGGCGCTGTCGATGATGGAACCGCAGCTCAAACGCCGTCAGGTGCGCATCACGCGCAACGTGCCGCGCGAACCGGTGATGATCATGGGCGACAACGTGCGGCTGGAGCAGGTTCTCATCAACCTCCTGCGCAACGCCATCGACGCGACCAAGTCGGTGGACGACCCGCAGGTGGACATTCTGCTCACCGGCGGGGAACAAGTCGTCATCTCCGTGCGTGATAATGGGCCGGGTGTGGAAGACCTCGACCAGCTGTTCGAACCCTTCTACACCACCAAGGCGCCCGGGGACGGTGTCGGACTGGGTCTGGCTATCTCTTCGGGCATCGTGAACGACTTCGGCGGACGCCTCACGGCGCGCAACGGAACCACCGGGGGGGCTGTATTCGAGGTAGAACTACCTATCTTGAAGGAAGCAACGACAAACAAAACGACGGGCGCGGAAGCCGCGGAATAGGCGGTGCGCACCCGACCGGACGGGATAGGTCCGGATTTTTCAGGCCCGAAAGGGGGGCCGGAGGGTACAAGTAAGATGGCACAGGCAATGAAAATCGCGATCGTCGATGACGAACAGGACATGCGCCAGTCGATCAGCCAATGGCTGGCGCTCTCCGGGTTCGACACCGAGACCTATCCTTCGGCCGAAGAGGCCCTGAAAAGCGTCGGGACGGATTATCCCGGCGTCGTCATCTCCGACATCCGGATGCCCGGCATGGACGGGATGCAGTTCCTGAAAAAGCTGATGAGCGTGGACAGTGCGCTCCCGGTCATCATGATCACCGGCCACGGCGACGTGCCCATGGCTGTGGAGGCGATGCGGGTCGGGGCCTACGACTTCCTAGAGAAGCCGTTCAACCCGGACCGCATGACCGACCTCGCCAAAAAGGCCACGCAGAGCCGCCGCATGACGCTCGACAGCCGCATCCTGCGCCGCGAGCTGGGCGACGGCACCACGATCATGAAAAAGCTTGTGGGCGCCTCGCCGCTGATGGAGCGGCTGCGCGAGGACATTCTCGACATCGGCCAGGCCGACGGTCACGTGCTGATCGACGGGGAAACGGGCACCGGCAAGACGCTCGTCGCCCATGCGCTCCACGCGGTCGGCGCCAAGGCCGGGCGCAAGTTCGTGGCCGTGCGCTGCGCAGGCCAGGACGAGGAGACGCTATCGCGCAAGCTCTTCGGCCCGATGGAGGACGGCGGTCGGCTGCCCCATGTCGAAGAAGCGCGCGGCGGGACGCTTGTGCTCGAAGACATCGAGGCGCTGCCCGACAGCCTTCAGGCCAAGCTCCTGAGCTGGATCAACGACCAGGGCACGCCGCCCGAGACCCGCGTGGTCGCCGTGTCGAACATGCAGGAGGCGGGCAAGACCTGCGAGGATGCGCTGCGCCCGGACCTCTACTACCGGCTCGCGACCATGACCATTACGCTCCCGCCGCTGCGCCAGCGCGGCGAGGACATCCTGATGCTATTCACGCGCTTCGCCGACCAGTTCGCCGAGGAATATGGCTGCGCCGCACCCAGCGTGACCGCGCAGGAGGCCGCGCAGCTGTTGCAGGCCCCGTGGCCGGGCAACATCCGCCAGCTCATCAACATCGCGGAACGCGCGGTGCTCCAGAGCCGGCGTGGCACCGGCACCATCGCCTCGCTCCTGATGAACGACCACGACGACGTTCAGCCGGTGGTGACGACCGAAGGCAAGCCGTTGAAAGAGTACGTGGAAGCCTTCGAGCGGATGCTCATCGACAACACGATGCGCCGCCACAAGGGGTCCATCGTCGGGGTGATGGAGGAACTGTCGCTTCCACGCCGGACGCTCAACGAGAAAATGGCCAAGTACGGCTTGCAGCGGGCCGACTACCTCTGATTTCGCCCCGGGCTTGCGCCCGGGTCGACCCGGGGGGGGGGGGGGGGGGGGGGGGGGGGGGGGGGGGGGGGGGGGGGGGGGGGGGGGGGGGGGGGGGGGGGGGGGGGGGGGGGGGGGGGGGGGGGG